>CAJSYI010000021.1 GCA_910573745.1 Muribaculaceae bacterium | reverse complement strand
CTCTCGGTAATCATGATATCGTATTTATTGTTTGGTTCCTCTAAATTACTAAATATCAGTGATATTACCAAAAGAATCGGCAACTTTTTCAAGCTGCTGATTCTACTTTTTTATACTATTACTTATCCCGAACTCGCGTTCAGAAGATCCGGCCGTATCCATCGAGGCCGTCAAGAAACACGGGTATATACTCTGTATGCTATGATGGTGTCTGTTTTTTTCGTTTTTTGTGGGAGTGGATGTAACAAACGGGGCTTTCGGATGTCTATGGGGCAGAGATGGGAAAGGAATTGCTCACAGAAGCCTTCTCGCGGCTCACTTCGCGCCTACGCGCAGTGGCCGGACAGATACTGAAAAGCGACGACGATGTGGCCGACGCTTTGCAGGAGAGCTTCTGTCGCCTGTGGGATTCCCGTGTGCCCGAGTCTGAGGCCGAGGCCGAAGGACGCTGCATCGTTACTGTCCGCCACGTGAGCATAGATGCGGCCGAGCGGCGTAACCGTATGGCCGACTTCAATCCTGAGGCTTTTGAAAAGACTGAGGATGCCGATGCCCGGGAAACGGGAATCGAGGATGTGCAGAAAAGGCTTCTTGCCGGGTTGCCGCCGCTTCAGAGGCAGGTGTTCGAGCTTGTGGGGCTCCGCGACTTCGACTATGACGTGGCAGCGGTCCGACTCGGAATCACCGAACAGGCTGCACGCACGAATATGTGCCGCGCACGCAAGACCCTCCGCAGTCTCTACAACAAATTATGATATGAGATGATGGAAACAACCGACAACAATACTATGACGCTCGCCGAGCTTGAGGCTTTGGCCGAACTCTATTTCGAGGCTTCATTGTCGCGTGCTGACGAAAGGCTGCTGATGAAGGTGCTTGCAGAGTCAGGCATCTCTTCCCCTGTCCTCGACGAAGCGCGTGCAGTGATGGGACTGGAACTTACGCGTCCGGAAAAGCGTGTTGACATGTTGAAGCCACGACGGTCTTTGGTGCGTCGTGTGCGTGTCTGGTCTTCCGTTGCTGCCGCCGCTCTGGTCCTGGCAGTAGGGGGGGTAGGATTCATCCGTCAGAAGCCTTCCTTGGACGGTGAGGCCGTCTATATCGCATACGCCAACGGAAAGCGCATCACGGACGAGTCCGAAGCCCGCAGGCAGGCATTGGCCGACTATGAGAATTCGATGATGATGATGCGCGAGATGCAGGCGCGGTCGGAATGTGAGCTGCGCAGGTCGCAGGAAATGATCAACCAATTGAACTGACAGATTATGAAAAGGATTTTAGTTACATTTTTTACAGTTGCGGCTTTTTGCCTTGCTTCTTTTGCCCAGAAATACACCAATCTGGCTATTGAGGCTTTATTCGACGGACGGTATCATGACAATCCGAATACGAGCGTGTCTGTGATAAAGAATCCCGGAACAGTTTTCCGGAGTCTGAAAGTATCGGGCAACTCGCGTATTGTCGGTGAAATGGAACGTCTGGTGCGCAAGGATATGGAAAAATGCACGAATACGATCGAGACTTATGAAAATGGGGTTTATGAGCTGATATTCAACTCGGGTGGCGCAAACATCGGTTTTACAAAGAAAGGCAAGTCTGATGCGGAACTGTGGATGAACTCGACAGACAGCTCTTCCGGACGGCGCAAGACTTCGAAGGCCTCGTCGAAGTCCAAGAAGACGTCGTCAAAGCCGCAGGTGATAATAAACGGTCGGGAAGTGAAACCGACGAAGGACGGCAATTACAGGTGCTATGCTTATAACTATGCCTCAGGCAATGGATATGGATACGACTACACCTGCAATAACGGCAAAGCGGAATTCAGCCTTGACCTTTCCGGGCTTGCATCGCTTGAGGATATGGATTTTTCTTCTTTGGAGAATCTTGACCTAAGCGGGCTTGATTCGCTGAAAGACTTGGATATAGAGTTGAGCGGCCTTGAGGACGAACTGAGTTCTATGGGCGATGCCATCCGCAAAGACGTGAAGAAGGCACTCTCCAAATCTTTCAAGAAGAAAGCTGGCGATTCCAATAAGCGGTAACCCAAGTTGTCTTAGGAAAAACAGCGGATTCCAGTCTTGTTGGAATCCGCTGTTTCTGTTATTGATGCCGTTGATATATGGCTTATTTTACTGCATGGAGGGCAGAAAGAATCACCTCGCTCACCGTCGGGTGGCCGAAGATGATCTGATGCATCTGCTCCAGCGTAGTGTCGCGGTTCATCAGGTCTGCGCACTGCTGTGCGAGGTCGGCTGCCTGTACGCCCATGATGTGGGCTCCGATGAGCACGCCGTCCGCTTTGCGGAAGATGAGCTTGCAGAGTCCGTCGGATTCGGCCATTGACAATGCTTTGCCGTTGGCGCGGAAGAAGCTCTGACCGGTCATTACTTCGATGCCTTGGGTCTTGCATTGGTCTTCCGTCAGACCCACCATGCCGCATTCAGGCACGGTGAACACTGCGGAAGGCACTATGTCGAAGCGGATTGCGTCCTCTTTTCCTTGAATGGCGTTGAGTGCGCGTTCACCCTGGAACGAGGCCACGTGGGCAAGCATCATCCGGGCATTGACGTCTCCGATGGCGAAGATGTGCGGCACATTGGTGCGCATGTAATCGTCAACAGCTATGCCGCGAGGGGTGAACTCCACTCCGGCGGCTTCGAGGTTGAGTCCGTCGAGACGCGGTGCGCGCCCCACTGCCATAAGCAGGTCTGAGCTGACTACGGTCTCCTCTTTGCCTTTGGCCTCGTAGGTAACCGTTATTTCATAATCGGCGTTCTGTTCGATTTTTTTCGCAGCCGCCGAAGTGATGATTTTGATTCCCTTCTTCGTGAGCGTCTGTTTGAGGCGTTTGGCTATGTCGGAATCGAACGGAGGCAGAATCTGCTTCATGAACTCGATTACGGTAACCTTTGAGCCGAACGACGCGAAGATGTTGGCGAACTCCATGCCGATCACTCCGCCGCCGATGATGGTCAGCGACTCGGGCACATGGTCGATGTTGAGGAGGCTCGAGGAGTCCATCACGCATTCGAGGTCATGACCCGGTATGGGCAGTGATTTCGAGACGCTTCCGGAAGCGATTATGATGTTGTCGGCGGTGTATTCCTCGCCGCCGGCCACGATTGTGCGGCTGTCTTTGAATGAAGCCATTGCTTCCACCACGTTCACTTTCGCGCTTTTCAGCATCATGGCGATTCCGGAGCGGAGCTGGTCGGCAACCTCGTTCTTGCGGGCCATGACCTTGTTGAAGTCAAACGAGAAGGTGAAGTCGTCGATGCCGAACTTTTCGGCCTCCTTGAACTGTGCCACGGCCTCGGCGTTGCGGCAGAGGCACTTGGTCGGGATGCATCCTTCGTTGAGGCACGTTCCGCCGAGCTGCGCTCCGTTGAAGAGCGTTACGCTCATTCCCCGGCGGGCGGCGGAGAGGGCGGTCTCATAGCCGCCCGGCCCCGCGCCGATGATTATAATGTCGCTGTGCATCTTATTGCTGTGCTTTGAGCGATTTGTAGGTCAGAATCGGGTTCTTGGCCGCACCGGTCTCGTCGAGATGTCGCACTGATGTCGTGAGCGGCGCGTCTTTCACCGCGTCGGGGTTCTCGCGAGCCTCTTTTGCCACCTTGTGGAGCACTTCGATGAACTCGTCGAGCGTCTCGATGCTTTCGGTCTCGGTAGGCTCGATCATCATGGACTCGTGGAAAAGGAGCGGGAAGTAGATGGTCGGGGCATGGAAACCGTAGTCGAGCAGACGCTTTGCGACGTTGAGGGTCGTTACGCCTGTGGACTTGTCTTTGAGGCCGTCGAAGACGAACTCATGCTTGCATACGCCCTCGATAGGGAGCAGGTAGTCGTCTTTAAGGTTCTCTTTGATGTAGTTGGCGTTGAGCGTGGCCATCGGGCCCACGTTGCGGATTCCTTCCTTGCCGAGGGTGAGGATATAGGCATAAGCCTTCATCATCACGCCGAAGTTGCCGAAGAATGTGCTTACTGAGCCGAGGCTGTCCTTGCCGAAGTCAACTGAGAATCTGCCGTCGGCTTCCTTGCGCACGCGCGGGTTTGGAAGGAATTCGCGAAGATGCTCCGCTACGCCTACAGGGCCTGAGCCGGGACCGCCGCCGCCGTGAGGCGTCGAGAATGTCTTGTGGAGGTTTATGTGCATGATGTCGAATCCCATATCGCCGGGACGCACCTTGCCGAGCATCGGGTTGAGGTTGGCACCGTCGTAATAGAGCAGGCCGCCTGCCTCGTGCACGAGCTTGGCTATCTCGAGGATTTCCGTCTCGAACATGCCGAGCGTGTTGGGGTTGGTCATCATGATGCCGGCGATGGTGTCGTCGAGCAGCGGCTTGAGGTCTTCCACGTCGATTGAGCCGTTGGGCTTCGACTTCACCTCCACCACCTCGAGTCCGGCCACCATTGCGGATGCAGGGTTGGTGCCGTGGGCCGAGTCGGGCACGATTACTTTCGTGCGCTTGCTGTCGCCGCGCGACTCGTGGTAGCGGCGCATCACCATCAGGCCGGTAAGCTCGCCATGGGCTCCGGCGTAGGGGTTGAGCGTGAACTCGGCCAGACCTGCGAGCGACGAGAGTGCGTGCTGGAGGTTGTAGTAAAGTTCAAGCGCACCCTGTACGGTCTCCGGTGTCTGGAGCGGGTGGATGGCTGCGAAGTCGGCCATTGCAGCCACTTCTTCGTTGATCTTCGGGTTGTACTTCATCGTGCAGCTGCCGAGAGGGTAGAAGCCGGTGTCTACGCCGAAGTTCTTGTTGGAAAGATTGGTATAATGACGCACCACGTCCAGTTCGCTCACTTCGGGCAGGCCGAGGTCTTCTTTGCGCATCAGGTCTGCCGGAATCTCGGCGAGGCCGTCGGTCTCATAGCGGTCGGCCGGAAGCTCATAGCCTTTGCGGCCGGGACGGGAAAGTTCAAATATCAGTTTATCGTAATGTTTCATTTCTGTGTCCTCCTGTCTTTAAGCCTCTTTCGAGATGATTTCTACCAGTCTGTCGATCTCTTCACGTGTGCGCTTCTCGGTAACCGCAAATTCTGCCATTCCGTCTCCGGGCACGAGCGGACCCATGAAGCCGTTTTCAAGCAGCTTTTCGTTCACCTTTGCCATGTCGAGCTTCGTGCGGAGCGTGAACTCCTTGAGGAATGGCTTGCCGGGGAACGCCGGCTCGAATTTACCGGTTGCAATGAGCTTGTTGTAGAGGTAGTGCGCCCCGTCGCAGCTGAGCCTGTTGACCTCTTTCATTCCCTCTTTGCCCATCAGCGCAAGGTAGATGGTGGCATAGAGCGCCATAAGGCTCTGGTTGGAGCATATGTTGGAAGTGGCCTTTTCGCGGCGTATGTGCTGCTCGCGGGCCTGGAGGGTGAGCACGTAGCCGCGCTTGCCGTCGATGTCCTTGGTCGCTCCTACCACGCGTCCCGGCATCTTCCGGAGCATGGTCTTCGAGCAGGAGATGTAGCCGAGGTAGGGGCCGCCGAACTGTAGCGGCATGCCGAGCGTCTGGCCGTCGCCTACGGCTGCGTCTGCGCCCCATTCAGCCGGGGTGCGGAGCACCGCGAGAGCCGACGGATCGGCGTTGATGGTGAGGAATCCTTTGAGTGCGTGGATTTTGTCGGCAAATCCTGTGAAGTCCTCGACGATGCCGTAGCGGTTGGGGCAAGGCACTATTACGCCTGCCACGTCGCCGGCTTCCATCTCTTTGAGGATGGCTTCCTGGTCGCTGACGCCGTCCTTGGGTGCGACTACGGTAACGGAGATTCCGTGGAAATGGGCGTATGTCTCCACGACGCGTATGACGGCGTCGGTGAGCGTGCCGGAAAGCACCACGCGGTTGCGCTTCTTTGCAGAAGCCACCATCATGAACATCGCTTCGGCGGTTGCTGTCGCGCCGTCGTACATGGAAGCGTTGGTGGCCTCCATTCCGGTCAGTTCGCTGATCATGCTCTGGTACTCGAATATGTACTGGAGCGTGCCTTGCGAGATTTCCGGCTGATAAGGAGTGTAGGCGGTGTAGAACTCGCTGCGTTGGAGCAGGTGGGCCACTGCTGCGGGCGAGTAGTGGTCATATGCGCCGCCGCCGGCGAAGACGGTGAGCCGGCTGTTCTTCTTGCCGAGCTCCTCGAAATGGCGGCGGAGCTCGATTTCGGTCATTGCGGAGGGGATGTCGTATTCCTCTTTGAATATCACCTCCTGAGGAACGTCGCTGTAGAGGTCATCGACGCTTTTCAGGCCGATGCGGTCGAGCATCGTCTTGATGTCGGCCTCGGTATGCGGTATGAATTTGTTGCTCATTTTATTGTGTATGTATCCGTGTGGAAAGTGAAAGAGGCGCGTAGCCGTCTCCGGATGCCTTGGTGGGCCTCCGCGAAATAACTCGCGCCCCGTGTGGGTTTTTGAATGGAGTGAACCTGTGATTACTCTTCACAGATTTTTGCGTAAGCGGCTGCGTCGAGAAGGTCGTCGATCTCGGAAGGATCGCTCACTTTCACCTTCATGATCCAGTTGCCGAAAGCGTCCTGGTTGACGAGGCCCGGCTCGTCCTCGAGGGCTTCGTTGATTTCAACAACTTCTCCGCTTACGGGGGAAAGGAGGTCGCTGGCAGCCTTTACGGACTCAACGGCGCCGAAATCCTCGCCTTTGGTCACTTCGTCGCCTACTTCAGGCATGTCAACGTATACGATGTCGCCGAGGGCGTGCTGTGCATAGTCAGTGATGCCGACAGTGGCGATGTCGCCTTCGAGTTTCACCCATTCGTGGGAATCCGCGTAGCGGATATCGTCTAAAATCTTGCTCATGATATATGGTTCTTTTTTCTTTTGTTTTTGATCGGGGGATAGTCAATTTGAGGAATCATAAGATTCGGTGGCGACAATCAGAAATCGCCGACCGGAATCCTTATTTCTTGTAGTTCTTCTCGTAGAAACGTTTTTTAATCACCTTGCCGGGGAACGTCTTCTTGCGGATGCGGATCTCTACAGGAGTGCCGAGCTTGTCGTAGGGCTTCTCTACCATGGCCATTGCCACGCTCTTTCCGGTTGAAATCGACTTGTAGCCGGTGGTTACCTCACCGATCTGTCTGCCGTCGGCTTCTACGGGATAGCCGTGGCGGGGCACTGCGGTGCCTTCAAGCTCGATGCCGATGATGCGACGCTTCACGCCTTCTGCCTTCTGCTTGGCGAGGGCTTCCTTTCCTATGAACTCAGGCTTGTCGAGCTTGACGAACATGCTGAGGCTTGCCTCGATGGGGGTGATGGTGTCGCTGAGCTCGTCGCCGTAGAGGGGAAGACCCACCTCAAAGCGGAGAGTGTCGCGGCAACCGAGTCCGCAGGGCTGCACGCCGGCTTCCATCAGCTTGTCCCATACGTTCTGGATGTAGGCGTGTGGGCCATAGACCTCAAACCCGTCTTCGCCGGTGTAGCCTGTGCGGCTCACAATCACTTCCTCGCCGTCGATTTCGAAAGTCTGGAAGTTGTAGAACGGGATGTCCTTCACTGAAAGGCCGAGCACTTTCTCTACAGTCTCTTCAGCCTTAGGCCCTTGGATGGCCACTTCGCCGTATTTGGGGCTTTCGTCCACTACTTCGCAGTTGAAGCCTTCGGCGTTGCGCTTGATCCATTCAACGTCCTTGTCGATGTTGGCAGCGTTGATCACAAGGAAATACTCCTCGTCGTTCACCTTGTAGACAAGAAGGTCGTCCACGGTGCCGCCGTTCTCGTAGCACATCATACCGTAGAAGATCTGGCCGTCGGGCGCGCCTGTCACGTCGTTGACGAAGATGTGGCTGACGTATTTGTATGCTTCGGGGCCTTTGATGCGCACTTCGCCCATATGGCTCACGTCGAAGACGCCTACCTCTTGGCGCACTGCATTGTGCTCTTCGGTTATACCTTTGTACTGTATGGGCATGTCGAAGCCTCCGAACGGCGACATAAGCGCACCGAGCTTGACATGGCGGTCGTGGAGACACGTTTTTACGAGTTTCTCTTCCATTGTTGTATTTTCTTTTCGCAATTTTTGTTCGTTTGTCAAGCTGACTGCCCCTGTTGCGGCGCAATCAGACATAAGGCAAGAAATCCCTTGCGGGAAATCTTGCCCAAAGTTAGCCATATCTGCGAAACTACGCAAATAAAACCGTCAAAAAGTAGTCTTCAGACGTTGATGAGGTCATAGTCGCGCGACCCTATGCCTATCTTTACGGCGTGTTCGAGTCCGGCTTCCCAGTCGGTGTCGGGGTGCATGACGCGGAATTTGTCCTGTCCTGCCATTGTTTCGTGGGAATGGCCGTCGTGCAGGCGGTTGTCGGTGGGAAGGGCGGGAGCGGCCTTCACCATGTCGGCGCAGGCCTGGTCGAGCGCAACAGGGTCGAAGGATGCGAGGATGCCCATGTCGGCGACTACCGCAGCGTCGTTGTGGTTCCAGCAGTCGCATTCCGGCGAGACGTTCATTATGAAGCTGATGTGGAAGTTAGGCTTGTCTTTTATGACAGCCTTCGTGTATTCCGCGATTTTGTAGTTCAGGCGTTCCGAGGTGTCCCAGCTGGCGAGCACCGCGCCGTCGAACTGGCAGAGCGCCACGCACTGTCCGCATCCCACGCATTTGCCGTAGTCGATTTTCGCCTTCCGCTTGTCGTCGAGTCTGATTGCGTCGTGGGCGCAGTGGGACACGCATACGCCGCATCCGATGCACTTGTCTTCGTTGACTTTCGGCTGCGAGTTGCTGTGTAGCTCGAGTTTTCCTGCCACGCTTGCCGCTCCCATCCCGAGGTTCTTTAGTGCGCCTCCGAAGCCGGCCTGCTCATGTCCTTTGAAGTGGGTCATGGAAACCACCACGTCGGCATTGGCTACCGCCGCCCCGATTTTCGGTGCCTTGCAGTATTCGCCTCCGATCGGGATTTCCACCTGTTCGGTGCCTTTCAGTCCGTCGGCGATGATTACGTTGCAGTCTGCGGAAATCGGATTGAACCCGTTTTCCATCGCGCTCTGGAGATGGTCCACGGCGTTGGCGCGCCGTCCGGAATAGAGTGTGTTGGCGTCGGTGAGGAAAGGTTTCGCGCCGGCTTTGCGCAGCACCTGCGCGAGACGGGCGGCGAAATTGGGGCGTATGTAGGCAAGGTTGCCCGGTTCGCCGAAATGAATCTTTATTGCCACGAAACTGTCTTTCAGCGGCATATCGAGCATGCCTGCGCGGGCTACGAGTCGTTCCAGCTTGTCGAGAAGGTTGGAATGCGGGTTGGTGCGCAGGTTCGTGAAGAATACTTGCGATTTGGCCATAGTCGTTTAGAGTGTATTTGATTTCGTGCAAAAATAGTGATTTCCGTGGAAACGGGCAAAAGATGCAGTTCCAATCAGTGAAATGTGTTGGAATTTTCGTAATTTTGTTTGTTTTTAACGATGATTGTATGGATTTCTCATTGTTCATAGCGCGCAGGCTGTCCCTCTCTTCCGGTGGCAGGAGGACTGCGCCTGCGGTCGGCGTGGCCACGGCAGCGGTTGCTCTGTCTGTTGCCGTGATGATTGCCTCGATAGCCGTTGTCGGCGGCTTCAAGCGTGAGATACGCGACAAGGTGGTGGGGTTCAATTCGCATCTGACCGTGTCCGCGTCGGCTTCTCCGGAGACGGGCGCGGAAACCGGAGGCAACCTAGTCTCGCTCACGCCGTCGTTGAGGAAGATTCTCGACAACGAGCCGTATGTGGTCTCTTACTCGCTCGAGGCCGCCATGCCGGCGATATTGAAGACTCCTTCCGATTTCAAGGGAGTGTATTTCAAGGCTCTTGACGGAGAGGAGGAGAGGGCTTTCATCAGACGCAACCTTGTCGGCGGCACTGTGCCGGACTTCAGCCGCGTGCAGGAGGCCGACAGTGCGCTTGGTGTGGTGGTGTCCGAGCCGGCTGCCCGTCAGCTCGGTCTTGAACAGGGCGGCAAAGTGGACGTGTATTTCATTTCCGACGGAGTGAAGGTGCGCCGTATGCGCATAGACGGTGTCTTCAACAGCCATTTCGACGCATATGACAACATATACATATACGGGGCGAAAGCCCTGATTGATGACCTTGCCGGAATAGATGCCGACAAAGGCACGGCGTTGCACGTAACCACCACGGACTTTGACAGGGTGGATGAATATGCCGCACGGCTTACGCGCCGCCTTGTGGAAGGCTATGCCGACGGGGAGCTGTACCGTAATTATAAGGTGGAGACGGCCAAAGACCGCGGGCGCGGTTATTTCAGCTGGCTCGCGCTTCTCGACACGAACGTGGCCGTGGTGCTTGCGCTTATGACGGTAGTGGCCTGCATCACGCTCATTTCCGGGCTTCTCATCATCATCCTCGACAAGATAGCCTTTGTAGGCATAATGAAGGCTCTCGGGGCTTCCAACCGCTCTCTCAGGCGTGTGTTCGTCTATCTTGCCCTGAAGGTTACCGTTGCCGGTCTTCTGATAGGCAACGCGCTTATGGTCACTATACTTGCCGTGCAGGACAGGACTCATTTCATACCGCTCGACCCGGAGAGCTATTACATCGACTTCGTACCGGTGGAATTCAGTTGGGGCGCGATTGCGGCTTTGGACATCGGCGTTTTCGTCGTGGCGTGGCTAGCGCTGATATTGCCGTCGCATTTCGTTGCCCGTATTTCGCCGGCCTCCACTATGCGCTACGAATGAATTGTCGGGCGCGGCCAGATATGGTACGGCTCCGCTTGTCGCAATAGACAGGCGGAGCCGTACCGGTTATGGAGAATTCTGTTTTTATCGGTTTTTCTTTATCTCCTCTTTCAAAGCTTTCGCGTTTTCTTTGAGTGAGTCGCGGTTTCTTCTGATTTCCTGTTTGAGCGAGTCGATGCGTTCTTCAGATTCCGATTCGCCGTCAAGGATTCCGGTCTCTTCCACCACAACCGTGTCGTAGATCACTTCACGGTGGCGGTCGGCGTTGTGGTGCCAGGATTTCCAGTCTCCTCGCTGTTCATGGGCGGCGATTATTCCTGTGCATACGCCGGCCATTATGAATCCGATTATCCATGTGGCAATCATCGCCACTCGCCACCCTTTGGCCATTCGCTGCGGAATGCGGTTGTTGTTGTTGAGCATGAAGCGCAAGAGGAAAAACAACGGGATTCCGATGGTAAGGATGTATCCTATCGCTGTTAGCAGGCCCATGATCACGATGTCATGCTCTCCGGCCAGACTGCCGTCGCCGAACATTGTCATTCCGTAGGGGGTGATGAACGTGATTAGTGCGATGATGCATCCGAGCAACCCTATGCCGAATGCGGCTTCGATTATGGTACATACCACTATGCCGATGATTAGAAGCACTTTCCCTACGAATCCGAAGAACGAGGCGAGCCCGTCGGCCATTACTTTGCCGGTGGAGCGTGGTTCGGTCTTGGCGAAGTCCGCCGAACCGTGCGTTCCGGGGCGGTTGGCCTTGTCGCTGTTGCTGAAAGTGTCGCCCATGCGGCGGAAAGTGTCGGTAACGGTCTGCCCTATGTTTTCCATCGTGGGTGCCTTTCCCTGCATCTGCATGAAGTCGAGCGTAGTGCGGGCCTCAGGCACGATTATCCATAGGATTATGTAGATGATTACTGCCACAGAAAAGGAGGCAAAGGCCAGAAGCACGGCTATGAGCCGCATCCATGTGGGGTCGATGCCTATGTATGCGGCGAGTCCGGAACATACGCCTCCGAGCATCTTGTTGTAGGGATTGCGGAAGAACTTGCGTCTCACCGTCTGTTCCTGAGCCGGATTGTATGGCGGCGCTTCGGCAGGTCCGTTCTTTTCGTCGCTCTGTCCTTCATGTCCGTCGTGTCTCCATTCCACGGTTTCGTCTTCTATTATCTCTTCCGGACGGCCCATACGGGCTATTATGGCCTCTGCGTCGGCAATGGTTATGACTCGCATGCCTCCGTCGTTCTGTTGGCCGAGTATCTCGGCCATTCGCTGTTCGATGTCGGCTATTAGTTCCGCGCCGTCCTCCTGGGAAGCGAATGCGTGGTGGAGCGTGTCGAGGTAGTCCTTGAGCAGGTCGTATGCGTCATCGTCGATGGTGAAGACGTAGCCGGAGATGTTGATGTTGAATGTCTTTTTCATTTTTTGTTGTTTTCAAGGAGTTTAACTGTTGGTTCGGAGCCACGCAGATGTTTTACCGTATTGTTGATTTCGTCCCAAGCCGCGCTCATTTCCTGGAGCACCTTGCGCCCGAACGGGGTGATGTGGTAGTATTTGCGCGGTGGTCCTTTCTTCGACTCTTCCCATTCGTAGGCGAGTTTGTCCTCTTTGCGCATACGGTTGAGGAGCGTGTAGAGCGTGCCTTCCACCACTATCATGTCTGCGTCGCTGAGCGAGCCGATGATGTCGGAGGGATATGCCCTGCGTTCGGAGAGGAGCAGCAGGATGCAGTATTCGAGCATTCCCTTGCGCATCTGCGCCTTGATGTTGTTTATGCCTGTTTCATTCATGTTTTTTCAGTTTTGCGATATGCCTTCGGCATATAAATATATGGTACCATATATTTTGTCTTGTCAGTTACATTATGCCGCCTTTTGAGTTTCCGCTTGAACTCTTGTCGTCGTTTTCGATGTTGGCGGCGGTTTTCTTGACTCGGCTTTGGAGATTTCCGAAGTTCCACGAGACGGACACCCCGACATTCCATGAGCGCGACTCGTTGATGCCGTATGAGCGTGTGGTCTCCGTATGGCTGCGGCTTATGAATTTGCGTTTTTCGGTCAGGAAGTTGGATGCGCTTGCCGTAACCGTAAGTGCGTCATTGCGGAGGAAAGAGCGGGAGAAGCTGATTCCGTAATAATACCATCCGTTGCTGCGCGAGCTGAGCTGGATCCATCCGAAATTCTTTCCGCCGTATGCGTTCAGCTTCACGTTGCCGGGCATCGTGTAGTTGAAGCTGGCTCCGAAATTACCGGTCCATCCGGAGGCACGCAGTCTTTCTGATGAGTCTGTGTCATGGCCGAAGAGCGGATTCGGGGAATTGAGGTCAGTGTATTGCAGGCGTCCGTTGAGCGACAGGCGCATCTTGGCGGATATGTTGCAGTTGAGGAATCCGGAGAGTGCTGCCGAACGGTTTTTGCCGAGGTTTGCATGAGTTGTATAGATCACGTCGTCAGCCACATAATTGTATTCGCTTATGGCATTGTCTATCTGGGAATACTCAATGCTGACGTTGCCGCCGAAGGTTCGGCCGAAGTTTGTGTAGGTCAGAGTAATCTTGTTGCTGCGTTCACTGGTGAGGTCGGGGTTTCCCATCTGTACCATATTGTCCGTCAGCTTGAGTTGGAACGGATTGACCTGGTTGAGGGATGGCCGGGATATGCGCATCTGGTATGCGAGGCGCAGGCTGTGGGCCGGGGCGAACGAATATGAGACGGCTGCGTTGGGCACTATGTCGTTGAGCCTCGTGGTGAAGTCGGGCGTATCCCCTTTACGGAAGTCTATGCCCATGCGCGTGTGCTCATAGCGCAGGCCGCCTTTTACGCTGTAGCTTCCGAAGGTGCCGGAGTAGGAGGCGTAGGCGGCTGCCACGTCTTGAAACTGCTTTATGTCCACCACTGATGAGGGGTCAAGCTTCATGTCATCCTGCCGGTCGCCGTTGTGTTCGTTGCCGATGCCGTCGTTGCGGCGGAAGACGCCTTTGAGTCCCGCCTCGACCAGATGCTTCTCTCCTCCGAAGGGAATGGCATAGTCGAGCTGGGCTGTGTGTTCGTGGTTGGTGTTGTCGGACAATATGGAGTTGAACTCAGGTGCCTGGAAGCCTGTCATCTCTGTATACCGCCGCCTGAGCTCCAGTTCGGTCTGTCCCTGGTTGTAGAGATACGAAAGAATCAGGTGGTGGCCTTGGCGGCGGAACGTGTGCTGGTATGACGCTCCGGCCGAGAAGCCGAATTCGAGCAGTGAACCTCCCATGGCTTTCTGCCGGTAGGATGAAAGGAGATTCCGGTCCGGGTCGAGCATGCGCACATATTGGTTGAACTTCTCGATGTCAGCCTTCATGTGCCGTATGTTGAAGTTTACTGTGAAGAGGTTGAGCGTGTCCGGCTCCCATGAAAGGTCGAGGCCGCCGCCGTAATAGTCGTAAGAGAATTCCTGTGCGGTCTCCTGAAGGTTGAAGCGGTTTACCGGGTTGTCGATGTATTCCGTGGTTGAACGGTTGATGTTGTTTTGGGGATGGATGTGGTTGTCGGCGAACTCGAAGTGTGCGCTTCCGGTAACATTGCGGTATTTCGCGCGAGCGTAGGCTCCGGCATTGATGTTTTCAGAGGCCACTCCTAGCGACACTGAACCTGCATATCCGTCAGTGCGCTGTTTGCGCACGGTGATGAAATTCAGTATTCCTGCGGTTCCTTCCGCGTCATATTTCGCCCCAGGCTCCGTGATCACCTCGATCTTCACTATCGAGGATGCCGGCATAGCCTTCAGTATCTGGCCGGGATTGGAAGAAAGCATAGGGTCTTCCTTGCCGTTTACGTATATCTTGAAGTTGCTTTGGCCGTTGACCTGTATCTTGTCCTGACCGTCAACGGTAACCGAAGGCACTTTGCGCAGCATCTCGAGCACGTTGGATGTTTTCGATGCAGGATCCTCGTCCACGTTGTAGCTCACCTTTTCGCCGTTGGCCTGCACCAGTGGCTTTTGAGCCGTAACCACCACTTCATCGAGCATGTCGTATGTGGCAGGCTGGATTGAGTCGTTGGTTTCGGGCTTCTGCGGGTCGTCGGTGGCGGCAGCGAATGCCGGGGCTGAGGAGAATGCTGCAGCTGCGATGAGGGCTGATGAAAGTTTAGTCGATGTTTTCATAATTTTGTTTTGGCGGAATGTTTTTGTTTGGACTGCCGGGGCAATCCGGTTTTTGTTTTTTCTGTTTTTTGATTTTGTTTTGGCGGTCGTCGTTCAACCACGGTGCAAAGTTAGGCATTATTTTAGTACTATGCAATACATATTACTGATTATTTTTCAGTACCAATCTCTGTTGTAGAACCCGGTTATGCATTAAATTGCTCGTAATCCGTGTTTTAGATGTTTCGGTTTTTGTGGTTGCCGTGTCATATGAAAGGCATTCTTTAGTGCCGGTTCATATGTTGAGGTAGCTTTTCAGGGCATCGACGTATGTTTCGAAGGCATTGCGTCCTTGCTGCGTGATGCGGCACAGTGTGCGTGTCTTCCTGCCGACAAAGCCCTTTTCGATTTCGATGTAGCCGGCCGTTGCGAGTTTGTCGAGCTGTACGCTGAGGTTGCCGGCCGTGGATTCCGTCTTTTCGCGGAGATAGACGAAATCGGCTTCTGCGAGATTCATAAGAACCGACATCACCGCGAGGCGCAGTTGCGAATGGAGGAGTGGGTCAAGATTTTTCATGGCCGCGTCGTGCAAGGTGTTTCATTTCCAGTCCGGGTATGATCATCAGAGTGGTCATGCATACAATGAACAGAGGCATTGCCCATACGGTGTCCAGCCTGATTCCTTCCATAAGCAGCGCAATCAGTACGATGCCTACTGCCATATTCAGCATTCCTCCGTAGACAAGGCTTTTGACGTCAATTACATATCCTTGCACGGATGAGGCGAAGCCGACGAAAATGAACGGGAATGTGAACATTAGCTTCCATAGGTTTTTCTCCAGCACAATGTCGAACACGGCGCAGACAGCGAAGCTCACCACCGCCATCACCATAACGGGTATCCATAGCCTGTTGCTTATTCTATCGGTGAAAGACGTGTATCCTTTTTGCCTTTGCGCCTTTTTCTCTTTGCGGTTGAAGAGGTATCCGAGGGCAATAAGTCCCCAAAGACCGTTGAAGCCGGGATTTCCGGTGGTGACGAGTGCAATCCATACTATTGCTGCCACTGCTACCGAGAGCAGCCCCCAGTTCAGGACTATGTTGCCGTCTCTTGTTTCGATTCGGCTTCTCGTGTCGGCAATCATGCGGGTGATGAGTTCAAGGCTCTCACGTTCGTTGATTCTTTTCTCTTCCATAAATTCTGTTTGTTTTGTGGGTTTTAAATCGGTTTATATTGTAAACTATGCGGTGAAAAATAATGGAACGTTGCCGTTCCGATTGTTTTTCGGATGCAAAGGTAAAGCGATTTATTTTATAAACCAAATTTTCGGGCGAAAAAATGATGAATGGTTCAAAAAAAACTTTGTGGACTGTAACGAATGATGTTCATTGCCGTCTTGAATAGTGTAAAATAAATCTAAAAATCATGAAAACTCATTTGATTTCCCTGCTGGCTACGTTTGCTTTCGGAGGTCTGACGGCCATTGCGGCGGTCTATTCGGTAAGCGGCAGGATAGTGGAGGCCAGCGGCGGCGAGCCTTGCCCCGGAGCCACTTACAGGATATACAACGTGTCCGACACGGTTAAGCCGGTTGCAGTGGATGCCGCCGATATGGAAGGGCGATTCAGGCATTCCCTTTCACGCTCGGGAAAATATCTGCTTAAGGCGGAGTATGTGGGGCTGAAGACCGTTTCGAGGTTTTTCACACTGAGCGCGAAGGCATCATCGTCCGACTTGGGCACGATTGCCTTGGCATCCGATTCCGAGACGCTCGGCGAAGTGGTGGTTACAGGGCAGCGCAGGCTTGTCGATAGCGACGGGGCCACGCTTACCTACAATGTGGAGGAAGACCCGTCTGCCACGACCAGCTCCACGCTCGACATGCTGCGCAAAGTGCCTATGGTTTCGGTGGATGCCCAGGAGAACATAAAGGTGAAGGGGCAGTCCAATTTCAAGATTTACCTTAACGGCAAGGAAGACCCTATGCTTTCGGGCGACCCGAAGACGATACTGAAATCCATGCCGGCTGCTTCGATAAAGAAAATCGAGGTGATCACCGAGCCGGGGGCGAAGTATGACGCGGAAGGCACGGGGGGGATACTCAACATAATCACTGTAGGAAAGCAGAATCTTGAAGGTTTCATGGCCAATTTCTCGCTTTGGCACAATATTAGCAATTCTGGCATAAGCGGCTACGGGCGCACCAAGATAGGCAATGTAACCGCTTCCCTCAACGCCAACTACAACGATTCGCGCGTTTATCCGGCAAGGCACTTCTATTGTAATGAAGCATACGAGAATCTTCTTTCTGAAACCGACCGCACCCAACGGACGGTTTCCAAGGGAGCAAACGAAAGGAACTATGTCGGTTCCAGCTTCAACCTTTCTTGGGAGCCGGACACGCTCAACCTGTTCACCGTCTCGTTTGATTTCGGCAAAAGCCTGGGATGGCAGAACACGCGCAACGCACTGGAGATGCTTTCTTCATCCGGACAGAAGCAGTGGAGCTACATAAGAGACTGGAATTCCCACAGTTCAAATCTGGGCTTGAGCGGCCAGGCTTCCTACCAGCACACTTTCCGCAGGAAGGGACACCACATAGTGGCATCATATCTCTACAACAATTACGACAATGACTTCTCGTCAGTGCAGACGAGGCATTCGCTGGAAGGGATTTCGTTGCCGTGGTTGTGGGGAAAGAACGTGAACGACAATGCGACCGGCAGGCACACAATGCAGATCGATTATACCAATCCGTTCACCTCCCGACATACGTTGGAGGCCGGGGCCAAACTTCAGATGCAGAGAAGCGATGGCAACGCCTATCCGCTATACGGGACCGAATACGACAATATGGCGGTTGCAGAAGACGAGCATGTGGAAATGACGCAGTTTCAGGACATATTCGCGCTCTACGCTTCATATACAGGAACTTTCGGCAGCTTTTCAGGCCGGGCCGGAGTGCGTTGGGAATACACTCATACGGGAGTTGACTACAAGACCCGGCCACAAGGATACAAGGACTTCACCACGGTGCTCAACGATGTGGTGCCGAACGCTTCGCTGACCTACAGGTTCACGCCGGCGTCAAATCTCCGTCTGGCATACCAGATGCGCATATCGCGCCCGTCCCTGTGGCAGCTGAACCCTTACCGCAACGAAATGTCTACCAATCAGGCAAGCTTCGGAAATCCGGATCTTGACAGCCAGCGTTCCAACCAGGTTTCGCTTACATACAGCAACTACGGGGGCAAGGTCGGCGGTAACGTAGGAGTGAGCTATGCTTACACCAAGAACTCGATTGAGAATTATAACTTCCTTAGCGACGGAGTATTCAATTCGACTTATGCCAACATCGGGCGTTATCAGTGGTTCAACATCAACGGGTATATGCAATGGACCGTCATCACGGATATGCAGTTCTCACTGTATGCGGGACTGAACTATGAGGACTACAAGGCATCGTCGCCGGAGCTTAAGGCATCGCGGGCGGGATGGAGCGGCAACTTCAACGCCAACTTCGACTATACGCTTCCTTGCCGTCTGCGCCTTTCGGCGTATGGCGGCGCAGGCTCCGGATGGATCATGCTTCAGACATCCGGTTCCGGATGGTTTTATTACGGAGTGCAGGCATCGCGCTCATTCCTGAAGAACGACGCCTTGACAGTCAACGTATATGCCCAGAATTTCATCAATCCGAGGACGGTATATGACAATACGACCGAAGCCCCGGGGATGCGGACTTCATCACGCTATGATTCGGCCAACTTGCATGTCGGCTTCGGAGTCTCTTTCCGGTTCGGTTCGCTTTCCGCCGATGTGAAGCGTACGGCGGCCAAGCTTAATGAGGGCGGCGAGAATGACGGCCCGAGCAAAGGGAAGTGAGCCGCCCAGACACGCTCTTGAAGAGTCAAAGATGCGGGATTGCACATTCAAGCTGCAATCCCGCATCTTTATTGTTTGGGGAAGTGGTTGTTGTTTCCTTGGCTTACGCCTAGAAACTTATTCCTCTGTCTCGGTGAACTTTGTCATGCCTGCGGCAATGAGAAGGTTGTACCAGGCGAAGAGCTTCTTGATGTCGGAGGCATATACGCGCTCGCGGTCATAGTTCTCAAGCACTCCGGCAAAGGCCTCTGAAAGCTTGTCGTTGCTGTCGAGGGCCTTTATGTCAACGCTATTGCCTTCCTGCTTTGCATAGAGGAGGTCGAGTATTTCTCCGAGCGGTTTGTCATCTCCGTCGGTGTACATCGCTATGTCGCCGAGCGATACCACTTTGTCGCGTGATGAGACGGGAAAGCGTTTTTTGCTTGTCATGTCTTCCACGATGATTCGGCTTGCGCTGTGGCTGACGATTTTGTAAAGTCCGGGTTTGCCGGTGATGGCTATTATTTCGCGTAGCATATAAATAGTTTCTTAAATGGGTTTATTGAGTTCGGTTTCAATGAGATGGTCTATTTGCGGAAGGAGAGGGGCAGTCCCGTCGTTTACTATGACGGAACTCTTTTGGGCAGGCAGTCCGGAGAATTCGCCTTTTTGGGACTCGATGCGCCTCAAGACATGCTGTCTTTCAGCTTCGTCGCGTATGCAGGCTCGCGTGGTGCGTATTTCAGCGGGAGCGTCCACAAGCCATATTGAGTTGCACATTTCATCTATTCTGGAAGCGGCAGGAATTGCCGTCTCCACAAAAAACAGACTGTCGTGGCATTCTGCGAGGCAATCCGTTATGTCGCGGCGCACTGCTTCGTGTACCACGGCATTGACTGCCATACGTGTGCTGTCAGAAGCGAAAAGCCTTTCAGCCGTCTCTTTGCGGCGGAGATGCCCGTCGGCATCGTAGATTCCGTCGCCGAGGATTTCTGTGAGCGATTTCCTGAGCGTGGGGTCTGACTGCATCATCTGCTTTGCGCGGGAATCGCAGTCGTAGACTTTGAAGCCTTTGAGCCTCAGTGTGGCGGCGACCACGCTTTTTCCGGCGCCTATGCCTCCTGTTACGCAGATCATTCGGGGTGTCGTTGCGATCATCTCACCACTGTGTATTCCAGACTGTCGGTGTGCAGGCTGAGGTTGACGCACTGTTTTGGAGCCCGTTGTATTCTGACCGGTATTCGTCCTGATATCCCCGGCCCTCTTGAAGAATAGTCGGCCACGACTTCGATGCCCGTCTGCGGCTCGTTGAAGCTGCTCATCGGCACGTAGTAGCTTACCTCCACTTTCTGCGGGAAGAGGAGCACGCTTCCGCCGTCATGGATGTTTATTACGGTTACGCCTACCATCTGGTGCTTGTTGACGAGCGGTTCCACGGGAATGGCAACCTTTACCTTGTCGGGAATGAGGCGTGTCCCCGGCATATGCCTCAGTCTAGCCTCTACTGTGGTGGGTTCGGAAAGCCTGCGGCGGACTATGCGGTCGGTATAGACGCGTGTGATTGTGTCGAGGGCTTCCTGTGGGCCGTAGACAAGAGTATAACCTTGCGAGAGCCTCGGATGTCCACCTATCACATATCCGGAGGTTGCGGTAACGTCCGTTCTGACCACTATCGGCACTCGCTTTCCGGGACGGTCGGTATATGTAAGGTGCAGCGAGTCGAGCGAAGTGGAGACTATCTGCGCCGAAGCGCCGAAAGTCTTCTTCATCATGGCCGCGAGGTCGCTCTTCGATACGGAAAGGACTGAGCCGGAGGCAGACGTGTATTCCTTGAAGTCGATTTCTATCGCAGGACGTTTGAGGACGGCGTTGCGCAGAAGCCCTGTGCCCTTGTCGCGCACGGTTACATGGAGCTTGTCGGGGATGTCGCTGATGAACGTTATTGAATCAGGCACGTCTTTCAGCCTGAGGTTGACGTCGAAAGACTGTTGTACGTTGTCATTGAGCGCGAACACGAACCAGAACACGGCTGCTATTGCCACGAATGCAATGTATAGAAGAATGCTGCGGAAGCGTGCTGTAGTCTTCACACGCTTCCACCATTCCTTTATGCCGTTTGTACTGAGGTTCATGTTTCAGCCCGGATGCCTCACGGCTTATGATGTCATTTCTTGGCGGTGCCTTCCTCGCCGAGGGGATAGACGGAACCCTTGTCTATCTTGATTGAGACGTTGGGCGCGATTTCCACGTTCATGGTGGTCTCGGAAATGTCCTTTATGCGTCCGTGGATTCCGCCGGCGGTTACGATTTTGTCGCCTGATTTGAGGGCTTCGCGAGCCTTTTTGATTTCTTTCTGCTTTTTGGATTGCGGGCGTATCATGAAGAAGTAGAATACCACAATCATAGCGAGGATCAGGAGCATTCCCGACCAGCTGTTGCCCTGTTGGGCCTGAAGCAGGATGTTTAGTAGGTTCATTTTTGTTTAAGTAGCTGTTTTAAGGGGTTATTCTTTTGTGAGTTGGCCGTCTTCGCGGAGCATGGTCGTTATCGAGGCAAGCATGCCGTTGATGAACTGCCCGCTTTTAGGCGTGCTGTAGCATTTCGCTATCTCTATGTATTCGTTGATGCTGACCGTGGTCGGAATCTTCGGGAAACCGAGGATTTCGGCGATGGATGTCAGCAGTATCACCACGTCCATGAAAGCGAGGCGTTCGCTGTCCCAAGAAGATGAATTGACGAACCGGTCGATGTAGCTTCGGTATGTCTCGCGGTTGCGGACAGCGGCAGCAAATAGTTCGGCTCCGAAACGCGCGTCCTCCTCGTCTTTGAACATCGGGAGGATTGCGTCTTCATGGTTCTCGGATTCGAAGCGTTTCACCGTTTTCAGCGTGAACGTGCCGATTATGTCGATGTCATCGTTCCAGAAAACGGATTTGTCTTCGAGTGCCTCGAGGAAGTCGGGGTCGTTGAGGATGATGTATTTGTAGATGTTTCTCCAGAATTCGCAGTCGGTCTGATAGTCGGTCGCAGGGAAGTTCATGTAGTCGGAATATATGTCCGACTCCTTGATTGTGCGCAGCAGCGAGTTAAGCGTCCGTTCGTCGTCGGGAAGCCAGCTGAGCTTGTTCTCGCTGACGAATTTCTGGATGTCGAAGTTGCGCCGCAGTTCGGCTACGAACTCATTCTCCACAAAGCGCATGTTGGGGTTGAGGTCTTCGTGGGTGGTGATGTATTTGTGGCGGTTTGCGTCGATTTCCCTTTCTCGCAGGTCGGTCAGTTCGACAGGGAGGATGAGAAGCCTGAAATACAGTTCCCTTGCCTTGTCGAGGCTTTGTGAGAGCTGTTTGAGGGCGTCGGTTACGTGTCCCTGGGAAGAGAAGAAATTTGTGAACGTGGTGGCCATAAGGTCTTTTGACCTTTCGAGTCCGCGCATCGTGTAGTTCTCGCGTCGGCTTATCAGTTCACCAATGGCCTGGTCAGGGATTATTATCTGGTTGAATATTTCGCTCCAGACCGACACCTCGTCTCCTGGAGTGTGTTCGCTTTTCTTGGCGTAAAGCTTGAATATCCCGGAGTCCTTGACGGCCTGCGTCAGCTTGGCCTCAACGTCGGCAAACGGGAAATCTTCCATCCTGTAGCGTGCCAGGAGCGATTTGATTTTATCATCGTTCAATACGTTGGAGATGAAGCGGTTGTCCATCAAGGGCCGCTCTCCTCCGCGTTTTTCCACATCTTTGGCCAGGCGCGTCATCAGCACCAAAAAGTCAAGATACAGTGAATAAGCAAAGCGTTTCTCTTTGGTCGGCGAGCTGGGCTGCGACTCAAGGAGAAACTGTTTCTCAAGCAAAAGATACGAATAAAGCAGTTGCACCACTTTGATTCTTATCAGCACACGATTGATCATATCTCTATATGAAGTGATTTAATTACAGTGCAAATTTAGTGGTTTATGGCCTATTATCCAAATTTTGAACGGTTCTTCGGTCAAAAACCTGCGACCGCCCTTTGCCGCAGGGCCTCGTACATGATGATTCCGGCGGCTACGGAGACGTTGAGCGAGCCTATGTTGCCTTTTATCGGGATTGCGGCGAGTGTGTCGCAGCGTCTCAGCATTTCGTTGCTTATTCCTGTGTCTTCCGCTCCCATGACAATCGCTGTAGGGCCGGTGTAGTCGGCTTCAGTATACGGTATGGCGCCTTTTTCGGAAGCACCCACGATTCTGAACCCCGACTCCATCAGGTATGTTGCGGCTTCTGCTGCAGACCGCACGCGGCAGACCGGGAGGTGGAGCAGGGCGCCGGCCGAGGTCTTCACCGCGTCGCCGTTGACGCTTACGCTTCCGCGCTCTGGAATGACTATGGTGTCGAATCCGGCGCATTCGGCGGTGCGGGCTATCGCCCCGAAGTTTCGGGTGTCGGTAAGGCCGTCGAGAATCATCACCAGCGGCATCCGTCCTTCTTCGAAAAGTGTCGGCACGAGCTGGTCGAGCCTGTGGTAGCCGACAGGTGAGAGGAGTGCGATTGCCCCCTGATGGTTCTTCATCGTGATGCGGTTCAGTTTCTCCACGGGTACTTTCTGCACCGGTATGTCATATTCACGCAGCTTTGCGGAGAGCTCACGGCCGAGGTCGCCGCCGAGTTCACGGCGCATAAGCACCTTGTCTATCTCTTTTCCGGCATCGATTGCTTCGATTATTGCCCGGATTCCGAATATGTAGTCGCTTTTGTTCATTTCTGTCTTGGTCAGTTGTTGGGGTTTGTTGCTGTGGCGAGAAGAGATCTGGCGTTTTCCAGCGCGGCATCGTCGATGCGGTCGCCTGAAAGCATTTTCGCTATCTCATGTTCGCGCTCAGGAGGAGAAAGGCGTGTGAGGCGGGTTACGGTGGAGTCTTCGTTGTCGGTCTTGAACACTTTGAAGTGGCTGTCGCCTTTGGAGGCCACCTGCGGCAGGTGGGTTATGGCCATGACTTGGGTCGATTCGCCCATGGAATGCATCATACGCCCCATACGGTCGGCTATCTCGCCGGAGACCCCGGTGTCTATTTCGTCGAATATTACGGTCGGCTGTTTCAGCCGTGTGCTAAGTATCTCTTTGAGGCTCAGCATCAGCCGGGACATTTCGCCTCCCGATGCGGCCTTTTCGAGCGGCATAAGGTCTTGGTTCTTGTTGAATCGGCACAGGAAGGCCACGCTGTCCATTCCGTAGGAGTGCAGTTTCCCTTTGCTTACCATTGCCGAGAATTTCAGGTTGGGGAGCCCGAGTGGCATTGCCGTGGCGGTGAGCATTTCAGAAAACTCCTCTGCCGCTTTGACGCGGGTCGCGCTGAGTCGCGCCGCTTTTGTCTTAAGTTCTCCTGCGATGTCGCGCAGTTCCGCCTCAAGTCCCTTAAGGGTTCCGTCGGAGCCGCCGTCCTGTCCGAGGCTCCTTTTCAGCTCTTCGTGGAGCGAAACGAGTGCGTCGTTGTCGGCCACGTTGAAACGCTTCTGCGCCTCATAAAGGTCGTCCATGCGCTTGGAGATTTTTGCGAGGCGCACGGGGTCGTCTTCTATGCCTGAGGCGAAGTCTTCCACTGTGGCGGCGATGTCCTTAAGCTCTACGTAAAGGCTTTCGAGCCTTTGCTGTATTCCGGGGGCTTCTGTGTCGTTTTCAAAAAGGGAGAGGTCTATTCTGCCGATTGCGGCGCGGGCTTCGGCGATCTGCGCCACTGCGCTGCGCTCCGAACCGCCTATGAGTGCGGAGGCGGAGGCAAGCTGTTCCTTGATTTCGCCTGCATCGCTGAAAATGTCGAACTGCCGTTCGATCTCTTCGAGTTCCCCCCGCAGTGGCTTCAGCTTGTCGAGCTGCTGGAGCTGGAAGAGCATGAATTCGCGGTTTTCGCGGTTCTTTGCCATTTCGCTCCGCAGGGTTTCGATTTGTTGTCTGAGCTTTACGTATTTGTGGAAGAGGGATTTGTATTCGTCGCGCAGGTCGGAGTTTTCGGCCATTGCATCGATGATTCTGAGCTGATGGCGAGGGTCGGATAGTTGCAGGTTCTGATGTTGGGAATGGATGTCTATCAGTCTTGGCATCAGTTCCTGCAGAACCAGCAGTGTAACCGGGCTGTCGTTTACGAAAGCACGTGAGCGTCCGGACGGACTCAGCTCGCGGCGCACTATCAGCTCTTCGTCGTTCCATTCCGGGCCGGCTTTTTCAACTATCCCTTTCAGGTGCGGGTCTGGGGAATCGAAAACGGCTTCAATCACCGATTTGCGGTCTGAGCGGCGTATGGCTTTCGTGTCGGCACGTCCGCCGAGCAGGAGCGACAAGGCTCCGAGCATTATCGATTTTCCCGATCCTGTCTCGCCTGTGATGACGGTCAGGCCCGGCCCGAATCCGGTCTCAAGCCTGTCGATGAGGGCGTAGTTGTTGATGGACAGTTTTCTGAGCATATGTGAAGATTGGGGGTTCAGCGCGTTTCTTCCGGGTTCTTTATCTTGTTGAGCCGGTCGTTCTCTGTAGGATAAAGCTTTTCCAGAATCTCGTATACCTGTTCACGTTCGCTCTGCGGTGCCTTGGAATAGACATTGACGAGTTCGTCAAGCTTGGCGTCGCGGAACATGGACAGTGCTACCGACATCGGTGCCACGTCGTATATCTTGCCCATGGTCTTGAGGCTTTCGGTTATCACGGCGCGGCCTTTGTCAGGGCTCGTTACCATCTCGTCAAGCCCTTTGCGGTAGTAGTCGTAGTTCATCTGGCGTATGGAGCCGGTGTTGTTGTCGGTGTACACGCTAAGCACCGCGCTTCGGTTCTTGTTGTCTTCAAAGGCCCTCCAGCCGATTTCGCCTCCCGACTGCGCCATCTGCACCACCCCGGCAGCCTTGTCGAAATACGGCTGTCCTCCCATCGGAGAGAAACTGTCGAAGTCAAGTGCCAGGAAGAGATACGCGTAGAAGTTTAGAAGGGCGGTGAGGTTGTTGTCGATGTTGTTCTCATTGAAGATGATGGGGTCGCCCTCCTTGTAGTCGAACTCTACCTTGTTGTCTTTGAAGTTCAGCAGGGTTGTGGTATAGGTTGAGTTGTAGACCGGCCGCGAGAGTTGCACCTGTATGTCTCCTTTGATGCGGTCGTCGGCATATTCCTTCACAGTGAGGAAGAAGCGGCATTCTATCTTCTCGTTAGGGTAGAACTGCGCGTTGGTCCATTTCGTGGTGTTGAAATACTCCGTTATGGACTCTTGCAGCGTTTCAAATACGCTTTTGTTCGTTCCTTGTATCTGGCTTGAGTTTACTTCCACCTGGCAGTTCAGTTCCTGGGCCGAGGCTTCGTAAGGGAGTGCAAAGGCTGTCAAGGCCAAGGCTGATGCAGCCCCGGCCTTTAAGAATTTCGGATTTCGGATTTTTAATTTATAGGTCATTGATTGTCAGCGTTGCAAAATATGGTCTCCACCATTCTGCGGGCCACTTCGCTTTTTGCCATCAGAGGAATTTCCGAAACGCGCCCGTCGGCGGCGATGAGCGTAACCTTGTTGGTGTCGGTGCGGAATCCCGCGCCGGCGTCGCGGAGAGAATTGAGAGCTATCCAGTCAAGTCCTTTTCTCATCATCTTGCCCGTTGCGTTTTCAGTCTCGTTGTCGGTCTCCAAGGCGAATCCGACCAACGTCTGATTCGGTCTTTTGAGCTGTCCGAGACGTGCGGATATGTCCGGGTTTTTGACAAGCTCGATGGTCATGCTGTCCCTCTTCTCACGTTTTATTTTCTTTTCAGCGCATTCTGCCGGAGCGTAGTCGGCCACGGCCGCGCAGAATATGGCTCCGTCGCATTCCGCGAACACGCTTTCGCTGGCTGCGAGCATTTCGCGTGCGCTTACCACGTCGATTCGTTCTATTTCCCCTTCCGGTGTCGGCAGGCTCACCGGGCCTGCCACGAGCCTCACTTTTGCGCCAAAGTCGCTTAGGGCCTTGGCAAGGGCGAAGCCCATTTTCCCGCTCGAATGGTTACCGATAAAACGCACCGGGTCGATGTTTTCGTATGTCGGCCCCGCTGTTACAAGATATGTTTTCCCTGCAAGAGGTTTATTGCCTGTGAGATAAGATGCTACGGCCTCGAATATCTTCTCCGGCTCTTCCATACGTCCTTTCCCTACAAGACCCGATGCAAGTTCTCCTGCTTCCGGCTCGATTATGCCTACCCCGTCGGCACGTAGCATGGCGAGGTTGCGTTGAGTGGAAGGGTGCTTCCACATGTCAAGGTCCATTGCCGGGGCGGCAAAGACTTTGGCGCGGGTGGAGAGATAGCTTGTGATGAGCATGTTGTCGGCTACGCCGTTGGCCATCTTGGCTATGGTGGAGGCCGTAGCCGGGGCAATCACCATAGCATCGGCCCAAAGGCCGAGGTCTACGTGGCTGTGCCATTCGCCCGTGTTGGCCGTGAAGAACTCGCTTATCACTGGCTTTCCGCTAAGTGAAGACAGCGTAACCGGGGTGATGAACTGCTTGCCGTTGGGCGTTATCACCACCTGCACTTCGGCTCCTGCCTTGACGAAAAGGCGCAGGAGCATCACTGATTTGTAGGCCGCGATGCCGCCGCTTATGCCCAATACGATGTGTTTCCCTTTAAGCATATACTGTAAAGCTAAAACATCCGACATCTGACACCTACCTCTTCGGAGGGAAATACTTGAACTTAAGCTGCCGGAGCATGTCTTTGGTGTTTTTCGGGAAGTCGCCCTGCATCATCCAGTCGTAGAACGACGGTTCGCGCCGCAGCACTTCCTCTACGGTCTTTCCTTTGTGTTTCCCGAAGTTGAATACAGGCACGTCCTTGTCGTTGAGGACGATGCGTCCGGCAAGGTCTACGTTGCGTCCCGAAGCCGAAAACTCCGCAAGGAAACCTATGTCGTTTTTCAGGTTGCCGTAGCGGTCGAGCTGACCGAGAAGCACGTCGTAAGTGGCTTGGGTGTCGGCCAGGGCGGAATGTGCGTTCTCGAGGTCGCCACCGCAGTAGAACTTATAGGCTGCAACGAGGGTGCGCTGTTCCATCTTGTGGAATATGTTCTGCACGTCGATGAAATGGCGTCCTTTGATTTCAAAGTTCAGTCCGCAGCGTGCGAACTCTTCCATCAGCAGAGGCACGTCGAACTTGTTGCTGTTGTAGCCAGCTATGTCGCATCCGTCGAAGATGGCGAGGAGGGCTTTGGACACCTGCCGGAAAGTGGGGCAGTCCTTCACGTCTTCGTCAGTTATATGATGTATTGCCGTAGATTCCGGCGGAATCGGCATTTCCGGATTGATTCGTCGGCTTTTCTTCTCCTCTGTGCCGTCGGGACTCACCTTTATGTAGGAAAGTTCCACTATGCGGTCATGGGTTATGTTGGTGCCGGTAGTCTCCAGGTCGAAGAAGATGATCGGTTTGGTGAGATTCAGTTTCATCGTGATAAGATGTTGTCCGTGCGCGTTTTGAATTTGCGAATCACTCGATTACCTGCATCGGCATCAGCAGCACAAGGGTCTCTTCTCCTTCTCCCTGTTCCTGCGGCACGAATAGTCCCGGGCGTGCCGGATCGCTGAGCTTCACAAGCACCGAGTCGCTCTTCAGGTTGTTGAGAACTTCAATCATATACAGGGCATTGAAGCCTATCGTCATCGAATTGCCCTCGTATTCGCAGTTGACGCGTTCCTCGGCGGAAGTGGCATAGTCAAGGTCTTGGGCCGAAAGCATCACCTCGTTGGGCTGGATGTTTAGGCGCACGAGGCTTGAGGCCGCGCTTGCGAAGAGCGACACACGCCGCATGGCGTTGAGGAGCGAAGCGCGGTCTACGGTCAGCAGGAACGGGTTGTTCTCCGGGAATACGCGGTTGTAGGCCGGATAATTGCCGAGGATGTATTTGGATGTCAAAGAGAAATTGCCGAAGTAGAAAGTTGCCTTTTTTGAGTCCATCGTAATCACGATGTCGGCATCCTCCTTTGATATGAGCGCACGCAGGATGTTGGCTGGCTTCGACGGCAGGATGAAAGAACGCTCCATCTGGGGGGCCGATTCCTTATTGACATATTTCACGAGCTTGTGTGTGTCGGAGCTGACGAAAGTTATGTCTTCGTTGTGGATGTCGAAGTATATGCCGGTCATGACCGGACGAATGGTGTCGGTGGCTACCGCAAAGATGGTGTTTTCGATGCCTTTCTGTATCATCGAAGCCGGTACCGTGAGCTTTGCCGAATCCGACTCCATCTCGGTCTGTCGCGGATACTCGGCGGCATTGATGCCCGAAAAGTTGAAATGCCCCGTCAGGAATTTGATGTCAATCTCAAGCGTCTCCTCGTTGATGTAGAAGGTTACAGGCTGGTTGGACACTTCTTTGAAAATGTCGAGCATTCGCTTTGCCAGGATGGCGATGGAACCGTCTGAATCGCTCTCCGAGATTTCCACTTTTGCGGAAATGGTGTTTTCCTGGTCGCTGCCTGTGATGGTCAGCTCGTTGCCTTTCACCGTGAAGAGAAAATTGTCGAGAATCGACAATGCGTTTTTCGAATTGATGACTTTGCTGACAGCCGTAAGCTGTTGCTGCAAAGCCTTTCCTGCTACGTTGAATTTCATCTTTATATGTCTGTTTTTTATTTTTTCCTGCACAAAGATACTACATTTTTCCGGATTGCCCAAACCCGGCCGGACAGAAACGGAAATATCTCCTGGTGTGATATATCTCAAGAAATCATAAAGAACCACACAATCCATTTTTGGCCGATTTGTTTTATGTGGATTGTGTGGTTCTTCGTCAGGCATTCATTAGATAATCATGTCTAAGGTGTCTTTTTCTTGCGGCCGCCGATTACTACGGCAAGTCCGATGTCAAGCGAGTTGAATCCTTTCCGGATAATGTGGGCCGATGCGAACACGCGCAGGTGGCTCCACAGTTCTACGCCGATTTTGGGTATGAACACGGCTCCGGTGCCGCTCACGTCGTATAGGCGATCGCCGACCGTGTCGTAGAATCCTACTCCGATGCCCATTCCGGCGAATGGATTCACTTTCTGTCCCTGCCGGAAATTGTATGCTCCTGTCAGGGCAAGCGAAAGTATTCTGTTGGTCTGACTGTAGGCGGTCGTGCCTCTTTGGAAGTCTCGCATTACGCCTGTGAAGTCGGCCGATATGCCGCAGTCGAAGTTCGTTTCCGGAATGTTGTAACGCATGGCGAGTCCCATTGTAAGGCCTCCCTGCCCTTTTGCGGCGTGGTATTTGTCAGCCGGGAAAGCGGCTCCGATTGCGGCTTCTCCCTCGAACATCTGTACTCGTGCAGGCATGGAAGTCTCCTGAGCCATTGCGGTTAGCTCTGAACGCGAGTTCGGGATAACGAAAGCCCTAACGGCTGTTCTGCAAAGAGACATAGATTATCAGGTGCCCCGGTCGGGTCGCCTGATTTTTTACCGTCGTGTTTACCGCCAGAAGACGAGCTGCCCGTTTGATTCGGGCACATCGTAATCGAAATTGACTCCGGGTTTTGTGGCGAAGAAGCAATATGCGCCCATTGCCGCAAGCAGGTTCATTATGAAATTATGGACGCTACGGTGACGGGAATGCACCAGCTGCGCCACGTTCTTGAGCATGTCGTTTATCGACTCGATGACGCTCCTTTTCCGGAGCACAATCTTGTCGTACAACGGCATCAGACGCTGTTTCATATTGGAGCGCAGCCCTGTCACGATATGCACCCCCTTGTCCCACAGATGTCCGAAAAGCGATTGCGAGATATATCCCTTGTCGGCGTACAGTTTGCCGAACACCTTGTCTGTCAGCGTGTCAATGACTGATTCCTGTCGGTCATCGACATTGGCGCGGGTGAGGACGAAATTCACAAGCTCGCCCTTCTCGTTGCACAGAAGGTGTAGCTTGAAGCCAACATACCACCCCATGGCGCTCTTGCCCTTGGCCGCAATGCCCTTGAATACCTTCATGCTGAATTCACGCTTGTTGTGTATCACCGGGATGCAGGTGCTGTCAACAAAGCTGATTCCCGAGCATTCCCCGAAGCAGGCAAGACGGAGGAACATTGTCAGCGCCACGAAGCAACGCGGCATGATTTCCACAAAACGGTTGTATGAGAAACGGCGCGGGAACAGATGCTTCCATTGTCCGCACACGCATGACAGATAGTAATGCTTGAAGTTGCGGTAGGTGTTGAAGTGGAAACAGATCAGGATAGTTATGACCTCCGCATCGGACATCATGCGCTTTCGGCGGCGTTTCGTTGCATCCGCAGAAGAGGAAAGGGCGTTTTTCGACATCTCTACTTCAAATTCTTTGCAAAAATCATCGGCAATACAGAAAATTTCAGTAACTTTACTCTCGGTAATCATGATATCGTATTTATTGTTTGGTCCATCTAAATTACTAAATATCAGTGATATTACCAAAAGAATCGGCAATTTTTTCAAGCTGCCGATTCTACTTTTTTATACTATTACTTATCCCGAACTCGCGTAAATATTAAAGGAACCATAAAAATGGTCGATGTGGTCTTCGTGGATTTTCACAGGAATCATGGATTCCGTTTTTTTGAAGAACCACAGGAACCACGGTTACCAAATTTAAAGGAAACAAAAAAATGGTCGTCGTGGTCTTCGTGGATTTTCAATGAAACCATGGATGTCGTTTTTTGAAGAACCACAGGAACCACGGTTACCAAATATTAAAGGAACCATAAAAATGGTCGATGTGGTCTTCGTGGATTTTCACAGGAATCATGGATTCCGTTTTTTTGAAGAACCACAGGAACCACGGTTACCAAATTTATAAAGGAACCAAAAATGTGGTCGATGTGGTCTTCGTGGATTTTCACAGGAATCATGGATTCCGTTTTTTTGAAGAACCACAGGAACCACGGTTACCAAATTTAAAGGAACCAAAAAAATGGTCGTCGTGGTCTTCGTGGATTTTCACAGGAATCATGGATTCCGTTTTTTTGAAGAACCACAGGAACCACGGTTACCAAATTTAAAGGAACCAAAAAAATGGTCGTCGTGGTCTTCGTGGATTTTCAATGAAACCATGGATGTCGTTTTTTTTAAGAACCACAGGAACCACGAATACCAATTTGGTTTATGTGGATTGTGTGGTTCTTAATCAGTGCGTATCAGTCTGTGAGTTTGCGGTAGCGGATGCGGTGGGGCGCGTCGTTGCCGTCGCGCTTTTTGCGGAACTCTTCGTAATCGGAGTAAGAGCCTTCAAAATATGTTATCCGGCTGTCTCCCTCGAAGGCGAGGATGTGGGTGGCGATGCGGTCGAGGAACCAGCGGTCGTGGCTCACCACGACGGCGCATCCGGCGAAATTCTCCAACCCTTCCTCAAGGGCGCGGAGCGTGTTTACGTCGATGTCGTTGGTCGGTTCGTCGAGCAGAAGCACGTTGCCCTCCTCTTTCAGCGCCATTGCGAGGTGGAGGCGGTTGCGTTCGCCGCCGGAAAGGACGCCTATCTTTTTCTCCTGGTCGGCTCCGGTGAAATTGAACTTGGAGAGGTAGGCACGGGCGTTCATATCGCGTCCGCCCATCCTGAACGATTCCACACCTTGCGAAATCACTTCATATACTGTCTTTTCCGGAGAAAGGTCTTTGTGGTTCTGGTCCACGTAGGCCACTTTCACTGTCTCGCCTATCTCGAATTCGCCACGGTCTTGCTTTTCAAGACCCATGATGAGCTTGAAGAGCGTGGTCTTGCCGGCTCCGTTGGGTCCTATCACGCCGACTATGCCGTTTGGGGGAAGCATGAAGTTGAGGTCGGTGAAGAGGGCCTTGTCGCCGTAGGCCTTGGCAAGGTGTTTGGCTTCTATCACCTTGTTGCCGAGGCGCGGGCCGTTGGGGATGAATATCTCCAGCTTCTCCTCTCGTTGCTTCTGGTCTTCGTTGAGGAGCCGGTCGTAGCTTGCGAGACGGGCTTTTCCCTTTGCCTGACGGGCCTTGGGTGCCATTCTGACCCATTCCAGTTCGCGTTCGAGAGTCTTGCGTCGTTTCGACGCCTGTTTCTCTTCCTGTGCCATGCGCTTGGTCTTCTGGTCGAGCCATGACGAGTAGTTTCCCTTCCAAGGGATGCCTTCGCCACGGTCAAGCTCAAGGATCCATCCTGCCACATGGTCGAGGAAATAGCGGTCGTGCGTGACGGCGATTACCGTACCGGGATATTGCTGCAGGTGCTGCTCGAGCCAGTCGATGGATTCGGCGTCGAGATGGTTGGTCGGCTCGTCAAGGAGAAGCACGTCGGGTTGCTGGAGGAGCAGGCGGCATAAGGCCACGCGGCGGCGTTCGCCTCCTGAGAGCGTGGCTATCTTCTGGTCGTCGGGCGGGCATCGGAGCGCGTCCATTGCGCGTTCGAGCTTGTTGTCGATGTTCCAGGCATCTGATGCGTCGAGTTTGTCCTGAAGTTCGGCCTGGCGGTTGATGAGCGCGTCCATCTTTTCCGGGTTCTCGAGCACTTCAGGGTCGCCGAAGGCATTGTTCACCTCATCGTATTCCTTAAGCAGGTCCATGATAGGTTGCACTCCTTCACGCACCACGTCAAGGACAGTCTTGTCTGGATCGAGCTTCGGGTCCTGTTCGAGGTAGCCGACGGAATATCCGGGCGAGAAGACCACATTGCCTTGGTATTCCTTGTCGATTCCGGCTATTATCTTCATAAGCGTTGACTTGCCGGAGCCGTTGAGGCCTATTATGCCGATTTTCGCGCCGTAGAAGAAAGAGAGGTAGATGTTTTTGAGAATCTGTCGTTGAGGCGGAATCACTTTGCTGACCCCGACCATCGAGAAAATGATTTTCTTGTCGTCTGCCATAAGTCATGATTTGCGTTGCCGCAAATCAATCTCAGCTTTCCGGATTTGCGGTAACGTATTTTTGTATAAAAAACATTAGCCCCGAATGCGTCAGGGCATTTCGGACTACAAAGTTACCGAAATTTTCTGTCTTGCAGATGATTTCTGAAGTGATTTTCTTGTGTACGGAAAATCATGGCACAGACTGAGCGTTCAAGACGCCGACCATTTTTCTGATTCATCGCATCTGACTCACATAGACATTGGATTAACTGCACCATATTATGGTCTTATCAAGCAGAGAATCGCCTGAAACAAAAAACACGTTGATTTGTCAGATACATTCTGCATTTGTGCGCTCTATCCATTCCGAAACACTCAACACAAACGACGACAAACCTGCGCTCATTCTGAAGTGGTCAAATTCGACCACTTTGAAATCAGGGTTATGTATCAACTCTCAAGTGCCGGGAAATTCAATAGTGTAGAGGTTCCGCAACCAGTCTCGCAACACCACGGCGGCAGACTCAATTCCGCCCGAAACCGTAGGCTCGATTTATGCCGTCAGCTTCAACGGCATTCAAGTGGAGTTTTCCACAAATCCCCACATCCGTATATGCACAAAGCCCTCGACTGATCTGCCGACCCTGCGACACTCGTATCCCGGCACACCTACACCCACGGCAATATCCGTTTAGGCCCCTGACTTCGTCACTGCGTACCCAAGATTCATCTGAGAAAAGAGGTGCGATTTGTTGATGCCGTTTAATCAGTATCGTTTTGCTGATTGTCTGTTTGTTTTGATGTAGGGTAATCTGTATTGTCACGATAGTCTGTGCTAAAGCCAATACTTTATCGACACTCATATTGGTTTTCGATAGCTTCAGGAGTCTCTCCAACTATTATACTTAATGATAAATTATCTGTGAATTAAACAATTATAAAATCGGCGATTCCATAGTGGCGAAGTCCAGACATAAATCATTACGAATTTCGCTCTTACGCAGTTTGACAGAGGCAGTTGCATGTTTTAACTTTTTTCATTTCTCGGTCTTGAGAATCTTGTCAATATCAAACTTCGAGACATGCACAAACAGTCATATCTGACGCATAGGATAAGCTGAAAATCCATAGAAAACAAGCATTCGTAGAGAAAACAGCAAATAAAAATGGAGTGTAACCGATTGGGCTACACTCCATTTATATGGATTTAGATATTTCTAAATTGAGGGATTACTTCACTTCCTCGAAGTCTACGTCGGTTACATCCTTTTCGTCCTGGTGGGGCGGCTGCTGCGCTCCGGGCTGAGGGCCGGCTTGTGCGCCTCCGGCGTTGGCGGCGTTCTGGATGTCCTGAGCTGCTGCCATCATAGCGTCGTTGAGTGCTTTTTCCGCACTGTCGATGTCTTCGACGAGCTGGCTCTTGTGTACTTCTTTCAGACGGTTGAGGGCGGAGTCTATGGCTGCACGCTTGTCGGCAGGAATCTTGTCGCCGATTTCGGTGAGCTGCTTTTCGGTCTGGAAGATCATGCTGTCGGCGTGGTTGAGCTTGTCGATGCGTTCTTTTGCCTTTTTGTCGGCTGCCTCGTTGGCTTTTGCCTCGTCGCGCATGCGCTGGATTTCAGACTCGCTGAGGCCGCTCGATGCCTCGATGCGGATGCTCTGCTCCTTGCCTGTGGCCTTGTCCTTTGCAGATACGTTGAGGATGCCGTTGGCGTCTACCTCAAATGTGACTTCGATTTGAGGCACGCCGCGCGGAGCCGGGTTGATTCCTGAGAGGTTGAACTCGCCGAGAAGCTTGTCGTCGGCTGCCATAGGACGCTCGCCTTGGAGGACGCGGATGGTTACCTCGGGCTGGTTGTCGGCGGCAGTCGAGAATGTCTCGCTCTTGCGTGTCGGGATTGTGGTGTTAGCGTCTATGAGTTTTGTCATCACGCCGCCGAGGGTCTCTATGCCGATTGACAGGGGCACCACGTCAAGAAGAAGCACGTCTTTGACGTCGCCGCTGAGCACGCCGCCTTGGATGGCTGCGCCGATGGCCACCACTTCGTCGGGGTTGACGCCCTTGTTGGGTTCCTTGCCGAAGATTTCCTTGACTTTGGTCTGGATGGCCGGAATGCGGGTCGAACCGCCAACGAGAATCACCTCGTCGATCTGCGATGCGCTGAGACCGGCATCTTCAAGTGCCTTGACGCATGGAGCCTTCACGGCATCGATGAGGTTGGCGGCAAGCTGCTCGAACTTGGCGCGTGTCAGCGTCTTTACAAGATGCTTCGGGCCGCTGGCTGTAGCGGTTATATAAGGAAGGTTGATTTCGGTGCTTGTAGAGCTTGAAAGTTCTATTTTCGCTTTTTCCGCAGCCTCTTTGAGTCGCTGCATGGCCATCGGGTCCTGACGGAGATCAACGCCTTCGTCGGATTTGAACTCGTCGGCGAGCCAGTCGATTATCACGTGGTCGAAGTCGTCGCCGCCGAGGTGTGTGTCGCCGTTGGTTGACTTCACTTCAAACACTCCGTCGCCGAGTTCGAGGATTGAGATGTCGAATGTTCCGCCACCGAGGTCGAAAACAGCGATTTTCTGTTCTTTCTGGCTCTTGTCAAGGCCGTAGGCGAGGGCTGCGGCGGTAGGTTCGTTGACGATACGCTTCACTTTGAGGCCTGCGATTTCTCCGGCTTCTTTGGTGGCTTGGCGCTGCGAGTCGTCGAAGTATGCCGGAACGGTGATCACGGCTTCCGTAACTTCCTGCCCAAGGTAGTCTTCGGCGGTCTTCTTCATCTTCTGGAGAATCATTGCCGAGATTTCCTGCGGAGTGTAGTTGCGGCCGTCGATGTCCACTTTAGGAATATCGTTCTGGCAAACCACTTTATAAGGTACGCGCTTGATTTCGTCGGACACCTGGTCGCATTTCTCGCCCATGAAGCGCTTGATTGAGTATATGGTGCGTGTCGGGTTGGTGATTGCCTGACGCTTTGCGGGGTCGCCGACTTTGCGTTCTCCGCCGTCTACGAAAGCCACTACCGAAGGGGTGGTGTTGCGGCCTTCGTTGTTAGGAATGACTACAGGGTCCTTGCCTTCGAGCACTGCCACGCAGCTGTTGGTGGTTCCTAAGTCGATACCGATGATTTTTCCCATGATTTCTATAATTTAATTTTTGTTTTTTATCTGAAATGTTTGATCGGTCGGCCTGAATGGCCGGGAAACCGTTTTTTTGACTTTCGATTTCCGCTTCATTTTATAAACAAATGTCGTGCTAAAAGTTTCGTTCAGGCGATTAAATTATTGGCTGGTCGCTTATCCGTTTGATTTTCAATTCATAAAAAACGGGACTGTGTGATGGGTGTGTTTTTCTTGTCATTGTGTTTCCTGTGTCAATACTGTCAGTTGGGGCATGTCAATTCCGTCATTTCCGAGGGCTGATGACAGCCGAAAAATGGGGGCTTGTTTTTTTTGCTGAAAAATTTTTTTATCAATGAAGATATGGCTAACTTTGCGGAAAATTTCGGAAAACCAATATCAATTCTATATTTAGAGCTATTTAATTATGGCAGAGAACAAAGAAAAATTGTTTGACATGTTTCCGCCTGTCTCCACAGAGGAGTGGATGGCGAAAATCAATGCCGACCTGAAGGGTGCCGACTTCAGCAAGAAGCTCGTATGGCGCACCAATGAGGGATTCAACGTGATGCCTTTCTATCGCAAAGAAGACATCGAAGGTCTCTACACGATCGGTTCGCTTCCCGGCGAATTCCCGTTTGTACGCGGCACGCGCGACAACAATGACTGGCTCATCCGCCAGCAGATTCTCGGCGAAACTCCGCAGGAAATCAACGACCACGCCCGCCACAGCATCGACCGTGGCGTGGAGTCAATCGGAATAAAGCTCTGCAAGGACTTCAAGGCTTCCGACCTCGAAACGATTCTCAAAGACATCGACATCTGCAAGATTGAAGTGAACATCTCTTGCTGCCCAGGCAAGGCCGCCGAGGTTGCAGAGGCTCTCGTGGCTTATGTGAAGGCTCACGGTGCCGCTGAATGCTTCCGCGGATCAGTGGAGTTCAATCCGTTCAAGCGACTTCTCCGCCATGGGCTTCCTTTCCCCAAGAGCATCTCTGAGGAGGCAGTGAAGGTTTACAATACCGTCAAGGAAATCAAAGGCATCAAGTGCTTTATGGTTGACTCCTTTATGCTCAACAATGCAGGTGCCTACATCTCGCAGGAACTCGGCTACGCTCTCGCATGGGGCGCGCAGTGGATGACTATGCTCACCGAGGCCGGTCTCAAGCCTTGCGAGGCTAACGCACGCATAAAGTTCAATATGGGCATCTCGTCCAACTACTTCATGGAGTTGGCCAAGTTCCGTGCCGCACGTATGCTTTGGGCAGAAATCGTGAAGGCTTACAATCCCGAAAGCGACGAATGCTGCAAGATTAATGTTCATGCGGTAACTTCTCAGTTCAACCAGACCATATACGACGCTCACGTGAACCTTCTCCGTTCTATGACGGAGACAATGAGCGCGGCTCTCGCCGGTGTCGACTCCATCGAGACCCTGCCGTTCGATATGCAGTACAAGCAGCCCGACGAGTTCTCAGAGCGAATAGCCCGCAATCAGCAGCTCCTCCTCCGCTCCGAGTCGCACCTCGACAAGGTGGTTGACCCCGCTGGCGGTTCATATTATATCGAGACCCTTACCGCGTCCATCGCCGAGCAGGCGTGGAAGCTCTTCCTGGAGACTCAGGAGGCAGGCGGATTCGAGGCTCTTCTCACCAAGGGTGAGATTCAGGGCAAGGTCAACGAGTCTGGCATCAAACGTCATACCGACGTGGCTCGTCGCAAGGAGATTCTCCTCGGCACCAACCAGTATCCCAACTTCAATGAGAAGGCTCTCGACAAGATCGAGAAATGCGGATGCTCCTGCGGTTGCGGAGAGGAAAAGCCGGCCGACGGTGCAGTTGCCGCTCTCAATTTCGACCGTGCCGCAAGCCAGTTCGAGCAGCTCCGTCTCGACACCGAGCGCAGCGCAAAGCGTCCTAAAGTGTTCATGCTCACCATCGGCAATCTTGCTATGCGTCTTGCTCGTGCTCAGTTCTCTGCAAACTTCTTCGGATGCGCAGGTTACGAAATCATCGACAACATCGGCTTCAACACTGTCAAGGACGGCGTTGACGCAGCTATGGAAAAGGGTGCCGACATCGTGGTGCTTTGCTCCAGCGACGATGAATACGCACAGTTCGCACCTGAGGCATACAAGGAACTAAACGGCCGTGCCCTCTTCGTGGTGGCCGGTGCTCCTGCCTGCATGGACGACCTCAAGGCTCAAGGCATCGAAGACTTCATCCACGTGCGCGTGAACGTGCTCGAAACTCTCATTGGTTTTAACGCTAAACTGCTTAAGTAAGGAGACTCAGACATGAAACCGAATTTCAAAGAAATCAACATAAAGAACGTTGTGGCTTCTGAAGCCCACAAGCCTCTCGCCAACGGAGAGGAATGGCTGACGGCTGAGCTTATCCCCGTTAAGCCCATCTATACCAAAGAAGACCTCGAGGGCCTTGAGCATCTCGACTATGTGGCTGGTCTTCCCCCGTTCCTCCGCGGCCCTTACAGTGGCATGTACCCGATGCGTCCATGGACCATCCGTCAGTATGCCGGTTTCTCGACTGCCGCAGAGTCAAACGCATTCTACCGCCGCAACCTCGCTTCCGGCCAGAAAGGTCTTTCCGTAGCGTTCGACCTTCCGACCCATCGTGGTTATGACGCAAACCATGAGCGCGTGGTGGGCGACGTCGGCAAGGCCGGTGTGTCCATATGCTCGCTCGAAGACATGAAAGTGCTTTTCGACGGCATACCTTTGGGCAAGATGTCCGTGTCAATGACGATGAACGGCGCTGTGCTTCCTGTTCTCGCGTTCTACATCAACGCCGGTCTTGAGCAGGGCGTTAAGCTCGACGAGATGGCCGGTACGATCCAGAACGACATCCTCAAGGAGTTTATGGTGCGCAACACCTATATCTATCCGCCGGCATTCTCGATGAAGATTATCGCAGACATCTTCGAATACACTTCAAAGAACATGCCTAAGTTCAACTCGATTTCCATCTCCGGCTATCATATGCAAGAGGCCGGCGCGACTGCCGACATCGAGTTGGCCTACACTCTTGCCGACGGTCTTGAATACCTCCGTGCCGGCGTAAATGCAGGCATGGACATAGATGCGTTCGCACCGCGTCTGTCGTTCTTCTGGGGCATTTCGATGAACTACTTTATGGAAATCGCCAAGATGCGTGCTGCCCGTATGCTTTGGGCGCGCATCGTGAAGCAGTTCAATCCCAAGAACCCCAAGTCGCTTGCGCTCCGTACGCACTGCCAGACTTCCGGATGGTCGCTCACCGAGCAGGATCCGTTCAACAACGTTGGCCGTACCTGCGTAGAGGCTATGGGCGCAGTTCTCGGACATACCCAGTCGCTGCATACCAACGCTCTCGACGAGGCTATCGCCCTTCCGACCGACTTCTCCGCACGTATCGCGCGTAACACACAGATTTACATTCAGGAGGAGACATATGTTACCAAGCAGGTTGACCCGTGGGGCGGTTCCTACTATGTGGAGGCGCTTACCAACGAGATTGCACGCAAGGCTTGGAATCATATCCAGGAAATCGAGAAGCTCGGCGGAATGGCAAAGGCCATCGAGACCGGTCTTCCCAAGATGCGTATCGAAGAGGCAGCCGCACGCACGCAGGCCCGCATCGACTCCGGCAAGCAGACCATCGTCGGCATCAACAAATACCGTCTGGAACACGAGGATCCCATCGACATCCTCGAGGTGGACAACACGGAGGTGCGCAAAGAACAGTGCGCACGTCTCGAAGACCTTAAGGGCAACCGCGACGAAGCCGCTGTCAAAGCAGCTCTCGAGGCCATCACAGAGTGCGTGAAGGATCCTTCCAAGGGCAACCTTCTCGACCTCGCCGTGAAGGCCGCAGGTCTCCGTGCGACACTCGGTGAGATTTCCGATGCATGCGAAGCCGTGGTAGGACGTTATAAAGCTGTAATCAAAACCATATCAGGAGTGTATTCAAGCGAAGAAAAGGGCGATCCCGAATTTGAGGAGGCTCGCAAGGCTGTTGCCGACTTTGCAAAGCGCGAAGGTCGCCAGCCGCGTATCATGATTGCCAAGATGGGTCAGGACGGACACGACCGTGGCGCGAAAGTGGTTGCTACCGGTTATGCCGACTGCGGCTATGACGTGGATATGGGCCCGCTCTTCCAGACCCCTGCCGAGGCTGCCCGTCAGGCTGTGGAGAACGATGTCCACATTCTCGGTGTGTCTTCGCTTGCAGCAGGCCACAAGACCCTTATCCCGCAGGTTATCGCTGAACTGGAGAAACTTGGCCGCCCCGACATTCTCGTTACCGCTGGTGGTGTGATTCCGGCTCAGGACTACGACTTCCTCTACAAGGCTGGCGTATGCGCGATCTTCGGCCCTGGCACACGCATCCCGAAGAGTGCGATCGAGATGATTCGCATCCTCAACGAGCAGCGTGCCGCTGAGTGATAGTTCTCCTGTCCGCTCACTGATGCTTTGCGTGCCGTAACGGTACGGCAAAGGTCTTTGCGGAACGGAATATGATAAAAAAGACAAGGATGCCTCATTTTCTGAGGGATCCTTGTCTTTTTAGAGTGTGTTTTTCCCTGTCTTTGGATGACGTCCGACTCCCTTGAAAAGCAGGTTGGAAAACAAAGTTATGGTCGTGGAGTCGATAATATGAAGCCGTTTCATCCATTTTGGGGTCTTGCCGCTCCGGCTGTCAGGGGAAAGGACATGTCGGTAAGTGGCGTATAAATCACGGTATATGGCCTCAAATATGGCTTCCGGACGTCTTTTGTTGGCGTCGGCGAGTGTGCTGCGTCCAATCTTGAATGTGATGCCCAGATGTGACAGTCTGTGTGTCTCGGCAAGCAGACCGGCTGTTATCTCCCTCAATGAGTCAAAACGCATCATCACCGCATAGAGCATTACAGTAAGATGAATCCAGCAGTTGAACCGTTTGGTGTACCTCTCGCCACCATTTTTACGGCTGAAATCAAGAATTTTTGACTTGTCAAGCAATTTTATCACCTGACCATAGAGCGGCTGTCCGCTAAAATGTGTACTTTTGGGCATCGGTTGTATTTGTTTTTTGGCGAAACCAAAGTAACCGAAAAGGACTGACTCCTGCAAATGGAATCAGTCCTAATTTTATCTTGCTCTAAAAAGTTTTATCGGACAGCATAAAATGTTATCAGATGTTTCATTTGTCAAAATTACATCTTCCATAAAGTTCAGCAGAAATATCGGCTTTGGGATAAAACAAGTTTTATTCGCTGGATTTTTAGCGAGATTTTTTCGGATGCGGCTAAGATATGCCGGACTGGAGAGTTGACACGAAACCTTAAGCCTTTAAAGCAACAACAGTAATACACAAAGTGGTAATGACTCGAGCGTTCTACATACAACTTATTTAATGGCGTATAAATTTTTTACCATTTGATATATAGATATTCCCCAGAGTGGGTGTTTCAATCTTTCGTCCGAATAAATCATAGAAATTGTTATCTTGTTCTTTATTGTCGATTGTTGCACAGTCTATGTCTGAGGATGGGAAATCATCTGTCTCAATTATTTCTTTGAAAAGGTTCCACTGCCATTGGCTTTGATATTTTGCTTTGGTGCCGACGGGTACATATAGAACAGCTTCTGAAATCCATTCTTCGGCAAATGGACCATTCTGACCTATTTCGCAAAAAGGAGGTGTTTCAGATGCGCAATATACTGTCTTAAGATTATCAATAACGAAACTGCCGTCCCCTAATGATTTTAAATTGGCGGGCAAGACAATTTTTTCTGCGACAGAATAACAGAATCCGTCTTTTCCAATAGATTCCAAAGACTCGGGGAGTGAGATGTCTTTTAGATTCGTACACAACATAAACGCATTATTCGCAATGCGTCTGACACCATTAGGAATATTCACCTTTTCCAAGGCATTACACATAGAGAACAGACCCATTGGTATTTCCTCAATGACATCAGGGAAAGATATGTGTTCCAATTTAGGGCAAAGCTGAAAAGCCATTGGACCTAAATCAATTATAGAATTGGGAAACTCAACTTGTATGATTCCACATGATTGAAAAGCGCCCTCTCTTATAGTTTCAAGTCCATCATTTAATTCGATATTCTCAAAAGGGGTATTGGCAAAAGCATGTTCGCCAATCACCCTTAAGGTGTTCGGCAGAATCGGCGATCGGCTTAGACTCCTACAGTCAATGAATGTCTGGTATTTTATTTCTTCTACTCCATCGGGAATAATAATAGCGCAGTCAAGCCAATAATCATACCCGAATGCCGTTGAGCCCAATTCTTTCAACATGGACGGGATATTTATTTCTTCAAGATGCATGAAAGCGAAGGCCGCTTTTCCTATCCGGACAATTTCTTCAGGCAATATAATTTTTCTTATGCCCAGCCAATGCCCTGTTTCAAATTGTATAGTATGATAAAGGGCGTAGTCGGGTACTACGTTGTCCTTTAATTGAGAATGACTGAGGTCAAGAATCTGTAGATTTCCTGCGGTGGCGCATTCCCAAATAGCATTGAAGTCAGAAGCGTCAATCGGTCCTGACACAGTGATGGAAGTTGCGGAATCCGCACCATTCTCAGCCAAAAGGGTTTTGAGCTGTCCGTAATCCGAGGTCACCACATCAAGGGGTGTCGTGGATTCAGATTCAAGCCGTTGAGGGACAATCTTTTCTCCAGAAGTCAGGAATGTGTTGAGAATCACTCTGTGTACCGTTAGATTGCCGCCTGGTAAAAGGTCAATAGGGACTGCTGAAGAAATTAGTTCTTCAGTCGAATCCGATATTGGAACAATACCATCTGCATCATATCCCTCAGTGATGTTTATATCAGCAAATGCCATAAAAGGTACAGCAACCATCAGGCATAAGATTGATATGAGTATTCTATTTTTCATTTGCCAGTTTTTATTGGCAAAGTTAGGCAAAAAAAATGACTTTGGGATAAAAACAAGTTTTATTCGCCGGATTTTTAGCGAGATTTTTTCGGATTCGGCTAAGATACACCGGAGTAACGAAGAGATATGAAGCTATTTCCCGCAACGAGACGATGTCTATGTCTAGTCCGGAAAAGTGTTGACCGTCAGATTCAACATTTTTTAGTAAAATGTGTGAAGAAAACAAAAAATTCTGGGACGAATCTCAGATTTCGGCAATCAATGCCTGGCACAGCAGCGGAAAAAGTTTCAGTCAGATTGACGAGGAATACAATTTTGCGGTCGGGACATTGTTTACAATAGTAAAT
>CAJSYI010000020.1 GCA_910573745.1 Muribaculaceae bacterium | reverse complement strand
CAATTTCGATTACGATGTGCCCGAGTCAAGCGGGCAGCTCGTCTTCTGGCGGTAAACACGACGGTAAAAAATCAGGCGACCCGACCGGGTCACCTGATAATCTATGTCTCTTTTCAGAACAGCCGTTAGGGCTTTCGTTATCCCGAACTCGCGTTAATACGTTGTCAAAAATTCAGCGGCTAAATAATTCGAGTTGAAATCCCGCCGTTTTTGTCTTTACGTCAATTTCAGGGTAAGGTAGTCAGCAGGATGGCTTGTCAAGAGCAGGGTTCAGTTTGCCCCATTCGGCAATAGGAGGCATTATTCCGAGATAAATCACCTCGTCGCGAAGTTTGCACAGGTGCTTGTAGCTTTCTTCGAGTTCCTTCTCTTCCTGGGGTGTGCCCTTGACAGGAATGCAAATCGTGCCGTCTTTCCCGACTTCCGTCTCCATCGCCATCATGATATGAGAGAAGCGAGTGTTGTTGACGTATGTTCCTACAGGCCATTTGAAAGGTTCGCCGCCCATAGCTGCTGCTATCATTCGTATAGAAAGGTATGCCGGGCTTTGGAAAGAAGAGCGTCCCCGCAGGTCGATAATGTTTTTCCCTCCTTGGATGACACGGAGTTTGATTTCTTCCCAGTCCTTTTCGGGAAGACGTTCGGTGCCTATGATTTCGGTGAGTGGTTTCCCGTCGATTTCTGTTGTGGATGCGAACACAGCCATCTGTTCACCGTGGCCTCCGTATGTGCGTGAATTGATCACTTCGTCGGGAGAAATGCCGAAATACCGTGAAAGTTCTGAACGAAGCCGTGTGCTGTCCAGCGCCGCAAGCGTTGACACCTGAGACGGCTTAAGTCCTGAATATAGAAGCGTGATCAGTCCGGTGATGTCGGCCGGATTGAAGACAACGACTACATGTTTCACGTCCGGACAGTACTTGCGGACGTTTTTCCCGAATTCTTCCGCTATCTGGGCATTTCCTTTGAGAAGGTCTTCACGTGTCATGCCGGCCTTGCGTGGAGCTCCACCTGAGCTTACGATGTATTTTGCTCCGGTGAAGGCAGTCTCGATGTCGTTGGTGAACGTAAGGTTGACTCCTTCAAAAGCACAATGCATAAGTTCTTCATACACACCTTCAAGACCTTTTGCATATGGGTCGTAGATGCAGATGTTTGGAGTGAGATGCATCATCATGGCAGTCTGAGCCATGTTTGAGCCTATCATTCCGGCTGCGCCGGAGATGAGAAGCTTGTCGTTTGTTAGAAATTTCATTTTGAATGTGTTTTTATAGTCCCTTGATACAGGGGATTAAGAGTGTATTTTGATTTTACAGGGCTTTGCGATCCTTTTGGCGGGGCGCATAATATGCTATGCAACGGATGAAGGGTCGGGAATGACGTGAAAATGCACTAAGATGTCTTTGGAGTGAGCATTTATGATGTCCTTTTAAGCGTCTTCGCGCCTTTGTTTCAGGAGTTCGGTATGCTACACTCCAGAGACTGTGTGCGCGAATCCATCTCAAAATCCTTCATAAAAACTCCCCCCTCTAAGGATTGCTTTTGGTTTTTGGTTTTCTGTTTTTAAGTTTCTCTTTTGCGGCAGGGCGTTTGTCGTCCTCGTCGTAGTTGAGTATGTTATTCCGGAGGTTTTTCACCTCTTTGTTGAGTTCGTCGATTTCAGCCGACTGGTTGCGTATCGTGAGCAACAGGGAGTTAAGCTCCTCGTTCTCGATTTCTTCCGGGAACTGTTCCTGTACCCTGACTATGAAGTCGGCCAGCACGTTCATATAATTCGTGAATGCCGAGAAAGGCGAATCGTATGGACTGAACGAAGAATGGGCTGCACCGTCGGCCAGGTTCTTCGTGCTCATATAATAGAAATGGTCGGAACTTTGGAGATACTCCCAGTCCTGTTTCAGACGACGGTCGGAACAAAGGTTGACGCGTTCGGAGACGGAATACAGCTTATGGAGGGCTTCGCGTTGTATTGCGTTGCCTTTCCATGCCGACACGTCTCTTGCCTCGTCAGTACCGGAAAGAGGATAGGGGACAGATAGTTCGCCTACCGGTTTGATTCTCGCTGCGGCTTCCGAGGGAGTCGCAAAGGCTATTCCGCGTTCTTTGGCGAACCGGGGCAAAGCATATATGAAATCGAATATGCCGGTCGACTTCGGCAGGAACGTGCCGAAAGTGTCCATAGGGAAATACAGGTTGACAACCTGTTCTTCTTGGGGGAGGGCAGCAATCCAGTCCATATACTTGTCTGCGGTGAGAGGATACCGGTCCCAGTCAGTACGGGCGAATCTTATAGAGATGTCTTCCGTAAGCTTGTCGTTGGTGAGCAGCAATTTAAGCTTCGGTGAAGCCGCGGAGCAATACACATAATCGGGGGATTTCCATCCCAGTATGTGCTTTGCGCCTTCAGTGAGCGCAGTCTTGAAGCCCATTGAGCTTATCATAAGGGCTGTTTCGTCGTCAAATATGAGTTCCGTGTTGGTGAATACCTTCGGTTTTACTCCAAAAAGCGAGAGTATCAGGTCGTCGTGGCGTTTCACTTCGCGTACGAACTCTTCTGTATCTTCGAGCGAAGCCAACGAATGCGAATAGGTCTCTGAAAGGAACTCCACGCATCCGGTATCGGCAAGTTCTTTCAGAATGCCTATGAATTCAGGCACATAAAGCTGGAGCTGTTCGATTGCTGTGCCTGTGATTGAAAGTGCGAATCTGAAATCTTTGCCGTTTTCCCGTATCATGTCAAGCAGGGTCTTTGCCATAGGGATATAGCTTTGCTCCGCGAGGCGGGTGATGATTTCGTCGTTTGTGAAATCATCGTAATAATAATGGTCGTTGCCGATGTCGAAGAAACGGTAGCGTTTCAGACGGAACGGTTGATGTATCTTGAAATAGAGACAGACATTCTTCATATCTTGATGGTTGTTTGTGTGGATGTTTTTCAGTTTCTGGCTGCAATCACCTTTTCATAAATGTCAATGACTTTGCGGCCGGCCTTTTCCCAGGTAATGCCTTTTATCTCCTCTATGCCGTCGTTACGCAATTGGTTGAAAAGGGCAGGATAGGAGGTTATGGCGTGTATGGCATCTGCCATCGCGTCTATGTCCCAGTAGTCGGTCTTGATTACGTTGTGGAGTATCTCGGCGCAACCGCTCTGTTTGGATATGATGGACGGCACTCCCATCTCCATGGCTTCGAGCGGAGAGATGCCGAACGGCTCGGAGACGGAAGGCATGACGTAGACATCGGAATCCTTAAGCATTTCATAGACCTCCGTTCCTTTCAGGAAGCCTGTGAAATGGAATCTGTCGGCTATGCCTCTTTTTGCAGCGAGCCTGATCATGTCTTCCATCATATCGCCGGAGCCGGCCATGACGAAACGAACGTTCTTTGTCTTTTTCAAGACTTTCGCCGCAGCCTCCACGAAATACTCAGGCCCTTTCTGCATGGTGATGCGTCCGAGGAAGGTTACAACTTTCTCTTTCTTTTTTCGACGAGGAAGGCTGAGCATTTCGTCTGAAAGTGGAATCACGGCATTGTGAACTGTTGTAACCTTTTCAGGGCTTATGCCGTATTTCTCGATCACAGTGCGCCTTGTGAGGTCGCTGACCGTGATTATGTGGTCGGCATTCTCCATACCGTCTTTCTCGATGGCGAAGACTGTGGGATTGACGTTGCCGCGGGAACGGTCGAAGTCAGTGGCGTGCACATGGATGACGAGCGGTTTTCCGGTTACGTTTTTGGCGTGTATTCCGGCAGGATACGTGAGCCAATCATGTGAATGTATGACATCGCAGGGGATGGTGCGGGCGATAACCCCAGCTACGATTGAATAATTGTTGATTTCTTCGAGTAGGTTGTCGGGATAGCGTCCTGAAAATTCTATGCAGCCCAAATCGTTAAGTCGCATATAGTTGAAGTCTGCGTATATATGGTCGCGCAGGTCGAAATAAGTCTGTGGACTCATGAACCGACCTATGCGGGAATCAACATAGTCCCAATTCACGTCGCGCCATGCCACAGGAGTGTTGCATCCGCCAATGATTTCGGCAAACGATTTTTCTTCGTCGCCCCACGGCTTTGGAATTACAAATGTTATGTCCATATCGCCGTTGGAGTGCATGCCTTTCGTCAGTCCGTAGCTTGCAGTGCCCAATCCGCCGAGTATGTGTGGTGGGAACTCCCATCCGAACATTAAAGCCTTCATCTGGATTCTGTTTCTGTGTTTTGCAGTTTATTGATTTCTTTCACGTTCCTGATTGTCCGCAATATCTCGCCAACGTTTTTTGCGGTGGAGACTGCCCCGTGTCCTGTGAAAGGTGGATTTCCATCATAAAGCTCAGAAAGCGAGCCTATGCACCCCTCTGTCATCTCATCTTCATATCCGATCAACATGCGTTCGATGAAGCCCAGCCCTGTAACACCGAACACTTTGAAGTACGCATCGGCATAGAACCCGAAAAGCCATGGGCGCGCAGGACCCTGATGTACCGCATATTCGCGTTCCATTGGATTGCCTATGTATGATGGGGTGTAGGCATAGCTTTTTGGAGACAGAGATCGCAGCCCCTTTGGAGTGAGCAGTTCACGGGTTACGAGGTCAAGGATTTTCTTGCTCTGCCTGCGGTCGAGAGGGGAATGTTCAAGCCCTATGGCTATGGCCATATTAGGCCGCACCTCAAGGTCTTTGTATGTGCCGTTGACATAGTCGTAAAGATACCCGAATCCGTTGAGGAAAGTAGAGATGAACGCTTCCTTTGTCTTTTTTGCCAATTTCTGTAGATCGGCGCAGTAATCGCGCTCGCTGTCCTCAGTCTCGAGAAGTGAGATGAGAAATATCAGAGCGTTGTACCATAATGCGTTGAATTCCACGATGAATCCCGTGCGCGGTATCAGAGGCCGTCCTCCGACGGATGCAGACAGCCATGTCATAGGCTTTTCTTGGCCGTCAGTCGATAGGAGTCCGTTGTCTTCAAGACGGAGATTGGGGATTTTTCCGTAACGGATGCTTTCTGCAAGATTCTTGACTGTCTGTCCGTATATTTTGCGGCATTCTGTTGTGCCATAGACCTTTCTGAACTGTTGGATGGCCCAGATGGCCCACAAAGGTATGTCGGGTAAATCTATTTCGTGAATCACACGGTCTGTGGTTCCCTCGTCAATGTGGCGGAAAAGAGCCTTTATGAAAGTGTCGAGAATCCTTTCGTATTCCTCGCGGTGGTTTATGGCAATCGTGCATCCGGGCAATGCAATAAGCTCATCGCGAGCCCTGACGTTGAACCACGGGTAGCCGGCCATTATGTATAGCCCGTTGCGGTTTTTGAGATAAAACTGCTTGGCTGAGTTCTTGAGACAATTGTAGAAGCTTGTGCGGCAGGTGCGTGTGGCAAGTTCCCGGTCGTATGTGCTTTGGAAATCCATCGGAAGGCATTCCGATGTAGATGCCGAGAATATGACTGACTCACCTTTGCGTATCGGAATCTCGAAATATCCCGGAACCCAAAGGTCTTCCTTGTATGGGATGCCCCGGACCCTGTCTTTATAGTATTCGATGCCTTTGTACCAATGGCCGTCGTTTGTCCAGACCGCAGGTTTTGAGAACTGCATGTACAGGTCTGGGTATCCTTTGTATAGGCACGTGGCGATTCCGTTTTCTGCGGGGCGTACGGAAGTGTCGATTGCGCCGTTTTCCATACACAGGTCGTTTGCATTTCGGAAAGCCAGGAAAGGCCGGAACTGCAACGTCGTGTCGCTGTGGGCCTCGACAAGTGTGTACTTTATGAGGATGCGGTTTTCATGTGATATGAAGACTTTCTCTTTAGTCAGTATTACGCCTCCTACGCGGTAGGTCATCGTCGGCACTGATTCGCATGAAAACTCGCGTATGTATTTGTGTCCGTTTGGGCTGAATATGTTTTTCCCGTATTGGTGTATTCCGAGGTTGAATGGAGCACCGTGCTGAATCACCGTTTCATCGAGCGAAGACAGCAGCACGTGCGCCTTGTCGTCCATCTCAGGAATCGGAATGACGAGCAAGCCGTGTTGCTTCCGAGTGTTGCATCCGACGATTGAGGTGCAGTGATAAGCTCCTGACTTGTTGGTGCGTAGCATTTCCTTAGGAAGGCTCTGCTCCAGGTTTATCATCAGGCTTTTGTCAAATTTCAGGTAACTCATGGCTTTGTGTTCGGATATGTTTGTTTTACGGGTTTCGTTTGTGGGCATAAGCAAGTGTGCAGAATCAATAGATATTTAGACCATCAGTCTGTGTAAGAGTGGACTTTTGTGTCTTTTGATACTTTTCTGCATTTTTTTGATTATCCCTAAGTCGTTAAGTTTAGCCTTTTAAACTTAATCGTACAAAGTCAAAATCCATTCGGAAACGCTCGTCAAATCCAAAAGCTTGCTTCAAACACTTACTTATGTCGTTTATTGTATAACAATCTAATCGGTAAAAAGAAAGATACCGGGGTGATAAAAATTCCTGTGAATACAAAATCTGAAGCCTTCCTTGATATGGTGTGACTGTGGAAGGTCTGATAATAGTCAAGGGCAGGAGTCATATCAGTGGGTTATGGATGCAAAGATAATGTTTTTATTGGAATATTGCAAATGAAAATCTCTGTTTTTCTTGCATTGTCGGCCGATGTGGTTTTTTACGGCAAAAATAGAGGCGTCCTGCACTCTACAAAAGTGCAGGACGCCGGATTTTTGAGTCTCAATAAAGATTATTCAGCCTCTTTGATTGTAACTGCGCGGTCGAGCGGTGCAGACTTGATACCGAAGTCGGTAAGGTTGTTTGCATCGATGCGAGCGTCGAGCTGGTCGGGGTTTACACCGCAGCTTTCGAGGTAAGCCTTCACTCCGTTCACGCGGGCATTGCGGAGACGGGTGTTGATTTCCTCGTTGCCGGTGTAGTTGTCGGCCCAACCTGTGAGGATGTATTTCTTGTTGGGGTTTTCCTGCATCACGTTTGCAACTGAACGGAGCACGTTTTTGTCGCGAGCGGTGATGTTGGACTTGTTGATCGGATAGTAAACTGTGCAGAGGCCTTCGCAGTTCTGAGCGGGAGCCTGCTTTACAGGACGCTTGAGGCAGTCGTCGAGCTGCTTCTGGAGGTCGGAGATCTTGTTGTCTGCGTTGGCGAGACGTGCTACGAGAGCGTCGCCTTCAGCGTCGGTGTACTTCCAAGTCGGGCATACTGCGGTAACGGGGCAGTTCCAGTCGGTCTTGCCGAGGTTTACAGTGAAGCCTGCGCTGATTGCGAGGTTCGACTCCATGGCACGGGAGATGTCCATGATGGTGTACTGAACGTCAACGAAGAGGTTGAAACGCTTCGACAGTGCGAAGTTGTTCATGATGCCTACATTGGCAAAAAGGAACGTGTTGTGAGCGTTTACCCACATAAGGTCGCCTTCTGTCTTGTAGCCGTCGGAATGATGGTTGTAGCGACGCGCCTGAGTCCAGTATGCGCCAGCACCGCCGTGAAGCACTGCGTTGTAGACACGGTTGGGCTTGTAGCCGCACCACCAGTTGGTGAGGTTGATCAGCACATCGAATTCAGGACCGATGCCCATGAATTTCTCAGGATAGTATTTGCCGTCGATAGAACCGTCGTTCATTTTCTGGTAAAGGGCGCCTTTAGGGCATGCGCCTTTGCTCATTGTCCAGTTGGCGCCGAAGCGGAAACCGAATTGAGGCGTAACCCATTTGCCTACATACAACGCTGCGTTTGCGCCCCAACGGTTCTTGAGATCGGCTTTGATGTCGTTGTGACCGAACTGGATGTTGGTGCCGCCTTGGGCTGTGATGAACCAGTTGTCTTTCGCACGGTTCATGAGAAGACCTTGCGAGCAGTCTTCCACGTAGGTTACTTCCTGTGCAGAAGCTGTGCCGATTGCAAGAGATGCAAGGGCCAATAATACAATTTTTTTCATAGAACAACAATATTAGTGATTATTCATTATCCTTTTTCAGGTTGTGATTTCATTTGTACAGATTTCTTAGGGTCTATACGTGTAAAATCGGTGCAAAGATACAACCTTTTGCTGAGATTAACAACTCAAACCTAAAAATTGTTTAATTTTCGCTAAAATGTTTGGGGTTGTATAGCCGAATTTGTCGTCGAGCACCTTATATGGTGCGGAAGCGCCGAAGCGTTGGAGCCCGTAGATTTCATAGTCTCCGCGCATAAGGGGCTGGAGCGCGGCGGGAAGTCCTGCGGTCAGTCCAAATACTTTGGCATTTTCGGGAATCACCTGGTTGCGGTAGTTTTCCGGCTGGCGCATGAACAGTCCGATCGAAGGGACTGAAACGACTTGGGCTTCCACGCCCTCTTTTTTCAGTTCTTCTGCGGCATGGCAGAGAAGCGACACTTCGCTGCCGTTGGCCACGAGCACCACCTGAGGCTTTTCTGCCGGGATTACCACATAGCCACCCTTTTCAGCCTGTCTGGCCTCTTTGCGGCGGTTCTCGCCCGGAAGGTCTTCAAGGTCTTGGCGGGAAAATATGAGTACGGTAGGGGAGTCCCAGTTGTTCATTGCCAGACGGTATGCCTCTACGGTTTCGGCAGCGTCAGCGGGACGGAGCACGAGTGCGGCCTGATGTCCGGAGAAATTTTCCATCTGTTCGAGAAGGCGTATCTGGGCTTCCTGCTCTATGGGTTCGTGGGTAGGGCCGTCTTCTCCTACACGGAATGCGTCGTGGGTATAGATGTATTTCACCGGAAGCTCCATCAATGCCGACATTCGGATTGCCGGTTTCATGTAATCGGAGAATACGAAGAAAGTGCCGCATGCCCCGATTACACCTCCGTGGAGCGCGATGCCGTTGATCAGGCATGCCATGGTGAGTTCTGCCACGCCGGCCTGAAGGAAGGCTCCGGAGAAGTCGCCTCTCAGGAAAGCGTGGGTCTTTTTGAGGAAACCGTCTGTCTTGTCGCTGTTGGCAAGGTCGGCGGAAGACACGATCATGTTGCCGATGTGTTCTGCCAAGTATGAAAGCACGGCAGCCGAGGCGGCGCGTGATGCCGTATTGGGCTTGAGCTGGATCGCGTCCCAGTCGAGGTCGGGAAGCTTGCGGTCGATGAACCGTTTGAGTTCTTCGGCCTTGGCCGGATTTTCTTTTGCCCAAAGGTCGTATGCTGCACGCTTTGCCTTGACTATTTCGTTGAGTTCTTTGCGGCGGTCGGCGTAGAGTTTCTTAACATCGTCCCAGATTGCCCATGGGTTGTCGGGGTTTCCGCCGAGGTGTCTTACTGTTGCGTCTAAGTCCGCTCCGGCCTTTGAAATGGGCTGTCCGTGGGTTGCGATGCTTCCTTCAAGAGAAGAGCCGTCAGCCGCAACAGCCCCGTGGGCCATTATGGTGCGCCCGATGATTAAGGTGGGTTTCTCTTTTTCGCGTTGCGCGGTCTCGAGTGCGCCTGCGACAGCGAGAGGGTCAGAACCGTCTATTTCTATCACGTTCCAGTTCCAGGCGCGGTATTTTGCGGCTGTGTCCTCGTCGGTAACTTCATCCACCATTGTGGAGAGCTGCACCTTGTTGGAGTCATAGAACATTATGAGGTTGTGCAGTCCGAGCGTGCCTGCTATGCGGCCTGCGCCTTGCGAAACCTCCTCCTGTATTCCTCCGTCAGAAATGAAGGCATACGTCTTGTGTTCCACCGCTTCGCCGAATCGGGCGGCGAGGAAACGTTCTGCTATGGCGGCACCCACGGCCATGGCATGTCCTTGTCCGAGCGGGCCGGAAGTGTTTTCTATTCCGCGTTCGGGATCGAGTTCAGGATGTCCGGGTGTAACGCTTCCCCATTGACGGAACTGCTGGAGTTCCTCTACTGTGAATTTTCCTGTGAGGGCGAGTACACTGTAGAGCATCGGTGACATGTGGCCTGGATCGAGGAAGAAGCGGTCTCGGGCTATCCATGTCGGGTCGTTGGGGTCATATACGAGGAATTTGGAGAACAATACGTTGGCGAAGTCTGCGCCGCCCATGGCGCCGCCGGGATGGCCCGACTTTGCCTTTTCAACCATTTGCGCTATTAGCACGCGGATGTTGTCGGCTGCGCGGTTCATTAGTTTTGCATCCATTGTCTGTTGCTTATGATGAATATTTGTTGAATTATGGTCTGTCATGAATTCAGAGTGCATTTTCAATCTGGTCTGCCTCTTCTTCATTCACGGGTATGTCTTTGTTGACGTTTTTGGAGCCGGCTATTGCGTAATACAGCAGATAGACGAGCATCGCTACTACAAGCCAATAGGATGCCATATATCCGGCTGAGGTGGCTATGGCGTTCTGGATGAGCGGCATGACACCGCCACCAACCACCATCATCATGAATATGCCTGAGGCCTGTGCGGTGTATTTGCCGAGACCTTCTACGGCAAGGTTGAAGATTCCGCCCCACATGATGGAGGTGCAGAGTCCGCATAGCACGAGGAACAGCGCCGAGACGGGCACCTGTGCCAGCGTGAAACCGTCCTCTACTGAGTATGCCGGCATGGACACGCGTATGGAAGACGGCATGAATATGGCGAGAAGTATCAGTATGATGGCCACGACGCTTACGAACATAAGCTGCGTGCGGCTCGAAACCTTTCCGGAAATTGCGGTCGATGAAAGCCTTCCTACAAGCATAAGGAGCCAGTATACGGCAGCCACGGCACCTGCAACGGCGGTGGCGTTTTCTGTGATTCCTGACACGGAACTGTCTGAAAGGTAGAATATGAGGACACCGGGTATCCCTACTTCAAGGCCGACATAGAAGAAGATTCCTACTACGCCGAGGACTGTGTGGCGGAAATTCCATGGCGAATGGCTGTATTTCACCTTTTTCCCAGTGGACAGGTTGGGCTCGGGAATCTTCACGAAAGAGATTATCGTGAAAGCCACGATGAAGACACCGATGGCTATCCAGAGCAGCGGAGCCACGTCAGACATTGAAGTCTGTGCGGTAACTGTGCCTATGAGCATGCCGACGAAAAGAGGGGTGAGCGTGCCGGAGAGGGAATTGAGCGAGCCTCCGAGCTGGATGAGCTGGTTGCCGCGGTTGCCACCGCCTCCGAGCATGTTGAGCATCGGGTTTACCACCGTGTTGAGCATGCATACGCTGAGTCCGCTGACGAAGGCACCGAGCAGATAAATGATGAAATTGAGCATCACAGGGGAACCTTGCACGGTGAATGTTGCCGTCTCGGCTCCGGCTATGCTTGAAAGATATTGTATGAATATGCCCACCGCGCCTGTGGCCATGGCCCAGAGGGCGGTCTTCTTGTAGCCAATGCGCATCAGGAGGTTGCCTGCCGGAATGCCCATGATGAGGTAGGCGAAGAAGTTCATGAAGTTGCCGACCATTCCGGCCCAGTTGTATTCGCCTTTCCATATCGTGCCGATGGGTGCGGCAAGGTTGGTTACGAATGAAATCATGGCGAAAAGGAAACACATGGCCACGATTGCCACGAGATGCCCTTGCCGGTTTGCAGTGTTTTTTTGTTCCATTATATTACCTGTTGAGAGTTTTCCTGTGTTGTTTGAAGATGCTGTCAATAGTTGCGCTGCCCGAATATGGCCGTTCCTATTCTGACGAGCGTGGATCCTCCCTCGACTGCCAATTGCCAGTCGCCGCTCATGCCCATCGAGACCGTGCCGAATCCGCGCAGGTCGGGGCAAATGTCTTTTATCTGTCGCGCCAAAGACGCGATTTCGGCGAAGTCGGCGCGGACACGGTCTGTGTCGTCTGTGTTGGAGGCCATTCCCATTATGCCGTGTATGTGTGTGTTGGTCAGGTTCTCAAACCGGCGTTTTTTGAAATAGTCAAGTATTTCCTCCGGATAGAAACCGAATTTTGTCTCTTCCTTGGCCACGTGGACCTGCATCAGTATTCCTGTGGTTGTCCCGGCTCGGCGGGATTCCGCATCGATCAGGTCGAGAAGCTTTTCCGAGTCCACGCTTTCTATCATCGCGGTCTTGCCGATTATCTGGCGCACTTTGTTGGTCTGCAGGTGTCCTATGAAATGCCAGCGAATGTCGTCGGGAAGCATCGGAATCTTCTGGAGCATCTCCTGCACGCGGCTTTCACCGAATATGCGCTGCCCCGCGTCGTAGGCTTCTTTGACAGCCTCGGCAGGGTGGAACTTGCTGACGGCCACGAGCTGCACGCCCTGCGGGAGCAAAGCGTGCAGACGTCTTATTTCTTCTCCTATATTTGCCATCGGTTGTGAATATGGTATGACAGTCTTGATAACAAACTTATGACTCTGAGGGTTTGCCTGGAACGGCGTTCAGCGGGAAGACGTCGCAAAGAGGGGTCTCGGCCACTGATGCCACCTCAAAGTCGGCAGCGGAGCCTTTCATCCCCGCCATGAACTTGTCGAGGGCGTCGGCCACGGTTGATGCCTGCACGAGTATGAAGCTTGCCGATTTCTTTTCTGTCCCGGTTTTCTCATCGAGCGTGATGAAATTGACCTTTACCATATAATACCGGTCTCCGTCTTCATTGAAGAAGATTTCGGCGATTTTTGTCTTTTTTACTGCGGATATGGAGAACTCTCCTGATATGTAGGGCTTTATCGCTTCTATTATGCGTGCTTCCGCTTCGGTGAACGACAGGGCATCGACGAGATACGGCTCGTTTACCTTCTTCACCGCTCCGGTTTCCTGCATTTTTTCGTAGCGGACTTTTGTTTCAAACCAAAGTGCCATCGGGTAATTGGAAATGTTGAGTTTTGAATTTTGCCAGAGGATTGAGTGTATATCTGAAAATCTCAGAGTGTGTTTGGATCAGCTGCGGACAATCACTGACCCGGAGCCTTGGTGGGTGGCCAAAACGAGCACTTCGGCTATCTGGACGTGGGCCGGAGCCATAGCTGCATATGCGACCACGTCGGCTATGTCTTCGCCGGTGAGCGGCTTTATGCCTTTGTACACGTTGTCGGCGCGTTGCTCGTCTCCGTGGAAGCGTACGCGGCTGAAGTCAGTCTCCACAAGTCCGGGTTTTATGTTGGTGACGCGCACGGCGGTGTGGGCAAGGTCGATTCTCAGCCCGTCGGTTATTGTCTTAACCGCAGCTTTGGTGGCGCAATAGACGTTGCCGCCTGCATATGCCGCGTCGCCCGCCACTGAGCCTATGTTGATGATCTGTCCACGGTTCCGCTCGACCATGCCCGGCACCACGAAGCGGGTCATATTGAGCAGGCCTTTGATGTTGGTGTCGATCATAGTGTCCCAGTCCGCGAAGTCTCCTTCGTATTCCGGTTCAAGGCCGAGAGCGAGCCCTGCGTTGTTGACGAGCAGGTCTATCTCCTTCCATTCATTGGGGAGGTTGTCTACGGCTTCGCGGCAAGCCTCGCGGTCGCGGACGTCGTATGCTATAGTCAACACGTCATGGCCTTCGGCACGAAGCTTTTCTGCAAACGCTTCAAGGGCTTCCTTGCGTCGGGCTGTGATTATTATCCTGAAGCCGGCTTCGGCGAGCCTGCGTGCTGACGCACGTCCGATTCCGCTGGTCGCGCCGGTGATGAATGCTGTCTTTTTCATGTCTGTTAACTTAATGGACGAAAAAAGTACTTTAAATTTCTTGCAAAGATAGCCAATTTTGCGTACATTTGCAAAATCAAAATCCGTTTAATCTGCACGAATGGATGCAATGTATTGTTAAATCATTGAATGATAAATGAATGAATATGATGTGCGGTCTTCGGAGAGCAAGGAGGATTATGCTGTTGAAGGCGGAAGGCTGAGGCGGTTTGTGCGTTCGGTATGGAGCCTTTATTGCGATGGCTTCAGGAATATGACTGTCGGCAAGACTTTGTGGGCCATAATCCTTGTAAAGCTTTTTGTGTTTTTTGTGGTCATGAAGTTGCTGTTTTTCCCTAATGTGTTGAAGCGCGATTTCGATAATGATTCCGATCGGGCAGACCATGTGCGGAAGGAACTTTCCCGTCCGAGATGACATGATGAATATCTGAAAAATGTTTTTAATCTAATATCAAAACTGTATGAACGACTTAATGACCGTAGTGGATTGGTCGCGTTGGCAATTCGCCCTTACAGCCATCTATCACTGGCTCTTCGTCCCGCTTACGCTGGGGCTGTCGGTGATAGTCGGAGTGATGGAGACTGCGTATGTGCGCACAGGATCTGAGTCGTGGCTGAAGGCCACAAAGTTCTGGATGAGCCTTTTCGGCATAAACTTTGCAATAGGGGTGGCCACGGGGCTTATCCTCGAGTTTGAGTTCGGGACGAACTGGAGCAACTATTCATGGTTTGTTGGCGACATCTTCGGTGCGCCTCTCGCCATCGAGGGGATATTGGCTTTCTTTATGGAATCCACGTTCGTTGCCGTGATGTTTTTCGGCTGGGGGCGCGTGAGCAAGCGTTTCCATCTTGCCTCCACGTGGCTTACGGCCGTAGGAGCCTCGATTTCCGCGCTTTGGATTCTCGTGGCCAACGCGTGGATGCAGTATCCGGTAGGAATGGAGTTCGACCCTGCGCAGATGCGCAATGTGATGGATGATTTCTGGGCATTGTTCTCGGGAACGGCTGTCAACAAGTTCTTCCATGCCGTCTTTTCAGGCTGGGCTTTGGCCGGTGTTTTCGTGGTCGGGGTGAGCAGCTGGTTCCTGATCAAGAACCGAAACCGCGAATTTGCTCTCCGAAGCGCGAAAGTTGGAGCCTGGACCGGGCTGACCGGCATGTTGCTGACGATGTACACTGGCGACGGTTCGGCTGTCGAGGTGGCGCGTCATCAGCCGATGAAGCTTGCCGCCATGGAGGGCCTTTACAAAGGAGACAGGCAGCAGGGGCTTGTTGCCGTAGGGCTTGTGAATCCGGGAAAGAGATGGGACAATGCCGAAGATGAATACCTTTTCGACATTGAGATTCCTTACGGATTGTCAGTCCTTGCCAAGCATGATCCCGACGCGTTCATCCCCGGCATCAAAGACATAATAGAAGGAGTGGAAATAGATGCTTCGGGCGACACGGTGAACACCGTAGGCTATGCCGAGCGCATAGCTATGGGAAAGCAGGCGCATGAGGCTCTTCGTGCCTACGACAAGGCCAAGGCTGTCAATGACAAGTCTGCGATGGCTGAGGCTGAGAAGTCGCTCAGGGAAAATTACCGTTTCTTCGGTTACGGATATTTCGATTCTGTCGATGAGGCCGTGCCCCCTGTAGGGATTACGTTCTATTCTTTCCGTGTCATGGTGGTTCTCGGCAGTTTCTTCCTTTTGCTCCTTGTGGCGGTTCTTGTCGGCCTGTACCGCAAAAGGTGGTTTGAGCGGGCCAGATGGCTTCAGTGGATTGCGTTGGTTTCGGTGCCGTTCATGTGGATATGTTCGGAAGCGGGATGGATTGTGGCCGAGGTGGGTCGTCAGCCTTGGACGGTGCAGGATCTTTTGCCTACGCGCGCCGCGATTTCGGCAGTCTCGACCGCTACAGTGATCACCACGTTCTGGATGTTTGCGGCAATCTTCACCATCCTGCTTGTTGCAGAGGTGAGCATCATGTTCCGTCAGATTTCCAAAGGCTCCAAAACCAATCTGAATTCTTGATTTCCTAAAGTACAGACGATATGACACTTGAACTTCTTCAAAATTATTGGTGGCTGCTTGCTTCGGTGCTTGGCGGCCTGTTGGTGTTCCTTTTGTTTGTGCAAGGGGGACAGTCGATGCTTCTCGGTTGCCACGACAACATGTCGCGCGACCTGATTGTCAATTCCATGGGGCGCAAGTGGGAACTGACGTTCACTACGCTTGTCGTTTTCGGCGGTGCGATGTTCGCCTCCTTCCCTTTGTTCTATTCTACGAGTTTCGGCGGGGCCTATTGGCTATGGATGCTGATTCTCTTCAGTTTCATCCTTCAGGCCGTGAGCTATGAATACCGCAACAAGATGGGCAACGTCTATGGCACTCGTACCTACGATTCGTTCCTGTTCATCAACGGTTGCGTCGGCTGCATCCTTCTGGGCGTGGCAGTGTCCATGTTCTTCTTCGGAGCGCATTTCACTGTCTCCAAGGGCAATCTTCTTGACAATTCTTCGCCCGTGATTTCGTCTTGGGTGTCTACACATGGCTTTGAGGCCATATTTAACTGGAAGAACCTCATACTCGGAGTGGCCGTGCTTTTTCTTGCACGCACTCAGGCTGCAATGTACATGATGAACAACATTACGGCCGACCAAGGTTTTTTCGACGGTCTCAAAAGGCGCGTCTTGGTCAATGGCGGCATATTTGTGGTTTTCTTCCTATGGTTCATGGCTATGCTCCTGACCTCCGACGGATATACGGTAGTAAGCGACGGCACGGGTACATTGACGGTGGAACAGACCCGGTTCAAGTATTTCCACAATTACACAGAGATGTGGTGGGCCGGATTGTCCCTGCTTATCGGAGTCGTGTCGGTGCTTTACGGCATCGGACGTTCCGCTTTCGCCAAGCATTGTACTGGCGGCATATGGTATGGAGGAATGGGCACTCTGCTTGTGGTCTGTTCAATGTTTTGGGTGGCGGGCTATGGCGATACGGCTTTCTATCCTTCGCTTGAGGATCCGATGTCTTCGCTCACCATCCGCAACAGTTCTTCGTCGAAGTTCACTCTTGAGGTGATGAGCTATGTGTCGGTGCTTGTGCCTTTCGTGGCCGCATATATATGGTATGTATGGCGGTCTATGGACAGGAAGAAGCTTACTCCGGCGGAAATCTCATCTACCGACCATAAGTATTGAAACAGACCAAAGGGCATCGGAATCATCGGTTCCGACACCCTTTGGCCATATTTTTAAACACACTCTAAAAACTATTTAAATTCAAACACTCTCTGAGAATAAGAGGCTGTTTAAAAATCATTGTTAAACGCAGAGTGGTGGATTTTTTGTTAAGGCGCACTTTATGAGGAGGGAGCATATCGGGATATGTGACCGACGATTGAATGCGGATTAACGGAAAAGACACCATTCGGACTGAAGCATTAATTTCTTTTAAAGAGGCTTTGCAGGAATGCCTGCCGTCATTCCGGAACCTTTGCGCGTCTTTATCCCTTCGGCTCAGTCCCATAGCCCGCTATGCCCCTTCGCTGCAGGGATAAATCCATCACAAATCTTCCGGCTCTGTGTTAACAAGCATTTTTTAACAGCCTCTAAAGAGCCGGGAGAATATAATATTGCGCTCCATGCCGCCGTAGAGGAACCGGAAACATCCAAATATTTAAAATTCCACGAATTTTTTTTGGAAGAGGCCGATGCACTCCCTATAGGTGTTAATGATTTGAGAATCAGTGTAAAAAGTGGGTGTGTCAAGCTGATGTGGACAGCTCCTGAGGCTTACAACACAGGAAAAAAGCTCGAATTTATCACAAAAATTGAAATCTACCGCAATAATTAGCTGGTGAATGCCGTTATTGATAATGTAGTCCTCGGCGCGACTATGGAATATATCGACACGCCGGAGACAGGCGGTGTCTTCACCTATAAGGTGATTCCTTATGTTGGTGAATTCGTTCCGGATTCGGAACCGCTGGCAGTATCTACTTCGTGGATTGGAGACAAGCTTCAGCATCTCCCCTTACGATTTGAATTTTGCCGACGGGGCTGATGTTTCCATAGTGAGAGCACTTATGGTTGAAAGGACAGATACGATAGCCAATCCTCGGTCGGTCATCCTCAACGGCAAAAATTCATATGCCGATTACGAGGCTACCGCAAAGGTGGATTTTCCGGCAGTTGAGATTCAGGATGAGATGCGTTCTCAGGAAGAAATTCGTGGTTCATTAGTAATTTTTTGCTGATGTAATATACGATTGGGACTCTTACAACGTTATTATACAAAGGGTGGCCATCTCTCCCAAGAACCAAGACCCCAGTCCGGGCGTTGGAATTGAGGCTGTTGAGACTGCCGGAAACGACGAGAAGCGTTATTTCGACCTCAACGGATTTGAAGTGGCCCGCTCCGCAGAAAGGCACGATTTACATCGTGCGCGCTCCTGAAGGAAGAGTCCGGAAGGAAGTTTTCTGAGCATGGCTCAGAAAATGCATTCAGATATCAAGACATTAGTTTTCAGACATGCCCTGGGCATTGTTTGGGACTTAAGATAAACATAATGAATGGTGAATAGTGAAAAAGTGAATAGTGAATTAAGAAATGAGTAAATGTAAGACGGCCAACTTAGTGATAAGGTGGCCGTTTCCTTTTTTTGTTTGGTTTTTGTAGGCCTGCAAAGGACGAGTGTTCAAGGATATTTCGTAATTTTGCACTCGAAATCAAGACGCATATGGAAGCACAGATACCTGCATCTCCTCAGAAAAGCGGCATATATTGGCAGCTGTTCACGTCGTTCCTGAAAATAGGGACGTTCACGTTCGGTGGCGGCTGGGCTATGATTTCCATCATAGAGAAGGAGGTTGTAGACAAGCATCATTGGATTGAACGTGATGATTTTCTTGACCTTCTTGCCGTGGCTCAGTCGATTCCAGGCATACTTGCAGTCAACATCGCGACTGCGATAGGCGACAGGCTTTGCGGTATGCGCGGCAGTGTCGTAGCGGCTTTGGGCACTATTCTTCCTTCTTTTCTGATAATCCTTGCCATAGCCATATTCCTCACGCCGGACGTGATTAAGGAAAACCGCGTGGTTTCGAGCGTATTTATGGGCATCCGTCCGGCGGTTGTGGCTTTGATTGTGGCTCCTGTGATTTCATCCGCCAAGGCTGCAAGGCTGAGCTTGAAGACCGTGTGGATTCCGTTGGTGGTCGCGCTTATGATTTCGCTTGACCTCGGAATGGTCAGCAATCCGGTGCTTTACATATTTCTTGGAGGGCTTGGAGGCTACCTGCATTTCGTCTATTCACGCCGCAGGCTTGAGGGCAGAAGAAAGGAGGGGGACGACTGATGGGATTCTACCTTAAACTCATATGGGCTTACGTCAAGATAGGCATCTTCGGATTCGGCGGAGGATATGCCATGCTTTCCCTTGTCGAGAAGTCGGTGGTCGGCCCCGGTTGGATTTCCGAACAGATGTTCACCGACATAGTGGCAATCTCGCAGATGACTCCGGGTCCCATAGGCATCAATTCCGCGACATATATCGGCTACGTTGCTCCCGGGTCGGTGGATCCGGCGTTGGCGCCTCCCCTTTGGGGATTGCTCGGGTCTGTGCTTGCGACGCTTGCCGTAGTGCTTCCATCGTTTTATCTGGTTCTTTACGCTTCCCATTTCATCCGCAGGCATCATGAGAGCGGTGTGATCAAAGGCATCTTTTCCGGTCTGCGGCCTGTGGTCGTAGGCCTCATAGCCTCGGCTGCGATAATGCTGATGAATGCTCCCAATTTCAATCCTAACGGACTGGATTGGCAGTTGGCGGTCAACATATCCATCTGCATATGTGCTTTCTGCCTTGTATTCTTTCCGATACCGTGGAGAGGGAAAAGAATCAAGCTCCATCCCATCTATGTGATAATGATGGCCGGGTTGGCTGGATATATGATTTATGGATGATTCATCAAAAAACGGTTTTTCTCTGTGGGCATGCGAAGCATGTCCCTGCTATGATACATAATGAACGGATATAAAGAAACTATAGAATGGCTTTTCCGTCAGCTGCCGATGTTTTCGCGTGTCGGGGCGGCGGCATATAAGCCGGGACTCGACACCTCGCTCCGTCTTGACGCGCATTTCGGGCATCCTCACCGCAGGTTCAAGTCCATACATGTGGCCGGCACCAATGGCAAAGGCTCATGCTCGCATCTTCTTGCCGCTATGCTCCAGAGCGAAGGGTACAAGGTGGGGCTTTACACGTCTCCGCATCTTGTGGATTTCCGCGAACGCATAAGGGTCAACGGCGAGATGATTCCTGAATCGGCCGTGGTAGATTTCGTGAATCGTTTCCGCGAATCCGGCTATGACGGCCGGCCGTCTTTTTTTGAGCTGACCATGATGATGGCTTTTGACTGGTTTGCGAAGGCGGAGGTGGACTATGCGGTCATTGAGGTCGGTATGGGCGGCAGGCTTGACTCTACCAATATCATAACTCCGGAAGCATGTGTTATAACCAACATATCCAAAGACCATACTCAGTTCCTGGGAGACACTTTGCCTGAGATCGCCCTTGAGAAGGCTGGAATAATCAAGTCCCGCATCCCGGTAGTGATAGGCGAGGCAGAGGTGGAAGTGAGAAAAGTGTTTGAGCGTAAGGCGGCTGAAGCCGGTGCGCCGATTTGTTTTGCCGAAGACGGGCCGTTGTTGGCCGAGGCTGTGGGTTCTTCCGAAGGATTCGTATGCCGTTCGGAAATGTGCGGGGAGTTTGTCTGCGGCCTTTCCGGCGACTACCAGCTTAAGAACATAAACACGGTGCTTGGCGCTGTCAGGATGCTTCGGGAGAATGGCATAAAGATTTCAGATGAAGCCGTGAGAAACGGTTTCAGAAATGTTGCCACGCTCACAGGTCTCCGGGGAAGATGGATGAAACTTGATGACAATCCGCTGACTGTCTGCGATACCGGCCACAACGAGGCTGGATTGACCTACAATATCAATAAGCTCCGCAGAATCATTGAGACCAGACCGGGAGGGAAGCTCCGTATGGTCGTTGGTTTTGTGGCAGACAAGGACGTGGACAAGATTCTGGCCATGCTTCCGAAAGAGGCGGAATACTACATCACCAACGCCGACATACCGCGTGCGCTTCCGGCATCGGAACTTGCAGGCAAATTCGCCGCAATAGGGCTTGACGGCACGATTGCAGTTCCGGTTATAGATGCTTATCGCCGGGCTGTCGCCGATGCGCAGCCGGAAGATATGGTTTATGTGGGCGGTTCGACGTTTGTAGTCGCTGATTTATTGAAAGACTTGTAGAGGCTTCGTAGACAGAAGCCTCTGGAAAATGATAAGGCACGCGGGATTCAAAGTCTCGCGTGCCTTTATTTTTATCTGAAGTCTGAAACCTGAGGTCTACAGGCTGCGTAACGATTCCTCTTCAGGGGTAAGAAGCGGGTCTTTGCCCCATTGCTGCTGGCTTAGGCGCACATAGTTGGCATAACGCCAGCGGGCGTTGGCCTGAGCCGCGTCGAATAGCTCCTGAGCCACATCGGGGAATGCCTTGAATATTGATGCGAAACGCACCTCTCCTTTCAGGAAGTCGGAGAATTTGCTCCAGTCAGGCTCTTTGGAGTCCAGCGAGAACGGATTCTGACCTTGGTCCTCGAGTGCGGGGTTGTAACGCCAGAGTTGCCAGTAGCCGCATTCTACGGCACGCTTCTCTTCGTCCTGGCTGCGTCCCATGCCTGCTTTGAGTCCGTGGTTTATGCAGGGCGAATAGGCAATGATGAGCGACGGGCCGTCGTAGGCTTCAGCTTCTCGGATAGCCTTCAGGGTCTGTGCGTTGTCTGCACCCATTGCGATTTGTGCCACGTAGACATAGCCATAAGTGGTGGCCATCAGCCCGAGGTCTTTCTTGCGGATCCGCTTGCCGGCGGCGGCGAATTTAGCTATCGCGCCTATGGGGGTTGATTTGGATGCCTGACCTCCGGTGTTGGAATACACCTCGGTGTCAAGCACGAGAATGTTGACGTTCTTTCCGGATGCAATCACATGGTCGAGACCGCCGTAGCCTATGTCGTAGCTTGCGCCGTCGCCGCCGATTATCCACTGGCTGCGCTTGGTGAAGCAATGGTCAAGGGCAATCACTGATTCTGCGAAATCACATCCTTTGCCGGCCTGCTCTTTCATGGCTGCGATAATCAGGTCGCCGAGTTCGCGTGATTTCTTCGCGTCTTCCCTGTTGTCGAGCCATTCCTTGGCGAGAGTCCTGAATTCTGCGGGCGCGTCGGTGTTTTCGGAGGCTTGTTGCATAAGGCCCACAAGGCGGTCGCGCATTTTCTCATATGCTATGTACATGCCGAGACCGAACTCGCAGAAGTCCTCGAAGAGGGAGTTGGCCCAGGCGGGGCCTTGCCCTTTTTCGTTGGTGCAATAGGGCGTCGAAGGCACGGATCCGGAATAGATGGATGAGCATCCGGTAGCGTTGGCGATTACCTGACGGTCGCCGAAAAGCTGGGTTATCAGCTTCAGATAAGGCGTCTCGCCGCATCCGGAACATGCGCCGGAGAATTCAAACAGCGGCGTCGCGAACTGGCTGTTCTTCGTGTTGAGGCTCACATCCACGAGGTCTGCCTTTGAACTTACGTTGTTGCGGCAGTAATCCCAATTCCGCTGGTTGTCCAGTTGGGTTTCGATGTGCTTCATTGTCAGGGCTTTGTTTCCTTTCTTTCCTGGGCATACGTCGGCACAGTTGCCGCAGCCCAGGCAGTCGAGCACGTCTACCTGCTGCACGAAACGCATTCCAGTGAACTGTTTTCCGACGGCAGGGATGGAATGTTCCTCTTTGAAGGGCGCCTTTGCGTATTCATCCTCGTTGAGGACAAACGGGCGGATTGCCGCATGAGGGCAAACGAATGAACACTTGTTGCACTGTATGCAGTTTTCAGGATTCCATTCAGGTACGAAATTCGCCACGCCACGCTTCTCGAAAGCGGCTGTGCCCTGAGGCCATGTGCCGTCGGCGCGGTCGGCGAACCTGCTCACCGGAATCAGGTCGCCTTCCTGTCCGTTGATGCGGTTGACCATATCGGTAACGAACTGAGGCACGCCAGTGGGATGTTGCGGTTCGTTTTCGAGATTCTTCCACGCCGGGTCTGTTTCGAGCTTGTGGTATTCCCCTCCACGGTCGACGGCGGCAAAGTTCATGTCTACCACGTTCTGCCCTTTGTTGGAGTAGCTCTTCACGATGAATTTCTTCATCTGCTCCACTGCAAGGTCAACAGGTATCACGTTGGTGATTCTGAAGAATGCGCTTTGGAGAATCGTGTTTGTCCTGTTGCCCAGACCGATTTCCTGCGCTATCTTGGATGCGTTGATGTAATAGAGGGTGATGTCGTTCTCGGCAAGATAACGTTTTATCTTGTTGGGCATGTTCTTGGCAAGCTCATCGCCTTCCCAGATGGTGTTGAGGAGGAACGTGCCGCCCTTCCGCAATCCACGTGTAACGTCGTACATGTGCAGGTATGCCTGTACATGGCAAGCCACGAAGTTGGGTGTGTTGACAAGATACGTGGAGCGTATCGGATTGTTGCCGAACCTTAGGTGGGAGCATGTGAAACCGCCGCTCTTTTTGGAGTCGTATTCGAAATATGCCTGGCAATACTTGTCTGTATTGTCGCCGATTATCTTTACGGAGTTTTTGTTTGCACCGACGGTTCCATCCGCGCCGAGACCATAGAATTTGGCGGCAAACATATCGTTGTCAGCGAAATTCAGCTCCGGCAGTACGGGAAGCGACTTGAATGTTACGTCGTCCACGATGCCGATAGTGAATCCGTTTTTCGGTTCGGGAAGCTCAAGATTCTCGAAGACGGACAGAATCTGTGCCGGAGTCGTGTCTTTGGAACTGAGTCCGTAGCGTCCGCCCACTACGAGCGGAGCGTTTTCACGTCCGTAAAGCACGTCTTTCACGTCCATATACAACGGCTCGCCGTTTGATCCCGGCTCTTTGGTGCGGTCGAGGACGGCTATGCGTTTTGTGGTCTTTGGAAGTGCGGCAAGGAAATGCTTGGCGGAGAAGGGGCGGTAGAGGTGGACGCTGACGAGTCCCGTTTTTTTCCCTTGGGCACGGAGGTAATCAACGGTCTCCTGTATTGCCTGGGTAACCGAACCCATTGCGATTATCACGTTTTCGGCCTCAGGGTCGCCGTAATAGTCGAACAGCCCGTAGTTGCGTCCGGTGATTCTGTTTATCTCGTTGATGTATTCCTCCACGATTTCCGGAATCACGTCGTAATATGGATTGGAAGCCTCGCGGTGCTGGAAGAATACATCGGGGTTTTCGGCCATTCCGCGAGCCACGGGAGCGTCGGGGTTGAGGCTTCTTTGGCGGAACTCGGCGAGAGCTTCACGGTCGAGCAGCGGAGCGAGCTGGTCGGCGTCGAGGCTTTCGATTTTCTGTATCTCATGGGAAGTCCGGAATCCGTCGAAGAAATTGACGAACGGCATGCGGCCTTTTATGGCTGCGAGGTGGGCTACGGCGGAAAGGTCCATCACTTCCTGAACCGAGCCTTCACACAGCATTGCGAATCCGGTCTGCCGGCACGACATCACATCCTGATGGTCGCCGAAGATGCTGAGCGCATGCGATGCGAGAGTACGTGCGGACACGTGGAAAACCCCCGGAAGAAGTTCTCCGGCAATCTTATACATATTGGGAAGCATCAGGAGCAGTCCCTGCGATGCGGTGTATGTCGTGGTGAGCGCGCCTGCCTGAAGAGAGCCGTGGACGGCTCCGGCGGCTCCGGCCTCGCTCTGCATTTCCTGAAGAAGGACTGTCTCCCCGAAAATGTTCTTCCTGCCGTTGGCCGACCAGTCGTCCACGTATTCGGCCATCGGGGATGACGGCGTGATGGGATATATGGCAGCCACCTCGGTGAACATATAGCTTATATGTGCGGCAGCTTGGTTGCCGTCGCATGTGATGAATTTCTTGGCTTTGTCCATAGTCATTTGTGTTTGGTTGTCAATTAAGATTTTTACCTGTGTATTTATTGTAGAGTCATTGGGCGATGCATACCTTGCGTTTTGCGCCCTTTATCTTTTTTGCGGATGCGTCGTTGGCTATGTGCTTGGCATTCTTCCGAGGTACGGCTACAAGGGAATAATGGTCATAGACGTTTATCTTGCCTATTTCCTCGGCTTGGAGGGCCGCGTCCTTGACGAGGAAGCCGAGTATGTCGCCTCTTGAGAGCTTCTCTTTCTTGCCGGCGGATATATACAGGGTCGCGAGGCTTGATCGCAGGCTGCGTTCAGCGGAGTCTTCCTGTGAGGTCTCTATTGTGTCGTCGATGTTGACGAAAGGCTTCACTTCCTCGTCGGGGCCTATGAGCAGATATACATCACCTTCCTCTTCCACACGGGCTGTGCGTCCGTTGCGGTGTGTGTAGGCTTCAGGCGTGAGCGGTTGATGGTAATGTATTATGCGTGCCACCTTTTCTATGTCGAGCCCGCGTGAAGCGAGGTCGGTGGCGACGAGCACCGGGCGGGAGCCGTTGTTGAACATCGCGATTGCCTTTTCCCTGTCGCGCTGTTCGAGCGCGCCGTGATAAAGCACGCAGTCCACTCCGCTGCGCATAAGGAAATCTGCCACCCTTTCCGCGCTTTCCCTGTGGTTGACGAATATGATGGTACGGTCAGGCGTGTCGGTGCTGTTTATGTGATGGAGCAATGCAAGCAATGCCGCAAGTTTGTCGCGACCGTCGGAGTTCACCCGATGTATGTGGAGGCGTGTGCGTAGGTCGGCGTTTTCTTCGAGGAAGTCGAGCCTCACGGGACCGGTGAGGCTGATGAAGTCAGGCAATTCCTGAATGTCTGTCGCCGAGGTGAGTATGGTGCGGCTCACATTTTTCAGTCTTGCGATGATTTTTTTCATCTCAGACTCGAAGCCGAGTTCGAGAGACTTGTCGAATTCGTCAAGAACGAGAATCCTTGTCGGCAGCACATCTACGTTCCGGCGGTTGATGTGGTCGAGCAGCCGCCCGGGAGTGGCCACGATGATGTCGGGAGTCACGGAAAGGGTGTTCACCTCGTCCTCCACGTTGTGTCCGCCGTAAAGCGCGGCTGTCTTGAAGCCGCAGGCTATTTCGCGGATTATGGCGGCAATCTGCATCACAAGCTCACGCGACGGGGCTATGACGATGCACTGTACGCGTCCTGTGGGCGGTTTCAGCATCTTGAGCACCGGCAGGGTGAACGCAAGTGTCTTGCCCGATCCCGTGGGTGAAAGCAGTATGATGTCTTTCGCCTCCGACGCGAGCCTCATCATCTTGGTCTGCATCGGGTTTATGTTTTCAATGCCAAGCCGTCGGGAGACGAGCGGCAGGAATTCCTTTTCTCTCATTGGTTTTCTTACATGTAAGCGGCGTGATATGTACACACCGCTTCTATAACGTCTGAAGTGGCGTTTTTGTTATAACCGTCTTGATTTGCGCCTTTTCAGCTTATTCTTGACCAGTCGAATGTATGTCGGAACCGGAAATCGAGTTCCCTTCTGATTACTGACACGCTTTGGGGCGACAAGGGGAGCCTGCAGGCCTCTTCGTCTTTGCGGGTGCGCGCCTCAACCTGGAGGAGTCCGGGATTGGAGTCGAGCATCCTTCCTGCAACTTCTCTTGCGAGCTGTATTATCTGGCCGTCGCGTGCAAGGTCTGCCACGCGGAGATTGAATGCTATGCCGCTTTGTTGCGTCCCTTCCATGTCGCCGGGGCCTCGTATTTTCATGTCGGCTTCCGAAATCAGGAAGCCGTCGGTCGTCTCGGTCATTATATTTAGCCGCTTCCTTGTGTCCTTGCCTATGTTGGGATGGCTCATAAGTATGCAGAAGCTCTGGTCGGCTCCACGGCCTACGCGCCCTCGCAGCTGATGGAGCTGGGACAGCCCGAAGCGTTCGGCGTTCTCGATTACCATGACCGAAGCGTTGGGCACGTTTACTCCGACTTCTATCACGGTGGTGGCTACCATTATGCGTGCTTCTCCGCTTACGAACAGCTCCATCTGATAATCCTTTTCGGCCGGTTTCATCTGTCCGTGCACGTAGCACACCCGATAGTGGGGGAATACATCGCATATCTTTTCATACCCTTCTTCAAGGCTCTTGAGGCTGAGCTTCTCGTTTTCGTGGATAAGCGGGTAGACGATATATGCCTGCCGTCCTTCACGCAGTTGCTGGCCGACGAGCGAGTAAACGCTTTGCCGCTGGTCTTCGTAGCGCAGCAGCGTGTCCACGGGTTTCCTGCCAGGCGGGAGTTCGTCGATCACAGACACGTCGAGGTCGCCGTAGACGGTCATTGCCAGCGTGCGGGGGATAGGGGTCGCGGTCATGATCAGTACGTGGGGGGCGATGCGGCTTTTTTTCCACATCTTGGCTCTCTGCATGACGCCGAAGCGGTGTTGTTCGTCTATGACCGCGAGTCCGAGGCTTCTGAATTCCACCGAGTCCTCTATCAACGCGTGAGTCCCGACAAGGATGTTTATTGAGCCGTCCCTGAGTCCGGCATGGATTTCGCGTCTCGCGGCGGTGCGGGTGCTTCCGGTGAGCAGGGCCGCTTTGACGCCGATGCGGTCGCCCCAGGCCTTAAGGTTCTCGAAATGCTGGAAGGCGAGTATCTCTGTAGGTGCCATAAGGCACGCCTGATAGTCGTTGTCTACGGCCATAAGCATGGACATGAACGCCACGAGGGTCTTGCCGCAGCCTACGTCGCCCTGCAGCAGCCGGTTCATCTGGCGTCCGGTCTTCATGTCGGCTCTGATTTCCTTGAGCACGCGTTTCTGTGCCCCGGTGAGCGGAAACGGAAGCACGTCGGAATAGAAATGCCCGAAGGCATCGCCTATACGGGGAAACACCAGCCCTTGTATTTTCTCTCCCCGTTCGCGTGAATAGCGCAATATGTGAAGCTCCACATACAGGAGTTCCTCGAATTTCATACGTTCCCTGGCTGCGGCAAGTGCCGCGTGCGACGAAGGGAAGTGCATATTGAAAAGGGCATCGTGCAGGGGCATCAGATTCAGTTCTTTGACTACTTCGGCCGGAAGAGTCTCGCCGATATGCCTGCACGCGTCGTTGGCAAAGAGGTTTTCCGCCATCTTGCCGATTGAACGGGTGGAGATCTGCCGGTTGCGCAGCTTCTCTGTCAACGGGTAGATTCCCCTGAGGCCGTGGGGAGGCCTGGCGGGGTCGAACCTGTCCACTTCGGGATGGACCATGGAGTAGGCGTTGCGGAAGAATGCGGGCTTGCCGAAGACTACGTACTCATCTCCCGGCCGGTAAGCGTTTGAGATGGCTTTGATTCTTGAGAACCATACTATTTCCATCATGCTCCGTCCGTCGGTGAAAAGTGCTGTCAGACGCTTTTTTGCACCTTCCCCTTCCTCCGAGAACCTTACGAAATGCCCTTTCACCTGAACCATAGGCATATCGGGTGTCAGTTCCGAAATCATGAAGCAGCGGCTTCTGTCCACGTACCGGTGTGGGAACGTATACAGGAGGTCGCGGAAAGTGTGTATGTCGAGCTCCTCAGCAAGCAGTCTTGCACGCTGTTCTCCGACTCCTTTAAGGTATTTTATGTCCCGTTTGGACAGGGAATCCATTATTCTGTTCTTGTCTCTTGCCGTTGTCTGATAAGCAGTTCCGCGATGGAGAAATCCTGCGGGTTCGTAACCTTGATATTGCCGTGCTCCCCTTTGTAGAGAACCGTTTCCATTCCCGAATGTTCGGTGATTGATGCGTCGTCGGTGAATATGGGGTCAAGCACGTCGGCTGCGGCATAGCAAGCCTTTAGCTTTTCCAAAGGGAACACCTGCGGGGTCTGCACGGCCACGTAGTCGCTGCGTTTCACCGACACGCTCCCTTCAGGGGTGGTCATGCGTAGCGAATCTGTTACGTCCACGGCTGGAACCGCTCCGGCTGCACTTTCGGCACAAGCCTGCCAGCCGCGTCTGATGAGCTCGGCGGACAGGAGCGGACGCGCAGCGTCATGGACTGCGACAAGAGCGTCAGATGCGTCGGGGATGGCGAGCAGACCGTTGGCCACCGATTCCGCCCGTGTGCGTCCACCACATACTATTTCGTGTCCGAACCGTTCGTTTTCCGGCAATTCGTTGAAAAGCATGTCCCAGTCGTCGAAAAAACCGGGATGCAGCACGATTATGAGTTGCGTTTCTGAATCCTCGGCTTTGAATGCTTTCATCGACCACCATAACATCGGACGTCCGAGCAGCGGCCGGAATTGTTTTGGCATGTCGCCTCCGGCGCGGATTCCGGATCCTCCTGCCACAATCACCGCGTATTTCCGTGTCTCTGTTTTGTTGTTGTGCATGGGGGTATTTGACAGTGAAAGGTCTCCACGGTCTGTATTGACCGTGAAGACCTTGTCTGTCATTCTAATCATTACATGTTCATGCCGCCGTCTACCTGGATTACCTGGCCTGTTACGTAGCCTGAGAGGTCGGATGCCAGGAATGTTGCCACATTGGCGATGTCTTCCACCTGTCCTCCGCGGCGCAGCGGAATCTTCTTTTTCCATTCCTCGCGCACTTCGTCGGGCAAAGCGGCGGTCATTGCTGTCTCGATGAAGCCGGGCGCGATGGCGTTGGCACGGATGCCGCGTGAACCCACTTCCTGTGCGATGCTCTTGGCAAGGGCGATGAGGCCGGCCTTGGAAGCTGCATAGTTGGACTGTCCGGCGTTGCCGTGAACGCCTACCACCGATGCCATATTGATGATGGAGCCGCCGCGCTGGCGCATCATCACGGGGACTGTGGCGTGGATGAAGTTGAACGCTGACTTGAGGTTGACAGCTATTACGGCGTCCCATTGCTGTTCGGTCATGCGCATCATAAGTCCGTCTTTGGTGATGCCTGCGTTGTTGACGAGGATGTCGATGCGTCCGAAGTCGGCAACTACTTCCTTGACCACTTCCGCAGTCTGCGCGAAGTCGGCTGCGTTTGAGGCATATCCTTTGCATTTCACGCCGAGGGCTTTGATTTCCTCTTCAGTCTTCTTGCCGTTTTCATCTATTACGAGATCTGTGAATGCTATGTCTGCGCCTTCCTGAGCGAAACGGATGGCGATTGCCTTGCCTATGCCGCGTGCGGCACCGGTGATCAAGGCTGTTTTTCCTTCTAAAAGTTTCATATTTCGGTTTTTGTTTTAGAGTATGTTTTGGAATGCGGGGAAAGAGGACAGTTGTCAGGGGAATTCCACAATGAAGCATCCGCAGCTGTAGCCTCCGCCGAACACCATCAGGGCGGCTTTGTCGCCGGAAGAGAACTTGTCGCGGTTCTGAGCAAACACGAGCGGCGCCGATGCTGAACCGGTGTTGCCGAGTTCTTCGATGTTGTTGAGGAAGTCCGACATCGGCTTTTCAAGCTGGTGTGCCACCTGTGCCACTATCCGCTTGTTGGCCTGGTGGCAGATTAGTTTGCGTATGTCGGCGATCCCAAGTCCGGAATTTTCCAGCGACTTGTTGAGCGCGTGTATCATATAGCGGCATGCATGGATGAACACGTCTCTGCCGTCGGGCATCGTGATGCCGTCCTCTTTTGGGCGCAGGCGCACTCCGTCGGGGCCTTTGCCGACATTGCCGAGGCTTTCCGTGTACACGTCGGCTATGCGTATGTCTCTATCGCTCTGCCGGTCTTTGGATATGAAATAGGCCACGGCCGCGTCTCCCCACAGATGACCGCTCTTGGGGTCTGACGTGTTTGCGTAATAAGAGTTCTGTTCGCTGCATATCAGAAGTGCCTTGGAGGCTTTTCCCATCGCGAAATATCCTTCGATTATTTCAAGGCCGTTGATGAAGGAGGAGCATGCCGAGGAGGCATACACGGCCTTTGCGCCCTTTATGTCGTATTTCCTTTGCGCCTTGTGGGCCACGGTGGCCACAGAGTCGTAGACGCAGTAGGATGCTGCCACTATGAGATCCGTGTCCTTCACGTCGTATGGAAGCTGGGACAGGGCATCGTCTATTGCCTCGAAAGCCATAGTATCGACGTTTTCTCCTTCGGACACTTTTGATCGCGTCTCGATGCCGGTGCGTTGTACTATCCAGTCGTTCGTCAGTCCGTTGAGCTGCTCGAAGTAGGAATTCGGTATGCGTTCAGACGGGATGTAGAATCCCATTGCGTTGATGTACATCTTCGGGTTGGTCTTTTATATGGATTGGCCTTGTCGTTGCCGTGATAGGATCCCGGCAGACCGGACTTTTTGTTTTCAATAATGCCTTTTCTTTATGCCGTAAAGAATCAGGTGGCTGATATAGTCTTTAAGCATGGTTTTGGATATCCCCTGCTCGGTGAGGTTGTCGCGGATGTATGGCACGTCGAGTCCGTGGATGGCATGGATTATGATGACAGCCGTGTGCATGCAGTCGTCAACGTCGAAGGTGCCTTGGACTTTCCCCTCGCGCAGTATGTCGCGCAGCAAGGATATCTCTTTTTTTGAGACGAGCTTCCTCGCCCTGTCCACTTTTCTCACGTCGCGGAAGAATCCTGCACGCAGCGTTCCGTTGCGGCTCACGATTTCGCGCATTGTCTCGAAGCGGCATTCGATGTATTCTTCAAGCTTGCGTTCGGGGGAGATGTTGCGGTTCACGATTTCGTTGAGCCTTTCGAGCAGTTGATCCGTTTCCCGTTCTATCACGGCATTGAAAATGTCGCGCTTGCTCTTGAAGTAGGTGTATATGGTGCGGCGTCCTTTGTCCGATGCCGACGCGATATCGTGCATAGTGGTGTTTTCAACTCCTTTGCGTGCAAAGAGCTGACGGGCCACTTCTATGAATTTGTCGCGGGTCTTCTTTACCATAACGTAAAACGGGCTGGACTCGTGGAATATGGAAAAACAGACTGGAGCGACGACGCACAGGCCCTCACTCCGGGATGCACACTTTCCATAATTTTGAGCAAAATTAGTGAATATTTCTGAATTGTCAAACTTTTGGAGCGCCAAAATGGATGTGGGTCGTGGCGTGGGGACGGGAATAAAAATATCCGGACTCTTCTGAAAAGGGTCCGGATACGGGATGACGGCCTGACTGTTCAGAGCCTTATCTTGAACGTGGAATTGCCTTTTTGTATGACATATATGCCGTGTTCGCTGACATTTATGCCTGAAAGCGGGCCGGAGTAGAGTTTGCGGCCGTTCGTGTCGAAAAGATTGACGGAAGAATCGCTGTCCGCACTGTCTGTGCCTATGCTTTCTATGCCGTGTGTGCCTTCTGATGAGATGTTCTTGAAGTTCCTCCATCCTTTTGCAGAAGAGTAGGCCTGCTTGCTGCTGTCTGGAACGTGCAGGACACAGTTCTCATAGATTGCGGAAATGAACAGTTCGTTGTCTTTGTCCTGTACGGTAGGAGGCGTTTTGGCATTTGTCTTTATGGTGTTGAAGTTGCAGCATCCGTAGAATGCATACATCCCGATATTGGTCAGTGTGGAAGGAAGTGTGAGTTCCGTTATGACCGTTCCGGCCATCGACATGTCTTCGAGGGCTGAGACGCCTTCGGGAATAGCGTAGCTCTCAGCCACCCTTGCCGTCGGGTATTGTATAAGCTTTTGCATCTTCTTGTCGAAAAGCACGCCGTCGGCAGATGACAGTGATTCGTTGGCCGGGTCTACGGTGATTTCCGTGAGTGCAAGGCAGCTTGACAAAGTGGATGGCGGCACGTCTGCCAATGCTTGTCCGATGCATATCCTTTCCAGAAAGTATGCCGGCGTGAATGCCGCGTCTTCAATCTCAGTCAGTCCGTCGGGCAGCGACAGTTCCTTGATTTCGCATGATGCAGGGAAACAGACAAGTTTCTTTCTGGATGCCGAATACAGTACGCCTTCCTCGGAACAGTAGGACATGTTGCCTTCCGCCACGTCGATTCGCTCCAGGCCGCTGCACATCTGGAAAGCGGCGTATCCCACCATTTCCGCGTATTTTGGAATGCTGACGGAGGTGAGTCTGTCGCAGTATTCGAAAGCGTAGTCTCCTATGCTGTAAAGTGAAGCCGGAAGCTGTATTTCAGTCAATGAATAGCAATGGCTGAACGCCTGCTGTCCGATCAGGATGATGTTGTCAGGCATTTTGACGGATGTCATGTTCTGGCAGTTGAAGAATGCTAAGTCTCCGATTTCGCGTACCTGCAGCTCGGTCATTCCATACTTCACGGTCGAAGGAATCACCACATCTCCCTCGTATGCGTTGGCGTCAAGGCTCGAATAGGTTACTATGGCTTTTTTCCTGTCGTTGCTGAGATTGTAATAGACACCGTCTTTGACAAAATCATAGGCCTGCGCCGCCGGCACTATGACCGGCAGCGACAGGGCTAATACGCATAATGTCTTTTTGATCGACATGTCATTTGATGATTTTTGCGGAAGCTTTTCCGTCAACTTTCACTATGTATATTCCTTTGGGCAGCGAACGGGCGTCTATTGCGGAGACGGTTCCGTCAAGGGCTGCTGTGGCGATGAGGCGACCGGAGATGTCGAATACTTCAACCGACTCTTTCCCTCCGGCGACGATGATTTCGTTGCCGTTGAATTTCACGCTTGATGAGGAATCCGCAGATATGCCTTCCACGGCTGATTTTTGGTCTACGGCAAAGACTACGCGTGAGCCGGGGCTGGAGAGGAACAGGTCGCCTTTGCGTTCGGTGGCAGTCGTGTTGGGCTGGGCGATGACTTTGACTGTGTATGTCTCGGAAGCCTCGTCGTATTCGGCCTCAAATGAAGCCCAGTCGCATACGGTAACGTTGTTGTCGGTCAGTCTCCAGCGTTCAGGCTTGTGGCATGCCTTGATTCTGAATTCCTTCGAGCCGCCTTCCTGAGGCACAACAAACGAGTTGTCGCCTTCCAGTTCCATCCAGGAGTATGAGGCTCCGAAGTTCATGATGAGGCCTGCGAAGTATCCTTGGGGAATCATAAGAGTAGAGAGGTCGCCGAAATATTCTGCCTCAGTCTGGGTGATGCTGTCCCATTCGCTCATGATGACATAGCTGTTGGCTTTTACGTCCGGGTTCATTGTCCACAGGTAGGGGAATTTTAACGCACCTTCGCAGTCTCGGAGGCCGGAGATGACAATCATTATGTCGCTGTCGGCGTATACAGGAGTCGGGAACTGGAATCTGAGTGCTGCCGGCACGTCAGGGTCGGTCTCGGTGATGTCTTTGCCGAAGAGCTCGCTGACTCCCAGAAGGCTTACGGGTTCTCCGTTTTCGTTGAGCGAAACGACCCTTACCTCCAGCCTGGCGTCGTCGGGCAATGTTTCGGTTATGTATGCTGACATCTGCACGAAATCGAAACCGAAGGGGTGGTCTGTCTTCGGGCAGTAGAGTGCGAATCCGAGGATGTCCAGCACTCCGGGTTCCTTGCCGAGTCGCAGTTCCCAAGCGTCGTCGATGTCCTTGTTAAGGCTGAAGATCCCGTTTCCGTCTGCTTTCGGGGTATAGGCCACCTTGCAGTCGAAGATGTCGTAGACGGCAGCCGACATTTCACCGACGTATCCTTCGCTGTCTGAACCGCTTAGTATGCCGCCCGCCTGCATCTTGGAGTGGCGCAGAGTGTATGGCTTTGATGCGCGGCTTTCAAAGTAGCCTGTGAGGATGGGCGTGTCCACGGTCTGCAGACGCTCATAAGCCGGGGTGATGAGCGTCTCTTCGTTCCAGAGGGCTGCCGCCCCGCTTGCGTCGGCATAATTCCATTCGCTTCGGAATATGTCTGTTGACTTGTTGGCCCAAGCGGCCTCGGTGCCGAAAGGAATCATCATTTTCGGCTCGGAAGGATAGTCGAAGTTCGGAGACACTCCTTCAAAGAAGAATCCGTTTGGCACCACATATTTTGCCACGGGCTGCGGCACTCCGACCGCAATGTTGTCTATGGCCATGGGTGCGCCTGCGCGTCCGTAATAGCGGAATGCGAATTTGGTGGGCTTGTCGAGATAATCCTTGATGTTTATGTATATCGGCCGATATTCGGCATCGAACCTTGATAGTTCGGCACGGAGTTCATCTTCGGTGTATTTCTGTTTTATCTCGTCTTCCACAAGGTCCCAGATGAGTGTCCAGTTTGCGCCGTCGTCGGTTGACGCGTAGACTTGGAGGGATGTGTTCAGTCCGTCGAAACTGTTGTTTTCTCGGTTGTACACAGTCCATCCCGGATTGTACATCAGCTTCAGATAGAGCCAGTCTTCGCCTGTGGCCACTGTGGCGGGCGTTATGAGCCATTCGTCCTGTTCGTCAAGGTCGGTATGATTGCCGTATGCCACATCTGCTATTATGTAGGCAAAAGCGTTGCCATCGTATGCACATGCCGGACCGGATGGATTGTGCATAGACACGAAGTCGTTTGTAGTAACCTGCCAGGTGAGGTTCCACCGCGTGTTGTCGGTAGGCGGCGTGTTGCCTTTCTTGCTTATGTCTTGCCAGCCTTCCGGAAGCCAGTCCTGCATTGATTTTGCCGGGCTGTCAGGACGTCCTTCGAAATCTTCCATCCATGTGTTTTGGCTTCCTGCCGGGGCTTTGTGCCGCGTTTCAGTCTTGATGCCTTTCCTTGCCTGAAAGTCGTTTGCTTTTATCGGTCTTTGCGGAGCCGTCACAGGTATGGCCGCCGAAGCTGAACCGAAAGTAAGCGCTAAAGCGAAAGCGCATGAGATTGCTTTAATCATAATCTGGTTATGTCTTTGGTTTTCCGATGCCGGAAACAAAAATCCGGCATCGGATAAATTATAGAATTATGGTGTTAAAGAATAATCTTGATGATTGATTTGCTTGTCTTGACGAGGTAGATTCCTTCCGGAAGCGGTTTTCGCCACGTGCCGCTGACTTCGGCTTCGGCGAGCTTGTTGCCGTTGATTGAGAACACTTCTACGTGTGCGTTTCCTGAAACGATGAGGTTTCCGTCCTCCGTGGTGATTCTTGTGCCGTCGGCGTCGCAGGTTTCCACGCCTACAGGGTCTTTGACGAAGCTGACGTTGAAGTCAGTGCTGGCGTTGTCGTATATGTTGTCGTCTTCATACACCGCAGCGACGCCGTATGTGCGTGTCCGGGGTTCGTAGGAGTCCCAATATATCTCGAGTGTGAACGTGTGGGTCTCGTCGCTGTTGAGTGCGACTCCTTCTGCGGAATCCACCGCACGGTCTCCTTCCACGAGGTCGATGGTGTAGGCATAGATGGGATCAAAGCCGTCGTTCATCACTGTTACTTCCACTTCTCCCTTGCCGTTGTACGGAATCTCGGATGGAGACTTCACGTCAATGACCTTGAGGTTGTTGAGGTATCCGGAGAAGGCCACTGCGTTGATTGAGGGAGCCGATGCCAATTCGCCGTTGTAGACCACCACTTTGTAGGACTGGTATCCGCGAGGAGCTTCTTCGATGCGGCAGGATGCCTTTTCGCCAGGGACAAATGGGCTGTTGTCGGAATTCTGCCCGAACGAACCCACAAGGTCGTTGTTGCCGCAATAGATTTCCACTTTGCTTATTGATTCGAGGTCTTTGTCGTTGACGTCTTTTGAAGGGAGGGTGAAAGCCACGTCAATGGTTCTGCTGCCGTGTTCGAGCTGGGTTGCCGTTACGTCGGTCGCTGCGGTGGGACAGGGGAATATGCCCGTAACCTCTATGTCGTCGATGAAGATTGACTGGGAATCGAACCGGTTGCCGAATGTCTCGTAGAATCCTATGGAGTATGTGCCGTCTTCAGGTGCCGTGAAAGAATACGTCTGTTCCTTGAACTTGTTTGTGTCGTTTGCATCGAATATCTGGAACGATAGATTGGGGTCGATGAACGGATATATATTGTCATTCTCGTTTATGCTTTGCGATTTTGACAGGAATATGCGTATCCCTGTGCTTGCGTATGTGGCGCTGCATGCGATTTTGAATTTCAAGGTGTAGTTGACCCCGGCGCGAAGTGTCATCGGTGCGGTGAACAATGCGTAGTCGTGCTTGGTGCCGGATATTACGTCCACCACGGCGCATTTGTTGCCGTCAATCTCTCCTGGCTTCCATGTAAAGTCTGCGCCATTGACAGCCACCGCGCTGATGCCGGCTTCTGCAAAATTTTCGATGGATCCGAAGTCCTGAAGATAGGGGACGGTGTAGGGCTTGCCTATCGCAAGAGCCTCGGAGGTTGCGTTTTGTCCGGTCTCTCCGTCGAAAACGACGCTTATGGTGTATGAATACGTCTTCACGAACCCGTCAGGTATGACGTCGGTTACAGAAAGGTCTTTTGTTCCTTCGGCCACTACCGACGCGCCTGGATTCCGCACAACGTCGTAGGATATTTTGGAGTAGTCCAAAGTGCCGCCGTTGATGCCTGCAGGGGCATTCCAGCTGATGGTTACGTTGGAGCCGTCAACCGATGTGGTGATGCCGGTTACGGCCGCCGGTGTGTCGAATCCGGCATATACTTCAGCCGAAGATTTGGGGCTTTCGCCTATTGCATTGCTGAGTCCTACGGTGATGATGTGTTGGCCTTGCGACATCGCATAGGTCTTTTCAAAACTGTCTCCGGCGTTGATTTTCCCTGTTCCGTCGGCTGCAGGGGCTTCACCGTCGATTGTTAGCGTGTAGGTCAGTTCACCTGAGAGGTCGGATCCTCCGAAAGTCTTGGATGGTGCGGTGAAAGTTACCGTAACGTCGTTGCCGTTGAATTTCGCCGTGAGGTTTTCTATTGCTGCGGGCGCTCCTTTCTTTGTGGCGGGGCCGGGGATGAAGAAGGCGTTGTAGCGTTGTCCCATAGGGAAACTGTACACCTGTTTCGCTTCGCATGTTTCGAGGTCTACCTCATAAAGTGAGGCACTGAAAGAATTCATGACAGCACCCCAGTACATCTTGCCGGATGCGTCGATGGCTGCTGATTGCCCTGTGCCGTAGGCCGTTATTCCGAGCTGCCCTTTTTCTGTAAGCTCGCCTGTGGCTCTGTCTATCATATAAAGCTTTCCGGAATCATGGCCTGCGATTCCCCAAAGGGTTCCTTGGGCATCGAATGCCAAAGCCGTAATGCATGTTGAGGTCGGTTGCCCGATGGGAATGATGGTATGTTTTTCTCCGTCGTATTCTGCCAGCCGATAATTATAGTCATATGAGTCGGCTTTGAACCATCCGTATATTTTCTTTGATATGGCATCGTAGGCCATGTCGGATGCCACCATTTCATAAGTGAAAGTTTTGTTGTCGTCCTTGTCGCGCATGTATGTGTAGCTCCAAGGTCCGCTTTCACCGCCTTCAGCAGTCGCTTTGATGGCGTATACGCTGCCGTAGCTGGTGTTTTTTGTCCCGTAGACGGTTTCAGTGGATATGAACGTTCCGCCTGATTCCTGGAAGTTGTATCCGATTGCCGTGCTGCCGCTGATTTTTGTCGGGTTGCAGCTGCTGCCGGATGCATTGAGGGTGAAGACGCCGGGATTGCCGTCAGTGGTGCTTACTGCGTAGATCACCACTTCTTCGTCTACCGATATTCTTGAAGGGCGGGTGGCTTCAGCGTTTTGAGTGGCTAAAATTACTCCCCCCGATTCCGAAAAGGATGAATGGTAGGATTTTATTCATAATTATTGTATATTAAATAAGTTTATAGCATCAAGAAAATTAATCTAAATCAATTTTCTGTCTTGAATTCGCCGCAAAGTTAGTGATTAGATTGAAATATCAAGAATTTTAATGGTTAATTTGTGTTAAATATGGTTTGATTTGTTTTAAGGCGCGATTTTTTTGATTAGAAAGGACGGTTTAGATTTTGGTTTTTGTGTTTATCCGGATGCCGGATTCAACAGTGAATATATAAATGGTAACTTATATATTATTGGTTGTCAATGTATTGTTTTTTTATTTCCTGTTGTCGCCACGCTTGGCAGTATGTTTGTTTGCGTTTTTGAGTGAATACTGTTGTTTTCGTCTTTTTGAGGAGGCTGATTTGTGATGGTGGCTAAAATGAATATTAATTCGTAAAGTGCATATGCTGTCTGCTGCTCAGCCTGGCAGGAATGGCATCATCTCAGCCGGCAGAGGCGCTTCTGCACATATGCTTTTCTTTGATACCGGGTGGATGAATTCGATGCGTCTGGCGTGGAGGGATATTCCGCCGTCGCGGTTGCTGCGTTTGGCTCCGTATTTCAAGTCTCCTTTTATTGGATGGCCGGTGGCCGACAGTTGGACGCGTATCTGATGTTTTCTCCCTGTCAGTAGATTGACCTTCAGGAGCGTGTATCGATCTCCTTCAGCAACGGTCTCGTATGTCAGCACAGAGCGTTTCGCGTCCTTTTGTCCAGGGCGGGCTATGAACGTCTTGTTGAGCCGGGAGTCGCTTATGAGCATGTCTTCCAAGGTGGCCGCATCCTTTTCGGGCTTTCCTTCTACGAGCGCGAAGTATGTCTTGTGAATCTCGCCGTTCCGAAGCATGTCGTTGAGTCGTGAAAGTGCTTTGGAGGTTTTGGCGAAGACCACAGCTCCGCTTACAGGGCGGTCGATGCGGTGTACAACACCGCAGAAGACATTCCCCGGTTTGGCGTATTTCTCCTTTATCCATTGCTTGACGGTTTCTGAAAGGGGAGTGTCGCCGGTCTTGTCGCCTTGGACTATTTCGCCAACGGCCTTGTTGACTATTATTATGTGGTTGTCTTCGTAGAGAACTTCCATATTGAGTTTTTTGAAAAGAAAAGCCGGCTTCCATAAAGCCGGCTTTATTGGTGGCGGGGGCAGGACTCGAACCTACGACCTTTGGGTTATGAGCCCAACGAGCTACCACTGCTCCACCCCGCGATGTTTTACGGGTGCAAAGTTACTGCCATTTTCCGATATGGCAAAATTTTTCTGCAAAAATATTTCGACGTTTCAGGTGTTTTGGGTTATATGTGCCATAAATATCCTGTTTGTGCCAATGTCCGATTGTGGATTCTACGATTCTTGTATCGAACATTCCGATTCTTCGCGTATCTTTTCGCCCAGTATTTTCGCGTTCTTGACTCCGAGGGCACGCAGGCGTTCGGCACGGCTGACGAGGCTTGTGCCTCCGCGTGTGAGGCTGCGGTAGCACGCGTCGTATGCATTGCGTGCATCGTCGAGGCTCTTCTCTATGCGCTGGAGCTCGTTTGCGAATCCCACGAATTTGTCGTATAGCAGACCGCCGAGTTTTGCGATGTTGTCGGCGTTGTTGTTGCGTTGTTCGGAATTCCACATCTGGTTTATAAGCTGCATCACGGAGAAAAGATGGGCAGGGGCCACGATGCACACTTTGCGCTGGTAGGCATAGTCCCAAAGGTCAGGGTCAAGCCCTACGGCAGTGATGTATGCGCCTTCGTTGGGGATGAACATAAGCACATGTTCGGCTGAGTTTTTGACCATCCGTTGGTACTGCTTGTCGGCGAGTTCCTTGATATGTCGCCTCACGGATTCGAGATGCCTTTTGCCGGCCATCTGCCGGTTCGTCTCGTCGTCTGTCCCGCAGAAGTCGGTGTATGCGTTGAGGGATACTTTGGAGTCGATTATTAGGCAGTGGTCGTCGGGAAGGAACACCACCACGTCGGGGCGCAGGCCGCGTCCCGAGTCGTCGTCCCGGAGCGTGTTTCCGGATGAATCTCGCGTAAGTTGTGATGAGAAGTTTATGTCCCGTTTCAGACCGGCCTTCTCAAGCATCGTTTCCAATATGATTTCGCCCCACCGCCCTTGCTGGCGGGAATCGTTTTTGAGTGCGGACGTAAGGTTGCGGGCTTCGTCTCCGATTGTTCTGTTCAGCTCCATTAGCCGTTCGATCTGGTCGGCCAGGGATTTTCGGGCGGCGTTTTCGGCCACGTATGAATCAGTGCATGCGCGGTTGAATTCCTCAAGGCGTTGGCGCATAGGACTGAGCAACGCTTCCATCTGTTCGCTGTTGGTGCGGCGTATCTGGTTGGACTGTATCCTCAGCGACTCCTCTGCCAAGGCCTTGAAGCGGGCTTCCGAAGCTTCGGCATTCTGTCGGTCGCGTTCGGTGAAACGGCGTTCCATTTCTGTCATGCGCCGTTCGTATTCCTCTCTGACTGCCTCTGCGGATGCTTTGCCGTTGCCGTTCTTTATGAGCATGGCGGCAATCAGGGCTATTACTGCGAGGAGGAGCAAAACTATGATTATCGTGTCGATTGTCATTTTTCCGTAAGATTTTTGAATTCGGGAGATGCCCATGTCGAGAAATCCTCAAGAATGAGCAATGCCGGGAGGTCCAGCCGGTTGAGCATTTCTTTTGCCTTTCCCGCCCCCATTGCCATGCATGCCGTGGCATAGGCGTCGGCTTCGGCTGCGGTCGGGGCTACCACGGTCGCGCTCAGTATGTCGGTCTTTGCGGGACGGCCGGTGAACGGGTCTATCGTGTGGCCGAAGGAATGGCCGTCGGTGCCGTTATGGAAATTCCTGTAGTTTCCGGATGTTGCCACGCCGCATCCGGAGACGGTTATGACTTCCTGTGATGCGTGTCTTGTGCCGTGGAGGTCTTTCAGCGGACGGTCAATGCTGATGTTCCACTTCCTGCCTTTGGAGTTGACGCCTGAGCAACGGATTTCGCCACCGATTTCCACAAGGAAGTTTTCCACTCCGTTGCGCTTCAGCATTTCGGCTGCTGCGTCGCATCCGTAGCCCTTCGCGATCGCGGAAAAGTTGAAACTGATGCTTCGGTTGTCTTTGTGTATTACGTCATCTTTAATATAGGTGTGGCCCATGCCTGTCAATGCGAGCAGACTGTCGATTCTCAACGTGTCGGCGGTTGGCTTGTGTCCCTTTCCGAATCCCCATGCGGTGATGAGCGGTGAAAGCGTGGGGTCGAACATCCCTCCGCTTTGCCTGTGGATTCTGGCCGACAACGAGTAGATGTCTTTCAGCATACTGTCGGCCTTGCAAGAATCCGAGGCATTCAGCCGGGATACAAGCGACTCCGGGTCGAAGACTGAAAGGCTACGGCCCACACGTTCCAGTACAGGGCGGATAGAGTCGGCAAGCGATTCGTCTCCGTCGAAGGTCATATGGTATACGGTGTTCCATATCACCCCTTCCGCATGCCGGTAAGGCGCAGAAGGCCTGCATGAAGCCGACGCCAACAAAAACGTCGCCGCCAGTGTTTTTATTATGGTGTATTTTATCGGGATACGCATCTTTTGTTACATCATATGTTTTTAATCAGGCAAAGTTAGCGATTATTCCGATATGTTTTGCTAAATTTACGCCGTAAAAAAAGACATTGGACATATGAAAGAATCATTTGTGTTTTTGGCTGACGGCTTTGAGGACATCGAAGCCCTGACCGTAATTGACTTGCTGCGCCGCGCCGGAATGCCGGTGAAGACGGTATCGATTGCTTCGTCGCTTCAGGTGAAGTCGGCCCATGGAATCACGATAACTGCCGACGAGGCGTTTGACGACAAGCTTTTCGTCAATCCTGAATGGCTCATCCTTCCCGGCGGGATGCCGGGCGCGACCAATCTCTATGAGTTTGCCCCGCTTGGAGAGTTGCTTCGTCGCCATTCCGGAAATGGAGGGCATATCGCGGCAATCTGCGCCGCACCGGCAGTGGTGCTTGGCCAGCTCGGTCTTCTCGAAGGCGAAAAGGCCACGTGCTATCCCGGTTTCGGCAACCTCCTGAAGGGAGCGGAGGCCGTGGATGCCCCTGTGGTGGTGAGCGGAAAGTTCGTAACGGCGAGCGGTCCGGCCAAAGCCATGGCATGGGCTCTTGAAATCATACGGGTGCAGTGCGGCCTGCAGAAGATGGAGGAAGTCGCGTCAGGACTCCTTTATGCAGGACATGCGGACGGCTCAGACTGCGCTTTAGGATGAACTATCAGACAGTCGGAGGGAATGGCAAGGGGATATACAAGGAGAAAATGAGCAAATTCATCTCCTTCGCCTTTCCTGTTTCTTCCGCCGATGAGGCGAAAGCGGCAATCAAATCATTGCAGAACGAGTATCACGACGCGCGCCATGTATGTTGGGCATATATGTTGGGTGCCGACCGTGCCCGGTGGCAGCTCAACGACAACGGAGAGCCGTCGGGCACTGCCGGAAAGCCTATTCTGGGCCAGATCAACAGTCTCGGCGTTACCGACGTTGCTGTCGTGGTTGTCCGTTATTTCGGAGGCATCAAGCTTGGCACACCGGGGCTGACCGCCGCTTACCGGGAAGCCGCGCGTCTCGCCATCACCGATGCGGGCATTGTCGAGAAGCAGGAAATGTCCCGGCTTAGCATCACGTTCCCTTATATGTCGGTCAACGAGGTCATGAAGACGGCGAAGCTTCCCGGGCTGAAAATCGTTGAGCAGGCTTTCGACAATTCTTGCTCCATGACCATAGAGATGCCGCTTGACATGATGGAGGAAATCGCAGGCCGGCTTGGCTCGGTCGATGGTGTTTCGATTGCGGGTTAAGAGTGTGTTTGGAATTTTCTTCATGATTTTTTATGGAGGATTCCGGGACGGATTCGCGTATTAAATCCCGGCCATTCGGGGCGGAAAGGGTGGCATTTCCGGCTAAAACGAAGCCCGTCAGAGGCTTCCGTGTGGATTTTTTGCAGAAAATGGGCTGCAAATCGTTTCTATGTCAAAAAAAATGCCGATATTTGCACGGTCAAATCGGAAAAGGGCCTGAATCCGGCTCCGAGAACGGCTCAAATACGATTATAATCAACCAAATTAATACGTTCTAAAGACATGACAAAAGCTGATATCGTGAACGAGATTTCCCGCAGCACAGGCATTGAAAAATCCGCTGTGCTGGCCACTGTCGAAAAGTTCATGGAAGTAGTGAAAGACAATATGGCCAGTGGCGAGAACGTTTATCTCCGTGGTTTCGGTAGCTTCATCATCAAGACCCGCAAGGAGAAGACGGCCCGCAACATCTCACAAAACACCACTATCCGTATTCCGGAGCACAAGATTCCGGCGTTCAAGCCTTCGCGCGTGTTCCTCGACCAGGTAAAATAAACAGAAGTTAAAACATAAACAACAATCTTACGACTATGCCAAGCGGAAAGAAGAGAAAAGGCCACAAGATGGCCACGCACAAGCGTAAAAAAAGACTGAGAAAGAACCGTCATAAGAAGAAGTAAGCCAGTCTGCGGAGGTTTTCCGCAACCGGATTTTCAAATGACGGAAGTCTGAATTCTCAGAAGACAGACACGGGAATGGCTTCGCCTGACGACAGGCTTGCCAGTCCCGAAGTCTGTTTCTTACATTCATTCAAATTGATGAAATGAAAAGCGAATTAATTGTAGACGTGCAGCAGAAGGAGATTTCGATCGCGCTGACCGAAGACTCCCGGCTTGTGTCGCTCCAGAAGGAGAGCCGCAACATCGCGTACGCGGTGGGCGACCTTTATCTGGCAAAGGTGCGCAAGCTGATGCCCGGCCTCAACGCCGCGTTCGTCGACGTGGGCTACGACAAGGACGCTTTTCTTCATTATCTCGATCTCGGCTCGCACTTCATGGCCTATTCCGGATTCATGAAGGAAGCGCTCGCCGACCCAAAGAAAATCCCCTCTCCCGCAAATTTCAAGCCCAAGGAGGAGATTCCGAAGCAGGGTTCCATATCGCAGGTGCTTTCGCAGGGACAGCACCTTCTGGTGCAGATTGCAAAAGAACCGATTTCGTCGAAAGGCCCGAGACTCACCACCGAAATATCCTTCACCGGAAGGTTCATGGTGCTGATTCCATTTGCCGAAAAGATTTCCATATCGAGCAAAATCAAGTCCACCGAGGAGAAGATACGCCTTCGCCAGCTTATAGGGAGCATAAAGCCGAAAGGTTTCGGCGTGATAGTCAGGACTTCGGCCGAGAACAAACGTGTAGCCGAACTCAACCATGAGATGCGCACGCTCGTGAAATGCTGGGAAGACTCGATAGCCAAGATGCAGCGCAGCAAGCCTGCGGCCCTCATTTTCGAGGAGGAGTCGAGGGCTGTGAGCGTGATTCGCGACCTGTTCAGCTCCAGCTTTGAAAGCATCTACGTCAACGACAAGGAGACGATGGAGCAGATACAGAACTATGTGGCTCTCATCGCTCCGGAACGCAAGGACATTGTGAAGCTCTACGCCAAGGAGATGCCCATATTCGACCATTTCAGCATCACGCGGCAGATTAAAAGCTCGTTCGGAAAGACCGTTTCGTTCAAGAGCGGGGCATACATCATCATCGAACACACGGAGGCCCTTCATGTGGTCGATGTCAATTCAGGCAACCGTTCCAAGGCAACCAACGACCAGGAGACCAATGCGCTTGAGGTGAACCTCAGGGCTGCCGACGAAATAGCCCGCCAGCTCAGACTCAGGGACATGGGCGGAATAATCGTGATTGACTTCATAGATATGAACAAGGCGGAACATCGGCAGACCCTCTATGACCATATGCGTGAGGTGATGGCCAATGACCGTGCGCGCCACAACATCCTTCCTCTGAGCAAGTTCGGCCTTATGCAGATCACACGGCAACGTGTGCGTCCCGCCCTCGACATCGCGACTTCCGAAACCTGTCCTTCATGTTTCGGCAAGGGTGAGATTCAGCCTTCGCTCCTTTTTACCGACAAGCTCGAGGAGAAGCTGGACTATTTGGTCAATAATCTGAAGGTCAATAAATTCACTATGTACATACATCCTTTTGTGGATGCGTATGTAAAGAAGGGGCTGCTTTCGCTCTACGGCAAATGGCGCAGGCGCTTCGGGCGCGGCTTCAAGGTGGTTGCCGACGAATCCCTGGCTTTCCTGGAATACAAGGTGATTGACCCTACGGGCAAGACCATCGACCTCAAAGAGGAAAGCGACATGCAGTCGAGCCAGTCGAAGTCTGGCTCCAAAATAAAGAACCGAGATAAAGAAGAAAACTGATCCGCATAAAAACAGGCTGCCGCGCCGTAAGGCTTCGGAGGCAACCGTTCATGAAAACGAGACAAGGAAGACCGGTGCTGTGCGCGCCAGTCTTCTTTTTTTCAGTGCAGTTTATGTTTTTGCTGACTCATACGGACAGTTCGAGCTGGTTGCCCACGAGCCGGAAATACTCTCCTCTGAGAGCCACGAGTTCGGAATGTGTTCCTGATTCCGTTATTTTCCCGTCCTTCATAAACAGAATCCTGTCGGCGTTTTTCACCGTTGACAGACGGTGGGCGGCGATGATCAGGGTCTTTCCTTTGTGGAGCTTGAGTAGCCGTTCGGTTATGGCGCGCTCGTTTGTCGCGTCGAGGGATGATGTGGCTTCGTCGAGGAAGAGGATTTCAGGGCGTTTGTAGACGGCGCGTGCTATGAGAAGGCGTTGCTTCTGTCCGCCGCTGAGTTCCATTCCTGTCGGGCCGATGCGTGTGTTGTAGCCCATCGGAAGCTTTTCTATGAACGCGAGTTCGGGATAAGTAATAGTATAAAAAAGTAGAATCAGCAGCTTGAAAAAGTTGCCGATTCTTTTGGTAATATCACTGATATTTAGTAATTTAGAGGAACCAAACAATAAATACGATATCATGATTACCGAGAG
>CAJSYI010000019.1 GCA_910573745.1 Muribaculaceae bacterium | reverse complement strand
CTTATTTGACTTTACCAAATAAAATTGCCGCTAATTTCTATAAAACCAGCAGGTTAAATTTACCTATAATGGTGATGTCTATTCCACATTATCGCCTTAGCGTGTCCGCTGAATAGTTACGTGTCCGTATTTATTCTGCGATGATTCTAACCACATTCTAAGAACCTTAGGCCGACTGGGTGCGTTTCTGATATTGAAACAATGAATTGAGAGGCTTATGAAGAAGATTGCCGCTTTGGTTTTGTGCGTGTCGGCGGCTTTGGCGGCCGGCGCGCAGTTGCCTGTGGGGATGGATCCCCCTTTCCCTCCGTCGCTCGGCGGGACCATGATGCCCATCCGTCTGCCGGAGGAGTTCCCTGCCGCGCCGGATTCGCTCACTCCTGTTTTCGTCAACCACATAGGCCGCCACGGGGCGCGTTTCCTTTCGTCGGAGAAGAAGGTGGGCGACCTGCTGTCGTCGCTCGAGGCGGCGCGTACGCGTGGGAGCCTTACCCGGGCCGGTGAGGAAATGGCGGCCCTTCTGCAGACCGTCAGGGAGAAGACCGACGGGCGTTGGGGGCAGCTCGACTCGCTGGGCGAGGCCGAACAGCGAGGCATCGCCTCGCGCCTTGACGCTATGCTGCCGGGCTTTTTCTCGCAGGGGAGCATAATCGCCATATCCACGTTCGTTCCCCGTGCCGTGGCTTCGATGTACGGTTTCTGCCATCAGCTCGGAAGCCTGAACCCCGACTTGCAGATGACGGCGTCTTCCGGCCGTGAATACGATTCGCTCCTGCGTTTCTTCGACACTGACAGGCGTTATGCCGACTATATCAGGCACGGCGGCTGGAGAAAGACGTATGACGGATATTCGGCCGCCAACGTGCCTGTGGCTCCTGCCATAAGGCTTGTCGGCGGCGGACGGCCGAAGGAGGAGCTTCAGGAAATCACGATGCGCGTCTATGCCGTGCTCCAGTCGCTGCCTGCCGCGGGCATCAATGCCGGAATCTCACGGTTCATGACTCCGGAGGAGTACCGCGCATGCTATCTTGCCGACAACCTGAAGCACGCCCTTCAACGGACTGACACGCGTTTCTCCGACCTTCCCGGCAAGGCCGCCGAAGGCCTTCTTCGTGAAATCATAGACTCGTCGGAGGTGATTGTCAGCACCGCAGAGGCCCGGAGGCTCATACGAGGCGTGTTCCGGTTCGCGCATGCCGAGACTCTGATGCCCCTCTTCTCGCTGATGGGGCTGCCCGGATGCACGGTGCCTCAGGAGGCCACGCCGCAGACGCTTGCCGACTACTGGAACGATTCCTTCGTCTCGCCTCTCGGTGCGAACCTGATCCTCGTCTTCTACGCCGCTCCGTCGGGGAAGGCCTATGTTCAGGCGTTGCTCAACGGGCGGCAGATTGCGCCGCTTCCCGCCGCCGCTTCGCCCATCGTCCCCTGGACTTCACTACGCGACTTCTGGCAAAAATCCATGCTGCCTTGAACTTTTATGGCTGAAACACACTCTTACTTTTACAATGTTTTGATTAGTGATGATTATGAAAGACACACGTACATACCGCGATTCGGCAGGCAGGCTCCTGCTCAACGCCAAGGCCGAGCTCCTGGCCGACATGAAGGAGCGCAACATAGGCGCGATAATATGGGACCTCGCCAGGGCCGGTTTCCATTATGTGCCTGAAATCGTGCATCATTCTCTTGAGAAGGACAAGACGCGCGTGGCCCGGGTTACGGGTCTGTATGCCTGTGGCGACGGGCTGTGGCTGATTGAGGAAGACCGTTCGCCGGTGAGCGTGGACGCTTTCTACAATCCCGGCAGCGAGGTGAGGCCTACGGTGGTTACGCTCACTCCCGACAAGGCCCGCATCGAACTCGGCGATCCAGAGGGCGTGGAGGGCTTCACGCTTCAGGGAAGCCTGGAGGAATGGCTCACCGTCGCCGACTGTTATTTCGAGGCCTTGGCGGAATGAGGCTCCGCTGATACCTGATTCCGGGTAATTTGAGCCTTCAGTGAACATTTATCCGGCACGAGATTTGGGATTTCCGTGCCGGATTAGTATCTTTGCAGAAAATAATACTGAGAATGAACAAGATTCTGTGGGTGGACGATGAAGTAGATCTCCTCAAGCCGCATATACTTTTCCTAAAGACGAAGGGCTACGAAGTGGCGACCGCCAACAACGGCCCCGACGCGCTCGACATGCTCGAGAGCGAGCCGTTCTCGCTCATCCTTCTCGACGAGAACATGCCGGGGCTGACCGGTCTGGAGACGCTTTCGCGCATCAACCAGTCGCATCCGGAGATTCCGGTGATAATGATCACCAAGAGCGAGGAGGAGAACATCATGACCCAGGCAATCGGCAACCAGATAGCCGATTATCTGATAAAGCCCGTGAACCCCAACCAGATATGGTTCTCCATCAACAAGAACCTCAACAGCGGACGCCTCGTGGCCCAGCAGACCACGAGCGGCTACCAGCAGGAATTCCGCAACATATCGATGCTCATCAACGACGCGGCTTCCGTCGAAGACTGGATGGAGGTCTACCGCCAGCTCGTCTTCTGGGAGCTGAAGCTTGCCGGAGCCGACAGTTCGATGGACGAGATGCTTCTGATGCAGAAGCGCGACGCGAACTCGAATTTCTGCAAGTTCGTCAAGCGCAGCTATGAGAAATGGGTCACGACCGACGAGCATCCGCTCATGAGCCACGAGATCTTCAAGCGGCGCGTCTTCCCGGTGCTTGACCGGGGCGAGAAGGTGTTTGTCGTGCTGATAGACAATTTCCGTCTCGACCAATGGCGGGTGGTGCAGCCGCTCGTGTCGGAATTCTTCAACGTGCAGGAGGAGCTTTACACCACCATCCTGCCTACATCGACCCAATATGCCCGCAACGCCATCTTCGCAGGCCTCATGCCGCTCCAGATAGAGCAGATGTTCCCCGACCTGTGGGTGGACGAAGACGAGGACGAGGGGCTCAACATCCACGAGGCCGAGCTTATCGACACGCAGCTGAAGCGTTTCCGCCGCAAGGAGAAGTTCTCCTATTCCAAGCTCAACGATTCGGGGGCGGGCGAGAAGTTCCTGCGTTCGATGAATTCGCTGAAGAACAACCAGCTCAACGTGGTGGTGCTCAACTTCATCGACATGCTTTCGCATGCCCGCACGGAGTCGAAGATGATCCGTGAGCTGGCAAGCTCCGATGCCGCCTACCGGTCGCTGACGGAGTCGTGGTTCCGCCATTCCTCGACACTCGACATATTCCGGCGCATAGCCGAGATGGGATTCAAGGTGATCGTAACCACCGACCACGGCACGATCAAGGTGGACGACCCGATAAAGGTGGTGGGCGACCGCAACACCAACACCAACCTTCGCTATAAGGTGGGCAAGAACCTGAACTACAACCCCAGGCAGGTCTATGAGATGCACAACCCTAAGAAGTTCGGCCTGCCCTGCCCCAACGTCTCTTCGACCTACATCTATGCCTGCAACCAGGATTTCTTCTCCTATCCGAACAATTACAACTACTACGTGCAGTATTACACCGGCACGTTCCAGCACGGCGGCATATCCTTGCAGGAGATGCTTGTGCCGCTCGTAACGCTTTCTCCGAAGTGAATCTGACGGTTGCCGGTTTCGGCCATAAGGGATGAGGACGGTCGTTATGCTGATGTTGCTGCTGGCTGCGTTTCCTTTCCGGGGGAACGCGGGGAGACGTGCGCCTGAGGTCTCGGGGCAGGATTCGGCCCTTTATGCTTCGCTCAGGAGGCTTGAATGCCGTGCCGACAGCGGCGACCCGAAAGCCCTCTACGACCTCGCCTACGTCTATGAGCTCGGCTACGGCCCTGTGGAGCCGGACTCCCTGCGCTCCTTGCTGCTTTATGGGAAATCTGCGGAGGCCGGATATGCGCCTGCGCAGAACTATCTCGGCTACAGGCTTTTCAACGGTGAGGGCGTGGAGCGGGACCGCATCCGGGGCCTTGACCTGATAGAGAAGGCGGCGATGCAGGGCGATGCCAAAGGCGCGGCCAACCTCGGCTGGCTTCTTGCGGCAGGTGAAGGCGTGGAGCGGGATCCGGAGAAAGCCGTCTATTGGCTCGGAAAAGCCGCCGACGCAGGGCTTCCGGTGGCCATGATGCAGCTCGCCGCGATATATGCCGAAGGACTGCCGCCCGTCGCCCCCGACACGCTCAAGGCTTCCGGTCTTCTTTCGGAGGCTGCGAGGAAAGGCGTGGCTGATGCCGACGCGTCCCTCTTGCGTCTGATGCGAAGCAGATGGCAGGCCCTGGAGGCCACTGAGGCGGTCGGCCTCGGATTAAGCTTTTTTACCCGGGGCAACGCGCCCGAATCGGCAGTAGGGCTTTTCCGGATAGCCGCCGGTAAAGGCTCGGCGCAGGCATATGCCCTTCTCGGCGAGGCGTATGCTTTGGGGAAAGGGACTGAATACGACCACAAGGAATCGCTGCTTAACTTCTGCAAGGCCGCGGAGATGGGCAATCCTTCGGCACAGTTCATCATTGCCGAGACGCTCGACGTGTTCCCCGACGCGCTGACCGGCCTCCTTGACAGCCCGGAGAGCGGCCGCGGCGGCATGGACGCCGCCTTTTGGTACGGCAAGGCTGCTCAGGCAGGCGTAACCTCCGCTGCCGGAGCCCACCGCCGCCTCTGCCTCCCTCCCGACCGCCAGCCCTGAACATATGTGCCGTCGTCGGCATCTTGACTATGGGGCGTTGTTCGATGCGGCGGCCCTGCATTCATTTGCGATTCTGCGGCTTCTGATGTTATGGCTTCATTCGGGATGGACGAACTTTTTGCCGTTCTGGATATAGATGTTCCCGGGAACGGGAGTTTCAGCCTTTCTCCCGGATAAATCATAAATATTGTTGTCCTGTTCTTTTTCTTCGGCTTCCACGCAGACAATTCCGGCCGACGGGAAGTTGTCGGTTTCAATGAAATTGGTCATGTAATCCCAGCCTGGAGCCGCAATGTATTGTTGCTTCGTGCCGACAGGAATGTAGACAGGTGTTGAGGGGTTCACACTTTTGAAAGGCGTACCGTCTGATTCATATCCTGATGCCTGGATACATTCCGGAGGAACCGTTGCCTTGCACCAGATGCTTGTCAGACTGCCGCATAAGGCAAAAGCCCGGTCGCCGAGGCTTTTGAGCGAAGCCGGGAAAACCACGGTTGTGAGCTTGTTGCAACTCTGAAAAGCGTTTTGTCCGATTGATTCCAGTGTTTCCGGGAAATCTATGTCTGACATTTTGACTTGGTCGAATGCGAACTCGCCGATGGTGATGGCCTTGGAAGGGATGTTCACTTTTTTCAAAGAAAAACAACCTAAAAAAACATCGGCCGGGACGAGAGCCGAATTGTCCGGCAAATGCGCTTCGGCGAGTACCCAGTTATTGTAGAACTGTCCTCCCTGTGGACATAGCTGGCAATTGTCCGGTAAAACCGCCTTTTCAAATGCAGCGTTGGCGAACGCCATGCAGCCGAGATATTCCAGCGATTGAGGAAAACTGATTTCGGATATTTTGCAAGAGTAGAACGCTCCGCAGACAATAGCTTTCAGGGCCTTTGGCAGCGTTATTTTGCCTGTCAGCCCGCGACATTGATAGAAAGCCTGTTCGCCAATCACTCTCAGGCTTTCCGGGAACGTCAATTGTTCGGCGGTCAACCTTATGCAGTCGGTGAAGGCCGATTTGCCTATGGTCTGCAATGTGTTGGGAAATCTGATTTCATGGAGTGTGGTTGCGTATGCCACTGCAAAGTCTCCTATTTCAGTTACACCTTCCGGCAAGAACAGCTTCTCAAGCCATATTGTGGTTATCTCCATCGTTTCCCAGTTGACTTGTTCATCCTTGTGGAACAGGGCCTCTTCAGGAACAATGCCGTTTTCTACCGCTGCTTTCTCAAGGTTGATGATTTTCAGCCGGCCATTGAACGATGATTCCCATAGAGTGTTGAAATCGGCCTCATTGATCGGGCCTTCAACCGAAATGGAATCTATCTCGAATATCCTGTCGCCCAACACAGAAGCGAGTGTGCCGCTTTCCGACAAAACCGCATGGGCATATTGATTGTCTTCCGGGTTTCTGCCGGATGCTTTCTGTTTACGGCACAACTCAAATTCCTGAATATGGAAACTGTCAGACGAGCAGTGCTCTTCAATCAATTTAGGGGTGAGGGCAATTTCACTTTTGCCAGAAAGATTCCTGATGCTTGTATGTGCGGATGCTATGAAAGGCATGGCAAACATCAGGCATAAGATTGATTTGATGATGTGATTCTCCATTTGCCGTTTTTTTTTACAGGCAAAGTTAGGCAAAAAAACTTGTTTCGGGATAAAAAAAGTTTTATTCGCCGGATTTTTTTGCGAGATTCTTTCGGATTCGGCTCAGATAGACCGGAGTAATGAGGAGATATGAGGCTATATCACGCAAAGAAACGATGTCTAAGATCTGAGGGCATTTGCCGATCAAGTCAAGATAACGCTCTGTGGGTGTCTTTCGATACAGTTCAAGATAGCGCGAATAGATTTCGCTGAAAAGGATGCCATTGATAGACGAAAGGTTACCCTCGAACGTTGCATCAAGCAAGCCCTTTGCCTTTGACATGCGGATTTGCGACACTGAGGCATCGGCTCCGGCTTTTATTGTAATTGCAGATGGGCGGCGATTATAAGAGTTGTGGAAATCCGCTACGATTTCACTCTCAAAGGCAAACCCTACGACTGCCTCGTTGCCCGATGATGTCAGCGTGGTGTATTTGAAATATCCGGATTCAACGATTCCGAAGTGCTTGCCGATTGAACCCTGCTCAACGAAGACAGCCTCTTTGGGGTAATGGCACAGCCTCCCGTTTTCCCGGCAAAAATCCTTGATTGCCGAGAAGTCAATAAGACTGTCGTATATGTTGAACTGATTCATGACGCAATGCAGAATTAACGGTTTCTCTCATTTGGCCCTTTGATTATTTGAGGCGGAGGGCGTTGCGGCGCAGGATGGCCGGGCGCGCGCGGCGCATCGCGGAGGAGGCGGTGAAGGCCGTCCATTCATCGTCGGTCATGGCCATGGCTTCGGGTGCGCCGAGGGTCAGCATCTCCCCGTTGCGTGGCAGGAACTCGGGCAGCGCCAGGCTTGCGTCTGCCCCGGCGTTGCAGGGGCAGACGAGCTGGCACATGTCGCAGCCGTAGAGGGTTCTTTGCCCTGCGGGTGAATTCAGCGCGTCCGCGCTTTCCCCTTCTCCGGGGAAGGCTTCGCGGTGTTCGACGGTGAGGTAGGAAAGGCATCGCTGCGCACGGATTCTGCCTCCGGGGAGGATGGCTTTTCCGGGGCATGCGCCTCGGCAACGTCCGCAATGGAGGCATTCTTTGCCTGAAGGCTCGTCGGGGGGCAGCTCGAGCGAGGTGAGCAGCTCGCAGAGGAAGACGAAGCTGCCGTATCCGTCGATTATCACCGCGCCGTTGTCGCCGCGCCTCCCTATCCCGGCCTTCAGGGCCCAGTAACGCTCGGCGACCGGGGCGGAGTCTACGCATATGCGCGTGGCGCAGCCGGTAGTTTCCGAAAGCCCGCGGCATACGGGCCTGAGCTTCTTGCGTATCACGTCGTGGTAGTCCTTGCCGTAGGCGTACATTGATATCTGAGGCAGGGCCGCGTCGCGTCTTTCTGGCTGGAAGAAGGGATAGGCGATGCTTACCACTGTCTTTGCGCCGTCGAGGAGCAGGCGCGGGTCGCGGCGCAGCTCTTCGTGGCGGGCGAGCCATTCCATGGAGGCGTGGTTGCCGCCGTCGAGCCAGCGGCCGAAACCGTCGCTTTCCTCATGGCTTACAGGTGCCGCTTCCGCGTATCCGACGGCGATTGCCCCGGTGGCGCGTATGGAGGCCGTCAGGCGGCGTTTCGTCTCTTCTGCGGAGGAATCCATCGTTTGCTGTTGCGGACGCTCCTGAAATGCGTCATTTCCTGCCGAAGTCTGCGGGAATCTCGCCCCATATCTCGGTCTGCCATTTGCGTATCACGGTGCGGACGTTGTGGGTGCGCAGCCATGTTTCGGCGCGTCGTATCAGCTCCGACACCTGCGGGTTGCCCTTGTCGCCGGTGAGCTTGGTGTTGGCCGTCTTCTTCCGCACCCAGCTCATCGCCGTGCGTGAATCCGAATAGACCACGTGCCGCTCGCCGCGCTGCTCCATGAGGGCGAGGGCGTGGACTATGGCCAGGAATTCCCCGATGTTGTTGGTCGAGGGGAATACGGGGCCGTAGTGGAACACGCGCCGCCCCGTGGCCAGGTCTATGCACTGGTATTCCATCTTTCCGGGGTTGCCGAGGCAGGAAGCGTCCACCGCCCATGCGTCCGGGTCGATTTCCGGGAAACGGCGTTTCTGCTCGTCGAGGGTAAGGAGGCGGTCGGCCTCCGTGCCGGCTTTGGTCTTGGCGCGTGCGTTTATCAGCAACGAGCCGAGGCTGCCCGGCTTGGCGTCGCTTCCGAGGCGGAAAGCCTCCGCGGCGGCCGCAGGCGACTCGAAGCCCTTGTAGCGTGCGCCGGGGAACCCCTCGATCTGCTCGCGCGCGTCGTCCCAGTCGTCGTATACGCCCGGTTCGCGTCCGGCCCAGACCACATAATATTTCTTCTTGGTCTTGCCCATGGCCTAAATGAACCTCGGCTCCCTGCGGAAGCTGTAGTTTGCGCGGAGCGTGTCGAAAGCGTCGGGGTCGGCCTTCAGCTGCAACGTGTCGCTGATGGGATTGTACGAGTCGAGTATGGCCTTTGCCGAGATGCGGGCAGGAGCCTTGTAAGGGCCTTCGAGGCCGCTGAGGTCGGGGGCGAATCCGAAGTGCTCCCCTATCGCCTCAAGCACCATCCGCGTGGCGCGCTGCTTGCCTTCGAGGGAATATCCGGCTATGTGGAAAGTGCCGTATTTCAGCAGCGAGAGCAGCTCCTTGTCGAGCTTGGGTTCGCCCTCCCACGTGTCTATCACCGCGCGTATGTGGCCTGAGGCCACGGCCCTGCGCAGCGCGGCGTTGTCGGCCACAGGCCCGCGGGCGGCGTTGACGAGCAGCGCGCCCGGCTTCATCAAGGCAAGGGCGGCCTCGCCTATCAGGTGGAACGACGGCCATTCCCCGTCGCGCGTGAGCGGCGTGTGGAGCGTTACTGCATCGGCTTCGCGCAGAAGCTCCGGAAGCTCGACGAGTCCCGGCAAAGACGCTCCTGCGGCCGCTTTCGGAGGGTCGTTGACCAGCACGTCGGCGCCGAGCCTGCGTCCCCAGTCGGCCACTATCGAGCCGACGTTGCCGCATCCCACCACTCCGAGCGTGTGCCTTTCGGGGTCGAAGCCCGACCGGAGCAAAGCCGACCAGACGTATTGCGCCACCCCGGGGGCGTTGCATCCCGGTGAGTTGCGGCATGTTATGCCGTTGTCCCTGCACCATCCGAGGTCGAACTGGTCCATGCCGATCGTGGCCGTGGCGATTATTTTCACCTTGCTTCCCTTGAGCAGGTTCTCGTCGCACCGCGTGCGTGTGCGTATCACCATCGCGTCCGCGTCGCGGACGAGTTCAGGCGTGAATCCGAACTGGTCGGCGTAAACGGTGTCTGCAAACGGTTCGAGACGGCCTTTGATGAAAGGGATGTTGTCGTCGACTATTATTCTGGGTCTTTTTTTCATAAGATGCCTGATGATGAGATGAAGAGGGCGATGTAGGCCACGAGCATCGCGAAAGGCAACGCCCCGGAGGCCTTGCCCGGGTAAAGGGCGAATGCGTTGGCAAGCTGCGTGGCTGAGACCATGAAGAGCGTGGGGAGGTATGACGTGAATCCTGAGAAGTCGAGGCAGCATCCCGCAATGGCGGCGATGCCGACTATGGAGATCACGGAATTGAAGCGTCGCGTCTCGCCGTTGGCCTTCAGCAGCCTGAACGCGTTGCTGCATCCGGCCAGCACGGTCCAGAGCGCGGTAAAGGCCACACCGAGCGTCATGGCGAAGTCTCCGGCGGGTATCTGCGCCGTGAACACGGGCGAGAACCATCCTATGCGGAACGCCCGGGGGTCGGCCAGCCCGAGGCCGAAGAGGGTCGCGTAAGGGGCTGCGAGTCCCAGCAGGAACGCGAAAGCCTCCCTTGCACGCATGGCCTTGACCGTTATCGCGGCGGCGATGTAGGCCGGTATGAAGGTCAGGAACGCCGTCTGGAATGCCGAGCCGAGCGAGAACAGCGAAGCGGCCGTGAAGAGCTTCTGGGTGTTGTTGCGGCTTTCGGAGCATCCGAACAGAAGGGAGAGGGCTGCGACGTTGGCCACGGCGAGCACCGATCCGGCAGAGAGCCTCTGGACGTCGCACGGGCAGGAGGCTGCCAGCACCATGAATGCCGCAGGCAGCAGGGTGTCGGTTCCGGCCACGAAGCTGAACCTGCGGTTGAGCACGGCCAGCCCGGCGGCGCTCAGGAGGAGCGTCCCGAGGTTGGCGAGCCAGGAAAGCCAAGGCGGCAGAGGCCATTCCGAGGGTGGCGGGAGACAAGTGCCGGGGGCTTCGGCAAAACCGCTGCCTGGCACGACCAGGAACGCCGCCGCAGCCATGGCCAGAAATGCTGCCACGGCGACGGAAAGCCCTGATTTGCCTACGACTGTCTGTCTCACACCTGTGCGCCTTTGATGCTTTCAGCTTCGTTGCCGGTACGCCCTACTTCAGGTCGGCCGATATGTCGCGGCGGAAATACTTGCCTTCGAATTCTATCGCCTCGGCTCCGCGCAATGCCTTTCCGGCGGCTTCGGAAATGTCGGCTCCGAAGGCGGAGCATGCCAGCACGCGTCCTCCCGAAGTGAGCACGCGCCCCAGCTGGTCGGCACGCGTCCCGGCGTGGAAAAGAATGCACTCCTCCCCTTCCGCTTTCTCTATGCCGCTGATTTCCTTTCCTTTCTCGTATGCATCCGGATAGCCGCCGCTGACTGTCATCACGGTTACGCATGCCCGAGGGTCGGTCTCGAGCTTCTTGAGCGCAAGCGTCTTGTCGGCTATCCCCTCGAATATGTCCACGAGGTCGCTTTTGATGCGAGGCATGACGACTTCCGTCTCCGGGTCGCCCATGCGCACGTTGTACTCTATCACCATCGGGTAGCCGTCCACGTTCATGAGTCCGATGAAGAGGAAACCGCTGTAGGGAATTCCGTCGGCCCTTAGCCCTTCGAGTGTCGGCTGGACGATGCTGCGTTCCACCCTGTCCATGAATTCGCCGTCGGCGAACGGCACCGGCGATACGGCTCCCATTCCGCCGGTGTTTGGCCCGGTGTCCCCCTCGCCTATCCGTTTGTAGTCTTTGGCCACGGGAAGGATTCTGTATTCTTCCCCGTCGGTGGCCACGAAGACAGAGCATTCGATGCCGCTGAGGAACTCCTCTATCACGACGGTGGATGATGCCTGCCCGAACATGCCTTCAAGCATGTCGGCCAGCGTGTCTTTGGCGTCGGCCAGCGACTGCAGTATTATCACCCCTTTGCCGGCGGCGAGTCCGTCGGCCTTGAGCACGTAAGGCGGTTTGAGCGATTCGAGGAAATTGTAGCCCTCGTCCACCGTGTCGGTGGTGACGGTCATGAACCGTGCCGTGGGTATCCCGTGGCTGAACATGAATTCCTTGGCGAATTCCTTGCTTCCCTCGAGCATGGCCCCCTTGGCTTCCGGGCCGATCACCTTCACGCCCGAGCCTGCGAAACGGTCGGCTATTCCGGCCACGAGCGGCTGTTCGGGGCCTACTACCACCATATCGACGGAATTCTGCTCCACGAACTGTTCCACGGCATCGAAGTCCATCGGGTCGAGAGAGACGTTGTGGTCGGCAGTCCCGGCGTTGCCCGGAGCCACGAAAAGCTTCTCGGTGCGCGGACTCTGCAATATCTTCCATGCCATGGCGGCTTCGCGTCCGCCTGAACCGAGGAGGAGGATTCTCAAGTTCTGTTTCATTTATTGTGATGTAAGAGGTTGTCTGGAGTTTTTTAGCCTTCCTGTTCTTTGATTTCGTTTTCCCCGGCGTGCTTGTCGCGTATTTTCTGGAGGAACGAGCGGCGCGACCTTATTGGCACGGCTGAGAATACCGTGGCCGACGATTCCGGAAGCGTCGGGCCGTTGTTGAAGATTTTGTAAGTCCCTGTCTCGTCGCGGCGAGGGGCTTTATGCCTCTGCTCCGTCTCCTGACGGCCGTCCCCGAATCTTGGCTTGTATTCGCGGCGGAAGTCCTTGCGGTCGTCCCTGCGGTCGTCCCTGCGGTCGTCCCTGCGGAAGTCCTTGCGGTCGTCCCTGCGGAAATCCTTGCGGTCGTCCCTGCGGAAATCCTTGCGGTCGTCCCTGTGGAAGTCCTTGCGGTCGTCCCTGCGGAAATCCTTGCGGTCGTCCCTGCGGAAATCCTTGCGGTCGTCCCTGCGGAAATCCTTGCGGTCATCGCGGCGGAAGTCCTTGCGGTCATCGCGGCGGAAGTCCTTGCGGTCGTCCCTGCGGAAATCCTTGCGGTCATCGCGGCGGAAGTCCTTGCGGTCGTCTCGGCGGAAGTCCTTGCGGTCATCGTCCCGGCGGCGTTCAAAGCGTTTTCTTTCAGGACGTTCTCCCCGGTCTTTGTTGTCGGAGAACTTGCGGGTCTCGCGTTCCCATTCCCTGTCGGAAAGATGCTTCACTTTCGTGCGGTCGCCCCGGTCGAACTCCTCGTTGCGGACGCTTCCGCCTTCGGCCTTGAACTCGTTGTATTTGCCGTCGAAGAGCACGTACTCCCTCAGGGAACATTCGAGCGCGCCGTTGAGTATGGGGAACTTCACCGACGGCTTCAGGCCTATCGACGTGAAGTGCTCGTCCTCATATCCGAGAATCCAGGCGTGGTAGCCTTTGAAGACCTGTTTCAGCTCGGTGCCTATGCGGCGGTACATGTCGAGAATGTCGTCCGACTTGAGACGTTCTCCGTAGGGAGGGTTTGTGATCAGTATTCCTGATTCCGGAGCCGTCTCCCATTCCTCGAACGGTTTGCACACCAGCTCCACCATCCCGTCCACGCGGGCTCTCTTGATGTTGGCCCTGGCGATTGCCACGGCTTCGGGGTCTATGTCGCCGCCGAAGATGCGGAACTTGAATTCGCGTTCGCCGCTGTCGTCGTTGTACAGGCTTTCGAAAAGCTCACGGTCGAAGTTGTCCCAACGCTCGAAGGCGAAGCTGTCGCGGTAGATTCCGGGGTTGATGTTGGCGGCGATCAGGGCTGCCTCCACCAGGAACGTGCCGGAGCCGCACATCGGGTCCACGAAATTGGAGTCGCCCCGCCATCCGGTCTTCATTATGATTCCGGCGGCGAGCACCTCGTTGAGCGGTGCCTTTGTGGATTCTATGCGGTAGCCGCGCTGGTTGAGCGGTTCGCCGCTCGAGTCGAGCGAAATCGTTACGCGGTTCTCGAATATGTGCACGTTGAGCATCAGGTCGGCCCCCGTGAGGCGTATGGACGGACGGCGGCCGTAGAGGTCGGTGAAATGGTCGGCTATTCCGTCCTTCACGCGGTACGTCACGAACTTGGAGTGGGTGAAGTCCGCGCTGTTCACCGTCGAGTCGATGGAAAAGGTGGAGTCCACACCCATGTACTTTTCCCATTCTATGTCGCGCACCTCGTCATAAAGCTCGTCGGGGTTGGAGGCCGTGAACTTCACTATCGGCTTCAGTATCCTGAGCGCGGTGCGGCAGCAGAGGTTGGCCTTGTAGAGCATCTCAAGGCCGCCCTCGAAGCTCACCATCCTTTGGCCGATTTCTACGTTTTGTGCGCCGAGCGCGATCAGCTCGTCGCGCAGCACTTCTTCGAGGCCCTTGAAAGTCTTGGCCACCATTTGGAATGTATTTTCCATCCTTATGTCTTTTTCCATCTTTTTTCTTGTTAGCGGGAGGGGAGCGGTCTGTTTGTGGTGATGATGCGTCGTGCCGCGTCAGTCGTCGATGTCGCCGAATGTTATCGCGCCACCGCCGCGCAGGTCGGACGGGCGGTTTTCGGGCATGCGTATGCCCGCCTTCTCGTTCTTGGCGGTCTCGGCGGCCTGGCGGATGAGGTCTTTTGTGTACTGGTCGCGGTTGTAGGTCGGCGTGCGTTCCATGAGGGCTATCACCTCGTGGTCGTCGTAGAGGTCGGGGGTCAGCACCACGTAGCGTTGCCGGTCGTCGTTCTTCTTCTTCTGGCGCACCTTGTCCGCCCCGTAGAATTCCTCTATCGCCTCGCGCGACTCGGCCTTCGACGCCGGCACGTCCTTGGTGTTGTCCAGGTCGCTTCCGAAGATTATCTCATCCTTATCCTTGCCGTTCTCGCCGCGGTTGGCTTCGCGGAGCGTTACGTCGAAGCCTGAGGCCAGGACGGTGATCTTCACCTTGTCGCCCAGTTCCGGGTTGTCGGCGATTCCCCATTTCACGTCGATGGTGGAGGGGAGTTCGGAGGTGAAACGCGTGATTTCGTTTATCTCGCTTGCCTGCAGCGGATGGTCGGCGTCGCGTGCGCAGGAGAACTTGAACAGGAGCCTCTTGGACGTCTTGATGTCGTGCCGCTTGAGGAGCGGGGAGTGGAGCGCGTTGTTGATGGCGTCGCTCACGCGGTGTTCGCCTTCGCCGCAGGCGGTGGAGATGATTGCCGTGCCGCTGTCCTTCAGGATTGTCTTCACGTCCTGGAAATCAACGTTGATGAAGCATTCCTCCGAGATTATCTCCGATATGGAGCGAGCGGCGTTGGCCAGCGTGTCGTCGGCCTTTTCGAAGGCGTTGAAGAGGCTGTAGTCCTTGTAAAGCTCCACGAGGTTCTCGTTGTTGATCACGAGGAGCGCGTCCACATGCTTCTTCAGCTCTTCGGCTCCGTCGAGGGCCTTGAGTATCTTGCTTTCCCCTTCGAAGAAGAAGGGTACGGTGACTATGCCTATGGTGAGCATCCCAGCGTCTTTGGCTATGCGCGCCACGACCGGAGCCGCACCGGTGCCGGTGCCTCCGCCCATGCCTGCGGTGATGAAGACCATCTCCGTCTGGTCTTCAAACAGCCTGCGTATTTCGTCGGCCGAGGCCTCGGCGCATTCGCGTCCCACTTCGGGCTTGTTGCCGGCTCCGCGCCCCTTGGTGATCTGGTAGCCGAGAATCAGCTTGTTTGGCACCGGGGATTTGTTGAGGGCCTGCTTGTCGGTGTTGGTCACGACGAAGTTGACGTAGGGGATGTTCTGGCGGTACATGTAGTTGACCGCGTTTCCTCCGCCTCCGCCCACTCCGATCACTTTGATTATGGCTTCCGAATCGAAGTTGTCGAAGCTGCTTCCGTCGGTTATGTCGTTGCTGTGTATTGCGTTGTCCATGAAGGATTGGTGTAATCGGTGGTTAATAGAGGTCGGAGTCGTCTTCGTCGTCGGGGCGGAAATATCCGCCTATCCCTTGCTTTATCCTGTCGAACAGGCCGCGCCGGCGAGGCTTCGGCGGCATCTGCGTCTCCGGGCCGGCCGCGCCGGTGCGTTCGTCCGCCGGCGCGTTTGCGGTCCCCGTTACGGGGATTTCCGCCTTCTGGGGCGTTTCGAGGCATTCGGCGTCGTTGAGCGTCGCGCCTTCGTAGAGTATGCTTGCCACCTGGATGGAGTCTGCCGACGAGGTGCGCATGTCCTCGAGGCGGACGTAGGACGGGAGCTGCCCGCGCCTTACGGGGAGGTTGCTCTTGTTGGCTATCAGCTCGAGCATGCCGTTGAGCTTGCTTCCCCCGCCGATGCAGACTATGCCTCCGGGAAGGTCGTTCTCCTTTAGCCCGGCGTGGCTTATCGTCTCGATTATGTTGGTTACGATTTCCTCCGAACGGGCCACGATGATGTTGCTCACGTCGCTGAGCTTAAGGCCGTTGAGGTTGAGCTGCGGCGGGTTTTCGGAGGCTATGGCGTTGCCTGACGTGCGCTTTATCTCCTCGGCTCTCTGTTCGAGCATGTTGAGGCTTGTGAGGTCGCGGGTGATGTTGCGCCCTCCGAGCGGGAGCGTAGCGAAGAACTGCAGGTGGCCGTATCTGTATATGCTTATCGTCGATGTCTCCGCGCCTATGTCCACGAGCATGCATCCGAGGCGTTTCTCCTCGTCGGAGAGGAGTATGTGGCCGGTCGCCATGCCGGTTACGATGAACCCCTCGCTGCGTATGCCGAGCTTTTCGGGGAGGGTGCGGCTTATGTTGCGGCACATTTCCCGGCGGCACACGATGAGGTCGTATGTGGCCGACACGTCCTGGCCTATGGAGCCTTTCGGGGTGGTGGTCTCCAGCTTTCCTATCTTGAACGAACGCGGCACGGCGTCTATCACCTCATAGTCGCTGTCAACGGTGGAGGTGAGGGCCTTGTCGCGCAGCGTGTCGAGCACCGAGTCGGTGATTTCGGTCTCTTCCGGAAGACGCACGTCCACGTTGGTGATCACCGAATGGAGCGACAGGCCGGAGAGTCCCACGTAGACGCTCCTGATTTTGCGCGGGGCCACTTCCGGCTTGCTTTCAAGCTTGCTTATCACGCTGCGGATACGTGCGGCGGCCTCCTCGAGGTTCTGGATTATGCCGTAGTGCACGCAGTCGTCCGACTTCTCGCTTTCTATGGCGAGCACGTCGGTCTGGCCTCCCGGGCGGGCGCGGCCCACGGCTCCGATTATCTTGGAACTGCTGATTTCCAGTGCGGCTATGTATCGTTCGTTGTTCATGTGTTCGTTTTCGTTTTTCGTTTTTCATTGACGGACTGCGTGGAGTCGTTGGCGGCTCCGATGTCTGCCCTGACGGCTCCGGAATGTGCGGCGAGCGAGGCTTCCTCGAGGTCGGCCTCCTCGGTCAGCACTGCGGAATGGGCGGCAGCCGACTTGTCGCGCCGCGTGGCCACGACCTGTCCCCGGAACTTCACCGAGATTGTGTCGTATTCCTCCCATCCCTTGTAGGGCATCACGTTGCGGTAAATCGCCATTAGCGCGCGCCGTTTGCGTTCGAGGCCGGAGGCGTCGCCGAAGTTGATGACGTGGCCCGCGACCCTCGGGATGAGCAGGATGTCGTCGGCGTCTTTGGCCTCGAACATGCTCACGAGATGCTTGAGCGTGGAGTCGTTGCGCACGAAGCGCACCACGGGAAGCACCGAGGTGGGAGGGAAGTCTTTCGTGAACCGTCCGCGCACCACGGGCACGTCGGCGAAGAACTCGGCGTTGGCGGCGATGCGCTTGCCGTCCTTGTTGATGTAGTAGCTTTCGTTGCCGTCGAATACGCGTATTTCGGGAATCATCGGCACCACCGTCACCCTCAGCTTGCCTTGCGAGGTTACGAGGCAGCTTACGCTCTCGAAGTTGCTGATGCGGGAGAGGTGCTGCTGGAGGGCGAGGATGTTGATGCTTGCGGCGCGCTTCTGGAGGAGATGGCTGTCGAAGCGCAGCACCTCGTTGTAGACCCCGCGCCGGGTGCGGGCCGCGCCGCGAGGGTCGCCGCCTTCGACCACAACCTCGATTCCTTGGCACATGGATGCTTGCGCACGGTTGCCCGCCCATACCGTAAGAATCACGGTGCAGGTAAGCAATGCGGTCAGTATCATCCATTTGACTATCGTTTTGCCCATAAGTCAGCTTTTTGCGCGGACGCTGAGTATGTCGTGAATCCCCGGAAGCAGACGGTCGATGTCGGCCGCTCCCAAGGTCATTAAGATTTCAAAGTTACGATTTTTTACCAAGTCGAGCAAATTTTTCCGTCTGCAATGGATTTTTTCAGGCGATTTCACGTCGTTGAGTATCAGCAGGGAATCCACTCCTGGTATGGGTTCTTCGCGTGCCGGGTAGATTTCAGGCATGATCACCTCGTCGGCTTCCGAAAGCGCGGCGGCGAATTCCGGGGCGAAGTCGCGCGTTCTCGTGTAGAGGTGGGGCTGGAAGATTACGCTCAGCTTCTTGCCGGGGTAGAGCTTCCTCACAGAACGGATGGAGGCGAGGACTTCGTTGGGGGAATGGGCGTAGTCGTCGATGAGCACCGGAGTTTTCCCTCCTTCAGGACGCAGCCAGAACTCGAACCGCCGTTTTGCCCCCATGAACGCGGCCAGTCCCGACTTCACCTCTTCGGGCGTTGCTCCGGCCGTGAGCGCGGCTGCGGCTGCGGCCACGGCGTTGTCGATGTTGATTTCCACCGGGACTCCCACCTCCACGTCTCTGATTGTGTTTTCAGGGGTTTTCAGGTCGAACAGAAGCCTTCCGTCCTCATATCTGGCGTTTTCGGCGTGGAAGTCGGCCTCCGGGTCGCCTGCGGAATAGGTCAGTATGCCTACGCCTTTCTGCACCCTGGGGCGCATCTTCAGCCCGGTGTGGAGGATGAGGGTGCCGCCGGGGCGGATGAGCGACGTGAAATGCGCGAACGCGTCGAGGTAGTTCTCCTCGTTGCCGTAGATGTCGAGATGGTCGGGGTCGGTCGAGGTTACGACGGCTATGAAAGGGGAGAGGTGGTGGAATGAGCGGTCGTATTCGTCGGCCTCTATCACGCTGAACCTCGAGCCGGGGGAGAGCAGCAGGTTGCTGCCGGTGTTGCGGAGTATCCCGCCGAGGAACGCGTTGCATCCCGTGCGGGCGCGGTGCAGGATCAGTCCGGCCATGGAGCTTACGGTGGTCTTGCCGTGGGAGCCTGCCACGCAGATGCCGTCGGAGTCGTGGGTTATCTTCCCGAGCAGGGCGGCGCGCTTTATCACCTCGAACCCTCCCTCCCGGAAACTTGAGAGGACGCGGTTGTCGGCGGGCACGGCCGGGGTGTAGACCACGAGCGTGTCGGCAGGGTCGCGCCATTGCGGGCCGATGAGCGAAGGGTCGTCGTCGAAGAAGATGCGGGCGCCCTCCTGCCGCAGCGCGTCGGTCAGTTCAGACGGCGTGCGGTCGTATCCGCCCACGTTGTGCCCTTTGGAAAGGAAATAACGTTCGAGGTTTGCCATTCCGATGCCTCCGGCACCGACGAAAAAAATGTTCTTCACCATTGCAGCCTAAGGGTGTGTTTGAGTTTGTTGTTCTGATTTTCACATGGTTTTCCGCGCCTTGGGACGAGGCGCGTGGAGGGCTAAGGTTTTGCGTTTATCAGGGCGAGGGCCTCGTCCACTATCCTGTCGTCGCTTCCGGGGAGCGCGAGGCTCTTTATCTTTTCGGCCATGGCCCGGATGGCCGGTTTGTCGGAGAACGTGTCCAGCACGGTCTGTATAAGCTTCTCGCGGGCTTCCGCGTCGCTTACGAGCAACGCCGCGCCTGCGTCGGAGAGCGCACGGGCGTTTTTCGTCTGGTGGTCTTCGGCCACGTTGGGCGAGGGGACGAGGATGCACGGCTTGCCGAGCAGCTCAAGCTCGCTGATGGAGCCGGCTCCGGCGCGCGACACCACGAGGTCGGCTGCGGCGTAGGCCGCCGCCATGTCGGTGATGAATTCAGTGGCGGTTACGCCTTCCCGGCCTTGGGCGGCTTTCACGGCGCGGTCGCCGAAATGCCTGCCTGTCTGCCAGATGACCTGTATCCCGGCGGCCACGAGCTTTCCGAGGCCGTTTTCCATTGACTCGTTCAGGGTGCGCGCCCCGAGGCTTCCGCCCACCACCAGCAGGGTAGGCCTGTCGGGCTTCAGCCCGAAGCTCAGGCGGGCTTCCTCCTGCGGACGCGGCTCAAGCAGGGCGGCGCGCACGGGGTTGCCGGTCTTGACTATGCGGTCGGCCGGGAAGAAGCGTTCCATTCCTCCGTAGGCCACGCATATGCGTCCGGCCTTCTTTGCCAGCAGTTTGTTGGTGACCCCGGCGTAGGAGTTCTGTTCCTGCAGGAGAGTGGGTATTCCGGCCTTCTGGGCCGCTTTCAGCGTCGGCCCGGAGGCGTAGCCGCCCACGCCTATGGCGATGTCAGGCCTGAAGTCCCTGACTATCCGGCGGGCCATGGCCATGCTCTTGCGCAGCTTCAGCACCACGGCGAAGTTCCTGAGCAGGTTCTTGCGGTCGAACCCCGCCACGGGCAGCCCCTTGATGGGATAGCCCGCCGCAGGCACCTTTTCCATCTCCATGCGGTCTTCGGCGCCTACGAAGAGGATTTCCGCGCCGCATCGGCGGCGCAGAGCGTTGGCGATGGCCACGGCGGGGAATATGTGTCCCCCCGTGCCGCCGCCGCTTATGAGTATCCTGGGTTTTCTTTTGTCGTCCATTCTGAAAAATCTCTAAAAGCCTGAAACACACTCTAAGACCCGATCTGCATCGGGTTGGCCGCCTGAAGGTCGTCGGGCAGCTGGCTGATTTCGGCGTTCTGTTGCTTCTTGTTGCCACGGGTGGTGCCGTAGCGGCTCACAGAGAGCATCATGCCTATCGCCGCCGACATGACGAGTATCGACGTGCCCCCCTTTGAGATGAAGGGCAGCGGCTGTCCGCTCACCGGCGCCAGCCCTGTTACGATGGCCATGTGGACAAGGGCCTGGAGCACGATGAGCAGCGCGCATCCCATGATGAGCAGCGCGGGGAACGCCCTCGTGCATTTCGACGCCACGATGCCGGCACGGCCTATCAGGCAGAGGTAGAGGAGCAGCAGCCCGAGGCCTCCGATGAATCCGGTGTCCTCGACTATGATGGAATATATGTAGTCGGAGAATGCGAGGGGAAGGCGTGCGCTTTCTCGGGAGTTGCCGGGGCCGCGTCCGTGGACGCCGCCGTTGGCCAGGGCGAACTTTGAGAAGAACACCTGGCGGTTGAGGTCGTCGATCGTGTCGGTGGGGGAGACGCCTTTGAGATGGCGGGCTATGCGGTTCTTCTGCGTATGCTCACGTCCTATCGAAGGGGCGGCGGAGCTTTCCGCGCCTCCGGTCGCCTGTGCCGCTATTGCGTCGAACTGCCTGTCGGCTGCGCTCGCCGACCGCAATGCGTAGGCGAGTCCTCCGCAGAGGCAGTAGATTGCCAGCACAAGGAATATGGTGCGGATCTTCATGCCGCTTATCATGAACATGCATCCGCTCGCGCCGATGAGTATGAGCAGGTTGGTCAGTCCGTTGGGAAGCACGAATATGCTGAACACCATCACTATGACCGACGCCGTGGCTATGCCTTTCATGCTCACCCCGCCCGGAATCTGGTTGCGTGCCAGCACTCCGGCCAGGAGCAGGACTACCGTGAGCTTCACTATCTCCGGGGGCTGGATGGTGATCGGGCCCATCTGTATGGCCCGCTGCGCGCCGTTGATTTCCACTCCCGCCACGGATGACAGGAGCAGGAGGGCGAGCGAGAGGATGGCCATCGGCCATGCCAGCTTGCGGAAGACGGAATAGTGTATCTTCTGGAAGGTGAGCACTATGAGCAGCCCTCCACCGAGGAATACGCAGTGCCTGATGAGCGGGGCGTAGACGTTGCTTGCCCTCACTTCGGTTGACGATGCGCTGAAAAGCTCGATTACCGAGATGAGCAGCAGGGAGAGGTATATGCCCCATATGTACGTGTCGGGACGGCGTGCCGCCACCTGACGGCCCGGCTGCGGCTTCTGCCGTGCGCGCTGCCGGCCTGCGGCCTCCTCCACAGGCACGCCGTCGATGGTCTCGCGTACCACCACGCGCCCGCTGCCGCCCGGAACCATGGATTCGTTTGCCATTCTGTGTCTTCTCTGGGTCTATTGGTTTCCGGAGCCTGGAACGCCCTGGCATCCGCGCACTTCCGCCTTGAACTGCCGTCCGCGGTCTTCGTAGCTCTTGAAGAGGTCGAAGCTGGCGCAGCAAGGCGAGAGGAGCACGGTGTCGCCTTCGGAGGCGATTTCGCGGCATGCCGCCACTGCGTCGCGGAGCGAATGCGTGTCGCGCATCTCCTTCACTTTCCCTCCGAAGAAGTCGAGGAGCTTGGAATTGTCGGCTCCCATGCAGACTATCGCCTTCACCTTCTCCGTCACGAGCGGTTCGATTTCCGTGTAGTCGTTGCCCTTGTCCTTTCCTCCGAGGATGAGGACGGTGGGCGTGGTCATGCTTTCGAGGGCGTACCACGTGGAATTGACGTTGGTGGCCTTCGAGTCGTTGACGTAGCGCACCCCGTCGACGGTGGCCACGTATTCGAGGCGGTGCTCCACGGCTTCGAAGTCTTCGAGCGCGCGGCGTATCTTCTCCTTCCTGATGTTGAGCAGCGATGCGGAGAGTCCGGCGGCCATGGAGTTGTAGAGGTTGTGCAGTCCGGTGAGGGCGAGCCTGTCGCGCGGTATCTCCCAGACCTCCTGCGGCGTCCTGAAGCGCACGATGCCGTCATCGACGTAGGCCGCCGAGCCGGGAAGCTCCGTCTCGCTGAACGGCATCTGCATGGCCTCGGACTGTATCTGCCGTATCTGGCGGCGCACCACGGGGTCTCCCTGCCAGTAGATGAAGTAGTCGTCCTTGGTCTGGTTCTGCAGGATGCGGAACTTGGCGGCCACGTAGTTCTCCATCTTGTGGTCGTAACGGTCGAGATGGTCGGGCGTTATGTTCATTATGACGGCGATGTCGGCCTTGAAGTCGTACATGTTGTCGAGCTGGAAGCTTGAAAGCTCTATGACGTAGATGTCGTGGTGTTCCAACGCCACCTGGAGCGCGAGGCTCTTGCCTACGTTCCCTGCGAGGCCGACGTTGAGCCCGGCTTCCTTGAGTATGTGGTATGTGAGGAGCGTGGTGGTGGTCTTTCCGTTTGAACCGGTGATGCAGACCATCTTCGCGTCGGTGTAGCGTCCGGCGAACTCTATTTCGGAAATCACTGGGACGCCTTTTCCCGCAAGCTTTTCCACGAGCGGCGCGGTGGACGGTATCCCGGGGCTTTTCACCACGAGGTCGGCCTGAAGAATCCGTTGCGCGGAATGTCCGCCTTCTTCGAAATCCACGCCGTGCCTGGCGAGCAGGTCGCGGTATTCCGGCTTTATCGGCCCGGCGTCGCTCAGGAAGACGTCGAAGCCTTTCACTTTTCCGAGGACTGCGGCTCCCGCGCCGCTTTCCCCGCCTCCGAGTATTATCAGTTTTTCCATTCTGTCCATAAATTGATTGGTCGGTGGGCCGCGCGGGCCGTGCTGAGACTTGTCAGCGTATCTTGAGGGTTACGAACGTGAGTGCCGCCAGCAGGATTCCCACGATCCAGAAGCGCGTTACGATCTTTGACTCCGGGATCGGGTTGTGGGGGAACTTCACGAGGCAGTCGGAGCCTTCGGCCGGCTTCTGGAAGTGGTGGTGTATCGGCGTCATCTTGAAGACGCGCTTTCCGTTTCCGGTCCTTGCCTTGGTGTATTTGAAATACGCCACCTGCGTCATCACCGAAAGGTCTTCGATGAAGAATATGAGGCAGAGCAGCGGTATCAGCAGCTCCTTGCGTATGAGGATGGCGAAGACGGCGAGTATGCCGCCTATGGTGAGGCTTCCGGTGTCGCCCATGAAAACCTGGGCGGGGAAGGCGTTGTACCACAGGAATCCGACCAGTGCGCCTATGAACGCGCCTGCGAACACCACCAGCTCTTCGGAGCCGGGGATGTACATTATGTTGAGGTAGCCGGAATATATCACGTTTCCGCCGAGGTAGGCCATGATGGCGAGGGCGACCCCGATTATGGCCGACGTGCCTGCGCAGAGGCCGTCGAGGCCGTCGGTGAGGTTGGCGCCGTTGCTCACCGCCGTCACCACGAATATCACCACGAACACGAAGACTATCCATCCGAGCGTCCGGGCGGCCTCCTTGTCGTTGATCCATCCGGTGAGCCATTCATAGTTGAAGTTGTGGTTCTTGACGAAGGGAATCGTGGTCTGCGGCGACTTTTCGGGCTGGGCATGGTGGACCACCTCTATTTCGTTGCTGCGCTCGTTGACCACCTCGGCGTTCTCTCGCATCACCACCGACGGGGAAAGCCACATCGTCAGGCCTACTATCAGCCCGAGGCCCACCTGTCCGGTGATTTTGTATTTCCCCTTCAGCCCCTCCTTGTTGTGGTATTTGAGCTTCCGGTAGTCGTCGAGGAAGCCGATGCAGCCCATCCAGACGGTGGACACGAGCATCAGGATCATGTAGACATTGGAAAGGTTGCCCACGAGCAGGCATGGGACGAGGATGGAGAGGATGATTATGATTCCTCCCATCGTCGGCGTGCCGGTCTTCTTCATCTGGCCTTCGAGGCCGAGGTTGCGGACGGTCTCGCCGATCTGCCTCTTCTGGAGCCTGTGGATGATGGTCTGCCCGAAGAAGAGGGCGCACACCATTGCGATGGCGAGCGAGATGCCGGAGCGGAACGAAATGTAGTCCATCAGGTGATGTCCCGGGAAGTCGCTGTCGGCAAAGTATTGAAATAGAGCGTAAAGCATAAAGTCTGTGAAAGTAAGAAGGAAAACGGTTTGATTGACGGCAGATGAGACGCGCCTCCCTTAAAGCTGCGCCAATGCGTCGCGCACTTCCTCGCGGTCGTCGAAGTGGTGGCGCACGCCGTTGGTTTCCTGGTATGTCTCATGTCCTTTTCCGGCCACAAGCACCACTTCGCCTTCCGAGGCGGTGAGTATGGCCGTGCGTATGGCTTCGCGGCGGTCGGCGATGACGAGGGTGCGGCGCAGCTCGCTTTCGCTCAGGCCGGCCTTCATGTCGGCGATGATGGCGGCAGGGTCTTCGGAGCGCGGGTTGTCGGCGGTTAGCACGAGCCGGTCGCTGCGGCATGCCGATTCCTGTGCCATCTGCGGCCGCTTGCCGTGGTCGCGGTCTCCTCCCGCGCCCACGACGGTGGTGATGCGCCCGTCGGGGCCTACGATTTCGCGTATCGTGTCGAGGACGTTGACGAGCGCGTCGGGTGTGTGGGCGTAGTCCACGATGGCGGTTACCCCTTTCGGCGAGCGGAAAGTCTGGAAGCGTCCCGCCACCGGGACGAGGCGGCTCATGTTGACGAGCACTTCACCGGGGTCGAAGCCTGTGAGGACTGATGCGCCGTAGACCGCCGTGAGGTTGTAGGCGTTGAATCGTCCCGTGAAGAGGACTTCCACATCCTTCCCGTTGAGCTGGAGCAGGGTGCCGTCGAGGCGTGTCTCGACGATGCGCCCCCGGAAATCCGCGTCGGTGCGCAGCGAGTAGGTCAGCACCCTTGCCTTGGTGTTCTGCACCATGAACCGGCCCGACTTGTCGTCGGCGTTGATGAGGGCGAAGGCTTCGGGAGGGAGCATGTCGAAGAACTTCTTCTTGGCGCGCATGTAGTTGTCCACCGTGTGGTGGTAGTCGAGGTGGTCGCGCGTGAGGTTGGAGAACACGCCTCCGGCGAACGTGAGTCCGGCTATGCGGTGCTGTTCGGCGGCGTGTGAGCTGACCTCCATGAACGCGTAGTCGCATCCGGCCTCTGCCATCTCGGCCAGCAGCGCGTTGAGCGTCAGCGGGTCGGGCGTGGTGTGCGTGGCCGGCACGGCGCGCCCCTCGATGTAGTTGCAGACGGTGGACAGCAGTCCGGCCTTGTAGCCTTCGAGACGTGCCATCTCGTAGAGCAGGGTGGCCGTGGTGGTCTTTCCGTTGGTTCCGGTTACTCCGACGAGCTTCAGCTTCGACGACGGATGGTCGTGCCATGCCGAGGCGAGCTGCCCGAGGGCCACCGAAGAGTCGGCGACGCGGATGTAGGTGATTCCCTTCTGGAGCGATGCGGGGAGCTCTTCGCACACGATCGCGCCGACGTGGTTGCTTGCCACGACGGGTATGTATTTGTGTCCGTCGGTGGTTACGCCCCGGACGGCGACGAACATGCCCTCTTTCGTGGCTTTGCGCGAATCGCTTTCGAGGCTGACGATGTTCTTGTCCGTGTCGCCTATCACCTCAAGGGTCTTTATCTCTTTCAGAAGACGTGATAATTTATCCATCTGCTTGTTTCTGTTTTTGTGATGCGGCACTGCGCGCAGTGCGCGGGCCTAAATAACCTGCAAAATTACGAAAAAAGTTTCTTAAATCCTCAGTTTCAGCAGTATTTTCTGCCCTTTGCGGAAAGGCGAGCCGTGAGGCAGCGACTGCGAGGCCACTCGTCCGGAGCCTTCCACGTTGACGTTGAGCCCGGCGCGTTCGAGGATCCGGATGGCGGAAGGGGCGTCGTAGCCCCTCACGTCGGGCACTGTGCGGAGGCCGGCGGCAGGCTGCGCGGCCGATATTTTGCGTGTCCCCCTCGCTTTCAGGGCCTTGCTCACCTGTGAGTCCGACGATGCGGTGGAGGCGGCGAGGAGCGGGGTGGAGGGGGAGAGCTGCTGGGCATAGTTGGATATGTTGCCGAGCATGCCCCGGCTGTACATCTTCAGGGCGATGTTCTTCACCACCTGTCCGGAAGTGCGGTTCGCGCTGTTGCCGGAAGGGCCGAGCACGAGGGCCATGCAGCTGTATTTCGGTTTGGCGTAGGGAAAGAACCCTGCGAAGGCGTAGCGGCGTTTGGCGTGGTTGTAGGCGCCTTTCTCGACGGGATAAGCCGTGCCGGTCTTTCCGGCTATCTCCACGCGGTCGTCCTGCACGAGGCGTGCCGTGCCGTGCTTGCCCCAGACCACCTCGCGTATGCACTGCTTCACCTTCTCCGCCGTCTCGGGGCTGCACACGTGCTTGCGTATGCAGCCGGCGTCGACCACGGAGTCGCGTCCGTCCTCGCCGCGCAGCGAGCGCACGAGGTGGGGGCGCACCATGACGCCGCCGTTGGCTATGGCGTTGTAGTAGGCGAGCGTGTAGAGCGGGGGAATCGTGGTGTTGTAGCCGTAGGCCTGCCTGGCGAGGTCGAGGTGGCGCGCGGTCATGGTGATGTTGTTGCCGCGCGAGTCCTTTGGCAGGAGCTTGCGCACCCTCGGACGCTCCTCGTCGGCTATGCCGGAGCGCATCGGCTCGAAGAATCCTATCGACGCGAGGCGGTCGTGGAATTTCGACGGGTCTTTCTCGTAGCCTCGGAATATGACGCGCGCGATGCCGGGGTTTGACGACTGCTCGATCACCTGCTTCATGCTTTTCATGCCGCTGCCGTGAGGGTCGGATGTGCGCTGGAACGGCGCGCACGACACCACGTCGTTGACCGACCTCACCAGGCCGTCCTCGAACGCTATCATGAGCGATATGGGCTTCATCACGGACCCAGGCTCGTAGCCGATCACTGCCCGGTTGAGGGCTTCGCCGTAGGAGCCGTCGGCGAGGAGCTCTATGTTGCTGACCGCCTTGATTTCGCCGGTGGCCACTTCCATCAGGATGGCTGTGCCCCATTCGGCCTTTGCGTCGGTGCAGACCTTCAGGAGCTCATGCTCGAGCATGTCCTGGAGGTCGATGTCGATGGTCGTCACTATGTCGTAGCCCCGTATGGCCGGCACGTCGGTCCAGTTGGCTATGCCGCTCGTGAGCGCCACTTTCTTGGTGCGTCCCGGCTTGCCGTAGAGCAGCGAGTCGAGGTCTTTCTCCAGTCCGGAATATCCGTGGAACTCGCCTGTGCGGAAGTCCTCGTTGACTCGCCCTATGGAGCGGTATGCCATCTTTCCGTATGGGTAGATGCGTATGTCGCGTGCGTTCTTGTAGACCGGAATCCTGTAGCCGGAGCCTTTGAAGTCTTTGAGGAACGGGAACCGGCGCACCTTCTCGAAGTCGTCGAGCGTGCGTTTGGCCGCGATGCGGAGGTTGGTGCGGCGTTTTTCGGGATTCTTCTCGAATTCCTCGCGGAGGCGTTTGTGCCATGTGTATTTGGCGAACGTGTCGGGATGCGCGTTCAGTCCGGCGCGGCGCGGGAAGTAGGTGTCGAGCGAGTCGGCGAGCGAGTCGATCGACTGCCACGGTATCTGGCGCAGTTTGCGTATCTTGTTGTGGCGAAGGTCGAGCATGATGTCGTAGACCTTGAGGTTGCACGCCAGTATGTTGCCGTTGTCGGCCAGTATGTTGCCGCGTTCAGGGGCGATCGTGGCCACTCTGGAGAGTTCGCGTTCCGCGCGGGCGTTCCACGCCCCGGCATCGATGATCGTGGCCTCAAAGAGTTTGTATATAACTCCGAATGAGATGAGCAGCAGCACGATGGAAATCATCGTGTAGCGCATCAGTATGTTGGTCTTGTTGTTTTTCTTTTTGGAAGTCATGGCGTCGGTTTTTTGCGGGACGGGCGTCTCATTCGTCGCAGCTCAGCGTGTACGGGGGCTGTTCGGGGAATGTCAGGCCGAGGCCGTGCCTGTCCACGAGCCTCTGCATCTCCGACTCGCGGATGAGCGACATGTAGTCGGCCTTTTCCTGCAGCTTCGCGCTTTCCGAGCGGACGAGTTCGCGTTCGAGTGCCTTTATCTCCTGCATCTTGGTCTTGGTCTTGTAGCGCAGTCCCATCAGGGCCACGAGGGCCACGATGATGCTTATCAGGAGCCATGCGTTGCGCCTGAAGAAGTTGAGCGAGACGGAACGGCCGTAGCGCAGGTCGTTGAGCCACGTCGGTCTGGACGCGGAGCCGGCCTGCGGTGGCTGCTGGTTTGCTGAAGGGGTTTTCTTTGCCATTGATGCAATATGGATTGGATGATGTCGGATACGATAAGCAAGGGTTTTGGAGGGATTGGGCAGGGGTGCGGCAAAGCCTTATTCCTGAACCCTTTCTGCCGCGCGTAGCTTTGCGCTTCGGCTTCGGGGATTGCGTGCGGTCTCGTCCTCGGAGGGGACGATCGGCGATCGGGTGATCTGTTTCCAAGGCGTTTTGACGTGTCCGAAGAAGTCCTTTTCCACCTCGCCGCCGATGTTGCCGCTCTTCATGAAGTTCTTCACCATCCTGTCTTCGAGCGAATGGTACGTTATTATGGCAAGTCTTCCTCCCGGCCTCAGGGCGGCGAGCGTGGATTTCAGGAATTGCTCGAGGGCATCCATCTCGCCGTTGACTTCTATGCGGAGGGCCTGGAATATCTGTGCGAGTTCCTTCTTCTCCTGTCTGGGGTTGACGCACCGGGCCACGGCCTCAAGCAATTGTCCGGTGGTCTGCAGAGGGCCTTTCTCACGGGCTGAGATTATGGCGTCGGCTATCGGCGCGGGACGCTTGAGGTCGCCGAACGCCGCCAGTGTCTTTATGAGCTGCTGCCGGTCGTACTGCTCGATTATGTCGGCGGCGGTGCGTGGCGCGGACTGGTTCATGCGCATGTCGAGAGGCGCGTCCGCACGGAACGAGAATCCCCGGGCTGCATCGTCGAAATGATGGAAGGACACGCCGAGGTCGGCGAGTATGCCGTCGGCGTGGCTTATGCCGTGGTAGCGTAGGAAATTTGAGATATGGCGGAAGTTGGCGTATACGAATGTAAACCGGCTGTCGGGCAAGGCGTTTGCCTTTGCGTCGATGTCCTGGTCGAAAGCAAGGAGCCGTCCCCTTTCCCCGAGGCAGCCGAGGATGGCGCGCGAATGTCCGCCGCCGCCGAAAGTGGCGTCCACGTATGTGCCTTCAGGTTTGATGTCGAGGGCGTTGAGTGCTTCCGGCAGGAGTGCCGGAATGTGATATGATTGAGAATCCATGATGAACAAAAGGAAATTGATGTAAAATCAGTGTAAAGTTACTCAAAATAGCAAACAGTTTACAAGCGGAAACTGCGGTTTTAAGATTTTTTTGAATAAAAAGTTATAGACACCTGTCATGGTTCCGGCCTCTGACGCCTGAAACCTTCGATGGTGCGTGAGTAGACTTCCGCGAGCCTGGCCGGGATGTCGGAATTGTTGAAGCGTGAGGCATGGCGTTTCCCCAGAGCTATGCGGCTCACTGTGGCGGGGCCGTCGGCAATGGCGGCCTTCAGGGCTTCTGCCATCTGTCGCGGGGAGTGGGGATCCACGTAGAACGCCGCCTCTCCTCCGGCCTCCTCAAGGCAAGAGCCTTTGGCTGCCACTGCGGGTATGCCGCTTTCGAGGGCTTCGATGACGGGGATGCCGAATCCTTCGTAGAACGATGGATAGGCCGCCGCCGCCGCCTGCTGGCAGATGGCCGGGAGTTCGGCAAAGCTTACAGAGTCAAGGACATGAATGCGCTGCGCAGTGCCGTTGCGCCGTGCGATGTCCATCACCCGGGCGAGATAGCCGCGGTCGCGCCCTATGGCCACCAGGTGGACGTCGGCAGGGAGCGCGGAAAGGGCCCTTACGGTCAGCTCGAGGTTCTTGCGGCGTTCGATCGTGCCGACCTGCACGATGTACCTTTCCGGAAGGCGGTATTTCCTGCGTGCTTCGGCGAGAGCGTTCCGGGTGGCCGTATGCTTGAATATCTCGGCGCACCCCTGATAGACCACGTCGATTTTTTCCGGGTCGATGCCGTAGATTTCTGTTATGTCGTCTTTGGTGCGTTGGCTCACGGCGATGATACGGTCGGCGATGCGGCACGAGATGCCGTATTTGAAATTGTAGATGATGCGGTCGGGCAGGGAATAGCAGTCAGGAAGACGCCTGTATATCACGTCATGGATGGTTACCACCGAGGGGATTCCGGCCGCCTTGATGTTGAGGGGAAGCTCGTTGCTCAGCCCGTGGAAAAGGTCTATCCCTTCTTTGCGGATTTGGGAAGAGATGCCGAAGGTGCGCCATAAGGCCCCTTTGCCAAAAAGGCCTTTGGTGTCGGGCAGGCGCATCTTTACGTTGGGCAGCTGAAGCAGCGTCTCGAGCCGAGGGTTTTCACGCATGTCGGGCGTGAAAACGTCGAATTCCGACTCCGGGAAACGCTTTGCGAGCGATTCCACCACGAGCCGGGAATAATTGCCGAGTCCGGTCATGTTGCGCACTGCGCGTTTGCCGTCGAATCCTATCCTCATCAGAGTATCAGTTGTGTTGCCTAATTATCTTGACCCAAGATTCGTCGAATTCCAGATTATCGAGAATGTCTTCTTTCGTAAGAACGGGAGGACGCTTGATTGTGAATTTTACGGCATCGTCAGGGACGACGGTGTGGATTGTAAATTGGGAACCATGCGGTTGCCAGGTGAATTTCACCTTTCCGGTATTTGTGTCTATTCCTATGAGATTGCCGTTTGGGTTTACTTCCCATATGAAGTCGCTTGTTCTGAATCGGTGGTTGTCTTCTTCAAACAAAGTGAACGACAAAAGATCATCGGACCGAATGAGGACGGAAGTCCTTATGGGATTATAATTGTCTTGTGCTATGTTTATGCGTTCGTTCCATATGCCAAGCACGGCCTGTCCGGTCTTCTGTATGTCTTGATGGGGATTTGCTATTCCATAAGAATAGTCGGGAGAACATCGGCCGCTTATCAGCCTTATTGATTTTGCATTGAATGGATTGGCATTCTTGACAGTTTTCATTGACCATGCCATTTTGCCTAAAACCACGTCAGCTATGCCTATCGGTGAGTCGAGGTGTGTCCCTTTGACTGCATCCGAGAAAGCGTTTCCCCAGTCTGTTCCGCTGAAATCCCTGCGTCCGGTGTAAAGGAGATAGGTGAAATAACCGCCGATTCTGACTATAAGGTCGTCGGGCAGCTGATTCAACGGGTATGGCTCGAAAGAATTGAGACGCCTGTTGTCTCTCAGTCGTGGATGGTTCATGATTATCGGTCTGTGTGTTGATGTGTGTCCAGTATGAGGTCTATTCTCTTTGCGATTTCCCTAATCATCGGCACGGCAACGCTGTTGCCTGTCTGGCGTCTTATCTCTCCATGGGGGACGGCTATCCTGAATTTGTCGGGAAACCCTTGAAAACGCAGTAGCTCTCTTGATGAAGGACGGCGGACACCGTTGATTAGTAGGTAATTATATGATGCGCCCGTACGCAGGGCGCAGGCGTGGTTCAGTATGGATATGTTGCCGGCTTTGTTTTCGTGCCATACTGATGGATAGAATATGTTCTTTCCGGATGTGCGTTGTCTGCGTTTCTGCACTATATGTTCTGAGGCGAACAGTGCCGCATCCACTTGACTGTCGTCCTCGAGAATCGATGCGAGTTCGTAGTCCTTTTTTTCAAAGTCGAAACTAAATGCGTCTGTCTGATGCTTGTTCCTGAATGCTACGATGATTACGCGTTCACGCTTTTGCGGCAACCCGAAGTCCAGGGCATTCAGCACCTTCCACTTGTAATGGTATCCTAATTGGTTTATTACGCTCAGGATGGTGGCGAATGTGTTTCCACGGTCGTGGGTCGTCAGTTGTTTCACATTCTCAAGCAAAACTGCTTGGGGTTGATGTCGCTCCAGTATCGTTGCCACATCGAAAAAAAGCGTGCCTCTTGTGTCGGCAAACCCTTTCATTTTCCCCATTATTGAGAACGCCTGACAAGGAAAGCCTGCGAGAAGCAGGTCGAAATGTTCAGGTATTTGCTGTTTTGTAATCTCTTTTGTGATGTCTCCGTAAGGATGTTCCCCGAAATTTGCAAAATATGTACGTTGCGCATTTTTGTCCAGTTCTGAAGAAAACACGCATTTGTATCCCAATTCAGTGAATGGGATGCGTATTCCTCCTATTCCGGCAAATAGGTCTATGAATGAGCGTTTGCCGATGATGGGATTTGGGAATGGGACATCGTATGATGCCGATTCCAAAGGATTGCACAAAGTGGTTGTTGCTGCTTCCGAGGGCATGGTGTGATTGCTTTACGGTGCAAAAATAGCGATTTTTGTTCAATGAGGCAAATGTCTTTGGGGTATTCGTCAGTCGGGATGTCTGTAAGGCGCGGAAGGCGCACCGCCGGGAAGACGATGCGCCTTGGATGGCGTCTGGGGTGTGTCTGCTCACTTGCCGAGCTTGTCGGCGAGTTCGGCAGCCTTGTCCGCCCCCTTGTTGAGCAAGTCGGCGGCCTTGTCTTTGAGGTTGTCCATGAAGCCGTGGGCTTTCTCCTTCACGTCTTCGGCTTTTCCTGAAATATTCTTTTTTGTGTTTTCCATAACGTCTTTGCCTTTTTCCTTTGCCTCGTGGGCTTTGTCCTTGATTGAGTTGATTTCGTCGGCAGCGGCCTTTTTGGCTGCCTGTGCGCTCACTTTTGCCGCTTCTTTTGATACGGCTGCTTCGGCGCGTGCCTTGTCGTTGGTGTCCATAATTACTGTTTTTTTGTTTTTCGAGTTTCTGTTTTGTTGATGTAAAACGCGCCGGGCTGCCTTATGGTTGAACGCGGCAGAGCCGGTCAAAGGATTTTTAGTATCTTTTCCGAAGATTTTTGTTTTTCAGAATCCAGTATGCGCGTCTTTCTCCCCGTGATTGCCCGTATTTTCGATTCTCAAGGCCTTTGAAAAGGTGTTTGTGGGATTTAAGTATTTGTCTGATTGGTGTTTGTATGGCGATTCTCTTGTGTCGGTTGTGGTTTCAGAAAAATTTCAGCTCCTTAAAAAATGTCAAGATATTGTGCCAATGCTTATTTATTCGTATTTTTGCGGGTTATATAATATGCAATTGTTTTATGATTACTTTCCAGATTGATGGTGTCGATATGCCGATTATCGACGAGCGTAAAGTGTGTCTTTGGCTCGGCGAGGTGGCTGCCGCGCATTCGCGGGAAATCGGCAATGTCAGTTATTGTTTCTGCGGCGATGATGAGATAATTCGCGCCAACCGGGAATTTCTCGGCCATGACTATTATACCGACATTATAACGTTTGACTATTCTTCTCCGCGCCGGATAAGCGGCGACATGTTGATTTCGCTCGATACGGTGCGCACGAATGCCGAGGCGGCGGGGGAGAGCTACGGCCGAGAGCTGCTCCGTGTGATAGTGCACGGGGTGCTTCACCTTTGCGGAATCGACGACAAGGGACCGGGAGAAAGAGAGGTCATGGAACGACATGAGGATGAAGCCCTTGATATGTACGATGCGTTATGATATATGATTACGATGTCATAGTGGTAGGCGCGGGCCATGCCGGGTGTGAGGCTGCAGTGGCCTCGGCTAAGCTCGGGGCGCGGACACTTCTGATTACCTCGGATATGAACCGTGTGGCTCAGATGTCGTGCAACCCGGCGGTGGGCGGCATTGCAAAAGGCCAGATTGTAAGGGAGATAGATGCCCTTGGCGGCCAGATGGGAATCGTTGCCGACCTTACGGCAGTCCAGTTCCGCATGCTCAACCGCTCCAAGGGGCCGGCTGTGTGGTCGCCCCGGGTGCAGAGCGACCGCACGAAATACATAGATACGTGGCGGCGCATACTCGATTCGACTGACAATCTATCCATGTTTCAGGACACGGTGGTATCCCTCGACATCAGTGAAGAGGATGGCCGCAAATCTGTGAAAGGTGTGCGGACGGCCCTCGGAATCGGGTTCTCAGCGTCTAAAGTGGTGCTTACGGCAGGCACCTTCCTCAACGGCATGATGCATTTCGGACGCGTGAAGGTGCCGGGAGGACGCATATCGGAGAATGCCGTAGAGGGCATGACCGGGCAGCTGAAGTCGCTCGGGTTTGTGTCCGGCAGGATGAAGACGGGCACTCCGGTGCGCCTTGACGGGCGTTCGATTGATTACGGCCTTGTCGAAGTGCAGGGCGGAGATGACAAGGTGATTGGCCGTGAAAAAGCGGCTTCCGGAGCCGGCATCCCGGTATGGATGGCCAAAGAGGAAGCGGTGGTGAAACGGGATTTCCACAAGTTCTCTTTTCTTCCCGGAGTGGGAAGGACGCTTGTCCCTCGGGACTGCTACATAGTGCATACCTCGCCTGAGGTGCATGCCCTCCTGCATTCCAGCCTTGCCGATTCGCCGCTCTACAACGGCCAGATAGAAAGCATCGGGCCGCGTTATTGCCCGAGCATAGAGACCAAGATCGTAACGTTTGCCGACAAGGAAAGCCATCAGCTTTTTCTCGAACCGGAGGGGGAGACCACACAGGAATTCTATGTCAACGGCTTCTCCAGCTCCCTTCCGTGGAAGGTGCAGTTCGATGCATTGAAGCTCATCCCGGCATTGAAGGACGTGGAGCTTTACCGTCCCGGATACGCCATAGAATACGATTTCTTCGACCCTACGCAGCTCCTCCACACGCTTGAGACCAAATCGGTAGCCGGCCTCTATTTCGCCGGACAGATATGCGGAACCACTGGTTATGAAGAGGCGGCTGGACAGGGGCTGATGGCCGGATTGAACGCGGCCCTCAGCGTGGCCGGGAAGCCTGATTTCGTGCTTGGGCGCGATGAGGCCTATATAGGCGTGCTTATCGACGACCTTGTTACCAAAGGCGTGGATGAGCCTTACAGGATGTTCACTTCAAGGGCAGAGTACAGGATATTGCTGCGTCAGGACGATGCCGACATGCGTCTCACTCCGAAAGGCTATGAAATAGGACTCGCTACGGAAGAGCGGCACAGGCTGATGGTGTCGAAAAGGGAAGAACGCGATTCGTTGATGGAGTGGTGCGCTTCCACGCTTGTCAAGGCTTCGCCTGAAATTAACGCCCGACTGGAATCGCTCGGCACTTCCCCTTTGACAGCGTCGTTGAAGGTGGCAGACCTGTTGAGGCGGCCGCAGCTCAATTTTGAAGTTCTCGCCGGAATGCTTCCCCCGCTGAAATCACGTATAAGCAAGATAGAGGAGGCGAGACGCGATGAGATTGTGGAGGCTGCGGAGATACTGATAAAATATGAAGGCTATATAAGGCGTGAAAGGGAACTTGCCGACAAGACCCTGCGGCTTGAACACGTGAAGATACCCGCCGGGTATGATTTCGGATCCCTCAGGGCCATATCTACCGAAGGGCGGCAGAAGCTTTCCCGCATACGCCCCGGCACCATCGGACAGGCGTCGCGCATACCCGGAGTCTCGCCTGCCGACATAAACATACTGCTCCTGATGCTCGGCAGATAATGCCTCCATGTTCAGTGAGTTGCCCCGGGATTGTTCCACGTGGAACAATCCCGTAGAAAGAGAAAGACAGAACTTTAAACATATAATGACATGACAATCGAAGAACTGAAATCGACCATCCGCGACGTGTATGATTTCCCGTCGAAGGGAATCATATTCCGCGACCTCACCACGCTGATAAAAGAACCGGAGGCCTTGCATCTGATGGGCGACCTCGTGTCGGACTTGTATGCAGGCAAAGGCGTAACCAAGATCGTTGGGATAGAATCGCGCGGATTCATAGGAGGAAGCATAATGGCCTATAAGCTGGGATGCGGATTCGTGCCTGCCCGCAAGCCGGGAAAGCTGCCTGCCGTTACGGTCAAGAAAGCCTATGCTAAAGAATACGGAGTTGACACCATTGAACTTCATAGCGATGCGATCACGGAGAATGACGTGGTGGTGCTTCATGACGACCTTCTCGCCACCGGAGGCACCATGAATGCCTGTTACGAGCTTGTGAAGTCGATGAATCCGAAGAAAATCTACATCAACTTCATCGTGGAGCTTACAGACCTTCACGGACGCGACAACCTTCCGAAAGACGTTGAAATAACGTCTCTGCTGAAATACTGATATGTGTGAGGCGACCGGAAATGAACCTCCGGTTTCATCGGATAAGAATCCCGAGCCTAATCCCCGAGAACCGATAGGGCCGAGGATAGCGGACACCGGGCGGCTTATTGATGAAATCGGAGGTTTCGACCTTGAGATAGTGCCTGACAGGACGCGTGATGACATATTCAACAACCGTCCCGGCAGGCAGCTTCGCGAGAAGATCCTGAATCTTCCCGATCTGCCCGGGGTGTACATGTACGTGGACCGTTACGGCAAGGTGATATATGTCGGAAAGGCCAAGCGTCTGAAGCGGCGTGTCGCTTCATACTTCAACCGCCGGCATGATTCCACGCGCACCAACCTTCTTGTCCGCAACATAGTTGACATGCGGTTCATCGTCGTCGGGAGCGAGGAAGATGCGCTCCATCTGGAGAACGCGATGATAAAGGAGTATCAGCCGCGCTACAACGTCCTTCTCAAGGACGACAAGTCATATCCGTGGATTGTGGTCACCAAAGAGCTTTTCCCCCGCGTCTTCATGACACGCGACAGGTCGGAGTCGGGAAAGTATTACGGCCCTTACAGCAATGTGCAGTCGGCAAAGGTGGTGCTCCAGCTCATACGCGACATATTCCCTCTGCGCAGCTGCCGCCATTTCCTTGAAGAGCGTTCGATAGCGAGGGGGAAATACCGCCTCTGCCTCGACTACCATATCAAGAAATGCGGAGGCTGCTGCGTCGGCAAGATTTCCCCGGAGGAATACGGCGTGTACGTAGACCGGGTGCGCCAGATTCTCAACGGCGACACGGTGCAGCTCGAACGCGTGCTTCAGGAGGAGATGGGGCGGCTCAGCGATGAGTGGAGATTCGAGGAGGCGCAGGCAGTGAAGGAAAGGTTCGAGGCCGTGAAGCGTTACAACGCCCGCAGTGTCATTGGCGCGCCGGAGACGGGGGAGCTTGACATGTTCGCCTACGATGAAAGCGGGGATTCCGCGTTCGTATGCTTCATGCATCTGCACCGCGGCGCGGTCGTGCAGAGCCTCAACCTTGAGTTCCGCAAGCGTCTCGAAGAGACCCGCGAGGAGCTGCTTTCAATGGCCATTGCCGAAATAGCCCGCCGTTTCAGCCGCGAATTCACGAAGGTGATAGTGCCGTTCGTGCCGGATGTCGAGTTCGGCGGAGTGGAGTTCGTCATTCCGCAGCGCGGCGACCGCAAGAAGATACTCGACATAGGGATGAAGAACGTGAGGCAGTACATGGCCGACAAGGAAAAGGCCGCAGAAGCTCTCGATCCGGAGCGCGGCGTGGACAGGCTTATGGAACGCATGAAGAGCGATTTCCGGCTCGCGGCGGAGCCTCGCCATATAGAATGCTTCGACAATTCAAACATACAAGGCACGAATCCCGTGGCGAGCTGCGTGGTCTTCCGCGACGGCAAGCCGTCCAAGCGAGACTACCGCCATTTCATCATCAAGACAGTGGTAGGAGCCGATGATTTCGCGTCGATGAAGGAGGTGCTTCACCGCCGGTATTCCCGCATGATGGCCGAAGGAGAGCCGTTGCCCCAGCTCGTGGTGGTGGACGGAGGCAAAGGGCAGCTCAATGCGGCCGTGGAGGCATTCGAGGAGCTGGGCATACGCGGCGAAGTGGCTTTGGCCGGCATAGCCAAGCGGCTTGAGGAAATCTACTTTCCCGGCGACAATCTGCCTCTCTACATCGACAAGAAGAGCCAGAGTCTCAGGGTGATACAGCATATGCGCGACGAAGCCCACCGTTTCGGCATAACGCATCACCGCCTCAGACGCTCTAAGGGTCAGATAACCAGTGAATTGGATAAGATAAAAGGCGTGGGTCCCGTAACAGCCGGGGCTCTTATGAAGCATTTCAAGAGCCTAAAACGCCTGAGGGAGGCCACGGAGGAGGAAATCGCCGCCGTTGTCGGCCCCGCCAAAGCCCGCATTCTCGCCTCACATTTTGCTGATTCGGAATAATTCCCTACCTTTGCATCGAAAAGCCCTGAGAGGGGCTTGAAACCGCTCCAGACATGGGTTCAGAGGATTTCGACATACGCGGGCAGGAGAGGCGGCGCGAGAACGACAGGGATTTCGAGCGCGCGCTGCGTCCGTTGGCTTTCGATGATTTCGCGGGGCAGGAGAAGATAATCTCCAACCTCGGGATTTTCGTGAAGGCCGCGCTGCTGCGTTCCGAACCGCTCGACCATACGCTCCTCCACGGCCCACCGGGGCTCGGAAAGACCACGCTCGCCAACATCGTGGCCAACGAGATGGGGGTGGGCTTCAAGGTTACGTCCGGACCGGTGCTCGACAAACCGGGCGACCTGGCCGGAATCCTGATGAGCCTGGAGCCGCACGATGTGCTTTTCATCGACGAGATACACCGTCTGCACCCAATCGTGGAGGAATACCTCTATTCGGCGATGGAGGACTACCGTATCGACATACTGCTCGACAAGGGGCCGGGGGCAAAGAGCGTGCAGCTGACGCTTTCGCCTTTCACGCTCGTCGGGGCCACCACGCGGAGCGGCCTCCTGACGGCTCCTCTGCGCGCCCGTTTCGGCATCAACTGCCATCTGGAGTATTACGGCCACGATGTCCTGTGCGGCATCATACGCCGTTCCGCAAGGCTTCTGGACGTGGGCATAACCGACGAGGCCGGGCTTGAGATCGCTTTGCGTTCACGCGGCACGCCGCGCATTGCCAACGCGCTCCTGAGGCGTGTGCGCGACTTCGCGATGGTGGTGGGCGACGGAAGCATCACCATAGAGATAGCCCGCGAGGCCCTTGAAGCCCTCAACATCGACCAATACGGGCTTGACGAGATCGACAACCGGATTCTGCTTACGATCATCGACAAGTTCAAGGGCGGCCCCGTGGGCCTTTCCACGATTGCCACCGCACTCGGCGAAGACGCGGGTACTATCGAGGAGGTCTACGAGCCTTATCTGATCAAGGAAGGCTTCATCAAGCGCACGCCGCGCGGGCGGGAGGTTACGGACCTTGCCTACAGCCACCTTCACCGTTCGCATCCAGGCCGCCAGTCAACCCTTTTCGACTGAGAAACGGCGTCGAAGCGAGTGCAATTGCGGCTTCTGCAAGAAATTTAGCCGCCACAACCATTTGTATATGTTGGAGAAAAGACGTGGCTTTGCAAATCGGGAGTCCGACTTTCTGTTTGCAAGGATATGAAAAAACATCAGGAATTTATGGTTGCCTGACGGCCGTAGTGATTTACGAAAACGGGACGCCCCGGAGTGGGAGCGTCCCGTTTATGATTGTTTCCGGCGGCGGCCGGAATGTGTTTGCGTTGCCGTTTCGGCCGCGGATTATTTCACGATGCCTTTTTCGAGGTATTCGGCGAGGTTGGTGCGGACGCTTTCGCTGGCGCGTTCGATGGCGACCTTGGCCATGTCGGAGTCGGTCATTATCTTCACGAGCTGCTCGAAGGTGGTCTTCTGCGGATTCCATCCGAGCATGGCGCGTGCCTTGGTGGGGTCGCCCCAGAGGTTCACCACGTCGGTGGGACGGTAGAAGTCGGGCGAGACTTCAACAATCACTCTGCCTGTGGCTTTGTCGATGCCTTTTTCGTTTTCTTCCTCGCCTTGCCATTCTATTTCGATGCCTACGTTGCGGAAGGCGAGCGTTGCGAACTCGCGCACCGAGTGCTGTTCGCCGGTGGCGATCACGAAGTCCTCAGGGGTGTCGTGCTGGAGGATGAGCCACATGCACTCTACGTAGTCCTTGGCATATCCCCAGTCGCGCAGCGATGAGAGGTTGCCGAGATAGAGCTTTTCCTGCTTGCCTTGGGCTATGCGCGCGGCGGCGAGCGTTATCTTCCGGGTGACGAAGGTCTCGCCGCGGCGTTCCGACTCGTGGTTGAACAGGATGCCTGAGCAGCAGTACATTCCGTAGGCCTCACGGTATTCCTTCACGATCCAGAATCCGTATTGCTTGGCTACGGCGTATGGGCTGTAGGGATGGAACGGGGTGTTCTCGTTCTGTGGCACTTCCTCCACCTTGCCGTAAAGCTCCGAAGTAGAGGCCTGGTAGATGCGGCACGTCTTTTCGAGTCCGCACTGGCGCACACCCTCAAGTATACGCAGCACCCCGACCGCATCCACGTCGGCTGTGAACTCCGGCGAATCGAAGCTCACCTGCACGTGGCTCTGCGCGGCCAGATTGTAGATTTCATCCGGCCTGACCTTGTTGATTACCTGGATCACCGACATCGAGTCGCCGAGGTCGGCATAATGCAGGTGGAAGTTGGGGTGTCCTTCAAGATGTGCGATGCGTTCACGGAAATCCACCGAAGAGCGGCGTATGGTCCCATGCACGTCATATCCCTTTTCAAGCAGGAATTCGGCGAGAAAAGAGCCGTCCTGGCCCGTTACGCCTGTTATGAGGGCTTTCTTCATTTTTGTATGTTGCTGTTTTGTTGTTTACGTCTGTATTCCTGCCATAGCAGGCCCGGAAGCGTGCGCAGTATCCACGCGCACCTTTTCGTCTGTTTCTTGGGTTCGGAGAATATGCGGTGGAGGAACTCGAGGTGGTGGCGCACCATCCATTCCGGGGCGCGGCGCACGTCCTGTCCGCTGAAGAACTTGAACGCGGCACCTACGGCTATCATCACTCCCCGGCTGAGATGCGGCTCCAGCCGGTGCATGAAGATTTCCTGCTTGGGCGCGCCGAGGGCTATCCAGATGATGTCGGCTCCGTCGTCGGCCACCATTTTGGCGATGGCAGGATAGTCGAAGTCTTCGACGTTGCGGAACGGCAGTTCGCAGAAGAGCATCGAATCCACGTCGGGATTCAGGCTCCGGAGGTTGTCGCGGAGTCCGTCGAGGGTTTTCTGCGACGTGCCGAGGAACGCCATCCGGTAGCGGCGCGAGGCCACGATGTCGCGGAAGATCTGGCTGCCGCAGTATTGGTTATAACGCAGGCCGTAGATCCATCGTATGTACAGAGGCACGAAGCTGCTGTCGCAGAGCGCGAACATGCCGCCGTCCACCACGCGCCGGTAGCCGGCGTCGCGGTTCGCGATGTCGAGGATCACGCCGTCGGCCACGCAGACATAGCCCGGCTTTCCGTCGCCGATGCGGCGGGCGATGCGGCGGTGCACCTCGTCGCGGTCGAATTCGTAGTCAATGTTGAAGTACCTTGCCATTCATTTATGGTATGATGGGGATATATGAATTTTTTGAGATATCATCGTTGATGATAAGAGCGTATGAATTCGGAAGAGATCCGTCGTATCTCAGCGTTGTTGGAATCTATATTACGTTTAGAAATGCCATGTCCGCCATTTTCCATTTCTGAAACAGTCATACGGTTGTAGGCATGCGAATGATGCCGGGTGTCATTGTATTGATTAAGGTCGCATACGATCGATTTGTCTGCTTGGAAGTCAAACATCCTGACGTTTGGCAGTGTGCAGTAGTTGTCAACGATGTGTTTCCTAAGTTTCAAAAAATCCTCAAGATGGCCGAAGTGCTCTATCCGCGCATATTCGGCGGCTGAATATGGCGGGAAGAACAGCAACCATTCCACTTTGCCGCTTGATGCTTTTATCGCATGTCCTACCGTATTGTCAAAATTCATGGCCATTGCGTTGTGTCCCATATCGTAGATGCGGGAATCAAAACCTTCTCCGCCGATTGCTTTTGAATAGCTGTCGTAGACCTTGGCCTCTGTTTCCTCGTCATGGAAATTATATAGGTTCTTGCGCTTTATCGGGTTGCGTAGCTTTTGGATGGCGTGTTCCAAGGACGTGTAGTTGAACCAGTAGGATACGTCGTTTAATATGTTGTCATCCCAAAGATATTCGGCCATTCTCTTTTCCTTGGAGGCGTAGGTGAAGTAGTCAATGTCAAATATTATATGCTTGACCTTGCCTTGCTTGATTATGAACGGCAGGGCTATGCCAAAATCATCGTGGGTCGCCCCCATGAAGCTGAAGTTGTACGTTCTCCATCCGAACAGGGAATCGATTTGTTCCGGAGAATGGTTCATGACCATCGACGACCCCATTATGGCGGCGTTGTAGTCATGGTTCCGGGCCACTCCCGGGATTTCCAACCGTTGGTTTCCTACAAAATCGTCGCTTGCCCTGTATTGCTGGTAAGGGTCTGCCCATATTATGAATCCTGCTATCGCAGCGAGCAGAACAATGATTATGACCAGCGTCTGTATAGCTATTTTCCTTGCCATGAAATCAGAAATTGAAGTATAGGAATGTAACGACTCTGGAAACGAAGAATATCGAGACGGTTATTCCCATGATGGCCAATGCCTGTTTGGTTCGTAAAGACGTTTTTTCATTGGTCATTATGGAGTATGCCGACGGCCCTATGAATGCCAAAAGAATTGCAGCAAAAAGGATTAGCATATTTATGGTGTTAGGCAGTATCGAAGGGAGATTGCTTGTCAGGTTCTCCGTCAGGCGCAGCGATGTGTTGTCGAACATTGAGCGGATCACGTTCCATGCAATCGTCATATTGTCGGCACGGAATATCACCCACAGGATGTTGATGAAGAAGAAAGTTATGAACATTCCGAGCCAGTCGGGCAATCTGCATCCGCCTTTGTGCCAAGCCCGGCAAATCATAACCCCTATTCCGTGGCATATCCCCCATATTATGAAAGTCCATCCTGCACCGTGCCACAGACCGCTTATGAAGAATACAATCAGTATGTTGAGATAAGTTCTGGCCTTTCCTGTCTTTGAGCCTCCGAGCGGGATGTAGAGGTATTGGGTGAGGAATCTGTTGAGGGTCATATGCCATCGTCTCCAGAAATCCTGGAAATTGGTGGCTCTGTAAGGTACATCGAAGTTAAGCGGCAATTTGATGTTGAATAACAGGCCTATTCCTATTGCCATATCGCAATATCCGCAGAAGTCGAAATATAGCTGGAATGTGTAGCTCAGAGAGGTCAACCATGCCTCGGCCATTGTCAGGCCTCCTTTTTCTGCCAGCATGAAACCAGCGTTGGCGAAAACCGCGATAGAGTCGGCAATCAAGACTTTCTTTACAAGTCCCATTGCAAAGATGTACAGGCCGTCGAGTATGTTTCTGCTGTTCAGGTGTCTGTTGCGTTCATTCTCGAACTGAGGCAACATCTCTTCTGGAAGCACTATTGGACCGGCAATCAATTGCGGGAAGAATGTTACAAAATTGCAGTAATCGAGAAATCCTGGTATTGATTTGCTTTGCGGGGGGGTATTCGCCGACATATTTCCAACTGTTGTCTTGGCGGCCTTGTATGAGTCTATTACGAAAGCCAACTGCTGGAATGTGAAGAAGCTTATTCCCAATGGCAAAAGTATGTTTTTCAGGGCGTATGATGTGCTGAACGCCGCATTTATGTTCTCAATCAAGAAATCGGTATATTTGAAGTATCCCAAAAGCCCGATGTTGAAAAGAATGCCTATAGTCAGCATCGTCTTCAGTTTCAACAGGCTTCCTCCACGGTTCAGTGCCATCCCTATGCCGTAGTTCACGACGATTGACGCTACCATTATGGGTAGATAGGATAAATTGAAATATGCATAGAATGCCAACGATGCGATTACCAGCACTGATTTTGCCCATTGATAAAGTTTGAGGCGATTAAGCCCGTAATAAGCAATGAATGTAATGGGCAGGAAGAGAAAGATGAATACAAACGAGTTGAACAGCATTTTTGATGTTGTATGGTATTGATGCTATGCGGTGCCGTTTTTGTTTATGGTTTGATTAAGCGTTTGTTGCCATCGGCGGGCGATGACTTCTGTGGAGTATCGGTTGATGAGCTTTTTGTGGGCCTTTTCGCCGAGAAGCAGGCATTCTGAAGGATTGTCCCAGAGGTATGTCACTTTTGCGCTGAGGTCGTCGATGTCGCCCGGGCGGAACAACAGTCCTATGGCTTCTTCGCCTTTGCCGATGATTTCGGAAAAGCCTCCGTGGTCGGGGCCTATTGTGGCCTTGCGGTATCTGGCTCCTTCGAGGATAGCCATCGGGAAGCCTTCGTACCATTTCGAGGCCATAAGCATAAACCTGGAATTGCGGTAAAAGTCAGTCAGACTGTTTCCTGAAAGAAATCCGACGATTTTTACGTTTTCCGGCAAATTGCTGACAAGGCCCTCATCCCTGACTTCCCCTGCGAGCCTGATGCGGACAGACGGATTGCGGCGTGCCGCCTCGATGATGAGGTCAACCCCTTTCTCTTCGCTTATCCTGCCGCAGAAACCTATGTAATCACCCGGGGATGCAGGCTTCTCCTCAGAAGAAATGTCCATCGGGTTCGGGGTTACTATGATTCGGTCTTCCGGGAAGCCGTATTCAATGAGTTTGCGACGCTGGAAGTCGGTGATGCATGAGAAAACCGACACGCATTCGCTGAACGCGCCGGTTTTGCGTGCCACGAAGTTGCGTAGGGCATATCCGGTGGATTTCAGTCGTGAGTGTTCGCAGTTGTGCGCGAAGCATCCCCATTCGTCGTGCCGGTCGAGGCACTCTTCGCATGGGCGGCCGTTGCGCATGAAGAGTCCTGTTGGGCATATCAGCCTGAAATTGTGGATGGTCATTATTACCGGCACGCCTGCCTTCCTGCATTCGAACAATGCCGCAGGGGAAATGAAAGGGTAGAGGTTGTGGACATTGACCACATCTGGCTTTTCGCGCCGCAACGCGTCGCGCATAGCCTTCACTCCACCGGGCGAATACATTCCGGAGAGAAAGCCGCGTACCTTTCCCGCCACGGACTCGCGCACGCCTTCGGTGGTCATCCGGAGCTGCGCGACGTCGTGGCCGATACTCTTGAATATGGCATCCATCTTGTCCACTACGGCCTCTTCGCCCGAACGTTTCCCGTAGTTGTTGTGTACCAACAGTATCTTCATCGATGTGATATTTCCAGTGAGACCTTCTTGTGGCTTATTAACTTGAAAACTTTGTCAAAAATGTATATACGCACTTTGTCGACAAGAGTGCAGAATATGAATATGGTAATGAAAAACAATATCACCAGAATTGGAGCATATGCTCCTTGGTCTGAAATCCACTTGCATGTTAGTGTATAATGCGGGCGGATTAAAGGATGCATATGGAAAAGATACACTGCAAATGCGGAAGCTGCAATCCAGTTTATGTATTTGATATTGCCGATTTTCAGGTTTCGGAATGTAAGGAACAGAAAAACTGACTGTATGATAATCAATGGATTCAAATAACCGAAAATTGATTTTGAAATTCCCATTGTCAGCAAACCTGTACTGATAACAACCAATAAGACAGCGATTGCCGAGAACGACATAAAGCATTGTCTTGCCGAGAAACGGTTGAAAACCGAATCCTCACGCCTCAAATAAGCTCCAGTCAAATAAATCCCGATGAGACTGATTAGACTCATGCCTCCATTGAATTCATCTGAAACCAGAAGGTATCCAAACAAAGTGCTGAATATGTAGAAACAAAGAACATATCGCCCAAGGTTCTTTGTCTGAGAATTATTAATGAATTCATTCAAGATTGGTGATATGATATAAAGTGCAATGTATGCAGGAACGAACCATCTTCCATTGACAAAGCTAAGACAGGCATTTAGGGAAGATGTTTCTTGGCTAAAACCGAAAACTTTGACCATCGCCGTCCCTAAAGTGAGCCAAAATACGACTTGAAACAAGAATCCGAAGAAGTGCAGAGTCCAACAGCAAATGCAAATTTATGCAACCTTATCGAAAAAACGCTTCTTTGGAGTGTCGAAGTCAATTTTCTCCCGTGGACGACGGTTGAGTTTCTTTTGTATCTCCATAATTCGTTTGTCTGAAAAGTCATCAAAATTGGACTTTTTAGAGATAT
>CAJSYI010000018.1 GCA_910573745.1 Muribaculaceae bacterium | reverse complement strand
ATATCTCTAAAAAGTCCAATTTTGATGACTTTTCAGACAAACGAATTATGGAGATACAAAAGAAACTCAACCGTCGTCCACGGGAGAAAATTGACTTCGACACTCCAAAGAAGCGTTTTTTCGATAAGGTTGCATAAATTTGCATTTGCTGTTGGACTCTGCATTTATCGTTGGTATTATGAATTTTTTCATCCAAGGCCGAAAATATATTACCACTTTTGATTAATTTTGCACCCTGAATCATTGCTGAATGCCGCTGGCCTTTCGGAAGTTCCGGTATGTGTTGGGGTCAACGGTCTGACAGCCAAAGATATAATGAAAGTTCTACGTACAGTAACGAATCTTCAGGCGCATGTCGAGGCGCTCAAGGCCGCAGGACACAAAGTGGGGCTTGTCCCGACTATGGGCGCGCTCCATGACGGCCACTTATCTCTTGTGAAGGCTGCCGTCGGAAACGGCGACGCAGTTGTGGCAAGCGTGTTTGTCAACCCTACGCAATTCAACAACCCGAATGATCTCGCCACGTATCCGCGCAAGGAGGCTGATGATTTCAGGCTTCTTGAGGCCGCTGGTGTGGATGCCGTCTTCGCCCCTTCGGTGGAGGAGGTTTATCCCGACGGACTGCGTCGGGCCACGGAAGAGCATGTCTTCGACCTTGGCGATGTGGCCGAGGTGATGGAAGGGAAATTCCGTCCCGGCCATTTTCAAGGAGTGGCATTGATTGTCAGCAAACTGTTCAGGATGGTGGCTCCAGACCGCGCATATTTCGGCGAGAAGGATTTCCAGCAGATCGCCGTGATACGCCGTATGGCCAAGACTGAGGGGCTGGACGTCGAAATCGTCAGCTGTCCGATATGCCGCGCAGCCGACGGCCTTGCCCTTTCAAGCCGTAACGCGCTGCTCACGGAGGGGCAGCGGGCCGCCGCTCCGGAGATATACCGCACCCTTGCCCGTAGCGTAGAGCATTCGCAAGGGCATTCAGTGGCCGCGACCAAAGACTCCGTGGTGGAGCATCTTAATGCCCGGCCTTTCATGCGTGTTGAGTATTTCGAGATAGTGGACGGCTATTCCTTGCGTGCCGTGGAAGACTGGGGCGATTCCGACTACATAGTGGGATGCATCACTGTCTATTGCGGCGACGTGCGTCTGATAGACAACATCACTTACCGACGTCCGGCCGATGCCTGACATCGTCCGTTTTCTCATCAACCATTGCTTCAAGCCATGCTTATAGAAATGATGACATCGAAGATTCACCGGGTCAAGGTTACCGAGGCGAATCTCAATTACATAGGAAGCATCACCATTGATATGGACCTCCTTGACGCGGCCGGAATACTTGAAGGCCAGCGCGTGTGGATTGTGAACAACAACAACGGAGAACGCTTCGACACATACACGATTGCCGGAGAGCGGGGCAGCGGAGTCGTGTGCCTCAACGGGGCGGCGGCGCGCAAAGCCCAGCCAGGAGACATAATAATCATAATGACTTATGCCATGATGACGCCGGAAGAGGCCCGTGTCCACGAGCCGACCGTGATTTTCCCGGATTCCGACACCAACAGGCTATAAGGCATTTTAGACACACCCTAAGACAAAACCGACCATGTTTCAGAATCTTTCAGAGCGGCTTGAACGCTCTTTCAAAATACTCAAAGGCGAAGGCCGAATCACCGAGATAAACATCGCCGAGACACTTAAGGACGTGCGCCGCGCGCTTCTTGACGCCGACGTGAACTATAAGGTGGCCAAGCAGTTCACCGACAACGTGAAGCAGAAGGCCATCGGACAGAACGTCATCAATGCCCTTAAGCCGAAGGAAAAGATGATTCAGATTGTCCATGAGGAGCTTGCGGCTTTCATGGGCGGCGACGAGGCTCCTTTGAATCTTTCCGGAAACCCGACGGTGATTCTCATGTCGGGCCTGCAGGGTTCCGGTAAGACCACTTTCACAGCCAAGCTTGCACGCAAGCTGAAGTCACAGAAGGGGAAGCGTCCGCTCCTTGTTGCCGGCGACGTGTACCGTCCTGCGGCAATAGAGCAGCTGAAGGTTCTTGCCTCCCAGATCGATGTCCCTGTCTATAGCGAGGACGACAACAAGAATCCTGTGGAAATTGCCCTCAACGGCATCCGCCACGCCAAAGACAACCATCTCGACCTCGTGATCATAGACACGGCCGGCCGCCTTGCCGTAGACGAGCAGATGATGGACGAGATAGAGCGCATCAAGAAAGCTGTCAATCCCCAGGAGACGCTTTTCGTGGTGGACTCGATGACGGGTCAGGACGCGGTCAACACTGCCAAGGAATTCAACGACCGACTGGACTTCGACGGGGTGATTCTGACGAAGCTCGACGGCGACACCCGTGGCGGCGCGGCCCTTTCCATCCGCACAGTGGTGGACAAGCCGATCAAATTCGTCGGAATCGGCGAGAAGATGGAAGACCTTCAGGAGTTCAACCCCGAGGGCATGGCCAACCGCATCCTCGGCATGGGCGACATAGTGGAGCTTGCCAAACGGGCCCAGGAAATATATGACCAGAAGGAGGCCGAGAAGCTCAACGAGAAGATAAGGAAGAACAAATTCGACTTCGACGATTTCCTCAAGCAGATACATCAGATCAAGAAGATGGGCAACATCAAGGATCTGGCGTCTATGATTCCGGGTCTCGGAAAGGCCATAAAGGACATTGACATCGACAATGACGCTTTCAAGGGCATAGAGGCGATAATACAGTCCATGACACCGAAGGAGCGTCAGAATCCTGAAATAATCAACGCGAGCCGCAGGCAGCGCATCGCTAAGGGTTCCGGAACGTCGATGCAGGACGTGAACCGCCTTTTGAAGCAGTTCGACCAGACGCGCAAGATGATGCATATGGCCACTACGATGAAGAACCCGATGAAGATGATGAAGCAGATGCGAAACCGCCAAGGGGGCAGGTTTTAGGTGTCAGGCTTTGTTTGACCGGGTTGGTTTCAGTGCGTGTTCGTAAGAAATCAGGACAACGGTTAGGACATTCTCTAAGTATAAGGTTTCCGCCGGATAAACAAGTCCGGCGGAAATTTCGTTGAATATGTCAGGCTTTCACGCCTTATCATCAATCAAATAAATGGAACAACACAAGAAAGAAATACCGGTGCTTCTGCTGACCGGATACCTCGGCAGCGGAAAGACCACACTCCTCAACCGCATTCTGTCGAATGAGCGTGGAATACGGTTTGCCGTTATGGTCAACGACATAGGCGAGGTTAACATTGACGCGTCCCTTATCCAGAAAGAGGGAATAGTGGGACAGAAGGATGATGATTCCGACCTCGTGGCTCTTCAGAACGGTTGCATATGCTGCACCCTGAGGATGGATCTTGTAGAGCAGCTGTCGGAACTCACCCGTTCAGGCAGGTTCGACTACATTGTGATTGAGGCGAGCGGAATCTGCGAACCTGCTCCTATAGCGCAGACGATATGTTCGATTCCGGCTCTTGAAGCCAAGTACAGCGACGGCTGCATACCGCGTCTCGACTGCATAGCCACGGTTGTGGACGCTTTGCGTCTCAAAGACGAATTCGACTGCGGCGGCAGGCTTGCCCGTGAAGGGATAGGCGAGGAAGACATAGAGAACCTGATAATAGAGCAGGTGGAATTCTGCAATGTCATAATCCTGAACAAGATTTCGGAGGTCGGCAAGGAGGATGCCGGACGTATCCGTGCCATTCTGCGTGCCATACAGCCCAAAGCGAGGATGCTTGAATGCGACTATGCCGACATAGACCTGCGGGAAATCATAGATACGCGTCTTTTCGATTTTGGAAAAGTGGCCACTTCGGCGGCTTGGGTGCAGGAGCTTGAGGGACATCCGGAAGAGGAACACTGCCATGGAGATGAATGCCATGACGGGCATCACCACCATCATGGCGAGGGAGAGGCGGAGGAATACGGCATACAGACTTTTGTCTATTACCGTCGCAGTCCGTTAGACCTCAACAAGTTCGACCATTTCGTGGCAAAGAATTGGCCTCCGGAGATAATAAGGACGAAAGGAGTGGTTTATTTCAAGCACGACCGCGACATGTCCTATCTGTTTGAACAGGCCGGGACTCAGAAGAAGCTCACGCGTGCCGGTCTGTGGTTTGCGACCGCCCCGAAAGAGGAACTTGATGAAATGATGAAGAATGAGCCGGGGCTTGCGCGCGACTGGGATCCTGAATACGGCGACCGTATGATAAAGCTTGTGATAATAGGGCAGAACCTCGACCGCAAGGCCATTGAAGAAAAGTTAGAGGCTGTTTAAAAATGACTGTTAATTTGAGGTCGCAGGTCCGGAGCAGAGATTTTCCTGCAGGTTCAGGAGTGAAGCGGGCTTCATGACTGAACCAAAGGGAAATATATGTCCGGAGATGCGAGTCAATGCTTCCATTCTTAACAGGCCGGTCTTTAACTTCATTTATGGTTTTCTTGCTGTAAAATCACGATGATGCTTGATTGTCCGGCTCTCTTCCGCTAAAATCCATCGGCGGCGCAGTCGCATAGCCCGCTATGCTCCTTTGCCTTGGATGAATTTTATCTGTAAGACAGCCGCCTCAAATTTAACATTGATTTTTAAACAACCTCTTAGATTCCTGCCTAATCTGACTTTGGCACGCTTTTTGCAGAATATCCGTTTTTATAATTCAAGAACCGGCTCGACAGGCATTCGGAAGCAATACTCTCAACTCCATGCTCTTTGCTTGCCATGAACTTGGCCGACTCGATTTAAATCTTATAATATGACCAACGACTTCAGAAATTTTGCCGTCAACCATCTCGGAATGAGTTCCAACACGCTTGACGGATATGTGCGCCATATCAACAGCCAGGCGGCTTCCGTGAACACCACAGCGCTTCCTTCGGCAGACTACCTCAACCCGTACATCCTTGAGGAACGCCAGCTCAACGTAACTCAGATGGACGTGTTCTCGCGTCTTATGATGGACCGTATCATATTTATGGGCACACAGGTTACCGACCAGAGCGCGAACATCATACAGGCTCAGCTCCTTTATCTCGACTCTGCCGACCCTGACAAGGACATTTCGCTCTATATCAACTCACCCGGCGGTTCTGTATATGCCGGTCTGGGCATATATGACACTATGCAGTATGTGAATTCCGACGTTTCCACCATCTGCACCGGAATGGCCGCTTCAATGGCCGCAGTGCTTCTTGTGGCCGGAGAACGGGGTAAGCGTTTTGCTCTTCCTCATTCGCGTGTCATGATCCACCAGCCGATGGGCGGCATCCAGGGCCAGGCATCCGACATCGAAATAACCGCCCGCGAAATCCTCAAACTCAAAGAGGAGCTTTACCGCATCATCTCAGACCATTCCGGACAGCCGTTCGAGAAAGTGGAGGCAGACTCCGACCGCGACTACTGGATGATAGCTCGTGAGGCCAAGGAATACGGTATGATAGACAAGATTCTTGTCAACGAGAAGAAGAAATAGGCGATGGCGAAGAAATCAAAATGCAAATGCTCGATGTGCGGCACGGAGGATTCCGCAGCGACTCCGGTGGTGGCGATCCTTCCCGGTCTTGACCTTTGCACCGACTGCATACGCTTCATAGACGAGGCTCGCGACAATCAGCTCCGTGAAGCGAAGAAGGGAGAGGACTCCGGCGACGGCAAAAAACTGAAGGACGTTCCCAAACCGAAGGAAATCAACGATTTCCTGAATCAGTACGTAATCGGTCAGGACGATGCCAAGAAGTATCTTTCAGTGGCGGTCTACAACCATTACAAGCGTATAGCCGAAATGGACGACCCCAAGGCCAACCGCGACGATGAGGATATGGATGTCGACATAGAGAAGAGCAACATCGTGATGGTGGGGCCTACGGGTACGGGGAAGACATTGCTTGCCAAGTCGATAGCCCGTCTGCTCGATGTGCCTTTCACCATAGTCGACGCTACCGTGCTCACCGAGGCGGGATATGTGGGCGAGGACATAGAGTCGCTTCTGACGCGTCTGCTCCAGGCGTGCGATTATGACGTGGAACGCGCCCAGCGTGGAATAGTCTTCATCGACGAAATCGACAAGATAGCCCGCAAAAGCGACAATCCGTCGATTACGCGCGACGTGAGCGGCGAAGGTGTGCAGCAAGGGCTTCTTAAGCTTCTCGAGGGAAGCGTGGTGCTCGTGCCGCCGCAGGGCGGCCGCAAGCATCCTGACCAGAAGATGATTCCGGTGGACACAAAGAACATCCTTTTCATCTGCGGAGGGGCGTTTGACGGCATAGAGCGCAAGATTGCCGCCCGTCTCAACCACCGTATGGTAGGCTACGGACAGGATGCCTCCAAGAAGAAGCATGAGCGCGACAACCTGATGAAGTACGTGCTTCCTCAAGACCTCAAATCCTTTGGCCTCATCCCTGAAATCATAGGCCGTCTTCCTATCCTGACGAGCCTCAATCCTCTCGACCGCGAGGCATTGCGGCGCATTCTCGTGGAGCCTAAGAACGCCATCACGCGTCAATACAAGCGTCTGTTCAAGCTCGACGGCGTGGAACTGGAATTCACCGACGATGCGCTTGACCTCATTGTGGACAAGGCGATAGAATACAAGCTCGGGGCACGCGGCCTGCGCTCCATTGTGGAGACCATTATGGTCGATGCCATGTATGAAGTGCCGTCGAATCCTGTGGAGAAGTTCATCGTAGATGCAGCCTATGCCGACGCTAAGCTCCGGGAGGCTCATTTCGCTGATACCGTTCCCGCTGACTGAAATTCTTGGGGTCAGCCGCCAAGACGGGGAAGCGATTCACCGCGCATATATAGACAAGCGTAAAAATACGAGAGGCATACGGATTCCGTATGCCTCTCGATTGTTTTAGGGAAAAGTCCGTTTATGCCTCTTCGGCGGGTGCGAAGAGCGCGTTGAACTGCTCTACGCTTACAGTCTTGTTGTCGAGCGTAACGGCATTGTTGATGCCTTCGTACAGCTTCATGTCGAAAGTCTGGTCTATGATGCGCTCGTGGGCCTTCTTGTCCTTGAGGATGTCGGAGGCGAGACGGTCGATTGCGTCTTCAGGAGCGGAAGTCATGCCGTACTGTGCGAACTGGTTGCGTGCCATAAGCTTCGCAACGTTCTTGATGTCCTCCTCTTCAATCTTGATCTGGAGCTTTTCGGCGATGCGGTCGCGGATTATCTGCCATACGAGGTCGGGTTTGGCCTTTTCATATTCCTTGGCTGCGGTCTCGTCTGTGAGCTTTTCGTTCTGCATCTTGAGGTAGTCCTTCAGGATGTCGTCGGGAAGGTCGATTTCGCCTATGGCTTTGAGGATTGCATCCTTGGCATCGATTGTGAAGCGGTAGTTGGAGTCTGCGCGGAGCTGGTTGGCAATCATGTCCTTGAGGGCTGCGCGGTATTCCTCTTCATTGTGCACCTTGTCTTTGCCGAAAACCTGGTCGAAATATTCCTGATTCAGCTCGGCGGGACGGAGCACTATTATTTCCTTTATCTCCATTGAGAAGTCTCCCTTGTGGGCTTCCACGTCGTCCTTGTCGATGTTGAGCATCGAGGAAAGCTCGGTCGGGTTGCCTTCGCAGGTGTTCCATGGATTGAAGACCACAGTGTCGCCTACGTGCTTGCCCTCGAAGAGCTTGGTCTGCTCTTCGCTCTTGAAGTATTTGGGTGCGAGGATTCCGTTTTCCTGAGCCACGCCTCCCTCAAGAGGCTTGCCTTCCGCGTCAAGTTCCACGATGGCGCCTTTCACGAGAGCGTCGGGTTCTACTGTGTCGCCCTTCACCTGTTCGCCCATACGGCGGCGCATTCCGTTGCTCTGGTTGTCGATCATCTCGTCTGTAACCTCGATGGTGTAGTAAGGCACTGTGAGGTTCTTGTCCACATGAGTGTCGAATTCAGGGGCGAGACCCACGTTGAAGACGAAAGTGAAAGTGGAATCCTTTATGTCGAAGTTCTCGTTGCGTTCAGGCACAGGATTTCCCAGCACAGGGAGCTTGTTTTCCTTCACGTAATCGTACAGCGCGTCGCTGACGGCCTTGTTGATCACGTCGTATTTCACGGCGGTTCCGTATTTCTTCTGGATGAGTCCGGCGGGGGTGTGTCCGGGACGGAAGCCTGGCTCAGCGTGCGATTTGGCGATGTTTTTGAGCTGCTTCTTCACCTTGTCGGCGTAGTCTGCTTCTTCGAGCGTAACGGTTATGCGACCGTTCACGTCGTTGAGTCTGTCGAATTTTACGTCCATTACTTATTTCGGTAATTTGTTTATTGTCTTGTCTGTTAAGGTTATATGTGCATTTCTGGTTCAATGGATTCCGAAACCGCATATAACGCGGTTGCAAAATTACGAAAAAATCGTCAATCCGCCAAAGGCCGCCGTATTATCATATGTTTATAATGTTGTGCGTGTGAGGTCAAAAAACAAAAAGAAGGAAACCGTGCCATGGCATGGTTCCCTTCTCCATTTGTTTGACGACGGTTTTTCTATGCTCCGAAGAAGGTGGAGAATACACGGACTGTGTCGAAGTGGTCGGCCACTCCGGCAGTCTCGCGGGCCGAGTGCATGGCCCATATCGCGCAGCCCATATCGACGCCGTTGAGCGGAATCTGCGATGTCAGTATGTTGCCGAGCGTGGAGCCGCCGGCCACGTCGCTGTGGTTGACGAAATACTGGCATTTCACACCGGCTTCGTTGCATAGCTGGCGGAACACGGCGGCACCCTGGGCGTCGGTCATGTATTTGCAGTTGGCGTTTATTTTGATTACAGGGCCTCCTCCGATCACTGGATGGTTGGTCGGGTCATACTTTTCGTTGTAGTTGGGATGCCAAGCGTGCGCGTCGTCGGCAGATATCATGAAACTGTTGGCTACGGCGCGGAAATACTGTTCCTGCGGTTCTCCGTCGAATGAAGCCGTGATGCGTTGCATCATCTCGGCCAGAACGGGAGATGCGGCTCCCTGTTTGGTGCCGGACCCCGTCTCCTCGTTGTCGAATACGGCCACGATGCGCGTATATCCGGTTGCCGTGTCTGCGGTGTTGAGCAGTGCTTCCAGTCCGGCATAGGCCATAGACAGGTCGTCGATGCGTGCCGACTGGAAATACTCGTTGTCATTGCCGGCGGTGGCGGCCGGTTCGAGAGGATAGAGGCAAAGTTCGTATTCAAGAATGTCTTCCGGACGGATGCCGAGATTGTCGGCCACGAGCATCTTGATTATGCCTCCTTTGGCTTTCTGGTCTTTTATGGTCTCCTCGTCGTAGAATCCCACTACAGGCTTCATGTCTTTCTGCACAGAGAGGGGATTGCCTTCGTTTACTCCACGGTTGAAATGGATGGCAAGATGCGGGATGAAAGCTACCGGACGCTTGAGATCGACGAATCGTGTAACGGGGTGGAGCGCATCTTCTCCGGCGGTCATCACGCGTCCTGAAATTGAAAGCGGACGGTCAAACCATGTGTAGAGTATTCCTCCGCCGTATTTTTCCACGTTGAGGCTCACCACGCCGCCGTCGCCGTAGATTTCCGCGTTGGGCTTGATTTTGAAGCAAGGTGAGTCGCTGTGGGCGGAAACTATACGGAATCCGGCCTCTGCAGGCGACTCTTCTCCCACGATGAATGCGAAGACCGCACTGTCGTTCTTGGTGATATACCTGCGGTCGCCCTTTTTGAGGTTCCATGCGTCTTCCGGACGCAGACGGACGAATCCGGCGTTGTCGAGTTCTTTACGTATTGTTTCGACTGCGAGAAAGTTGCATGTCGAGCTGTCGAGCCATTTGAGAAGGCGGTTTATGTCCATATTATTCAGTGGTTTTTGTTCTATGTTTTAGGGGCGTTGAATCCGCCCGGGCTTTCAGTTCTGTGGTTTCGGTTTCCACTGCGGTCATTGGCCGTAGCGGATTTGGTTGAGCGGACGCATCACGTTGCAGAGCGTGCGGCTCCAATAAGCGACGAAATTCTCCTGGCATTCGCGGAACGCACCGGCGAGGGATTCGCCTTCCGACTCTTTCACGTTGGCCACGAAATTGTATAGGTCTTGGAAAATGTCGGCGAGGCATTCCGACACCGAAGAGGCTATCGGGGTGTCGCTGAATTTCATGTCCTCTTCAAAAGTCTCGAGGAAAGTGTCGTCAGGTCCGAGCAGGGCCTCTGTGCTGCGCCGGATGCTTTCGTAATAGTCTTCATCCACATAAGAGGCCATGAACGAGAGATTGTCATTTTCCGGAGTTTCCTCTTCTGTCTCGCTGAAAAGGATGTAGAGGCGTGGCAGGCAGCCGAGCATTTCGGCCACGAATTCGCTTTTTTCCGACTCACGCGCGTTTTCGAGCGCGAGGCAGAAACGGGTGGCGGCAGCCACCGTCTCCCAAAGCCTTGCTTTTGAATCTTGTTCTGTCATTGATCTGTAGCTTACGCCACAAAATTACTAAAAAGTTTTGGTATAAGAAAATGCAGAGTTTTGACTTCACCAAAATTAGCAATCGGGCATTTGTGGATGGCTTTCTGTTAAGGCATGTTGAATAAACATAAACTGGTATAAATAGTGCAACATACGGCTCTGCAGGAACGTTTGAAAGATACAAAAGCAATAAGGAAAGTGCCCACGGGTTCCGTGAGGAAGTTTTGGGTACGGTTTAAGTTTAGTTAGATATAGTTTATAGTGGAATCGTCGGGGAGGCCGTGGTGGAAGCGGCCTCTCCTTTCTGTTTCCCAGCCCGTTACGTCAGTCCGACGTTTGTATGGTGATTGTTTTGGAACGCGGATTTTGATTATAAGGGTCAATGGAATACAGGGTAAATGCATAGGCCGATGTGAATCTTAAGTCTTAATTCACATCGGCCTATGCATGAGGTTGTCGAAAAGCTGTCAGTCAGGGAGGTCGTAGTCGTTCCATTCGCCTACCACCTGACGGAGCATCGAGTCGCCTTCGGTCGTCAGGTCTTCAAGAAGGTCGTTGTCAGAAATGTTGAGGTACTGGAGCTGAGGGCAGAAGCTGACGTTGAGCGTGATGAGCTGGTTGTTGCTCACATTGACGCGTTGGAGGAAATTGAGTCCGGAAAGATCCAAGGTCTGCAGGTCGTTCCAGGAAAGGTTGACCATTCCGAGGTTTTGGCATCCGTCTATGCTTACGGCAGTAAGGTCGTTGTACGGCATCCACAGGTCATACAGCTGTGGGCAGTTGTTGGCCGCAAATTCGGTAGTATGGTTGTCGCTCGCGAAAAGGGTAACCAATGCCGGAAGGTCTTGTATGTAAAGCTTCTGAAGCATGTTGGAGTTGAGGTTAAGGTTCTCCAGACTTACGAGCCCTGCGGTGATTATCTCCGTCAAATGGTTGTAGCCTGCGTATACCGTCTTGAGCGACTGGCATCCTGTAAGAGTGAGCTTCTCAAGGCGGTTGCTCATGCAGTTGAGGTATTTGAGATTGACGGCGTTCGAGACGTCGAGTTCAGGCACCTGGTTCTGTGCCACATTGAGGCTCTTCAGGAAAGGCACGTCGCTGAGGTCAAGATTTGAGAGATGGTTGCGGTTGAACTTAACTACCTGAAGTTGCGGACAGCCTGTGATCACGGCTTCCGTGATTGAATTCTTGCCGGCGTTGATGCTTACAAGAGCCGGAAGCTGGGTGAGAGAAACGGTCTTTATATGATTGTCGCTTATGTCAACGGAAGCAAGATTCTTGAAACCGTTCAGGTTGAGCGAACCTCCGAGATGTTTTCTGTCCCATTTTATTGCTGTTATCGAACCGTCTGTTACCGTAACACCTTCCCAGGAAGACGGATTGCCGAGGTCGGTTATGCCGAGGGCCTGGGCGTTGGTGCCTCCCTTTGCCGACGGCTGGGCAAGGAACGACTGTAGAGCCTTGACTTCGTTTTTTGCCACTTTCTGCGAGAATGCGATGCCCACGGCAAGCAAGCAGCAGACAAATGTGAGTGTTCTTTTCATAACTTTTTAAGATGTTTTATGGTTTCGGTTTTCCCTTTTTAAAACTATAACGTTTGGTGAAGAGCGAGGTTCAAAAGCTGATTAATTTGGCAGACGATTAAACTTTTCAATGGATTTGTCGGTCATAATTCCGTAACTGCCAAAAGATTCCTCTATGAATTTCAGAAAAACATCAGTATCGCTCGCAATCGTCGCCACAGGAATGGCGGCTGCACTTGCCGCAACCGTGAAAGGCCGAATCGCCGACTCTTCCGGCGAACCGCTCGCCGGTGCAATCGTCTCCATACGGTGCATTTCCGACTCCGTCAAAAAAACGGCCAGTGTCCTTGCCGATGCCGACGGGGCATTTTCATTTTCCGGACTCGATGCCGGGAAATACGAGCTGCAGGCCACTTTCCTCGGAATGGACACGGTGAGCCGCGACATAAGCCTTCCTGATTCCGCTCATATGGCCGATCTCGGAACAATACAGGCAAATGAACAAGGGACGATGCTCCAGGAAACTGTGGTTACGGGAGTCCGGACGGCGGTAGTGGCCAAGCAGGACACGATTGAATTCAATGCCGGTTCCTTCAAGACTGCCCCAAACGCCACTGTGGAGGAACTTCTAAAGAAGCTTCCGGGCGTGGAGGTAGGTTCCGACGGCTCTATAACGTCCGGTGGCAAGAGCGTTACGAAAATACTCGTGGACGGGAAGGAGTTCTTCAACGACGACCCTAAAATGGCTTCCAAAAACCTGCCGTCAGATATGGTGGAGAAGGTGCAGGTGGTTGACCGCAAGAGCGACCTGGCGAGGCTCACCGGAGTCGATGACGGAGAAGAGGAGACTGTAATCAATCTTACCGTGAAGAAAGACCGCCAGAACGGATGGTTCGGCAACGTGAGCGCATCTTACGGCACTGACAGGCACTACAACGGGTCGTTCGTCATCAACCGTTTCCAGAACGGCAACCAGTTCACGCTGCTCGGCGGGCTCAACAACGTCAACGATATGGGTTTTTCAGACATCGGGGGAGGCCGGTTCATGAGTTTCGGAGGAGGCAGCGGCGGACTGCTCACAAGCCGTCGGCTCGGATTCAATTTCAATGTGGGCAACGGAGAGAGGTTACGCATAGGAGGAAACGTGATGTACAGCTATTCCGACCGCGACACACGCACAAAGACGGCTACGCAGTATCTTTTTCCCGATTCGACTTCATTCTTCAACGAAGGCTCCAGGTCGAGGGACAAGGGGCACAATCTCCGTGCCGACTTCCGTATGCAGTGGAAAATCGACGGCAACAATACGCTTGATTTCCGTCCGCGCTTTTCGTTCAGCTCACGCCGGTCTGAAAGTATGGACACGTCGTTCCTGCGTGCCGGCGACGCACTGCGTTCGTTCGTAAACAGTCAGGAAAGCCAGCGTGCAAACAAAGGCACAAGCTTCCAGGCCAACGGAGAACTGATTTTCAACCACAATTTCCCTTCGCGGCCGGGACGCTCATTCTCCGTCCAGCTCAACTACAGTTTCTCCAACACGCGCCAATACTCCACGTCGCTCTCCGAACTCGTATATTGCCTGTCGAAGGATGATGACGAAGACCTCTACCGCTTCATGGACTCGAAGCAATGGAACAACACTTTCGGAGGACGCCTGACATGGACTGAGCCGCTTGGCGACGTGTCCAAGGGAAACTTCCTTACCGTGGCATATAAGATGAACTACAAGGCCAACAATGCCGACAAGCTGACTTATGACCTTGCCTCTGACGAATTCGGTCTTCTTCCTCAGTTCCCGACGAAGGCTCCCGAAGGAGCTGAAGCCGACCCGAATCTTTCCAACCGTTTCCGCAATTCCTTCTTCTCTCAGGAAATGCAGGTGGGCTACAAGAAAGTGGGCAAGGACTTCAACCTTGAGGCCGGAATGGTGTTCGCGCCTTCACAGTCATCGAGCAAAGACCTTATCAGCAGCGAGCGCGACATACCGGCTCGGCGTGTATGGAACATAGCTCCCTACGCCCGTCTGCGCTGGCGGTTCTCAAAGACCCGCAGCCTTTCGGCAAACTACCGTGCGCGTACCTCGGAGGCATCCTTGAGCGCACTCCAGCCTGTGGCCGACGTCAGCAACCCGCTCCACATCACGGTCGGCAACCCTGAGCTGAAACCGACTTTCACGCAATCCGTCATGATGCACTTCAACGACTTCAATGCTGAACGCCAACAGTCGGTCTTCGCCGTCTTAAACGCCTCGTATGCCCTCAACAGCGTAGCGAACCGCACCACCACCGACCCGACCACAGGAGTGCGCACCACGACATACGCCAACGTCAACGGCAACTTCTCCATATTCGGTATGGGGATGATATCACGTCCGATATCAGCACGCCACTGGCGTATGAACGCGCATCTCTCTGCCAGATACTCCAACAATGCCGGATACATCAACGGAGACTTCAACCGCAGCGGCAACCTTATGCTCAATCCGCGTTTCGGCATCACATATTCCAACGACGTGTTTCAGATGACCGTGAACCCGGCGTATACGCTCGGCCTTGCCACGAACTCGCTTCCCCGGCAGCCCAAGCGTACCACCCACACGTATGGTTTCACAGCCGACGCGACGCTTACGCTCCCGTTCGGGCTGAACGTCTCAACCGACCTCGATTTCTCCGCCTCATCCGGCTATCTCGACGGCTTCAACTCCACCCAATGGCTCTGGAACGCGGAGATTTCATACTCCATGCTCCGCGACAGGTCTCTGACCGTTTTCGCACGGGCCAACGACATACTGCACCAAAGCAAGAACATAAGCCGCACTGTGAACGCCAACCTCATCTCTGACAGCGAGACAAACAATCTCACACGCTATTTCATGTTCGGCATCACGTGGAAATTCAGCACGCTTGGCAAGGGAGGAAGCTCGAAAATCAATCCGCAGGAAATGCCACACGGCGACTTCCCCGGCCCTCCTCCCGGCCTTCGCCAAGGCGGACAACGTCCGCCTCGCGGCAATCCCGGCCCTCCGCCTTCCCGCCTCTGACAAAATCCCGACAAAAACCCAAAAAAGGAGACCTGCCACGGTCTCCTTTTTTGGGTTTTTGTCTTTTCAGGCACGTTTCATCATGCGTCTTCCTGTGGCTGGGGAGCTTTCGGGAGAGTGAGGTGCAGCATGAGCCAGCCGAGTATGCCTGCCACAAGCGAGCCTATCAGGATGCCGAGCTTCGATTCGTTAAGCATTAAGGATAGAGCCGGGTCGCCTGTGCCGAACGACAGGTTTGCGATGAAGAGCGATACAGTGAAGCCTATGCCGCCGAGCATCGATATTGATGCCATACGCGCCCAGTTGCCCCCCTTGGGCATCGGCGCGAGTCCGAGTTTGATGGCAAGGAACGCGAAGATGAAGATGCCCACGAACTTACCGACCACAAGGCCGCTCATAGTGGCCAGGCTGACGCCGGAGAAGGCCATCGATATGTCCATGTCGCCGAGGAATATCCCCGCATTCGCAAATGCGAAAAGCGGCACGATAATGTAGTTCACCACCGGATGCAGAGAGTCTTCCATGTCCTGAAGCGGTGAAATGACCTTGTCCGAGGCCGATTCGATTTCTTTCAGATGGTCAAGCTGCTCATCGCTGAGGATGGTGCGGGAGTTTAGCGTCTCGTCATTCTCTTCATCGAAATATCCTATGTTGGTACGTATTGTCTGAATGTACTTCTTAGGAGCATAGACCGGTTTGGCCGGGATGGTGAAGGCGATAAGCACACCTGCTATGGTAGGATGGATTCCGGCGTTGAGGAACAGGAACCACACCACGGCACCGAGCATAAGATAGAACATCTTGCTCTGTATCTTGAGCAAAGCTCCCCCGAGGGCAAGCACCACCAAGATTCCGGCTGCTGCAAGAAGCATCCAGTAGTTTATGTGTGAAGAATAGAAGATGGCTATCACAAGTATGCCGCCGATGTCGTCCACGACCGCAAGCGTGGTCAGAAACACCTTCAGCCCAATAGGGACCCTGTTGCCGAGCATGGCCAGCACGCCGAGCGAGAAGGCTATGTCGGTGGCCATAGGGATTGCACATCCGTTCACATAGTCTGTCCCTTTGGCAAGGAGATAGAAGACGGTTACCGGAACGATCATGCCGCCGCACGCGCCTATGATGGGGAGCAGGGCCTTGCGTACTGAATGAAGCTCGCCGACAAGCACTTCCCGCTTGATTTCCAGACCCACGGAAAAGAAGAACACGGCCATAAGCGCGTCGTTGATGAACGCCATCACGCTCATCGGCTCACCGTGGTGGCTGAAGAGGTTGAAGTCGCCTATCTGGAGAGCCATCTCATGCGTCCATAGCGAATTGTAGGACTCCGTGGAGAAAGGAAGATTGACCACGAGCAAAGCCAGGACGGTGGCAAGCATCAGCATGTTGCCGCCGTTGGCATAATCCTTGAAGATTTTTTTGAATGTGAAAAACACGTTAGCCATAACGAACGTAAAATTTTGGGTTGTTGAAAAGATTTGAAGAGACTTTGTTCGTTCGTTCGTATGTGGTAGCCTGAATCAGTCCAGTTTGAGCACGGCAAGGAATGCCTTCTGCGGCACTTCCACCGAACCGATCTGCTTCATGCGTTTCTTGCCGGCCTTCTGCTTCTCCAGAAGCTTGCGCTTACGCGATATGTCGCCGCCGTAGCATTTGGCGGTAACATCCTTTCGCACAGCCTTGATGGTCTCACGGGCTATTATTTTGGCGCCGATTGCCGCCTGGATGGCGATGTCGAACTGCTGGCGGGGAATCAGCTCCTTGAGCTTCTCGCACATGCGCCGTCCGAAACGGACTGCATTGTCGGCATGCGTCAGGGTGGAAAGCGCATCCACGCTTTCGCCATTGAGAAGGATGTCGAGCTTCACGAGATTTGACGGACGGAAATCATGAAGATGATAGTCGAATGAAGCATATCCTTTCGAAATGCTCTTCAGCTTGTCATAGAAGTCAATCACGATTTCGCCGAGCGGCATATCGAAAGTTATCTCCATACGGTTGCCGGAGATGTACTCCTGCTTCACAAGCTCGCCGCGTTTGCCGAGGCAAAGCGTCATGATAGGACCTATGTAGTCGGCCTGGGTGATGATCGTTGAGCGTATGTAAGGCTCCTCGATATGGTCAATGAGCGTGGGTTCGGGAAGCCCGGAAGGGTTGTGCACCTCAGTCTCGTTCCCCTTTTTGTCGAAGACCTTGTAGGAAACGTTGGGGACTGTGGTGATGACATCCATGTCGAACTCGCGTCCGAGGCGTTCCTGTATGATTTCCATATGCAGGAGGCCGAGGAAGCCGCAACGGAAGCCGAAGCCGAGCGCGGCCGACGATTCAGGCTGGAAAGTCAGCGAGGCATCGTTGAGCTGAAGCTTCTCCAACGAGGCACGCAGATTCTCGAAGTCCTCCGTCTCAATAGGATAAACACCCGCGAACACCATAGGCTTCACTTCCTCGAATCCGGCTATGGCATTCTCGCAGGGACGGTTGACATGGGTGATGGTGTCGCCCACCTTCACCTCTTTCGATGACTTGATGCCGGAGATGATGTAGCCCACGTTTCCTGCCGACAGTTCCTTTTTCGGCGACATCTGGAGCTTAAGCACACCGATTTCGTCGGCATGATACTCCTTTCCGGTGCTCACGAACTTTACGAAATCACCTGTCTTGAGCGTGCCGTTCACAATCTTGAAATATGCGATGATGCCTCTGAACGGGTTGAACACCGAATCGAAAATCAGTGCCTGCAGAGGAGCCCCGGAATCGCCTTTGGGAGCCGGAACCCTGTCCACTATGGCGTTTAGCACATCCTCGACACCCATGCCTGTCTTTCCCGACGCCCGTATTATCTCCTCACGGTCGCAGCCGAGCAAATCGACAATCTGGTCTTCCACCTCGTCGGGTTTCGCGCTGTCAAGGTCGCACTTGTTGATGACCGGAATGATTTCCAGGTCGTTCTCTATCGCCATATAAAGGTTGGAGATGGTCTGCGCCTGGATGCCCTGCGAGGCATCCACGATGAGAAGCGCGCCTTCACATGCGGCGATTGAGCGGGAGACCTCATAAGAGAAGTCCACGTGTCCCGGAGTGTCGATTAGATTGAGCGTATAATCGCCGTCAGTGCGGCGGAAGTTCATCTGTATGGCATGGCTCTTGATGGTGATCCCTCGTTCACGCTCAAGGTCCATGTCGTCGAGCACCTGAGCCTCCATGTCCTTCGCGCTCACCGTGTCGGTGTATTCAAGCAGACGGTCGGCAAGCGTAGACTTGCCGTGGTCGATATGGGCTATGATGCAGAAATTTCGTATATTCTTCATTACCGGTTTTTCAGTATGAAACAGGGTTGTATCCTATGGTTTCAAGATGCAAAATTACTAAAACTTCGCCGTCCGCACAATAGCGGGTCTGATTTTCAGGAAACGGGATGCACGATCGCCGTTTCAGCAAAGAAATGCAAGTTTCCCGCCAACGGAACCATCTTCGCTGAAGATGAAATCGTCATGCCGAAGCTGCTTCAGAGAGGACAGGTCTGCGGTCCGGTTCTTGATTATGCAACGGAGCATCTTCCCTCTCAGTTCTTTAAGCCTGTTGGCTCTCGGAGTACGCGTTTTGCCGTTTTCAACCAGTTCCATAAATGAAACGGTCTTCACTTCCGAACGGTTCTTCACCGCTTTCCAGTCAAACATCCTGGCTGCATCCGCAGGCAAGAGGTCGAGCACCTCGTTCTCACCTGCATTGCTGAGCACAGACAAAAGCGTTTCGGTACACTTCTGCCTCCAAAACCTGTAAAGAGGCACGTCCCCCGGTGCGGCCTTTGCCGTATAGTCGAGCCGATAAGGCTTTATTATCTCCGAAGGCTTGAGTATGCCATAAAGAGACGAGACAATGCGCAGATGATTCTCTGCATAGTCGATGTCGTTTTCATCAAGATTGTTTGGAGCCAGATGCCTGAACACAACGCCGGTGAACGCATCAATCGCAGACAGACCGCTGAGTTTGTCGGGGAAACCGTAGATCATCTTCCTGCATTCATAGGCAAGGGACTCAGACACACCGAGCATATCCATGATTTCCGTCGCGGAGGATTCGCGCAGATTCCATATGATTTCATTTGCAATGGATTCTCCTTCAGGTCGGTGCGAGTCATATTGAGCCGGAGAAACTTCCGGCTGCCGTAAGCGCATCGTTTTCGATTCAGCTATAAGTACAATCATTCGGTTGGCTTGACGTTTCAAACTGAAAACGGAGCCTGGGCCTCGACCCTGACTCCGTTTTGTCGCTAAGCATTGTTTTATTATTTCAATTGGCAATGACGTTGGCGACAATTGCCTTTGTATATTTAAGACAAACCAAAACGAAAAAGGTTTAGAGTCTGTCTGAAATTTTATTGATGATTACTTCTGCATTTTGCAGTTGAGCTGTGGTCCGGCGCATTCCTTCGTCTTTCCGGCACGTGCACAACCTTTCTTTCCTGGTTTCGCGTCGGATTTCTTCTTTATGGCTTCCCTGTTGGCTCTGAATTTGGCCATCTGCTCCGGGGTTAACACCTTCTGAAGTTCTTTCATGTAGCCTTCGTCGGCCTTTGCACGCTCTTTTGCCATCTTCTCGCGTATTTTGCCGCATTTTTCCTTACGTGCCTCACGGGCTTTCTTCACTTTGTCCTTTTGAGCATCGGTAAGTTCTATTCCGTCGAAAGGATTGAATCTGCCGCATCCTTTTTTGCCGAAATTTCCGTGATGACGTCCACGGTCACAGAATTTCCGTTCCTTGCCGCATCCTTTCTTGGATACGCAAGGATTGTCGCATGGTGAAGCGCATGCAGACTGACCGCAGGATTCGCCACATTGCCTTTGGCAGTCGCGCTTGAGTTTCATCGTTTTCAACTCTGTATTCAGCTGTTGCGCATTGATGGATTGTGTGGCATTGGCATCTGAAGACAGGGAGGCTTTTATTTTCTCCTGTCTTTTCTTGTACGGGTTGGGAATCTCTTCCGTCTGCTTCAACTGTTCCGTTTCCTGAGCCACCGCCTGGGAGGCGAAACAGCCACAAAGGGCAATCGCAATAGCGAAAACTGTCTTTTTAATCATGATAGTTCTGTCTTTATTCGGTTTTGTTTTCGCATCTTTGACTGTTCCAATGGCCCTTGAGTTTAAGGGTCGCCTCTTTTTTTAATGTTTTTTATAGAAATGCACAAAAGACTTGGCCAAACGTCATATCTTGACATCCAGGAATTTGAGTATTTCCGAAGGTTTGCTCACCACATGGTCGGCACAGGCTTTTCTCAATTCGGATACGGGACGGAATCCCCACGTAACGCCTACCGACTCTATGCAGGCTCGGCGGGCGGTCTCCATGTCCACTGCAGAGTCGCCGATGTAGAGCACATCCTTTTTTGCAGTCGGATACTGGCTTAGAATCGCGAAAACCACTGAGGGGTCGGGCTTGACCGGTCGCTCGGGAATCTGACCGAAGACGGCCTCGAACCTCACGTCAGGAAAGAAATGTCCTATTATCTTTTCTGCCGCCGACTGGTATTTGTTGGTCGCCACGGCAAGACTCACATCACGTGCCGCAAGTTCGGCGAGAAGTTCCGGAATGCCTGAATAGGGAGTCGTGGTGTCGGTGCAATGTTCATCGTAATGTGCCCGGAAATGACTGAGAAGTTCGTCTATCGTTTCCGGTGAAGCGTCCGGCCGGGCACGTTCCATAAGCTTGCGCACGCCGTTTCCGACCATGTAGTTGTATGCCGAGAGCGGATGCTCCGGATAGCCCATCTTTGCGAGGGCGAAGTTCGTCGAGGCACCAAGGTCGGTAATCGTGTTGAGCAAAGTGCCGTCGAGATCGAATATTGCTAACCTTTTCATATTTTCATTGTTGATTCATACTCGCTGTTCACTCCCTTTCTGGGGGCAAGCCGTCAGAAAGGGTATCCTATGGAGAAGTGGAGGCTTGAGTCCCGGCTCCACTTCGGATGAATGAGGGGCCAAGGCTCCTGACCGCGTGCAGGATTGTGCGCCTTCATGCCCAAATCCAGACGAAGGAGGAAATATGAGAAATCCAGTCTTATTCCTGCGCCGTAGGAAGCCGCCAACTGTTTATAGAACGTATTGAAGCGGAACATTCCTCCGGGCTGGTTGGGATAATCGTGGATTGTCCAGATATTGCCCATGTCCACGAACAGTCCCAGCTCCACCACCCAGAACAGCTTGGCACGGTATTCCACCGAGGCGTCGAAACGTATGTCGCCGCACTGGTTTATGAAACTGCTCACGGAATTGCTGCCGTCAAACGAGCCCGGGCCGAGAGTCCTCACTGCCCATCCGCGCACTCCGTTGGCTCCTCCGCCGTAGAAACGCTTTTCAAAAGGAAGTATGGTGGAGTTTCCGTATGGAATGCCGATGCCCAGCCCGATGTGCCAGGCAAGCGAATTGCGCCGGTCGAAAATATGGAAAGCCCCGTAGTCGGCCTCAGCCTTGAAATACTGTGAGTAGCGTATTCCGAAGATTTTATAAGGGTTCCGACGGAAATCGGACCTGTGGTTGAAGATGCTGTTGAGTCCGAAGAGCAGGTTGCCGGCTACTTCGGCATTCACCCTTATGGTATAGACATTCTGTTGCATCTGACGGCTCCACGGTGCTTCACGCCGCTTGTTGGTATGATAGAAACTGTAGCCCATACGCATTATGAAATGGTCTTCATAACTGTAGCGGAGCAACGGATTGTCGGGGGCGATCTGGTCAAGGAAATCAATGGTGCTTTCCGGAAGATAGACGTAGTTCACGTCAATCAGCGTGAACGTATGTCTGTTGCGTGTGCGGCGTTCCATCCATCGGTATCCCCATCCGGCAGTGGCAATGATTCGGGTGTATTCCGGACGCTCCTGATAGTTGAGCGACATGTTGAATTCCGTAGTGGCCATGACCCTGCGTTTGAAGCTTTCCTTCAGGAACGGGGCCTTGAACTTGGGGAAATCCAGTCCCAGGTCGGCGGAATACTCCATGTAACGGTCGTGGATGAATCCGTCGATTTTGCCGCTGATTGATTCGTATGCGCCGCGAACCTTGGCCGTCAGCGTCTCCGAGCCTTTGCCGACGTTGCGGTGTGAATATGTTATGGCAGCGGCCACACCCAGGTCTCCCTCTGAATTGGTGCCCTCAAGCTCGAAAGCCACGCTCTGGCTCTTGCCGCGCGTGAGCAAAATATAAGCGTCGAGAAGCCCTGTACGTCCGTCGGACATTGCCGGCACAAAGCGCACGTTTATGAATTTCAGGATGTTGAGCCTCGACAACGCCTGGTATGTGCGGTTCACGTCCGCTTCCCGGTAAGGACGTCCCACCCGCAGAAAACAATTCTCATAAAGGACGGAAGGTCGCAGGTAGCGTTTGTCGCCGTAGAAAATCTCCATGTCCTTGTAGGCCAGCGTGTCCTGCGCCGCGATTGAGGTTATGTCCGTGTCCACCGCCGGATTATAGTCGGTAATCACCCTGATGGAACGCACGAAATACTCTCTGTGGTCGTCAAGAGTCTGTATGGAGCCGGGCCGCACATAAGGCGGCCTTACCGTCATCGTAAGGTCTACGTCAAGGCTTCCTTCGGTGGTGTCGGCGTTGAAGGTTATGTATTCCTTTGTGAACGCGAAATATCCGCGGTTGCGCAGATGGCGGCTTATCTCTTCGCGCATTGACTCTAGAAGCGACAGGTCAAGGTTGTCGCCGGGACGCACGGTGAAATGGGCCGAGTCGGCCATCACAAGTTCCCTCAGCGAATCGGTCGGGAAAGAATACTGTATGTTCCTGATGCGATGGGGCCTGCCTGGGAAGAGACGGTAATTGACGCTCATTTTCCTTTTGTCGGCGTCAGCCACAGTGTCGGCCTCCACACGGGCGGACAAATAACCTTTGTTTTCCAGCGCGCGTGTAAGCTGATTTACACTTTGCGCCGTCAGGGCGGAATCGTAGACCACCGGAGCCTCTCCTATTTTCCTAAGGAAACGGTTGATCCATTTCGTGGTGTCCTTGCCGCTGAGATTATAGATTCCAAGCTGCCATTTCGCGCTCCATAGCATGCGGTGGTTGGGCTGTTGGCGCAGGTAAGGCTGCATCGCGCGCCCGTCTACTGAACTGGCAGAATCGGCAACCTCTACCTCCACACGGTCAAGGAGATAATGCCCCTCTTCGACATGGCGTGCGCTGTTGCACGCGGCAAGCAGTGTAACCGCCGTTGCCGCGCCGACCGCAAGAACCTTATTCCGGAGCCTGAATCGCATATAATACAGAAATAGGACGCAAAATTACCAATTTTTTACCATTGGCGCAAATTGGCTGATTTTCAGAGGTGTTTGTGGGGTTGGACACGCTGTTTGCCCTTTGACTCTGCGATTCGTTCTTTTTCTGGGGGGAAGCGTTCTCGTGATTTTGCCGGGTCGGGAAAAGTGAGTAACTTTGCCGTAATTTTTCTCGGAAAAACTCGTAATTATGAATCTTACAGGAAAACTCGACTTCCGGCCTAAGCTGCTGGAGGTGTTCTCGTCTTATTCGGCGGCCAGGTTCAAGTCTGACCTTATTGCCGGCGTGGTGGTCGGCATAGTGGCTTTGCCGTTGGCCATCGCTTTCGGAATCGCTTCCGGAGTAAGCCCTACGATAGGGCTTATAACGGCAATCATAGGCGGTTTCATGGTTTCCGCTTTCGGCGGCAATTCAGTTCAGATCGGCGGCCCTACCGGGGCTTTCATAGTCATCGTGGCCGGAATAATCACGGAGTTCGGACTCACCGGCCTGGCGGTGGCCACGTTTATGGCCGGAATCATTCTGGTGCTTATGGGGCTGTTCCGGCTCGGCACAGTAGTCAAGTTCATCCCTTATCCGGTGGTGGTGGGTTTTACGGCAGGTATTGCCTTGACCATATTTTCTACGCAGATGAACGACTTTTTCGGCCTTGGGCTGACCGACGTGCCGAGCGACTTCGTCTCCAAGTGGGGTGTTTATTTCTCCAGTTTCGGAAAGATTGACCTTTATACGCTTTCTGTCGGTCTGGCTTCGTTGCTGATTATCATCCTTACCCCTAAGATTTCGCGCCGACTGCCGGGTGCGTTGATTTCCATCATCATAATCACGGCGGCGACCACGCTGATCGCGTGGCTTAGGCCGGAGCTTCAGGTGGAGACAATCGGTATGCGTTTCAGGGACATGGCTACGGATCTCCCGATGCCTCATGGGTTCACTCTCAATATGGAGATAATCAACCGTCTGCTTCCTTCCGCGTTCACCATAGCGATGCTTGGCGCCATAGAGTCGCTGCTTTCGGCTACGGTGGCCGACGGCGTTACGGGGTCTCGCACCAATTCCAATACGGAGCTGATAGGGCAGGGCCTTGCCAATGTCGTGGTGCCGATGTTCGGTGGAATACCGGTTACGGGGGCAATCGCGCGTACGATGACCAACATCACCAACGGCGGACGGACACCTGTGGCTGGGATAATCCATGCCGTGGTGCTTCTTCTTATTTTCCTCTTCCTTATGCCGTTGATCAATCTGGTGCCGATGTCGTGTCTGGCGGCTGTGCTCATCGTGGTGAGCTACAATATGAGCGGTTGGCGCACCGTGGTCGGGATTTTCCATTCCCCGCGCAGCGACATATATGTGCTTCTTGCCACGTTCCTTCTGACTGTGGTGTTCGACCTCACCATCGCGATTGAAATAGGCCTTTTGCTTGCCGTGGTGCTTTTCCTCAGGCGTGTCATGGAAAATTCTCAGATACGCGTCTACAGTGAACAGCTCGATGTGGCCGAAGGCACTGACTTTGACCATCATGAGGTGCTGAAGGTGGAGAAAGGCGTGTCTGTCTATGAAATCGACGGCCCGTTCTTCTTCGGAATAGCTACAAAGTTCGACGAGTTGATGCGCTCCACGATGCATGACAAGCCGACAGTGCGTATAATCCGTATGCGCAAGGTTCCGTTCATCGACTCCACCGCTCTCCACAATCTTGAGCTTCTCATCACGTCGAGCCAGAAAGAGGGGATAGAGATAGTGCTGTCAGGAGTGAACGAGAGCGTACGGAAATCCCTTCACCAGGCGGGGATTGACAAGCTGATCGGAGAGGAACACATCTGCGACCACATCACCAATGCCGTGGTTATGGCCAATGCCGTGGCCAAGAGGGCAGGGGAATCCTGAATCCAGCATAGTGTGGAACACAAGGAGGGGCGGCAATCGATTGCCGCCCCTCCTTTGTTTGTATGTCCGTCATCGTTTTACGTCGTAGCCCTGGGCCTTGAGATAGTCGAGGATTCGGTATTCCATCGCGTGTCGGTAATAGTCGAGTATGTGGCCGCACCAGTCGTTGTCCGAGGTGCCTCCGGCACGTGTCTGATTGTAATGCTTCACGGTCTCGTCGTATGCCCCCAGCTCTTCTGTCATTTTGTCCGTGTCCTGACGGTAGCAGTTCTTGTGGAACACGAGCGATGCTGGCTGCTTCGGCTTCAGGTCGGGCTGTTCGCGGGGTACGCCGAGCGCGAGGCCGCAGACCACGAAGACGCCTTTCGGAAGCTTCAGGAGTTCGGCGACTTTTGCCGGATCCACCGTGCGCAGATAGCCCACGCAGTTGCTTCCGAGGCCGGCTGCCTGTGCAGCCACCACCGCGCCCATCATGGCCAGCGAAGCGTCGATGATGCCGATGGTTACTCCGTCCATAGTGTCGGTGAACGGCGGCACGTCGAAGCCTTTCTTCTCTGCCAGGCGCGTGATCTTGTTGTAGTCCGAACAGAAGATGAGGAGGCGGTTGCAGGTCTTGAGCTGCTTCTGGTTTGTGAGTTCATACAGTTTTTCCTTTAGCTCCTGGTCGGATATGTCGATTACGGAGAACTGCTGGCCGTTGTAGCTCGTGGGAGTGTTCTCCACGGCCTTGTAGATCATATCCATAGTCTCCTGAGGTATCGGTTCGCGTTCGTAACGGCGCACGCTTGTGCGTTCGAGCAAAGAAGTCTTTACGTCTTTCATTGTCATATTTGGGTTCAGAAATTTGAATTTTTCATTAAAAGAGTGTTTGTCAATTGATATGGGGATGCGATTGACAAAAAAACCGGCGACCGCCTTTACGACGGCCGTCGGCCTTATAAGATCCACACCAAAGGATGCGATGAAACTCCGAATGACAGGATTTGAGTGCCTCTTCATCTTTGTAATCCGCCGCGCCTCATAAGAAGCGGCATCCCGTATGGGAAGTGCGGCCCGCCATCGACAAAGGAAGCTTGTCTCGGTATTTCGATAAAATTTGATGAGTTTCCCAATCAACTTTGATGTGGTATGTGGATTGTCGTTTGGGTTTGGGCTTGCAGGCTTTTTGAGAAGCCTCGCCGCCCTTGTCAGCTCTCTTGCTTTGATTTTACAACGCAAAGGTAGCACAAAAAGTTCGTACTTCCAAATTTTTCGTCGGTTTTCTTCATTTTTGTGATTTTGGTTTCTGTATGCGCGTTAAGTTGAAGCATTCAACGGTGATGTCTGTCCTTGTCGAGATGAAAACACGGCCTTTGGAGTGATGCCGTGTTTCTGTTATTTACGTCTCATACGGCTGCGGAGGCGACGGATGCCTTCGGCTCCGAGAATGGCCAGCCCGGCGTATTGGAACGTCTTCGCGAGGCCGAAAAGCACTATCCACAGTGCTGACTTCATACCTACTGATATGGGCAGCAGCATCTGTCCGAAGCTCAGTAGGTAGAAAGGCACGCAACAGCAGAGGACTATCACCCCGGTGCGGAACGAAAGCCCTTTGAGCCTCTTCTTGAGTGTCTCCATCGCTTTTTTCATCATTGCAAAATTACTCAAATCTGGCGATACGGCAAAATGAACCGCTTGCCGTCATAATCCGTTCTTCGGATAAAGGAGTCTGTTTGGTGTTTTTTCAGACGGTTCCTGTGATTCCCCTATTTTTGAGAAAGCAATGTCCAACACTGACATATCAGATTATCCGTATATCGACCGCGATGTAAGCTGGATGTATTTCAACCGACGTATCCTGCTTGAGGCGCAGCGCGACGACGTGCCTTTGCTCGAACGACTTTCGTTTATGGGCATATACAGCAACAACCTTGACGAGTTCTTCCGTGTGCGCATGGCGACCATAGCCCGCATAGCCGAGACTTCAGATAGGGCTTTCGCCGAGCAGCGGCAGCGTGCGAAAGACCTCTACGAACACATTGCCGCGCTCGACTCCGCCTATTCCCGTGAATACGAGGATACGCTTCGGCGTATAGTGGACGCGCTGGGAAAGGAGAACATCGTCTTCCTCAACGAGACTCAGCTCGACGATGCACAGGCGCATTTCGTCAGATGTCTCTTCCGCAGGAAGATTTCCGGTTTCGTATCGCCTGTATGGCTCGACAAGGTGGCCGGTCTTGCCCGCGAGAACGATGACCACATACACCTTGCCGTCAGTCTCAAAGACAAGGATGGCCGCGAGGACTACGCGCTCATACGTCTTCCTGCCGACAAATGCGGACGGTTCTTCGTGCTTCCTGAGTCTGACGGAAAGAAATTCGTCATGTACCTCGACGACGTGATTCGGTTCGCGTTGCCTATGATATTCACCGGTATGGGCTTCCGGTCTGTCGAGGCATATTCGTTCAAGTTCACGAAGGACGCGGAGATGGAAATCGACAACGATCTCCGTATGGGTACGTTGCAGAAAATATCACAGGCCGTGAAAAGCCGCAAGAAAGGGGCGGCGCTGCGTGTGATATACGATGCCAATATGCCTCGGCCGCTCCTGAAAGCCCTTATGCAAAAGCTAAAGCTCGGCAAGCTTGACACGGTGAAGCCTTCGGGACGTTATCACAACCACAAGGATTTCATGTCGTTTCCTGACTTCGGCCGTGCCGACCTGAAGTATCCGGTGTGGACTCCGGCCGTGCCGCAGGAGCTGAAGGAGCAGCGAAGTCTGTTGGAGCTGATAGGTGAAAAAGACCGGTTCGTCCATGTCCCGTATCAGAGTTTCGACTATGTGATACGCACGCTTCAGGAAGCCGCCGTGTCCAAGAACGTGAAGAGCATCAAAATCACGCTTTACCGTGTGGCCAAGGATTCAAAGATCATCGAGGCCTTGATCTGTGCAGCCCGCAACGGCAAGAAGGTAACGGCTGTGGTCGAACTGCTTGCGCGGTTCGACGAGTCGAGCAACATATCCTGGAGCAAGAAGATGCAGGAGGCCGGAATCAATGTCATCTTCGGGGTCGAGGGGCTGAAGGTGCATTCCAAGATCATACATATCGGAATGAAGAAAAGGAGGGACATCGCCCTGATAGGCACAGGCAACTTCCATGAAGGCAATGCCAGGGTATATACCGACTATTTCATGATGACGGCCCGGCCTGACATTGCCAGAGACGTGGATGCCGTGTTCGATTTCATCCGTAAGCCTTATCATCCTGTTAAGTTCAAGCGTCTTCTGGTGTCCCCCAACGAGATGCGCAGCCGTTTTATGGCACTCATCGACGACGAAATCCGCAATGCACGCCGTAGGCATAAAGCGGCGATATGGATAAAGATCAACCATATAACCGATGAGGAGATGGTTGACAAGCTTTATGAAGCATCGCGGGCAGGGGTTGATGTTAAGATATGCGTCAGGGGCAACTGCTCGATGGTGACGGGTGTTAAGGGGTTCAGCGAAAACATCGGTGCCGACGGGATAATAGACCGTTATCTTGAACATTCCCGGCTTTTCGTGTTTAGTGCTAAAGGAAAAATGAAGACCTTCATCGGTTCGGCCGACTGGATGCCTCGGAATCTTGACCATCGGGTAGAGGTGGTGGCTCCGGTTCTCGACCCGGAAATGAAGGCCGACGTCATGCGGACTATAAAGGCAGGACTCGACGACAATTCCAATGCTTTTATTGTGGACGGTTCTGGCAAGAACGAGTGTTGGCCCGGGACTGCTGCGCCCTTCCGTTCGCAGGAAAGGCTTTATTTACAATATACAGAAATGGCAAAATTATGAAAAACAAGACATTCGCGGCGATAGACATAGGCAGCAATGCCGCAAGGCTTCTTATAAAGACCGCAGACCCGCTGGAGACGGCTGTTTCCGGCATCCTTAAGAAGCAGCTGCTTTTGCGTGTGCCATTGCGTCTCGGCTTTGACGTGTTCTCCAAAGGGAAGGTTTCCCAGAAGAAGGCCGACAATATGGTGAGGCTAATGAAGGCATACCGCCAGTTGATGCGCATATATGAAGTGGACGAATATCGTGCCTGTGCCACGTCGGCTATGCGGGATGCGGAAAACGGACACGAGATTCTCCGGAAAATAGCGGAAGAGACCGGCATCAAGGTTGAAATCATTGCCGGAGAAGAGGAGGCGGCAATCGTATATGCCAATCATGCGGAATGCGCAGGCGACAGGAAAGGCAACTTCCTTTATGTGGACGTTGGCGGAGGCAGCACCGAGATTAACCTAATAAGCGACGGGGTGTTGCTCAGGTCGGATTCTTTCAACATAGGCACTGTGCGCACGCTCACCGGAAAGGTGAAGCCTCAGGAATGGACACGGCTCAACGATGTCTTGACGGACATATCGTCCCGTTATCCTGACATAAACATAATAGGGTCCGGAGGCAACATCAACAAGCTTTACAAGATGGCTGAAGCCAGAGACGAAGAAAATTCCACTTTCTCAGTGGATGAGCTTGCGCGTCTTTACCACATACTCAAGCCTCTGACCGTGGAACAGCGTATGATCCGCTTCAACTTGAAGCCAGACCGTGCCGACGTAATCATTCCTGCCGCCGAGATATTCCTCACCGTGGCTTCGGTGGTGAAGGCCCGTTACATTATGGTGCCTGTCATAGGCGTAGCCGACGGAATCATCGACCAGCTTTACGAAAAGGATGGAAAATGAATCTTTCGCAGGAAGTCAAACCGACAGTCATTTAAAAAAATGTTCTTAAAGAAAACCGCCACCGGCAATGATTGTCGGTGGCGGTTTTTCTTGTTATGGTTCAGGCGTTCTTCACCTTGTCCACGATTGCTTTGAAAGCTTCGGGATTGTTCATGGCGAGGTCGGCGAGAACCTTGCGGTTGATTTCGATTCCGGCCTTGTGGATGAGTCCCATAAGCTTGCTGTAGGAAAGATCCTCAAGACGCGCAGCAGCGTTGATACGCTGAATCCAGAGAGCGCGGAAATTGCGTTTTTTCTGCTTGCGGTCGCGGTAGGCGTAGGTAAGACCTTTTTCCCAGGTGTTTTTTGCTACAGTCCAGACATTGCGGCGGCTTCCGTAGTAGCCGCGTGTCAGTTTGAGTATCTTTTTTCTTTTTGCACGTGATGCGACGTGGTTGACTGATCTTGGCATCTTTTTTTCGTTTTTTGAATGCGAGCGGCCTTGTTGGTTAGCTCTTAGGTGCTCTGCACTCGGTTAATAAAAAATTGATTGTTGTGTTGGTTTTGAAGTCGAAGAGCTTGGCAGCCTTGACTTATCTGAGAGAAAGGAGCTGGCGAATCGACTTTGTGTTTGTCCCGTCCACCATTGCAGTGTGGTCGAGGTTTCTTTTGCGCTTGGTCGACTTCTTCGTCAGAATGTGGCTGTGGAAAGCGTGCTTTCTCTTGATTTTACCGGTGCCCGTCAAAGCGAAACGCTTTTTGGCGGCGCAATTGGTCTTTACCTTTGGCATGGGTTTGAAAAAATTTAGTTGTTTTAGATTTTCACCTCAGCACATGGTGCTTACGGTCTCTTTAATTTATTCTTGATTCATTGAATCCTTGGTTTCTGCCGCCTCCTCGTCGGGAGTTTCGGAGTCTTTGGTCTCTTTGCCCTCTTTCTTGGGTGCGGCTTTGATCGGGGAGAGCATGATTGTCATGCGCTTGCCTTCAAGCACCGGCATCATCTCCACCTTGGCGTATTCTTCCAGATCGTTGGCGAAACGGAGAAGAAGCACTTCTCCCTGTTCCTTGAAGAGGATGGAGCGTCCGCGGAAGAACACGTAGGCTTTCACCTTGGAGCCTTCTTTGAGGAATCCGACGGCATGCTTCAGCTTGAAGTTGTAGTCATGGTCGTCGGTCTGCGGGCCGAAACGTATTTCCTTGACCACCACTTTTGCGGCTTTTGCTTTCTGCTCCTTGAGGCGTTTCTTCTGCTGGTAGAGGTATTTCTGATAGTCGAGCACGCGGCATACCGGCGGCTCGGCGTTGGGTGAAATCTCTATCAGGTCGAGTTCTTGTTCACGGGCGATGCGCAGTGCCTTTTCGATGGGGTAGATTCCCTGCTCTACGTTGTCGCCTACAAGACGCACCTCCTTGGCGCGGATCTGCTCGTTTGTCGCGTGAGGGTTTTGCTTGCCCTGGCCGCGTGGCGGACGTTGACCGGGACGAGGGCGTGAGCCTCCGGGACGGCGCGGGCCGCTGAATTGTGGTTTTTTCTCCATTCGGTGTTGTTAGCCGGTTTTCTCTCTTTTTGAGTGAATTCTATGTGTTTGGTTTTTAATGCGTTGGTGGCCTTAACCTATCATCGAGGCTACCTCGGCGTTGATTTCGTCTGCAAAGTTAGCTATTTTCATCGTACCTTTATCACCTTCGCCCTGTTTTCTTACGGAAACTTCTCCATTTTGTGCCTCTTTTTCACCTACGATGAGAAGGTACGGAATCTTTTTCAGTTCGTTGTCGCGGATTTTCTTGCCGATTTTCTCGTTGCGGTCATCGACCATCGCGCGCACTCCGAGTTTGTCAAGCTCTTTTACAGTCTCGTAGGCATAGTCGTTGAACTTCTCGCTTATGGGAAGCACCACGGCCTGTTCGGGTATGAGCCACAGGGGAAGTTTGCCTGCCGTGTGTTCAAGCAATACGGCCACGAAACGTTCCATCGACCCGAAGGGGGCGCGGTGAATCATCACAGGGCGGTGTTTCTGGTTGTCCGAACCGGTATATTCAAGGCCGAAGCGTTCGGGAAGGTTGTAGTCCACCTGGATGGTTCCCAGCTGCCAACGCCGCCCGATGGCGTCTTTCACCATAAAGTCGAGCTTGGGCCCGTAGAAAGCCGCTTCACCCTCAACCTGACGTGCCTTCAGCCCTTTCTCGGCGCAAGCTTCGATGATGGCGTTTTCGGCAAGATGCCAGTTCTCGTCCGAACCGATGTATTTCTCTTTGTTCTTCGGGTCCCGGAGGGAAATCTGAGCCTCGAAGTCCTCGAATTTGAGGGCGTTGAAGATGTAGAGGATTATGTCCATCACCTTCAGGAACTCGTCCTTGATCTGGTTGGGAGCGCAGAAGATGTGGGCGTCGTCCTGAGTGAACCCGCGTACACGCGTAAGTCCGTGAAGCTCGCCGCTCTGCTCATAGCGGTAGACGGTTCCGAACTCCGCGAGCCGCATAGGCAGGTCGCGGTAAGAGCGCGGATATGTCTTGTATATCTCACAGTGGTGAGGGCAGTTCATGGGCTTGAGCATGTACTCCTCGCCCTCTTCAGGCGTGTGGATGGGCTGGAACGAGTCCTTTCCGTATTTTGCCCAGTGCCCAGAAGTTACATAAAGAGCCTTGTTGCCAATATGGGGCGTTATCACCTGCATATAGCCATACTGTTTCTGGATTTTGCGCAGGAACTGCTCCAAGCGGTCGCGCAGGGCCGCGCCTTTGGGCAGCCACAGCGGAAGGCCTTGCCCCACAGTGTGGGAGAACGCGAAAAGTTCCATCTCCTTGCCGAGTTTGCGGTGGTCGCGCTTCTTGGCTTCCTCGAGCAGGACAAGATACTCGTCGAGCATCTTCTTCTTGGGGAACGAAATGCCGTATACGCGCACGAGCTGTTGGCGTTTCTCGTCTCCGCGCCAGTATGCGCCTGCAAGGGAAAGGACTTTGATGGCCTTTATAGGGGCGGTGGAGGGAAGGTGTGGTCCGCGGCAGAGGTCGGTGAAGGCTCCTTGTGTATATGTGGTGATATGTCCGTCCTCAAGTTCGCTTATGAGTTCGCACTTGTAGTTTTCGCCACGGTCGCCGAACATCTTGAGCGCGTCGGATTTGGAAATGTCGGCACGGCGTATCTCTTCCTTTTTGCCAACAAGCTCCATCATCTTCTTCTCGATTTTCGGGAAGTCTTCCGATGTGATCTTGTGTTCTCCCGGGTCGATGTCATAATAGAAGCCGTTTTCGATTGCCGGGCCGATACCGAACTTCACGCCTGGATAAAGCTCCTGAAGGGCTTCGGCGAGAAGGTGGGCTGAGGAATGCCAGAAGGCGTGCTTGCCTTCCGGGTCGTCCCACTTGAAAAGCTCTATTTTTGCGTCTTCCGCAATCGGGCGTGAGATGTCCCATTCCGCACCGTTCACTTTTGCAGCCAGCACGTCGGCGGCAAATCTCGGGCTTATGCTTTCGGCAATCTGCTTTGGCGTTGCGCCGGACTCATACTGCCGTTTGTTTCCATCAGGAAATGTGATTTCAATCATCTTATGGTCAGTTTCTTAGAGAGATGTTGCAAAGGCAGCTCCGATGCCGTGCAAGCTTCGGGCTGCGATAATTCGCGCAAAGTTACGAAAAAAAACTTGATTGTCCGCAATTTAAGCGATGTCTTTTGGGATTTTTACGGATTATTCTATGGATTCAGGAGTGTCGTCGTCTGCGTCTTCCCAGTCGAGGAAGAACGAGTCGGCGTATGTCTCTTCTTTGAAGCGGCTTATCTCGCGTCCGTCTCGTTTCGTCGGTCTTCCGAGTCCTTTTCGTCGGTCTACGAATCCTGAAATGCGTGTCATCTCCAGAAGGTCGTACTGCGACTGCGGAGTGAGGTTCTCGAGATAGTCGGGCACGAGCTTGGCTCCGAGGCGGTTTTCCGACAGCCCGGTTACCCTGAATGTGTAGGTTATCGGCGGCTTGCGGACGTCGATGATGTCGCCAGGCTTTATGGTGCGCGACGGCTTGACGGACGTGCCTCCCATCTCCACGCGCCCTTTCTTGCATGCATCCGTGGCAATGGTGCGTGTCTTGAATACGCGCATCGCCCAAAGCCATTTGTCTATCCTCTCTTCACTTTTGGCCATACTCCCTGCTTTCTTTCTACTTGTTGTTATAGTGTGTCATTGCGAACTGCGGCCCGGAAAGGCAGAAAGCCTTGATGGCGTCTGCAGCAATCGTTAGGCGTTCCGGCATCAGTTTGCGTTCCTCTTCCGGAAACCGCCCGAGCACATAGTCGATTTGTCCTCCGCGCGGAAAATCGTTGCCAACTCCGAAACGCAGTCGTGAGTAGCGTTGGTTGCCGAGCTGCTCGGCGATGTTCTTCAGACCGTTGTGTCCGGCATCCGCACCTCCGGTCCTGAGGCGTATCGCGCCGAAAGGCAAAGCTATGTCGTCAACCACCACGAGAAGGTTTTCAAGCGGAAGTCTCTCATGGTTCATCCAGTAGCGGACGGCGACACCGGAAAGGTTCATGAACGTGGAGGGCTTCAGCACCATAAGCTCGCAGTTTTTCACGCGCACGGTGGCCATGTCGCCGTAGCGGCCCGATTGCCATGTGCCGCCGCAGGATTCCACAAGCGCGTCGGCGGCCATGAAGCCCGCGTTGTGTCTGGTACCTTCATATTCCGGCCCGATGTTGCCGAGGCCGACGATAAGGAATTTCTTCATATTTTCCGTAGTTTTTTCGATTGTGCGCGGTCTTCCAGACAACCTCGCAATCCAGTCGGACAATCCCATATTCAAGATAATGAAAGCAGAGCCGCAAATGACTGCGGCTCCGCCCGATTCGTCTTTAAAGTCTTTGTCCCTGACTTCTGGGTTCGGTGCGACGCACCGCAAAATCAGGCTCCAGCCTTGGCTGCGGCACCACGGGCTGCACGGGTCAGCTGTACTGCGCAGACAACGGCGTTCTTGGCGTTCATCAGCTCAAGACCCTCGAAATGGAGGTCGCCTACGGCAAGAGACTTGCCAAGGCCGAGGTTGTCTACGTTCACCACGAGACGCTCGGGGATTTCTGTATACGGAGCCTTCACTTTGAGCTTGCGCATGGAGAGCGAAAGCTTACCACCGGCTTTCACACCTTCGGCGTGGCCTTCGATCTGTACGGGCACTTCCATCACAATCGGCTTCTCGGGGTATACCTCAAGGAAATCGATGTGGAGCACGGTGTCCTTGACCGGCTGGAACTGGAGTTCCTTCATGACAGCCTTGCGGGTCTCTCCGTTGATTTCAAGGTTGATCTCAAAGATGTCGGGAGTGTAGATGAGCTTGCGCACATCCTCCGTGTTCACGGCGATGTCGGTTACGATGATGCCGCGTCCGCGGGGGATTTCCACGATTTTCTCACCCGGCTTCAGAGTGCCGGTGAAAGGAAGGTCGATGATTTTGCCGCCGTTGAGGATGGCAGGGATTTTGCCTTCGGCACGGAGCGCCTTCACGGCTTTCTTGCCGAGATCCTGACGGGGTTCGGCCTTAAGTTCAAAAGTCTTCATTGTCTTCTTTTGTAAGATTTGTGTTACTCAAAATAAGTCTTGCCTGCGTAGGCCAGCAGATTTCCCATCACACTGTCCAATCACAAAAGCGGCGCAAAGTTAGCCATTTTTTCGCTAACGGCAAAATTTTAATGCCGCCGCCAAGCTTTTGTTCAGGAATCTTGGAGATGGACTCAAAGTGTTCCGTTACTTGTCGGAGGTGCGCTGGAGTTCGAGCACCACTTTGCCTGAGTTGTCGAGAAGCAGCACTTTCGTCGGGCTTATGGGACGGGCGTAGGCCGCGTCTTCGAGGGCCACCACGAATTCGGTCTCATGGCTGTCGTCAGGGCATGCCATGCGTGTGGTGATTATCTTCTGGAACGAGATGCTGTTGGCCGTTCCCATATCGGTTGTGAAGTTGCCGTTCATGATGTTGCACCCGGTGTTGCCGTGCAGCTTGCCCTCGTCAACGTCTATCACGATTTTCATGTCCGGAACGTTTACGGGGTTCTCGTTGATTGCCGTTACGCCCCATGTCCCGTTGAGGAACTGGAAGTTCTGGTGCATCAGGGTCATCACGTTTCTGTGGGACGAATCATAGAAATACAGATAATACTGTGAATCTTTCTGTTCCCATGAATAGAACCGGGTGGCATTGAGGGCCTGGTTGATTTCGATGTCGGTGATTCCCTGCTTGGAGCATGCCCGCAGCGTGGTTATCGCTTGAGAGAAGCGTATTGTGCTGTCTTTGGGGCTGTATGTGTACTCTGCGTTCAGCGCGTTGCAGCCGTTGTTGCCGTAGACCCGCTTCTCTTCCGGCACGAATTTGAGGAACGGCGCGTCTTCGCCTACGGCGTCGCGGTTTCCTACCTTTTCTATCGCCCAGTCACCGCGCACGACTCCTTTTGCGAGCTCTTCCGGCGTGTAGGTCTTTGCCGTTTTGTCTTTCTGGATCTGTTCGCGGTCTGTAGGAAGCACCGCAGGTGCCTTTTCAGTTTTGTGGAAAAGGGAGCAGCTTCCGAGCGTCAGTATGGAAACGGCTGCAAATGATGCGATTATAAACTTATTTTTCATAAAATGAACATATTTTTTCGTTTGCCTGTAAGGCAAAATGGATGCAAAATTAACAAATAAGCCCGGCATTGACAAATATGACAGTCTGTAAGGGCGGTCAGTCGCTCCAGTGTTTGCGTTCAGGGAATCTGGCTGGACGTAGAAGAAGGCGAAGTGAGGTGCTGTAGGTCATGTAGTTCCATATCCAGTTGAGAAGCACATTGATGCGGTTGCGCATTCCGAGGATTGAAACGAGGTGTATGGCCATCCAGACCATCCATGCCGGCCATCCGCCGAAAGAGGTGTTGCCGAGGTCTACGACGGCCCGGTTCTTGCCGACGGTGGCCATAGAGCCTTTGTCTTTGTATTCAAACTCCTTCTCCCATTTCCCTTTGTTGAGGTTTTTGGCGAGGTTGCGGGCCTGCTGGATTGCCGGCTGAGCCACCTGCGGATGTCCGTAAGGATACTTGTCGGTGGTCATCAAAGCAATGTCTCCAAGGGCCATGACGCTGTCCTCGAGGCCGATTACGCGGTTGAATCGGTCTACCGGAATCCGGCCGCCCCGGCTCGCAAGTTGTGGCGGCAGTCCAGGCATCGGTTCCCCTTTCACACCGGCGTTCCAGATTACGGTCTCCCAATATTCGCGTGTGCCGTCGGCAAATGTAACGATTTTTTCGTCGTAGCTTTTGAGCATCGTGTTCACCCTGACGTTGACCATGAGCGACTTAAGGTATTTTTCGGCTTTCTCGGAGCATTCCTGCTTCATCGCTCCGAGAATCCGCGGGCTTCCCTCGACGAGAGTTATGTTCATTTCGTCTGGATCCAGCTCGGGATACTCGCGCGGCAACACGTATTTCTTCATTTCGCCTATCGCGCCGGCTATCTCCACGCCGGAAGGGCCTCCGCCTACGACGAGGAATGTGAGAAGTTCGCGCCGGCGCACCGGGTCTTTGCATATTGCGGCCCGTTCCAGCCTGTCGAGGATTTCGTCGCGGGTGTGGGATGCCTCGCCCACGGTTTTCATGCAGTAGACTTTCTTCTCCATCTCCGGCATGCCGAAGAAATTGTTGGTCGTCCCTGCGGCTATGACGAGCCGGTCGTAGCTGATAGTCTCGTAGCTTGTCCTGACCGTCATCCTTTCCACGTCTATTTCCTTGACATGTCCCATGTGGTAATGGACATTCTTCATTCTCTTGAATTCCCTGCGGAACGGGAAACTGATGTCGGAAACGTTCAGCCCCGAAGAGGCCACTTGGTAGAAGAGCGGCGGGAAGCAGTGGAAGTTGTGGCGGTCGAGCACCATCACCTTGTATTTTGTCTTGTCGAGGCGTTTCGCAAGATTGAGTCCTGCGAATCCGCCTCCGATTATGAGTATCCTTTCCATATTACTTGTTAGAGGTCTTGGAAGTCTTTAGGTTTAAAAGTACAGCCTCTAAATCACAAACACACCTTAAAAACCTGTTTGCCGACATCAAGGTTCACAAAAAATGCCGTTGGCCTTTTGCCTGATGAAACATTTTGCTTACATTTGTGTCAGTTTAGCGCGGACTGTGTCGTTGAATCTTGTCCGCTGACATCAACCGAATACGTAAATGAACACTATATATAGTTGCAAACCGTTGTCATGCAGGGCTTTTTCGATGTGGATGAAGTCTGTCTTGTGCATTCTGATGCTTTCCTTCCCTTTTGCACGCACGTCGGCACAGGTGGATGCGGAGCAGGTGATGCGAATCGGGAGCAATGTGCTTTCGATGGAGGACTATATGCTTGCCATCCAGTATTTCAACCAAGCCATAAAGGCCAAGCCATATCTTGCCGACCCGTATTTCCTACGGGCTTTGGCCAAGCTCAATCTTGAGGACTACAAAGGTGCGGAAGAGGACTGTTCGTTATGCCTGGAACGCAACAAGTTCAAGGCGGAAGCCTATAAGCTGCGCGGCTTCGCACGCCAGAACATGGGGCGCGACTCGCTTGCCATAGCCGACTATGACGCCGGACTGTATTACTATCCACTCGACAAATGGTTCCTCTATTACAAGGCCGTCGCGCAGACGTCGGCGGAGCGTTATGCCGGGGCGGATTCGACGTTCACGCGCCTTTTGAAGGCTTATCCCGGTTTTGAGGACGGATATGAGGCCCGAGGGCGTCTCAATGCGCTCAAAGGGGACACCGTGGCCGCGCTTGCCGACATAGGGCGTGCTCTTGAGATTTCCAAAAATATGCTCAATGCCCGCCTGTTGCGCTCTGAGATAGAGTCGAAACGCAGACGCTGGAACGAAGCATTGGCCGATATGGACGAGGCGATAAAGCTGCGTCCGCAGGAGACGTCTTTCTATGTCAACCGAGCCTTCCTGCGGTATAACAATGACGATTATTTCGGAGCAATGAGCGACTACAATTATGCTCTTCAGCTTGAACCGGAAAACGATGCCGCGCTTTTCAACCGAGCCTTGCTGCGTTACGAGGTTAAAGACCTCGACCGTGCCGCCGCCGATTTCTCGGCCGTCCTCAAGCTCGACCCGACCAATTTCCATGCGCGGTTCAACCGTGGCCTCGTCAATCTCGACCGTAAGCGTTTTCGCGATGCCATAGCCGATTTCCAGTCCATATCCCAGCGTTATCCGAAATTCTATCCGGCTTTCTATGCTATTGCCGAAGCCCGGCAGGGGATGGGCGACATGCGCGGGGCTATGGAGAACGTCTACCATGCCGAGTCTTTGATTCGGCAGTATGTCAAGAATCCGGAGCGGAATCCGCTTGACCGTCCCACCATCGCTGCGGCCGAGTCCAATGACCGGGGCACTATGCAGGACGACGATGAGTCGGAGATTGATGTGATGAACCGCTTCAACAAGCTGGTAACTGTCAGCTCGTCGTCCGAGTCGCGCCTAAGCTACGGCGACAAAATCAAAGGCCAGGTGCAGAATCGCGATGTGAGGGTGGAGCCTGAACCGATGTATGCCATGTCGTACTATGCTCCCAAAGACGCTCTTCGTGTGAAGTCTAACTATTTCAGGGAGCTTGACGACCTCAACAGACAACGCTATCTTGGCCGCCAGATCTATCTGTCCAACGGTTCTGAAGGGCCGACGGGGGAAGCGGAGATTTCGCGTATGTTCGCTATGATTGACGACATCACCGCTATGATGAAATCCAATCCACCCCGGCCTGTGGATTATCTCGGGCGTGCTGTGGCGTATATTGCTCTGAGGAATTATGATGCTGCCATCGCCGACCTTGATTCGGCATTGGCAGACAATCCTGAATTCACAGTTGCCCTTATGGCACGCGGCGCTGCACGCATCGCCAAGGCCAAGGCGGACGAGGCTTCGGCTTCATCCGTATCTGAGGCTCCCGGCTCAGACGAAGCCTTATTGGCGGCGAGAAAGTCAGAGGCGGCCTCAGCGCACGCCATAGCCGATTTCGACGCGGCACTGCGCCTGAATCCCCGCCTGATATATGCATGGTTTGACAAAGGCAACATCTATTATGAGATGGACGACTTCACGTCGGCTCTGCAATGCTTTACCGAAGCCCTAAACATAAGTCCTGATTTCGGGGAGGCTTACTTCAATCGAGGGCTGACTTATCTTCGGATAGGCAACAAGGCTCAGGCTTTTGATGATCTCAGCAAGGCCGGTGAACTCGGCGTGCTGCCGTCCTACAACATCCTCAAACGGATGAAATAAGTATGCCTTCCTTGCTCAGCCGGCATATCGACGCTGAAACAACTTCGGTTTGTCTGTACGTTGGTTTTTGCCATCTGCTTATCAGCCGGATAGTGGATGCTGCGATTTTTTGTTTGGCGGTGTGGCGGCGAAATGCTAACTTTGCACAAGAATATTGAAACATCAAAATCATAATCTGAAATGAAGAAAGAACTCAATTCCTCAAAGGCTCCCGGCGCAATCGGCCCTTATAGCCAGGCCATCCAGACAGGCAACCTCATTTTCGTGAGCGGACAGCTCCCTATCAATGCAGAGACCGGTGAGATGCCTGCCGACATCAAGGCCCAGACAAAGCAGTCTATCGACAACGTGAAGGCCATACTCGCCGAGGCCGGTGCCACGCTCGACAATGTGGTCAAGACAACCGTGTTCCTTGCAGATATGGAGCTTTTCGGCCCGATGAACGAGGTTTACGGCCAGGAATTCCAGAAGACTTATCCTGCACGTTGCGCTTTCGCCGTGAAGGAGCTTCCGAAGAAGGCCCTTGTGGAGATAGAAGTAATCGCCGCTGTTTGAGGCTTTGGTTTTTAGGATTAAAGGTATAGGGGATTTAAAGACATTGCGGCTTTAAATCCCCTACGTCCGTTTAAAAATAATTATATGGTCAGTTATCTTCAGGTGGAGGGCCTGTCAAAATCGTTTGGCGACAGGCTGCTTTTCGCCGATGTTACATTCGGCGTTTTCCAAGGCGACAAAATAGGGCTTGTTGCCCACAACGGAGCTGGCAAGTCCACCCTTCTCAGCATACTTGCCGGGCATGAATCGCCCGACGGCGGGTCTGTGGTTTATCGCAACGACCTGAAGGTCGGCTATCTGGAGCAGACCCCGGTGTTCAGCCCTGACCAGACCGTCCTTGACGCCGCTATGCCTCCGGAACGCGGACACGAGGACTGGAATATTGAAGACCGTGCGAAATCGATGCTCGGTGTCCTTGGCCTGCATGATTTTTCGGCACGTATGTCAACGCTTTCCGGCGGTCAGCAGAAGCGCGTGGCCATAGTGCGCGTGCTTCTCGGCGAGCCTGACATGCTTCTTCTCGACGAGCCTACCAATCATCTTGACATTGCTGTCATAGAATGGCTTGAGGACTACCTGACCCGCAGCAAGACAACGTTGCTGATGGTAACCCATGACCGCTATTTCCTTGACCGTGTCTGTACAAAGATAATGGAGATCGACCGTATGCAGACCTACACTTACGAGGGCAATTTCTCATATTATCTGCGTAAGCGCGAGGAGCGTATGGAAAGCCTCTCGGCTGAGCTTGCCAAGGTGAAGAACCTCTTGCGCACAGAGCTTGAATGGATGCGACGCCAGCCTCAGGCGCGCGGCTCGAAGGCCAAATACAGGATTGACAATTTCCACGACCTTGAGAAGCGAAGCCATGTCGATCTGCGCGAAAGGAACGTCAGCCTGAATGTGAAGTCGTCATATATAGGTTCAAAGATTTTTGAGGCGCACAACGTGTCGAAGGCTTTCGGCGACATCCGAATACTCGACGACTGGAGCTATGTCTTCGCGCGTTACGAACGTGTGGGAATCGTGGGCGACAACGGTGCCGGGAAGTCAACGTTCATCAAGCTCCTTCTTGGCCGTCTGCAGCCGGATGCAGGGCATTTCGACATCGGCGAGACCGTCCGGTGGGGATATTACAGTCAGGAAGGGATGACCGGTTTCGACGAGAAGAAGAAGGTGATAGACGCTGTGCGCGAGATAGCTGAGGAGGTGGTGCTCGACGAAAAGACACGTCTTTCCGCTTCTCAGTTCCTTTCGCATTTCCTGTTCACGCCTGCCGCCCAGCAGAAATATATCTACAAGCTCAGCGGGGGCGAGCGTCGTCGGCTTTATCTGGCCACAGTCCTGATGCGCCGTCCGAATTTCCTTATCCTCGACGAACCGACCAACGACCTTGACATTATGACCCTCACTGTGCTTGAGGATTATCTTGCCAACTTCAAAGGTTGCCTTATTGTCGTGAGCCATGACCGTTTCTTTCTCGACCGGATTGTAGACCATCTTTTCGTCTTCAAGGGCAATGGCGTGGTGCGCGATTTCCCTGGCGACTATTCCGACTACAGGGAGGCGGTGAAGGCGGAAGAGAAGGCCGCGAGGGTCGCCGCCGCCGAGTCCCGTCCGGCGGAGCCGAACCGCAGGGAGAGGCCGCGTGAGCAGAAAGCAAGGCTGACCTTCAAGGAGAAACGCGAGATGGAGCAGCTTGAGGCTGCGCTTGACAAGCTTGCTTCAGAGAAGGAGACGCTTGAACAGGAACTCAATTCCGGAATCAGCGACCATAACCGCATCGGTGAGATAGGCAGTCGTCTGCAGATGATTGCGGATGAGACCGACGAGGCCGAAATGCGACTTCTCGAACTGATGGAGAAAGAGGGGTGAAATATGAAGGAGGTTTTTGATGTTTATGGCTTCTTGACCTGCGGCTTCCTCACGGAGCCTGCACGTCTGGACGCACATTCACAAGGAGAATGAGCATAGACATACAAATAAGCAGTCTCTTAGGCGGGAATGCCTAAGAGACTGCCGTGTTTTATAACCAGATTATATTTTGTGTCAGCAGAGCGGGCAGCGGGGTTTGAGCTGCTTGAAGAAGTCGTTGCCTTTGTTGTCCACGAGGATGAATGCCGGGAAGTCTTCCACTTCGATTTTCCAGATGGCTTCCATGCCCAGTTCGGGGTACTCGAGGAGTTCGACATTCTTGATGGAGTCTTGGGCGAGGATCGCTGCCGGGCCGCCGATTGAGCCGAGGTAGAAGCCGCCGTGCTTGTGGCATGCGTCGGTAACCTGCTGGCTGCGGTTGCCTTTTGCAATCATCACCATCGAACCGCCTGCGGCCTGGAACTGGTCAACATATGAGTCCATACGGCCAGCAGTGGTCGGGCCGAACGAGCCTGAGGGCATGCCTTCCGGCTTCTTGGCCGGGCCGGCGTAGTAGATGGGATGGTCTTTGAGGTATTGGGGCATCGGCTCGCCGGCATCGAGGCGTTCCTTGATTTTTGCATGCGCGATGTCGCGGCCCACGATGATGGTGCCTTTGAGCGAGAGGCGCGTGCTTACGGGATATTTGTCAAGCTCGGCAAGGATTTCAGGCATCGGACGGTCGAGGTCGATTTTCACCACTTCGCCTTCGCCCTGGTTGCGGAACGCTTCGGGGATGAGCTGTCCGGGGAATTCGTCGAGCTTCTCCACCCAAAGGCCTTCGCGGTTGATTTTCGCTTTCACGTTGCGGTCGGCAGAGCAGCTTACGCCCATTCCTACGGGGCAGGAAGCGCCGTGGCGCGGCAAACGAATCACGCGGATGTCGTGTGCGAAGTATTTGCCGCCGAACTGTGCTCCGAGACCGATGCACTGCGCAGCCTTAAGAAGTTCCTTCTCCAGCTCCACGTCGCGGAATGCGCGGCCGTATTCGTTGCCGGTGGTGGGGAGGTTGTCGTAATACTTCACTGAAGCCTTCTTCACTGCGGCAAGGTTGGCCTCAGCCGAAGTGCCGCCGATCACGAACGCGATGTGGTAGGGCGGGCATGCTGCGGTTCCGAGCGTCTTCATCTTCTCGATGAGGAAAGGAACGAGCGTCTTGGGGTTGAGGATGGCCTTTGTCTCCTGATAGAGATATGTCTTGTTGGCGGAGCCGCCGCCCTTAGCCACGAACAGGAACTTGTACTCGTCGCCTTCTGTGGCGTGTATGTCGATCTGGGCCGGGAGGTTGCAGCCGGTGTTCACCTCTTCATACATGGTCAGAGGCGCGTTCTGCGAGTAGCGGAGATTGTTTTCGGTGTAAGTCTTGTATACGCCGTGGGAAATCTTCTCCTCGTCGTCGCATCCCGTCCATACCTGCTGGCCTTTGTATGCCGCGCAGATGCTTGTGCCGGTGTCCTGGCAGAAAGGAAGCACGCCTTTGGCTGACACTTCGGCGTTGCGGAGCATGGTGAGGGCCACGAACTTGTCGTTTTCCGAAGCCTCCGGGTCGGAAAGAATCTTAGCCACCATCTCGTTGTGCTCGCGGCGGAGCATGAACGAACAGTTGTGTGAAGCCACGTTGGCTATCACAGTCAGGGCTTCGGGGTCAACCACGAGCATCTCGTGGCCGTTCCAGTTCTCCACCTTCACATAGTCTTTTGTGATGAGCTGGTACTCTGTGGTGTCAGGGCCGAGAGGAAACGGCTCCTGATAATGAAAGGGTTTGGTTGCCATATATTAGAGTGTTAAGTTATTGTCTTCGGTCATAGCAGGGCTTCCCTGGAAGCAGGCTGCGTTTACGCTGCGAAATTACTAATTTTTCTCCGATTCGGCATAATAAGAGCCGGTTTAAATTTTCCGTGTTTTTGTATGTCCTTATGTAGTCAGTGCCCGGGAGCGTTTGCAGGAATGCTCTCTTTTTTGTAACTTTGCTTCAATAAGAGTGTCTTACAAATGTACGACACTAAGACCGGTGGATTTGAGCCGGGTCTTTTGAAGCAAATGAAGCCGTTCCTGCAAGCCTTGGCCGAGGCGTACGCCGCCCGGTATGCCGATATGTCGCGCTTCCGGTTCGTTTTCCCGAGCCGTCGCAGCGGCACGTTTTTTCGTGGCTATCTCAAAGACGCGGTAGCCGACCGCATTATGATGTCTCCCGACATAACAACCATTTCTGATCTTGCCGCAGAGCTTTCCGGCAGAATCCCCGACAATCGCATAGACCTGCTTTTCACGCTCTATGACGCTTATCGGGATATGCAGATCAGAGAAGGCGTGGCTCCTGAGAAGATTGCTGACATTGATTCGTTCAGGTCATGGGGCGATGTAGTGCTGGCCGATTTCAACGACGTTGACCTGTATTGCGTCAATGCCGACGAAATCTTCAAGAACGTCCGCGACTTCCGCGAAATAGAGACCGACTATCTCACTGATGAACAGAGGGAAGTCATGGCTGAATATTTCGGTGAGCCTGCATATAAAGAGGGATTCGACCGTTTCTGGAAATCATACGCCTACAGCTCGGATGCCGAAAACAAGCGCGAGACTGGGATAAAGGACAGGTTCATAATGCTTTGGCAATCTCTTGCGCCTCTTTACCATGAACTTAATGCCCGTCTTGAGGCAGAAGGGCTTTCCTATCCCGGAATGTCTTACAGGCTGGCATTGAAGCGGGTTTTTGAAAAAGGCGCGGATGCGATGCGGTGCGACAAAGCTGTATTTGTCGGATTCAATGCCTTGACTAAAGCCGAATGGCTGTTTTTCCAGGAGCTTAAGAAATACCGCACTGAAATCGACGGGCGGGAGGAGCCTTTTGCCGATTTCTTTTGGGACGATTCCGCGCCGTGGCTCAGGGAAAAGACCTGTTCGGCGGCAAAGTTCATCCTTAAGGATGCCAAACAGTTCCCTTCTCCGGAATGGGCCGATCTCGGAGATGCCGATGCCTCAGGAAATCTTCCGGAAATCAAAATCATCTCATCGCCGTCAAACGCTTTGCAGACTAAAATCGCCGGAAAGGAAATCGGCCTTTTGAGGTCGCTGATTCCGGAAAAGGACTTCGATTCGGCCAAGGTGGCTGTGGTGCTTCCCGACGAGAATCTGCTTCTCCCGATGCTTTATTCGTTGCCGCAGGGTATAAATGACGCGAACATAACGATGGGCTTCTCTCTCAAGCTCACTTCGGCGTCTGCCTACGTCCAGCTGCTCCGCCGGCTTCAGAGGCACAAGCGTCAGTCTGGTGATGAATGGCTGTTCCTCGCCAAAGACGTCTCCGTGCTGTTCTCCCATCCGTTCCTTGTGGCCCTCTGTGGCCTGGATTCCGTGATGCGGCTTAAGGGTTATGCCGCCCGGATGCGAAGGTTCATGCTGACTTCCGACGAAATCATTCGTTTCTGCCCTCAGGCCGAGGCTCTTTTAAGGCCTCTTACGCGCCAGACCGGAATGGAAAGCGTAAGGGAATACCTTGATTCCGCGCTTATGGCAGCAGCGTCGGCACTGCGCAGCAATCCGGGGGCCGACGGTCGCATCAAGGCCAGGCTTGACCTTGACTATATCGATGTGTATTCAGATGCTTTGCGGCGGCTTTCCGCCACTATAGGCCGCCATGGCATAGAGATGGACTACACCACTTTCTTTTCGCTTACCGACCGTATGCTCGCCGGAGAGACGGTGAACTTCGAGGGTGAGCCGACCGTCGGGCTGCAGGTGATGGGATTGCTTGAGACGCGTTGCCTTGACTTCGAGCATATCATAATCCCCTCGATGAACGAACGTATATTTCCGCGCAAGATGCGCTCCAAGTCGTTCATCCCGGCCAACCTTCGCCGGGCGTTCGGGATGCCGTCGGCTTCTTACGACGAAAGCATCTTCGCTTATTATTTCTACCGGCTTATATGCCGCGCCAAGACCGTAAGCCTGATCTATGATTCACGCACTTCCGGTATGCAGAGCGGCGATGCCTCCCGCTATGTACATCAGCTGAAATACCTGTATTCCAACGGTAATCTGAGTTTTGAGGAATACCGTTTCGGCATCGGACGCACGGAACGCTCCTCGTTGTCGTTCACCAAGTCCCAGGCAACTCTCGCGAAGCTTGCCAAATATGCCGAAAAGGGGTCGGGACGCTATCTTTCGGCCTCTTCGCTGATGAAGTATCTGGCTTGCCCGGTGTCGTTCTATTACGAGAAAGTGCTGGGTGTGGACATTCAGGAAGAGATTCAGGAGGGGCTTGACCCTATTATGACAGGCAACATAGTCCATCATACGCTTATGGAAGTGTATATGCCTGAACGGCTGCGCGAACGGTTCCTTGACGCGGGAGTGAGAATCACAGAGTCTGTGATTGACGGCATACTTGCCGACCGCGCGAGGATAAGGGCATATGTCTGCCGCAACATCAACCGAGAGCTTTTTCCGAAAGACGACGCTAAGATTGACGCGCCTCTGACTCCGGATATGGATATGACAGCCGACATACTGACCGACCTCGTGTGCAATGTCCTGAAGCGCGACCGCAGTTATGCGCCTTTGATAATCCACGGGGTGGAATTCAGGGAGGATATGGCCATAACGGTTTCTGACGAGCGTGAAGTGAACATAACCTGCACCATCGACCGCCTCGACCGCCTTGAACCTGACGGACTTGACCCGGTGCTTCGTATCATCGACTATAAGACCGGATCGGTGCATGCGGTCGCCGACACGGCTGAAGATGCCGCGCAGGCCGCCTACAAGGCCAAGCATCTTTTCCAGCTTCAGCTGTATGCCAACCTTCACAATATGTTCCGTGGTTCCGACAGGCCGATAAAGACGGTGATATACGACATAAGCCGCATACTGAAGGAGAAGACTTCCCAATCGCCCGGAGGAGTGGTGGAACCGAAGATTGAGGGCAAAGAGCTGGCGCATCATCTTGCATTGACGCTTGACGACGGCACTGACTTCAACGACATGTTTATGGATTCAGTGAAGCGCACCATAGAAGAGCTGCTGAATCCGGACGTGCCGTTCACCGCCACCGACAATGAGAAGAACTGCACCTACTGCCGCTTCCGTACCCTCTGCGGCCGCTGATTGGAATAGATTCGGAAAGAAACCTATCTTATAATCCTTTCCCGGACAGGATGGTTGTGAATCTGATCATATCATCTGGCAATGTGTCATCAGTATTCACAGACCATATTGCGTTTACCGATTTCGGTAGTTCGGATAGCATATTGGAAAGATGAGACATGTCATTCATCGTTATGGCAGGTTGTCTTTCACGGTTGAAATATAGATGGGCAGAAAGGGATTCCATATTCTGAACGACGACATTCTCCATATTCTTCTGCATATTGACTACGGCATCTTCAACGCTTTTTCCGGCTGTGGTCAAAGTTTTGAAGAAACGGGAATTATGGAGTATCGTGCATAAGTCATTAAAGTCATAGCATATGTATCCTTGGGTGACTATGGGCTGAAGCAAGGATTTTATTATCTCCGGAAAGTCTTCGCGCCTTGCATCTGTCGCGACACTGTCGTAGCAAGAGAAGTCGGCGCCATAGACCAGTCCTATAGTCAGGACATCGGCGTCATGATAATTCTTGGCTATCTCATTGGCTACATCTTCGTTATCACGCGCCACTATAATAGCCATTTTGTCTTCATCCGCCGGAATGCAATCGCCGGGAGACTCTGCGACAACACATCCGACACAGTCATAACCGAACGATTCCACTTTTTCGATTATGTCGGCTGCTCCGGAGCCGGTTCCGATTACTTTGAAGCTCACTGGTATGGTGCCCGCTCCAGCTTCGCGTGATTCTAAATCATTAGTATTCATTATTTTTCATTAATTGTTAGTTGGAGATATGGCAATGATTTGGAGTGAGATGTCCGTTGGCGGTTTCAAAATCAATTGCAACAAAGTCCTGCATGGTCAATCGTTTTTATAGAGTTCGTACATATCTGAGATCCACCCCTTCATTGTCTTGCGAAGTGATGGCGGGCTGATTATCTCTGTCATTGCTCCGACCTGAAGCAGCTTCATTACAAAATCGTAAGTAGGAGAAAGGTACAGCTCGAAATCGGCGTACTCGCCGCAGTCCTCAATAAGACGCTGACTGTGGTGTAGGGGCAGCGACTTCATATAATGTTTATGGTCTTCATTTGCACGTATCACGATGCGTTCAGGTTTTACATCATAGCCGATAACTGCTCCGTAAGCCGTTGAAAAGTAATCGTCTGCATTAAAGTCCTTCGGCAGCTTATAAGTCCCATCTGTAATCTCGACCTCTTCCAGACGGTCGAGACCGTAAATCTTGATTTCATCGCGGTTGTTGTGTCCGAGCACATACCACCGGTTTTCAAACAGCTTTACGCAATACGGCTCAATCGGGAACGTGTAACCATGAGATTTATTGAAAGGGCGATAGGAAATGTCAACCACCCGATTCTCTTTCATCGCCTCAAGCAGAGTGGTCAGATGTTTTCTTCCTGATGGTATCTCATCAACTACGATACGACCTTTAAGAGAGAGGTTTTCGCCGATTATATTACCCACTGCAAAGGAGTCAAGCATCCACTTTTTCAGGTTATCTTCGTCTATGTCCTCAGGATTTGCGATATAATAGAGATAACCGCCAACTTTCTGACAGTCAATCATAATTCCGAACTGCTCATAGATTGCGTCGCGCCAGCGGTTGAACGTGGTGTGGCGTCCTGAAAAATATTGACGGGTCAGAGGGTTTGAGATTATGAATGAATGTTAAACAGTCCGAAGACTGTGGAGACATGCAGGTATGAGCCTGAGATCCCCGAGGTTGGGGTAAAATCCTCCGGGGCTCGATGCCCCGGGG
>CAJSYI010000017.1 GCA_910573745.1 Muribaculaceae bacterium | reverse complement strand
ATATCTCTAAAAAGTCCAATTTTGATGACTTTTCAGACAAACGAATTATGGAGATACAAAAGAAACTCAACCGTCGTCCACGGGAGAAAATTGACTTCGACACTCCAAAGAAGCGTTTTTTCGATAAGGTTGCATAAATTTGCATTTGCTGTTGGACTCTGCAGAGTTATTAATTTGTTGTTGTCTGATAAAAAATGTCCTGAAATATTTGGTTTGTCCGGAAATAATTCATAACTTCGCGACCGGATGTTTTGTTTTTTCGCGGATTTTTCCGCCTTGATTACTGCCCCGGCGTTTGCCTTTGACAAACTTTCGGCGCCGGGCTTGCCAACCGACCTATATAAGAGAACCAATTAAATGATATAAAATGATGAATTTCAACAAGTATTGGATTTCGGCCGTCCGTCTGGCGGCAGTTGTCCTGTGCTCAGCCTCCTCGGCCAGTGCCGTGGCGGAGACTCTCGATTTCGGTGAAATGGAGACCGGCAAGGTCTATTCCTTCCAGAAGGGGGACGAGGTCATGGCCCGCTTCACTTCCGAATCCGGAGGGAGTGTTAAATTTGTGTTTACAGGCAAGGAGATTACGGCCTACAAGGATGCCGCACACACCGAGCCTAACTACAACAGCACTTTCTCTTACGGCCCTGACGGAGAAAGATTCAGGGTGTATCAGCTTTCGCAAGGCGAGGTGCTGCATTTCTACTCATCTGCAACCGCCACCATTAATTCAGGCACGATTATGGCCGCGGCCAAGCCGGAAACCGTCAACCTGGTTTCGACATCCCCGTCGCTAAATCCCGGAGACAACAACTATATGGGCGACAAATTCTCTGTCTCAACCCATTACCGCATGTCGTTCTTCTTCGACGAGACCGTGGTGGCGACAAGCGCGACACTGCGTTTCCCCGACAAATCCTACGTGTCCATTCCGATGCGAGCCGACGGCACTGCGTCTATTGAGACCACTGTCAATGAACAGGTCATGGATGCATACCGCCAGGGCAAGATAGCCGACGGAGATACGGTGAGGATCCGGATAGTGGGCATCAGGAGCAGCGCGTACGAAGACGTGCGTTACGGAACGAACGGCCAGCTCGAGGTGGCATTTGCGGTGGATGCAAAGCCTGTGGAGCTTGTCGGCTCCACCAACCTCCCTTCCACAGGTATGTCCGAGATGCTTTCTTATTATCTTCCCGGAGATGAGAACGGAATCATAACGCTTGAGTTCGACGGCCCGGTTTCAACACAAAATGCTCCTACAGCAAGGATAAACTACGGAAATCCTGAGGATCTGGAACATCCGGTGTATATTGAAGACGTTCCTGTCAAGGTGGACGGAAACAGGATCATCGCCGACCTTACGGGGAAACGCCGCCGCATAGTGGACATGATTCCCGGCATTGACCTGTCTTCGGCAAACACCTCGCTCGCATTGACTTTCGGCAATATATATTCCGAGTCCGGCCAGCGCGCATATACAGGCTCTTTGTCTTCGTTCTCCTATTTCAGCTACGGCTATCCGATCAAGTCGGTGGAATATGTGCTTGCTTCCGATTTCACTCCGGCCCGTGGGTCTAAGGTAAGGAAAGGGGATGAAGTGGAAATCTGGGTCATGAACGGCTCCAAGGCAGCTTTCGGCGGTCTTAGGATTGCCTATGTGAAGGATGGCTCCGCGTCCGAACTTGTGATTCCTGCGGAAAGCATGTCGGTGGTGTCCGACCCAGAATCGGCCGACGATTCCATCATCACGTTCAGTATGCCCGACCTTGCCGCTGACGAAGGCAGCGCGTTGGCCCTTTCCCTCCATGACGCATATTATGCCGACGGCCTCGCCCATGACGACGACGTGAAGGGCAACTATCTCTGGACCAATCAGGCTTCTGTGGAATCTGTCGAAGACTTCTCCGACGGCAGGGCCGACGTGTTCAGCGTAACCGGAGTCCGCGTCCTTTCCGGCGCCAACCTTTCCGACTTGCGTAGTCTCCCCGCAGGCCTGTATATCTTCAATGGACGCAAGATTGTAGTGAAATAATAGTGAATAATTGCCGCATATGAAAGTCATGAGGCTCGGGCCTCCCGTTTGGCGGCTTGGCCTTATGACTTCTTTTTTTGACTTTTCAAAGTTTAGAGGCTGTTAAAAAATGCTTGTTGACGCAGAGCCGGAAGATTTGTGATGTATTTATCCCTGCAGCGAAGGGGCATGGCGGGCTATGGGACTGAGCCGAAGGGATAAAGACGCGCAAAGGTTCCGGAATGACGGCAGGCATTCCTGCAAAGCCTCTTTAAAAGATATTAATGTTTCATTCAGAATGGTGCCTTTTCCGTTAATCCGCATTTAATCGTCGGTCACATATCCCGATATGCTCCCTCCTCATAAAGTGCGCCTTAACAAAAAATCCACCACTCTGCGTTTAACAATGATTTTTAAACAGCCTCTTAATCTGAAGTTTTTATGGATTGCCTGCGATATCCGAAACCACCGAGTGAATAATGTTTTAAACGTAAATAATGATTTTTCAACCAAATAAACAACAATGAACAGTTTTCTGAAATTTGCGACTTGTGCCGCACTTCTTGGTATGCCGGCAGTCTCCTTCGCCCAGAATGCGGGGGAGAAGCCTGTCGTTTTCCAGATTGCGCTTGAAGGCGGCGGCTCGCCCTACAACATTTCCGACAACGGCAAATGGGTGGTGGGCAGCGCAGTGAACCCGGGCGATTCATCGCTCGCCGGATACCCGACGCTGGTCAATGCCGAGACTGGCGAAGTAATCAAACTATGGAATGCCGACGACGAGTATCAGGACTGCGGCGTGCGTGACGTTACCGACGACGGCGTTGTGGCCGGATGGCACAACGGCAAGGCCGCCCTGTGGTTCCCCGACGAAAGGGGATGGGTGGTGCTTCCCCAGCCTGCCGGGCAGTATCTGTCTGTAATGCTTTACTCAATCACTCCCGACGGTAAATATGCCGTAGGCGGAAGCCTTACCAGCGGATGGATCACCAAGCCTGTGGCCTACCGCATCGACGGCGACAAGTTCGAGCTGGTCGACATCCCGGAAAGCCTTATGAACGTGTGCATGGAGATCGGCGACCCTGACGGGCGTTTCCACAGGGTCCTTCCCGGAGGCCTTGTGCCGGTCAGCACCGGTTTGTTCGACCTCAACACAGGGGAAATCAGGCCTGTGGGGACACGCATGGCCAATGAGGAGGGCTACTCCCCCGACGGGCGCTGGATGCTGATAGGCGAATACGGCGAAGACGATGAAGAGTATTCCTACGGCCCGTATACGCTTGTTGACCTCAAGACCGGCGAGTCCCGTCCGGTGGAAGACAATTCCCGCTCCACGAGCATCTACGGGGTAAGCGTGGACAATGACGGCAACCTCTACGGCAATTCGGAGCATGACCTGATGTTCCGCACCTGGCATGTGCATGTCGGCAAGTACTGGTACGACTTCCGCAACGTTCTCCGTCAGGTCTATGGCGTGGACTGGAACGCCGAGTACGCCAAGACTTCTGAAGGACTGGCCGGAACGTTCTGGGGAATGGACAATTCAGGCAAGGTGTTCGTTTCGGCCGACTATACCAAAAGCCCGGTTACGACCTATATCGTGCGTATGCCTGATTCTTTCGGCGAAATATGCCCGACCATCGACCTTCTCGACAACTACTACGTAACTCCCATGAACGGAGCGTCTTTCTCGCGCCTTTCCAATGTCAGCGTTACCTTCGACCGTCAGATTTCGGTGCTTGGCAACCTTGACTGCGTGAAGGTGGTGGACGAGGCAGGCAACACAGTGCGCAATTCAATAAACTTCAGCGTGGCCTCCGGCAATCCGAATGTGGTCAACATCGCATTCCGCAACTACACGCTCGCAGACGGAAAGAAATACACCATCGTGATTCCTGCCGGTGCAATCGGAGTCAAAAGCGACGAGGGACGCACGAATTCGGAATTGCGGTTCTCCTACGTGGGGCGTCCCAACACTCCTGTCAAGCCTTTGTCAATATCTCCCGCCGACGGCAACGAGGTGCCGCGCATCAACCTCAGCTCCAATCCTGTGCAGGTGAACTTCGACACCAATCTCTCAGTATGCGAGAATCCTGACAATGAAACGCGCATCGCACTGTACATGGTGGACGGCGACGAGCAGACTCGTCTCTGCGCCCTCAATGCGGAGGTGAACGGAAGCAATGTGGTGATATACCCGGTCAACGAGCAGCGTCTCGCGCAGGACAAGGACTACAGGGTGGTGATAAATGCAGGCACGTTTGCCGACCTCTCAGGAGCCAATCCCAACGAAGAGATCGTGGTAAACTACAAGGGAAGCTATACTCCCGCCCCGCCCTCCGACAACAAGGTGATCTTCTCAGACAACTTCAATGCCGGGCTTTCGCCCACGAAGTGGATGTTCTTCGAGGGAGACGGCAACACTCCGAATTCCGAGGCCGCTTCCTGGGACTTCACCGCAGACGGCACTCCTTGGTATTTCGTGCGCGACTCAAATGAATCGACTGACTGGGCAGCATGCTCCCACTCGATGTATATCCCCGCCGGACAGAGCGACGACTGGATGGTTACGCAGCGTCTCTACATCGGCGACGACACTTACAGGCTCAAGTTCAAGTCCCAGTCATATCGCAAGGACAAGGAAGACATCCTGAAAGTGATTGTCTGGGCAAGCGACGATGTGGTTACTGCCCTCACACCGGCCATCGTCAACTCTTTCCGCTATCAGGGCAATGTGGTTTATGAGAAGAGGCAGGATGCGGGCGCCAACGAAGCAATCATGGCCGGCGAATGGACCGAGAACGAGATTTCCCTTAAGGATTTCGCTGGAAAGAACATCTATGTGGCTTTCGTGAACAACAACAACAACCAGTCGGCCATATTCCTGGACGACGTTGAGGTGTCGCGCGACCTCGACCTTTCCATAGCTCTCTTCACGCCCGAATATCTCGTCGGAAAGGATGAGATGGAGGTGAGCGGCCACATGCAGAACCTTTCTTCCAACAACATCGACGAGCTTACGCTGAACCTTAAGGCTGCCGACGGCTCAGTGGTCGACAAGATGGAGCTCAAGGGTCTCGGACTCAAGCCCAACGGCCTTTATCAGTTCAAGTTCGGAAAGAATCTCCCGATAGCTGCGAGCGCCGAGACATATTATTCCGTTGAACTCGTCTACGGCGGCCGCACCACTTCTGTACGCCAGTCGGTCAAGAACCTCGCTTTCCAGACAACCCGCCGTGTCGTTCTCGAGGAATACACCGGCACCACCTGCGGCTATTGCCCCCAGGGACACGTTGTCATCGAACGCCTCGCCAAGGACTTCGGCGACAGGTTCATACCGATTGCCATCCATGCTTACGACGGCGGACGGTTCTACAGCGAGACCGCACGCAATTACGCCCGTTTCCTCGGACTTGCGGCAGCCCCGACCGCGTCCATCGACCGTCTTTACATCGCTTCTCCTCTCAGCAGCAAGTATGAGCTTATCGATTCCGAAGGCGGACGCACTTGGTACGACATCGTGTCCGAACGTCTCGGCACTTATGCTGATGCCGATATAGATTTGACCGATGTCAGAATCAACGGCGATGCCGGCATCTCGGTGGAAGCATCAGTCAAGTTCGGCTACGATGCATCCAACCTCAACGTCAACCTTCTGACAGTGGTGATGGAAGACGGTCGCAATGCCTCGCAGACCAACAATTTCGTCGGTTCCGACGCTCCTATCATGGCTGAATGGGCAGAGGGCGGAATATACGGAAGCAATCCGGCACGTTTTACCTATTCCGACATCATGCAGGGCACAGACGGCGCGACGTTCAACGGCAACGGAGGCCATATACCTTCAGCCGTGAAGGCCGACACGGAGTACAAGGCGTCAATCACGATGCCGATGCCTCAGTCTGTCTCAAAGCCTGAAAACACAAAGGTAGCCGTCATTATGATCGACGCCAACACGGGTCGTATCATCAACGCCGCCCTCAGGAAGATGAACACTGTCGGTGTGGAAGAGATGATGGACGAGGCCGCAGAGGTGGTTGAGACCCGCTGGTACAACATGCAGGGCATGCTCCTCAATGAATGCCCCGAAGGCATCGCACTCAAGTGGGAACGCCTTTCCGACGGCACGGTCCGCACAAGCCGCGTCCTGAACCGACGCTGATGCATTCCGGTCGGCCTCAGGCCGACGGATGAGATTGTAATAAGACAAGAGCCGCGCCATAGTCGATGGTGCGGCTCTTTTGTCGTGAATGAAGTGCCGGTTTCATTTGCCCACGATGCGGCGGCGTATGCGTGAGAGGTATTCGGGGGCGATTTTCAGATATTGGGCCACGTATTTCACAGGCACGTCGCGCATAAGCCCGTTGCGCTGGCTGATGAAGTTGCGGTAGCGTGTCTCGGCATCGCTTTTGCCGAAGAAAAGATAGCGTCGTTCGAATGCGTAAACCTGCTCTATGAGGAGGTTCCTCATCCACAGGACGAGGTCAGGGAAGCCGGATGAAAGCCTGTCGAGGTCTTCGTATGAAATGGAATACACTTCGGAGTCGTAAAGGGCCACAAGCGAGAATATGGACGGAGAACCGTCGAAATATGATTGCAGCGACGTGAACACGTCGCCGCTTGTGCCGAAGCAGACGGTGTCCTCCGTGCCGTCGTCGATATGCGCCACGCGCATAAGCCCCGAACGGTTGAAGTAGAAATGCCGGCATACGTCTCCCTGTCTCAAAAGGACGCTGCGTTTGGGGACACGCGCCAAAGAGGCGGCTTGTTCCACTTCCTTCAGGCATTCCTTGTCCAAAGGGTTGTGTATGGCGAAAATCTCGGCCAGATTCATCTCAGGAGTCATTCTGCATTCAGTTTTATAGTGTTTTCAGTAAAACGCTTTAGTTTCGGGACATATTGCCGTGTAATATTGAACTATGTCATTTTTTTGAACGAAACAACGGACTAAATTTGCGGAAATTATGTTACTGGCCGCGGTCAGGGAAACGGATTCCGCCTGATTCACGGTCAATGTGCCACTTCCGGAATCCTCATCGTTCATTCTTATGCACCTGAGATTTACCTTATCGGCCGTTTTCGTTTCGGCTTTGCCGCTTTGCCTGGCGGCACATTCTTTCGGACTGCAACATGGCGACGGAGCGTCGCTCCACAAGAAAGGGCCGAGGCAGGCAGGGTTTTCCCTGCATCATATGCCCAGGCTTGAAGGGCATTCCGCACACCGTGCCCCCGATGACGGACGGGAATACCGCACGCTGCTCTATGAAGACTTCTCCCGTATGACGGCAGGGACTGATTCCACACCCGACTATTCACTGCTCCTCAACAACAGCACCGGGACTATTCTTCCCGAATACACGGAGATTCCCGGATGGGGCGGTTCGGGCATACGTTCCGCAGGAGGCAACGTGTGCGTGGACCTGGTGGAACACAAGACCGCAGACGGCACCTACCAATACGGGGGGTACATCACCACTCCGCCGCTCGACCTGAGCAAGGACGACGGGACCACATACCTCAGTTTCCGTGCACGTTCGATTGACACCGCGCCCGGCAACCTCTACATCACGTGGACTTACCCTTATGAAGAGGGGGGCCGGATTTCTTCGTTCGTCTATGACGGCTGGGCGCTCTATGAGAACATCAGGCTCGACAACTGCACCGACAACTGCGAAATCACCATACAGGCTCCTTCAAGCCGTGTCATCATCGACTGGATAAGGATAGAGAAGTTCAAGCCGGAACTGGAGGCACCGGAAGTGCTCAAATGGCAGAACTACGACGATTCGGGCGAATACGTGGTTTTCACCCCGCGCTGGGAACCGGTGGAAGGGGCGGAACAATACGAGCTGCACGTATACCGCTATTATGAAGACGGGGTTACGACGAAGAAGGTGGTAAAAGAGACCAAGCTGACCGACACGCGTTTTGACGTAACGGAAGAACACAAGCTCGACAAACAGTACACATACTACTATTACGTGGTCGCGAAGAACCGGAACTTCACTTCCGAACCTTCAGGCCGGGTGATGGTCTATGACGTCATGTCTCCTGAAATAACCGGTGTGTCAGACCATAGCCAGAAGGGATACACGGCAAGCTGGACACCTGTCTTCCGCGCCGACGGATACGGATATTTCAACTCGTTGACGCATACGGCGACGAAAGACGAGACGGTTTTCGTGATGCGCGAGGGCTTCGACAACGTAGCCGGGCATCCTGAAGCGACGTTGGAGAATCCTTATGTCAGCATCATAGGCCTGGACGACCTTGACGAACTGCCGATTTCACGTGCCAACTGGCGTCTGTACGAAGGCGCGTACATCGACGGGGCGGTCGGGATGCACAACCGTTTCGTGGGCGAAGACCTTTACAACGGCCAGCTCGTGAGTCCGACCATGGTCCTGGGCGCTTCAGACCGTGTGGTTACGGTTTCGGCAGACTTCGCTTCGGCTACGGGAACGCGCCCCATCGTCTTCCTTTATTGCCCTGTGCAGGATCCGCAGACGGGGAAGACATCGTGGCAGGTGGTGGACCGGAAAGAGATTTCAGACATAACGAAGGATTTCGTCAGGCACACCGTGCGGCTGAAGGCCACTTCGTCGCTCTGCATCCTCAACATATCGCTTGACGACAACAACGGATTCTTCTTCCTCGACAACCTTGAGATTTCCCAAAACCTCAAGGAAGGTGAATATTTCGCGCTTCCGTACACTTACGCCGAGACAAAGTCCAACGAAGACACCTCCTTCCGTCAGGAAACCCCAGACCGCACTTTCGGCGACGTCTACCGTTTCTATGTCTTTGCGGCACGTGAGCTTCCCGGCTCGGCATGGTTCAAACGCTATGTTACGAGCGAAAACTCCGAGGCATACACCGTGCCTGACACCTACATCGACGGAGTGCGCGGCGTAGAGGCCGATGCACGCAGCCTTGTGCAGGTGGACGGAAATCGGCTGACGGCGCGTGAACCGCTGGAGATATTCAGGGCCGACGGCTCATCTGTGGCGGCGTTGCAGGAGGGTCAAAGCATCGGCCTCGATTCCGGGGTCTACCTCTGCAGGAGCCGTAAAGGCAACGTGAAATTCATCATCAGATAAACCACATCACCATAAAAACATCTCACTATGAACTACAGATCATTGCTCAAAGGATGGTCGGCTGTCCTGGCGGTCGTGGCCGCAGTGGCCTTTCCGACGAAAGCCGAAACCATAACAGGCTATACGGAATCGTTTTCCGGTCTGGATACGGAGTATGCCAAGTTCGCGCCGCGCGGATGGACTCACTACATCGGCTATGAATGGTATGCCAACAAGTTCGAGTCCCACGCGACCGGAGGCCGCACTTCCGGCTGGCTGGAAGCGAAAAAGCCTTCAAGCACATATTACCTTGACGGGTTCATCACCCCTAAGGTCGGGGGCGACGTCGTTATTTATGTGAAGAAGACCTCCGAGGACGGAACAGTCGAGTTCTACACTTCTTCCGACGGCGCGACGCTCGGCAACTCCTATTCCGCCACGAAATATTCCGGGACGGTGGAAGGAAAAGACCGTATCAACACGGATTCATGGACGCAGGTGAAGCTTCCGTCCGTGCCGCCGGGAACCTGCTTAGGGATAGTGCCGGTGAATGCCGGGATATGCGACTTTTCCGCCGCGACGGCCGACGTTGAATATGTCAACAGGCTCGAGCTGAGCATATCGAAGATTTCGACAGAGGCGTTGAGAGCCGACAGTGAAAACAAGGTTACGATTCCGGTAAAGGCGAAATTCGTCAATGCCGGAGACTTTGACGTTGCCGCCAATACGCCCGGATTCAGTGTCTCGGTGCGCAACACCCACACGGACAGGGATTTCTCCGAGTTGCCCGTAACCGTTGCCATACCGCGAGGAAAAACGGTGGAAGTGGATCTTGAATTCACGGGAGACGCTACGCTTGCCCCTAACACGACGAGCAACAGTTTCAAATTCACCGAATCGCTCACCGGGGCTTCCGAAAGCCTCTACTTCACCATCATACCGTTCGCGCCTGTCTACAACTTCGTTATGGCCGAAAACGGAACCCACAGCATAGAAAACCTGATTTCGTTCGGGATGACCGCTGCCGTGGCCGAACGCCTGTTCTTTGTCCACAATTCCGGGACGGACGTGCTGAAGGTGTCCGACATTCAGGTCGCCGGAGATTTTGAGCTGGCTTCCCCTTCGGAAGGAGAGATTCAGCCGGGCGGCAACATGGCCGTGAATGTGAGGTTCAAAGCGTCGGAGGACGGTTATCATGTCGGTTCGCTTACCATAGTTGCCGACAGGATAGGGAGCCATGAATACGTATTGGAAGGGCTCCGGCGGAACATGGACAGATATTTCGAGTCGTTTGAGGGAGCGGAGAAACCTGCCGGCTACATCTATGATTCCAATTGGAAACTTGCTTCCGACAACGCCGACTTCAAGAGCGAAGGCAACGGCCAGTGGATAGCCCAAAGCTATTCGTCGCCACAGGCCATGACGATGCCTCTGATGAGATTTGCCGATGGGGAGGGCCTTGCCTTTTTTGCCAATAAGAGCGACAACACAAGCGCCAACCTCGAAGTGCAGGTGTCGGAAGACCGCATGAACTGGACTTCTGTCTATAAGGTCGGGGCAAGCCCGTCCGCTCAGGGTGTTGATGCTTTCTTCACCAACGAACCTCCTTCGGAGACAGGCACAGGCTACGGGAAATACGCTTTCCGGCTTTTCAACGTTCCTATGCCGCCGGGCACCTGCTATGTCAGGTTTGTGGCCGGAGGCGTCCGGATACATGACATATACGGCGGTGAGAACGTCCCTGTGGAACACGATGTCCTTTACAAGGGGCATGCCGCGCCCTCTGCCGGAATGGTCAACAACCGGTATAATGCCGTGGTAACGCTGTTCAATGTGTCGGCTGAGGATGAGTCAGGATATGAGGTGTCATTGTATGTAGATGGGGAGAAGACGGCATCGGCCCAAGAGACGGGTCTTTTCACCTCCGGAGCCGACAAGGCTTTTGCCGTAGGCTACACGCCGCATTCGGCCGGGGAGAAAACGGCTTTCTTCCGTTTCGAGAACGGCGGCTTCATCTATGACACGCCTGAATTCGTCTTTGACGTTCGGGAAGAGGTGGCCGTCAAGACCGTGCAGGTGGGCGAACCGCTGATTTCCAGCAACGGGCCTGTCAACACATCATACAAGAATTCGGCCTCGCAGGTGATATATGCGGCCGACCGTCTCGGAATAGCGGCAAATTCCAGGATCACCGGTATGCACTATCGCTCCTATATGAGCCAGCCCGTGAGCGGAAACCTTAAGGTGTGGGTTCAGAATACGGAAGATGCAGGATACGATGCCGCGTTTGAAGCGGCAGACCCGGATGACATGACGCTTGTCTTTGACGGCCGCTATGAGCAGGACAGGGTCGGTGAGGCTTCGCAGCCCGACAAGATGGATGACTGCTGGGAAGTGCAGTTCTCTCAGGATTTCCTGTACACAGGCAAAAACCTGCGAGTCATGGTGCAGTTCGAGAATTCGACCGCAGAGACTGTGGGAAGCTTCTTTGCATTCGACAATTCCACGCGTCCGGACGACGACAAGTTCATCTCTTTCTCCACGAGCCGCGACCTTGACGACCTTGACCTTGAATGGCGTTGGAGCCGCAACACATATGGCATTCCTGTAGCGTATTTTGAAGTGGAGAAGGAAACCGCAGCGGTCAACGGCAGAATCGCTGATTCCGAGACCGATGCGCCTGTCGCCGGAGCGACCGTTACGTTCGTTTCCGGAGAAGTGATGTATTCCGCAGTTTCCGATGACGCAGGGCGTTACGAGATGGTGGTTTTCCAGCCGGATATGGAATATTCCGCCGATGTCCGTGCCGAAGACTATCTGACCCACAGCGGAGGAGGCCATACGTTTGTGGCCGGGGCTGCTCCCAACGTGAAGGATTTCGTTTTGGTTAAAGACCCGCTGACCGGAATCGACGACATCGCTCTGTCCGGCGATGAGACTGTCAGCGTCTATGACATCAATGGCATCCTGAGGATGGAAAACGCCACCAGGGCAGACCTCTGCAGGCTTCCCGACGGAGCATATGTCGCGGTGTCGTCGCGCGGCTCTTTCAGAATCATTAAATAGCCTGTTTTTAGGGTGTGCCTTGAAGAAAACTACAGACACGCTTTTGCATACGTTGACCAAGCCTGAGGGCAGGAGCCGCGCCGTTACATCAATGGCGCGGCTCTTTGTATAGGGAATCTCTTACCGGGGAATGCCAAAAAACATCAAAAAAGAGCCGATTCCGATAATAAATCAGCCCGTCTGTTGCTAATTCAAATGGAAAAAACTAACTTTGCATCTGCAATTCATTCTAACCGACTATCTAAACAGTGATGAAAAGATTATTCCAGACATTATTCTTCGTGTGTGTCGCGATTTGCTCTTTCGCGGCCAACGAGGTTACATGGACATTCAAGCTTGAGGGGGAAAACACGGATTCCCCCCGGCTCGTCATGAAGGCCACCATCGCTCCGGGCTTCCACCTTTATGCCCCGGAGAACCCAGCCGGAGGCTCGCAGCCTCTTGAGTTCTACATCTCGCCGAAAGGCTGCAAGCTCGACGGCAAACCGGTGGCCAACAAGAAATACACCAAGGAGTACGACGACGTTTTTATGGTCGATCAGTATTTCTTCTCCAACAGCGTAACCTTCACGCAGAAGCTCAAACCGACTGCGGAGAAGTTCTCTGTCGAGGCTGAGGTCAAGGGCCAGACGTGCAACGACGGAGGATGCTATCCCGTCTATGCCTCCAAGACGCTTTCCGGCACCGCGAAGGTGGATCCGGCGGCCAAGGAGGAGGTGGAAGACCCGACGGAGGCCGTTGCCGCGCCTACGGATTCGCTCCAGGCCGCAGTGGATTCGCTTAAGCCCGAAGCTGCGCTCGCCGGTTCGGCCGACGACAAGTCGTGGTGGAACAACGTAGAGGCCGAGATGAAGGCACTCGAGGAGAATCCTTCCGGGCAGAACCACAGCATCTGGTACATTTTCATCGCCGGATTCATCGGCGGTCTCATCGCCCTCATGACTCCTTGCGTTTGGCCTATGATTCCTATGACTGTCAGCTTCTTCCTGAAGCAGAACAAAGACCGTTCAAAGGCCATCCGTTCGGGTATCATCTACGGTCTTTCGATCATAGTCATCTATCTTGCGCTCGGAATAGCCGTCACTGCGATTTTCGGTGCGTCTGCCCTGAATGAACTCGCCACCAGCGCGCTCTTCAACATCATTTTCTTCCTCCTCCTCGTCCTGTTTGCGTTCTCGTTCATGGGCGGTTTTGAATTGACGCTTCCTTCGAAGTGGACAAACAAAATCGACTCCAAGGTGGACAGCACCTCAGGCTATCTCAGCATATTCTTCATGGCCTTCACGCTCGTGCTCGTGTCGTTCTCTTGCACAGGCCCGATCATCGGCACGCTGCTTGTAGAGGCCGCCGCCACGTCCAACTTCATCTCTCCTGCCGTTGGTATGGGTGCTTTCGCCTTGGCCTTGGCTCTTCCGTTCACCCTTTTCGCCATCTTCCCCTCGTGGCTCAAATCGATGCCGAAGAGCGGTGGCTGGCTGAACACTGTGAAGGTGGTGCTCGGCTTCCTCGAACTGGCTCTTGCCCTCAAGTTCCTTTCTGTGGCCGACCTCGCTTATGGCTGGCGCATACTCGACCGTGAGGTGTTCCTCTCGCTCTGGATAGTGATTTTCGCTATGCTCGGCATCTATCTCTGGGGCAAGATCCGCTTCCCGCATGACGACAAGGTGGAGAAGGTGGGCATCACCCGCTTCATCCTCGGTGTGATTTCCATGGCCTTCGCGGTCTATATGCTTCCCGGCCTGTGGGGCGCTCCTCTTAAGAGTACGAGCGCATTCGCTCCTCCGTTGACGACACAGGACTTCTCGCTCTACGACGGTGAGGTGCATGCCAAGACGATGGACTTTGACGAGGCCATCCGTATGGGCAAGACGACGGGCAAGCCAGTCCTCGTAGACTTCTCCGGCTACGGTTGCGTGAACTGCCGCAAGATGGAAGCCGCAGTCTGGACAGACCCGGAGGTCAAGAACATGATTGACGACAAGTTCATCCTCGTTACGCTTATGGTGGATGACAAGCAGCCGCTTCCTGAGCCGGTCAAGGTGAAAGAAAGCGACGGCACGGAGCGCACGCTCCGCACCGTGGGCGACAAATGGAGCTATCTCCAGCGGTCAAAGTTCGGTGCCAACGCCCAGCCTTATTATGTGGTTCTTGACGAGAACGCACGTCCGATGTCTCCGTCTTATGCTTTCGACGAGAACGTTGGCAAATATAAGGAATTCCTCAACAAGGCGATATCCACCTACGGAAATCGCAGCCAATCCGCAGAATGAATGGTTTCTCGGAACTGCGGTCTGGAATAGGGCGGCTGGAAATCGCCGCTTCTGACTGCCGCTCCTGAGGTCTGATATGTGGGCCGCCGGATCCTGATGGTTCCGGCGGCTTTTTTTGTCGTGCAGTCCGTAAACCTTGGCTTTGGTGGCGTGTCCAAATTATGTACATTGACAATTTTTAAGGCTAAAATTAAGAGTATGTTTACTTTTAAACCGTATTAACAAATAGAAGTGTGCGATAATAAGCTTTCAAATCAATGTTGAGGTCTTTTTTGTCTGATTTCGCCAAGTCTCTTCAGTCGCATAGCCCGCTATGCTCCTTCTTCAACTTGCGGAATCATCTCAAAAAATCCTCTCAACCTTAATTTTGTTTAAAAGTAAACACACTCTAAGATGAAAACTTGTCTAATTGAGTTTTATGTTCTAATTTTACAGTCTGAAATGTCCTGTTTTCCGGATGTTTCGGTTTTCCGACCAGCCTTTTGTGTCCAAGAATGCTTGGGCGGTCAATGACAGCTATTTAGAATTAATAATAAATGCTTTAATATCATGAAGTTATTCGCTAAGATTTTCGCCACTGCGGCGTTGTTCATCAGTTGCGCGTTCGGCGCATCGGCTCAGTTGCCGTCGGTCCAGCTTAAAGACCTCAGCGGCAAGCCTGTAGACACAGCTACGCTTTCCAATGACGGTAAGCCTTTCATAATCAGCTTCTGGGCTACTTGGTGCAAACCCTGCCGCCGTGAGCTCAACGCCATCAAGGAGGTTTATCCCGACTGGCAGGATGAGACCGGAGTGAAGCTCTACGCTGTCTCCGTAGACAAGGCTCAGGACGTTACCAAAGTGAAGCCTGTGGTGGATGCCAGCAGCTGGGAGTATGAAGTGCTTCTCGATCCCAACGGTGATTTCCAGCGTGCCATGGGTGCCGCAAATGTGCCGCATGTGGTGGTTGTTGACGGCAACGGCAAGATTGTGGAGTCGCACTCAGGATATACTGAAGGCTCTGAAGACCATCTCTTTGAAATCATCCGCGAACTCGTCAACAAAAAGTAACAGTCCGCGATGAACAGAAATATCGACAGCAAGACTGCCGCCGGGAGAAACCTTATGAAATGGGCTTTTGTTCCGGCGTTGGCCTTTGCTTTTGCCTCCGGCGCATCGGCAGAGAACAAGGTCGCCGTTCACGGATCGGTGCAGGCCGACATAGTGTTTCCCGAAACGGATTCAGAAATCGGAGCCGGCCCTTACGACCATAAGATACTCTTCAATACATACGCCGACGTGAACCTGGCAAGCCGTTATGTGGACGCCGGGCTGAGGGCCGAGTTCATGAAGTGGCCGCTTCCGGGCTATGAGAATGATTTTTCCGGATGGGGACTTTCCAACATCTACGTGAAGGGCAAATACAAGGGATTCGACCTTACTGCCGGCGACTTCTATGAGCAGTTCGGCAGCGGGTTCATCCTGCGCACGTATGAGGAGCGCGCCCTCGGAATCGACAATTCCATCCGAGGCGGACGTCTCAATGTCAATGCCATCAACGGCGTGCGTCTCACCGCGCTCGGCGGCGTGCAGCGTCGTTATTGGGACTGGAGCAAGCATTCTCAGGTCTATGGCGCGAATGCAGAGCTTTATCTTGAACAGTGGATGCCGTCGCTGCGCAATCACAATGCCACGTGGATGATCGGCGGGTCTTATGTGCTCAAGCATGAGGACGACGAGGACATAATGCTGCCCGGCGTGCTTTACGTGCTCAACCTTCCGAAATTCGTCAATGCGTTCGATGTCCGCAGCTCTTTCAACAAGGGTCCTTGGAGCGTCCTTGCCGAATATGCATGGAAAGGCCAGGATCCTTCGTTTGACAACAACTATACCTACCGCCACGGCTCTGCGGTCATGCTTAGCGGCTCTTACTCCAAGAAGGGCATGAGCGTGCTTATGCAGGCCAAGCGCAGTGAGAACATGGCTTTCCGTTCGCGCCGCAGCGTGCAGGGAATCTCGGCGTTCATCAACAATATGCCGGCTTTCGCCTACCAGCACACTTACGCGCTTCCTGCCCTTTATCCGTATGCTTCGCAGTATGCTCCCGGTGAATGGGCTTTCCAGGGATCGTTCTCTTACAACTTCAAGCGCAAGACTCCGCTCGGAGGCCGATACGGCACCAAGGTTACGGTCAATGCCAGCTATATAAGCTCTCTCGTGCACAACGGGAATCCGTTGGCATATGTCCCCGACCCGAACAATCCCGGCCAAGATGTGGTGATCAACACCAATATGGGCACCAACGGATCTTCTTCTCCGTTCTTCAAGATGGGCCCGTCGAACTATTTCGACGTCAACGTGCAGATCGAGAAGCGTCTTTCCGCTCCGCTCCAGGTTTCGTTCATGTATATGAACCAGTTCTTCAACAATCAGGTGATGAAGATCGTTGAGACCGACGAGAAGTATATCCACACCAATATACTCGTGGCCGACGTAAAGTACAAGTTCAACCGCAAATTCACTCTCCGCGGCGAGCTTCAGTATCTTTTCAGCAACCAGGACCAGAAGGATTGGGCGTACGGACTGCTCGAGTTCTCCTATAACCCCTATCTTATGGTTACCGTGAGCGATATGTGGAACTGCGGCGAGACCGGTACGCATTACTATATGTTCGGAGTTACGGGCAGTTACCGTTCCAACCGTCTGATGCTTTCCTACGGCCGCACGCGTCAGGGCTTCAACTGCTCCGGCGGCGTATGCCGCGAGGTGCCTGCGATGCACGGTTTCCAGGTTTCATACACCTACAATTTCTAAACTGAACAAGAAATGGATTTCAGAAACATCAAATATTGGGCTTCGTCGGTTGCCGTATGCGGACTGCTCTTCGCTTCCTGCGACGACGTGAAGGAGGATGACCGTTATGTCGAGGCTCCTCACGTAACTCCTGAGCGCGGTGTGCTTCTCGTTGACTTCACCGGCCAGAACTGCACCAACTGTCCTGCGGCCCATGAGACCATCGAGCAGCTCGAGGAACAGTACGGACGCGACAAGCTCATCGGAGTCAGCGTGCATTCCGGTTCGCTCGCCATCCGTGTGAGCCGTACCAACTTTGAAACCGGCCGTGTCGGTCTTATGTGCGACGAAGGAGAGGCTCTCAGCAGTGCGTGGAGCATTACCACGTGGCCGCGCGGAGTTGTCAACCTTACCGGTTCGTCGATGAACTTCGACGGCTGGAGCTATGCTGTCTACAAGTCGATCGGCAAGTCTTCCGGAATTGACATCGATGCCAAAGTAACCTATGCAGGCAAGGAAGATGTCGCGGAAGAGACGGAAAACGGACGCATATCCATCACCGCCGACATCACTTCCGACTCGGACATCAAAGACGGTTATGTGCAGTTCTGGATAACCCAAGACGGCATAAAGGCCGAACAGAGGTTCCCCGACCATACCGACAAGGAATATGTCCACAACAACGTGTTCCGCGCTATGGTCTTTCCCTCTCTTGACGGCCAAAAAGCCGAGTTCAAGGCAGGTGTGAAAACCACCGTGGAGGGGTCTATCGACTGTCGCTACAACAACAAGGAGCGTTGGGAACTCAACGACCTTTACGTCATTGCTTATGTCGTAGAGAGCGGCAAAGGCGTGCGTGATGTCGTGCGTGTGAAGGTGATTCCGTAAGAAGGCACCGTATTATCAGAAGAATGGTGTAGGGACATCGCTTTGCGATGTCTGGACGGACAAAGTTTCTGTCGGCAATGGACAATGCCGAAGACATGTCCCTGCATTATTCGGATTTCTTTGAACACTTATAAAACAAATAAATCGATATGAAAAAATTTTATCTGTTTGCTGCCATTGCCCTTGCGGCTTCAGCAACAATGTCGGCCAAAGAACTGTCTTTCTATGTGCAGGGTGAAAAGGTTACGCCGGGTTCCAGCGTTTCTGCAGACTGCCTTAAAATAACCTACGAAGGTGAAGATGGCAGGGACTATGAAATGAACCCTGAGCTTTTCATTATGAGCGATGTTGATGCATCTGATGTAGTGGTAACCGCTGAATGCACTAACGGACAGGTTATCCAGTTGTGCTGCGGAGGCATGTGTGAGGCCGGGACTACCGTTACAAAGACTGGCATAGAATTGAAAGCAGGTCAGATGCTTGATACGGAATGCCATTCCATAGGCTTTACCGAGTCCCTTACCGAGAAAATCAAATCTGTGGAAGCAAAAATCTCTGCATATTATGCGAGCGACCTTTCATCCAAGATAGAGTTTAATCTCACTATGGAGGGAGAAGACGGTGCGGGCGTTGAAGGAATCGTTGCCGATACGGAAGTGGTAGAGACCCGCTGGTACAACCTTCAGGGCGTGCAGATGCAAGAGCGTCCCGACGGACTCGCACTCAAGTGGGAGCGTCTTTCCGACGGTCAGGTACGCACAAGCCGCGTCCTCAACCGCCGCTGAGCCGGTAATGAACTTCCGAGTCCATCAGAGGCTCTATGACATAAGAATCAGCCGCACAGAATATCTGATGCGGCTGATTTTTTTTTTGCCTCCTATTGGCAACGTATGGCCTCCTGTGGGGCAATATTGCAGGCGTTTCAATGCAGTTGTCCGATAAAGCGATTTGAAATGTGTGGTCGCAGGGTACAATAGCCATCAGCATGTCCGCGGTTTTTCGCCAAATGTGGAGTCGCTGAATGCCGGACCTTCCAATGACTTACTGCGCTTATACACAGAGGCTATCTTTATGCACCGGAGACCGTGTCCATTCACAAAAATCGTCCGGATGTAGCTGCATTCAGCGACCCTGCATATTTCCTGTTTTTTGGGGGTCGGCATTGTCTAAAAAAATATGCAGAAGCCGCGATGGCTCCTGCATATCCGTATGGTTCAAAGGAATGGTGTTCCTTTGTCTTTTAAACTTTTAAAACTTCTGATGGTTTGGCTCTTACTTGGTAACGCGTTCAAGCCAGTTGACCATACAGAACATCACTCCCATCGACACGAGGCAGACGCTCAGGAAGACCGTCCAAGCCACCCAAATGGGGCAGGCGTTGTAGATCAGCGGGCCGATCCAGAGCAGAAGGTTGCCGACGGCGGTAGCACCGAGCCAAAGGCCCTGACAGAGGCCCTGAAGGTGCTTTGGAGCCACCTTGGAAACGAAGCTCAGGCCAAGCGGCGAGATGAAGAGTTCTGCGACGGTAAGGAAGAAATAAAGCACGAAGAGCACCCACGGGCCGGTCTTCCATGCTTCGGCTTCAGCCGGGGGAAGTGCCTTGAAGGCTTCGGCGGAGGGATAGCCCTGGCTCCAGGAGAATATCATCAGGAAGAGGTAGGCTATACCGGCCAGACCCATGCCGATGGCGATTTTCTTAGGCGTGGAAATCTCTTTGCCACGGCGTGAGAGAGCACCGAATATCATCATTACGAACGGCGTGAGCACAATCACATAGAAGGGGTTGAGAGCCTGCCATATCTCTGGCTGGATAGAGTCTGTGCGCACGAAGTCGCGCGCGAAAAGCGAAAGCGATGTGCCGTTCTGATGGAAAGAGAACCAGAAGAAGATGGCTATGCCGAGCACGGCGAAAAGTGCCGCCATGCGCTGTTTGATTTCCTTTGCCATACGGGCCTTTTCTTCCGGTGTGTAATTGAGCGTCTCCGCCTTTTCCTTCTTTGCGGGAGAGGGCAGGCCTTTCTTTGTGAAGAGGAAGATTGCGAGAGAAATCAGCATGGCTGCCACTGAGGCTATGAAGGAGTAGTGGATGCCGGTGTTGAACACGTCGAGATACTGCGTGCAGAATCCTGCGATGTCCTGCGTGTTGCCTCCCATGCCGGTGATGAGCGCATAGAGGTTTTCGGCGTTCTGCTGGTTCATGTTGTCCGTAACGCTCAGGTATTCATGGCAGAGCGCGGGGAGCGACGCGTTGTAGGCGAGGTTGTGCACGCCGAGCCACCATGAACGGAGTATGGGCGCGATGAAAGGCGCGGCCACGCCTCCGACGTTGATGAACACGTAGAAGATCTGGAATCCGGAGTCGCGCTGCGCGGCATAGCGGGGATTGTCGTAGAGCTGTCCGACTATTGCCTGGAGGTTGCCTTTGAAGAGGCCGTTGCCGAACGCGATGAAGAAGAGGGCTGCGCATGTGAGCGACAGGAGCCAAGTGGTGTTTTCGCTTGTCGCGAGGATAGGAATGGAAAGCACGATGTAGCCGAGGGTCATGATTACGAGACCCCAGATGATGGTGCCTTTGTAGTTTTGGGTCTTGTCGGCAATAAGACCGCCGACTAGGCTCAGCACGTATATGCCGGCGTAGAAGCAGGAATACACGATTGCACTTGTCTCTTCCTTGAGTCCGAACTTGGAGCATAGGAAAAGCACGAGCACGGCGTTCATGATGTAGTATCCGAAACGCTCGCCCATGTTGCTCAAAGCCGCAGGGATGAGACCTTTGGGTTGGTTTGCAAACATAAGTTAGATTAGATTATGAAATTTGATTAATTGTTTTCCAAGGCTTTGAACGCTACCGCATAGTTGCGCATCTGCTTCACCATTGCCACCAGGCCGTTGCTGCGTGTCGGGGAAAGATGGTCTTTGAGCCCTATGCGGTCGATGAAGTACAGGTCTGCGCCGATGATTTCCTCAGGCTTGTGGCCTGACATGACGCGCAGGAGCAGTGCCACGATTCCTTTCACTATGAGGGCATCGGAATCCGCGCGGAAGCCCACTCTTCCTTCTTCGTCGGTGTCGGCCGTTATCCATACCCGGCTCTGGCATCCTTCGATGAGGTTGGCAGGGGTCTTGTCGGCCTCTGGAAACTCCGGAAGCCCTTCGCCAAGCTCGATGATGTAGGCATAACGGTCCATCCAGTCGGTCAGGCCGTCGAACTCATCGATTATCTCGTCTTGTATTTCGTTGATAGTCATAATGTTGATATGGGTGTGAGTCCGTTATGACACAACAATGGCAATAACGGACAGGCAAAGATACTAAAAAAATCCGACCTACGGGTGTGTAAGTCGGATTTTTTGACGATGCAGAGTGTCGGCTTTCAGCGTTCGGCCCGCATCGGATTGTTGAGGAAATCCTCGTAGGAGAGGCGTATTCCGTCTTCAAGTTCGGTGGAATATGTCCATCCCAGCGCGGCGGCCTTGGATACGTCGAGAAGCTTGCGCGGCGTGCCGTTCGGTCGGGAAGTGTCCCACAGGATTTCGCCCTCGTAGCCTACGGTGCGGGCCACCATCTCTGTCAGTTGCTTGATGGTGAGCTCCTTTCCGGAACCGGCGTTGACCGTTTCGTTGCCTGAATAGTTGTTCATCAGGAATACGCACAGGTTCGCGAGGTCGTCCACGTAGAGGAATTCGCGGAGCGGCGAGCCGTCGCCCCAGCAGGTTACGGACTTTGTGCCGTTCTCTTTCGCTTCGTGGAAGCGGCGTATCAGGGCCGGAAGCACATGGCTGTGCGTTGGATGGTAGTTGTCGTTGGGGCCGTAGAGGTTGGTGGGCATTACGGATATGTAGTCCGTGCCGTATTGGCGGTTCAGGTATTCGCAGTATTTCAGGCCGGAAATCTTGGCAAGCGCGTATGCCTCATTGGTCTTTTCAAGCGGGGATGTGAGCAGGCAGTCCTCGCGCATAGGCTGCGGTGCGAGACGCGGATAGATGCACGACGAGCCGAGGAAGAGGAGTTTCTTGCATCCGTTTCTCCATGCGGCATTGATGACGTTCATCTCCAGCATCATGTTGTCGTACATGAAGTCGGCCAATGCGGATTCGTTGGCTACGATGCCGCCGACCTTGGCTGCGGCGAGGAAGACGTATTCCGGGCGTTCTGCGGCGAAGAAGTCGTTGACCGCCTGTTGGTTGATAAGGTCAAGTTCGGAATGGTTACGAGTGATTATGTTGGCGTAACCCTGACTTAGGAGTTCACGCACTATTGCCGATCCGACCATTCCCCGGTGTCCGGCAACATAGATTTTGGCGTTCTTATCCATTTTTCAACGGTTTTTGTTTTTCAGATTCTGATTGATGAGGCTATCGTGGCGACGATGCGCTCCACGTCTTCGTCCGAGACCCAGGGGCCGGCGGGAAGGCATATCCCCCGGCGGAAAAGGCTTTCGCTCACTCCGTTGACGTAGGCGGGGGAAGAGGCGAACACGGGCTGAAGATGCATGGGCTTCCAGAGCGGTCGCGCCTCGATGTTTGCCGAGTCAAGGGCAATGCGCAGGGCCTCGACGGCTGCGTCGGGCTTCGAGTCCGTATGTGCAGAGACGGCGGTGGAGGCGTTGCAATTTTTGTATGCGTCGTTTTCTCCTGCGATGTGCGTCCCTTCGTCGAGCGTGGCGGCGCAGAGCCAGAAGTTGGAGTCGAAAACGGGGGAGGGGTTGTCGTGGAGCGTTATGCCTTTGATTCCGCCGAGCATCTCGCGGTAGAGCTGTTGCACGTGCCTGTGGTGGGCTATGTGGATGTCAAGCACCTCCATCTGCCCGCGGCCTATGCCTGCGCAGATGTTGCTCATCCGGTAGTTGTAGCCTATTTCCTCGTGTTGGTAATACGGATAGCTTTCGCGGGCCTGTGTGGCGAGGAATTTTATGCGGCGTGCCGCCTCGTCGTCTTCACACACCAGCGCGCCTCCTCCTGAGGTGGTGATCATCTTGTTGCCGTTGAACGACAATGCTCCGTAGCGGCCGAACGAGCCGCAGCATCGTCCTCGGTAGCGGCTTCCCAAAGCCTCAGCCGCGTCTTCCACCACCGGTATTTCCCACTTCTTGGCCACGGCGAGGATTTCGTCTGTCTTCGCCGGCATCCCGTAGAGGCAGACAGGCACTATGGCCTTGGGTTTGCGGCCGGTCTTTGCTGCGCGGTCGGCGATTGCGCGGTCAAGGAGCACAGGATCCATATTCCATGTCTCCGGCTCGGAATCCACGAAGACCGGGGTCGCGCCGAGATAGCGCACCGGATTGGCCGAAGCCGAGAAAGTGAAGCTCTGAACCATCACCTCGTCGCCCGGCTCCACGCCGCAGCCTATGAGTCCGAGGTGGATTGCGGCCGTCCCGGCGGAAAGGGCGACGGCGCGTTTCTCCTTTGTCGGCGTGAAGCCCGGTTCGGGAGAGTCAAGCCGCGTCGGGGATGGCCCGGAAGCGAGGAAACGCTCGAGGTCATGCTCGAAGCCGTCGACGTTGGGGCCGAGCGGCACCACCCAGTTGTCGGAGAAAGCCTCCTCGACGTATTTCATTTCGTGTCCGCCCATACGGCAGAGACACAACAGTATGCGTTTGTCTTTCATGTTTATCTGTGTTTTTGCTCCGTCGGATGTCCTTAAGGATGTCCGACGGAATCTCAAAACTTCTTCGCCCCTACGATGCTGAAGAATGTCTGGGCGAGAATCTTCATGTCAAGAAGCCAGGAGCGGTGGCGCAGATAGAAAAGGTCGTATCTGAGCCGCCTGAGCATTTTGTCCATCGTGTCGGTGTATCCGTTGCGCAATGTGGCTATGGAGGTTACTCCGGGGCGGCATTGGTACAGCGACTCGTAGCGAGGGTCTTGTTCTATTATCCTATCGATGTAGAACCTTCGTTCCGGACGATGGCCGACGAAGGTCATGTCTCCCTTCAGCACATTCACGAGCTGCGGAAGCTCGTCAAGGTGATGCTCGCGCAGGAAACGTCCTGCCACGGTCAGGCGCGGGTCGTCGTCGCCTTGGTAGAGTGCCGGGCCGTTCAGTTCCGAGTCGGATTTCATGCTTCTGAATTTGAGGATGTGGAACGGTTTGCCGTGGAGTCCGATGCGTTCCTGCCTGAAAATGGCCGGGCCTCTGTCCTCACGTTTGATGGCGATGTAGCATATCAGGTAGAGGGGAGAGCAGCAGAGAATCAGAAAAGACGACAAAGCTATGTCTGCGGTTCGTTTAAGGCATTTGCCGACCGGCGACATCCCGTCAATGACCACGGTTTCCTTGATTTCTCGGGTCGGGAATCCCCCCCTATTGTTAAACGTCGGGTATTTAGAGTGTGTTTGAATTTTCATTCTGTCATGGCGGGAATGGAAATCAGCCGTTGCCACGGTCTGACAGTAATGTGGATAACAGGTTGTGGGTAAACAGTCCATGGATTTTGGGCAGAAGCCTCATGAGAGGATAGAGCGGCGAGACCTTTATTCCGTTGACGGTGAAAGCCCTCATCACTTCGCGGTTTCCTTCTATGATGTTGCGCAGGCTGCGTGTGCTTGTGCCTCCTACGCGCATATCGACAAGACATCTGTCCAGATACCGTGTCCGAATCCTGTTTTTCTCGATGAAACGCAGCATCAGCTCAAAATCGGCGGCAATCCTGAAGGCGGTGTTGAAGCCTCCGAAGTCATTGTACAGCGATTTTTTGGCATAGAACGTAGGATGTCCGGGATGCCACCCTTTACGAAAACTGCGGTATGGGCTTCCTTTCCATATGCGCATCACTTTCTCGGTGTCTTCGCGTCCTACGAACTTGAGGTTGCCGAAAACGGCGTCCGTGTCGTTGCCGAAAGCGTCGGCCACTGTCTTGAGTGATTTCTCATCGGTGAAGAAATCGTCGGAATTCAGTATTCCTACCACGTCTCCGGTCGCCATCCGGATTCCTTTGTTCATCGCGTCGTAGAGTCCGCCGTCGGGTTCGCTCACCCATCGCAGGCATCCTTCGTAATGGCGTTCCATACGGCGGATTATGTCCACGGTTCCGTCGGTCGATCCTCCGTCGATGATTACATGCTCCACGCAGGGGTAAGACTGCGTCAGCACGCTTTCTATGGTGTCGGTTATCGTGGCCGCGCTGTTGAAGGCCGGGGTTATTACCGAAATCTTAGGTTTCTTCAAAGTTTTTAGATGATGGATTTGGATTGTCATCTGCCCAGAAGGCTGTTGTACAAGCTGATGTATTCGGCGAAGCGGTCTTTTTGGTCGAAAAGCCTGACAGCCCTTTCGCGGCAAGCCTCCGCCAGTCCGCATTTAGGTGTCTCCAACAATCTGGTTACTGCATCAAGTAATTTTTCCTTGTCGCCTGACGGAATCAGTATCCCTGTTTCTGATGAAACGGTTTCTGGAGTTCCTCCTGTTGCATAGCATATTACCGGAGTCCCGCATGCCTGGGCTTCTATGTTTGTGAGCGACAATGTCTCTTCTTTTGTGGGATTGACAAAGACCGTTGCCGAAGAATAAAGTCTTGCAAGTTCTTGCTGGCTGTTTGTTTTGCCTATGCCAGTTATTCCGGATGGCAAGCTCTTAATCTGTTTTTGCGTCATCCCTACGAGGATGATTTTACAGTTCTCAGGTAGTTGTTCCCTTAGAAAGACAAATTCATCAATGCCCTTTTTATCAGACCATACGTTTGCGACGCCTAATATGACATTTTCGGAGGTATCTGTGGAATATGGTTTGAATGCATTTAAGTCTATGCCGTTGTGTATTGCGGTTATACGTGCTTCCGAAAGAAAGGATTTTTTGATGGAGTCTTTAAGCCATTCCGAAACTGCCACTATGGTGAGTTGCTTGATGATGCTCCGAAACGTAAGGCGTTTCTCTGTAAAACTGATGTCGCTTCTGTCTTTGCGCCAAGATTTGGGATAATCGTATGGCTGACTGCATTTGTTGCATCCGCACATCCATTTGTCGCATTTTGGGTTCTGGAAGTTGGTGCAGTGTCCAGTAAAGGCCCAGCAGTCATGTAGAGTCCAGACCACGGGACCACCCCATTCTTTGAGGAACTTAAATAGCAACGGGTAATTCAGATAATAGCCGTGGATGTTGTGCAGATGGATGAGGTCAGGATTTATCTTTTTAATTTCCTTGATGAAGGTTTTTGTGGCTTTTTTCGAGGCGAGGCCGTGTCGGTCAAACAGGCGCGTCTGCAATCCATGCCACATCATATCTACATCGTTGCCGATGCGGATAAGGTTTGATTCACTTTTTGGGTTCCCCCGGCCATATGCTATCCAAGACTCCCAGCCATCGGCGATTGCCATCCGTCCTATGCTTTCGACAATTTTCCCCGTGGAACCGCCGGCCGCCACCGTATTTATCTGGAGAAGCCTTTTCATAAACGCTTTCTGGTCATCGCAACCTTTTTATGAGCTAATGAAAGTCCATTGCCAAAGATGAGCCAGAAGAGATAACAGAGGTAACTGCCTGCTGCATAAATGTAGCCTTCAATGATCAGATGGATAAGAAAAAGGGAAAAAACACCCAATATCAGGATGGAATCTTTGTTGTGGGGTCCTGCCATCTTCCATAGTCGCTTATAGGTGAAAAAAACCAGATAGAAGAAAGTGATAAAACCTATTATTCCAGTCATTGAAAGTATGGCGAGCCATGAGCTGCCTGGCTCATTCACTCCTGTATCGATAAAATAGTCTTCTGTGTTTTTTGGATCCATCGCTGAGAATCCGACACCGAAAAATGGATTGTCAATAAACTCCTCCCATCTGTTGTTCCATTTTGCTTCTCTTGAGAAAAATGTGCTTCCGGATTGTATATTGTTTTGTTGTTTCTCTATCACCCCGGAGGTGAATGGGATGATTACTGGAGAAAAAACAGCGAACAGTAGAACGGAAACCAGAAACGCATTCATTAAGTTTGACCATTTGTGTCTTGATTTCAGATATATAACAATCAGAACGCTTGCCGCAGTGGCTACCAACGCTCCACGTGAAGCACTCAGAAACAAGGCAGCAATGCATGCTACACACATAAGCAAGGAGATTGTTATCTTTAACAATCCCTTGTTGATGCATGTCATTCTCCATATAAGAAAAATGATTGCCACACCGCTGATTGGGCCTAATACCATAGAATGTGTAGTCAGTCCACCGAATATTCCCGCTTCTGTAAGATCAAGATACACATAGTTATAGTCAAGCCGCATATAATTGATTCCCAAAAAGAATGCAATCAGCGATCCAACAGAAACTGCCACGATGATCCATAAAGTGAAAAAGGTGATTTTGCCTCTGTATGCCATCAATCTGTCTGACTGCAGAAGCGGGAACACTGATAATATAACCATTAGAAAAAGCCCAAGCCTTGTCCAAGAAGAGAATACGGGGGCAGGATTGCCGATAAGGATGCTCAGGATGCAGACCGCAATCATGACTGTTGGCGCGGTCATGATGTGCTTAAGGTTGAAGAATGCATATGTGGCTCCTGTAGCCAGACTGCCGTAATATATGTACAATGATGCCTCTTCAGGGATAAAACCTAATATTCTGCAGATAGGGAAGATTGCCATGACAAACGCTATGACAATGCTTTTCCATCCTATGAATCTGTCGATAAAGACCTGATTCCCGGAGAACAGGTTGGTGAGCAAGTTCATTGTTGATTTTGAATTGATTCGTTGAACAGCTTTTCCCAATGAAGTATTACGCTTTTTATATCGAAAGTATGGGCTTTGTCCTTTGCTTTTTCCGATATTTGAGTTAATTGTTCATCGTTTGTAGCTAAGGTTGTGAGTGCCTTGCGCCATTCATCCGGAACATTCTGTTTGCCTATTATTATTCCGTTTTCCTCGTGGTCGATGATGTCTTTTAGAGAGGAGAATGAGTCAAGGCATACAGGTACGCATCCGTATTGCATAGCTTCGGCGATTACCATCCCCCATCCCTCCATTTTGGAGCATAGCAAGAGAATCTTAGATTCCTGATAATATATTGAAGGATTCTTGAATCCTTCAAAACGGATGTTTGAGAGCCTGAGGTTGTCAGACAAAGAATGTAGTCTTTTTTTTTCCGGTCCGTCTCCCACTATGATGAATTCCCAGCCTGATAAGTAAGGCTGTGTAATTTTCCATATTCTCAGTAGGCAGTCCACCCTTTTTTCTTTCACGAGCCTTCCGACAAAGAGTATCTGGTTCTTTTTACCGTTCTTGGCCAATGTCGGCGATTCGTGCACTGTTGTCGGATTTGGAATCGCTCTGAATTTAGGATTGTCATACGCTATGCCTGTGAGGTGCGAAAATTCATCAATGTGGAATCTGGACAATACAACGTATTTGCGGCAGTTGCTGAAGATGTATCTGCGGCGTTTTATATCCCTGTGCAGCAGGTATGGGTGAAGCACTTGCCGTAAAAAGCCCTTGAAAGTGTAGACGGGTTGAAGATGCCGTTTGTTTCTGACGAAATTTGGTGAACTGTGTTCAAATGTGATTAGAGGGACGTTTGCTGACTTTGCAGATTCAATTACCGTTTTTTCCACAGGTGCATAACTGTCTTGAAAGATTACAAGGTCATATTTGTTCTCTTTTATGAGATTGAGCATATAGTGCCTGTTTGGCTTTGAATCACGCAGTCGCGGGTCTGGCATCAGAAATGTCTTGATTCCATTGGATGCATTCGTGCTTTTTGCGGAAGCCTGTTCAAAATGCGATATTATGTGGACTTCGTATCCTTTCTTGATAAGTTCTTTGACAATGATGTCGGTTACTGTTTGAATGCCTCCGATAGCAGGATAACACGGCAGATGGAATAGCAGTTTCATTTGTGCTTTTTTGGATTGTATGCTGTTTGAGCCGACAGCATACCTAATGTCATCCAAAGGGCGAAGCATTTGACTCCCGTGCCGAACGGCACGTGGGCTTCGAATATGGAAACTGTCATGAAGCTCCAGAAGAGGAGGATTGCGGCTTGTTTCAGATATGCGGACTTGGCCGGACGGATTTCGGATATTCTGTAGGCCACGTATGCCAGAAAGGAGAAGACAATCAAAGCCCCGACTATCCCGTACTGGATTGTTATGGCGATGGGGAAGCAGTCGAGATAGACGCATCCTTTGCCGAATATCCACATTCCGTTCATTGTCTGAAGCTCATTTGAAATATGGCTCAGCCTGTAGGAAAAGAACAGGTTCGTATTGTCCAGCGTGCGGCATGCCAAAAGGAGCCGGTCGATGAAAAATTCATGCAGTGCCGGTGTGAAGAGGATGGTCAGGGCCGTAAACGAAACTCCTGCTATGACATACAATTGCGTGTTCCTGTTTTTCAGAGCGCAGATTGCATATATGACCACGAAGGCCATTCCGAGATAGGTGGCCCTTGACCTCAGGCACAGGATTACGATTGAAATCAGCGCTATGGCAGCGTATTGCCAGAAACGGTCATTTCGTTCTTGTCTGTGGATTGCAGCCCAGCTTAGGGTGATGACGCTCAGGAAGACGAACGAGACAGAGTTCTTCAGATAGTATGCTCCGCTGATGGTGGAATAATCGATATGCGGAATGACGGTTGCCAGCAGTTTGAATGCGCTGGCGGCCGTGATGAGAAGAAGCGACCCGAGGATTAAGCGAAGATTCCTTTCTGAGCCGAAGTTGTTCCAGTATACAAAAGAGATGGCCAGTATCGCGACGGATGTGAGGATGTTGTAGAGGTCTTTGCCGATATATGTCGTTCCGGTGATTGCCTGCATGACGGTGCAGTAAAGGGCGAAAGCTGCGGCGAAGCCATATGATACCCACAGCCTGCGGTCAAGAAAGTCTTTGGCACGGAAGGAAACAAGAAAGGCCAGGGGCAGAATCCATGCGAATTTAAGATACCACAGCGCGGGGTAGGGAAGCAGTATGTCTGCCTGCCTGAGCATCGAGGCGATGCAGGCAAGCGCCATCAATACAGTGGCAGCGGTCTCTTTTGTCAGGCAGCGGTGCATCTGTTCCTTAGAAGAGCCACGCATAAGAGCGGGGCAGAGAATGAGACTATGGCTGAGATGAGATAGGCGCAAGCGAAACATACGGCTCCGCTTTGGCCGCTCCATTTGACCAACAACACCCAGCCTACGGCAAACAACGTGCCTTCTTGCATGATTCGGCACAGGAAGGAGAGCCAGTTGTGGCCGCGCGAAATCAGTTCGGAATAGAGGACGGTGGAACAGGCGGAGAATACGGTGGCGAGCGTCATGATGCGCAGTACGCTTTCAAGGCCGGTGAAAGTCGGGCCGTAGAAGCCGGTGATCAATCCTGCAAGCAGGTAGACCGCCGCAAACGGGATTATCGTGGTTATGAAGTTTACGCCGAGCATCGTCTTCAACGTGTGCCGGTGCGATGCCTTGTCTCCGGCAGTGCCGCTGAGGTGGGAGAGTATCACGTTGGAGAGCAGGCCGGGAATGAAGGTTATCACGCCGTTCCACATGGCGGCGGCGGTGTAAAGTCCCACCTGGCTTGAAGAAGACAGCTTGGTCAGCAGCATTATGCCGCCCCAGCTGCACACGGTATAGTTCAGCTCCTGAAGAGCGATGGGGAAAGAGAAGAGGCAAAGTTCGCGTTTGCGCGAGACGTTCTTCTGCCCAGACAGGCCTTTGATCAGCCTGCGGAGCGAAACCCAGTTGAGCAGGGCGTTGAGTGCCTGCGAGAAGAAGAGTATGCCCAAAGCCCCGTCGAGACGGAACCAGCAGGTGAGCGGCACGCAGCCGGTCAGCATCGCGAGGCTCGAGATGACGTTGTTGCGCGCTATGGCCCGGAAGTCTCCGAATCCGGCGAGGATGCCGTTCTGCGTGGTGTTCAGTGCCTTGCAGACTATTATGACACCGAGGATGCGGAAAGCTCCCGCGAGTCCCGGCTCGTCGAGGAAGCGGGCGAGCGGATTTGCCGCGATGAAAAGCCCTGCGGCAAGCAACGCACTGAAGACGAGCGTGATCTGTATGGCGTCGTGCGACAGCGAACGTACCGCCGGACGGTCTTCCTTCAGGGCGTTGGCGATGTATTTCGTGGACGATATTCCGAGTCCGAGGGTGGCGAATCCGGCTATGTAGAGCATCGTTGTCTTCACGATGCCGAATTCACCGTAGGCATCTACTCCGAGGAAGTTGGCGATTACGATTCCGGCAAGCATCAGGAATCCGTAGCCGAGACCGTTGCCGAAAACGGCCCAGAACGAGTCTTTGGCCAGCCGGCTCGACCGTATCTTTCCCCAATATGCCGATGCTTTCGCGTTCAATTATCCTATCTTGTCGTATGTGAACCCGGCTTCCTTCATGTATTCAGGGTCGTAGATGTTGCGCCCGTCGATTATGAGCGGTCGGCGCATGGTGCGTTTAAGCACCGGCAGCGACGGTATGCGGAACTGTTTCCATTCCGTCACGAGCAGGAGGGCATCCGCGTCCACTGCCGCGTCGTACATGTCGGAAGCGTACTCCACCGCGTCGCCCAGCCTGCGCCGGCACTCGTCCATCGCCACGGGGTCGAAGACGCGCACGTCGGCGCCTCCGCTCTTCAGGCGGTCTATGAGCACGAGCGCGGGGGCTTCGCGCATGTCGTCGGTCTCAGGCTTGAAGGCGAGTCCCCACAACGCCACTCGCTTCCCTTTCAGCGAGCCTCCGAAGTGCCTGAGCAGTTTTTTGAAAAGCACCTCTTTCTGGGCGGCGTTCACCTCTTCGACGGCACGCAGAACGCGCATATCGTAACCCGCCTGTTCGGCAGACTTGATGAGGGCCTTCACGTCTTTCGGGAAGCATGAGCCGCCGTAGCCGCATCCGGCATACAGGAATTTCTTGCCTATCCGCGTGTCGGAGCCTATCCCTTTGCGCACCATGTTCACGTCAGCACCAACAAGCTCGCATAGGTTGGCGATGTCGTTCATGAACGATATGCGCGTGGCCAGCATGGAGTTGGCCGCGTACTTTATCATCTCTGCCGACGGTATGTCGGTGAATATCATACGGTCGCTGACCACCATGAAAGGACGGTAAAGGCGTTCCATCACCTTTCGCGCCTGTTCGCTTTCTGTGCCGACCACCACGCGGTCGGGGCTCATGAAGTCTTTGATGGCCGCGCCTTCCTTCAGGAATTCCGGGTTGGAGGCCACGTCGAAAGGCACGTCCGCGCCTCGCCTGGCAAGCTCTTCGCTTATCGCCTCACGCACTTTGGCCGCCGTGCCTACCGGGACGGTGGACTTGGTTACGAGCAGCGTGTATCGGCCGATGTGGCGTCCGAACTCACGCGCCACGTCGAGCACGTATTGCAGGTCGGCGGAGCCGTCCTCGTCGGGAGGAGTGCCTACTGCAGAGAACACCACCTCCACTTTCGGCAGCGTCTCGGGCAGGGACGTGGTGAAATGAAGCCTTCCGGCCTCCACGTTGCGCTTCACCATCTCTTCGAGTCCCGGCTCGTAGATGGGTATTTCCCCTCCTGCGAGCCTGTCGATTTTGCTGCGGTCTATGTCAATGCACGTAACGTCGATTCCCATCTCTGCGAAGCATGCTCCGGAGACGAGCCCCACGTATCCTGTGCCTACGATTGCTATGTTCATGTCGGGGAATTGTTCGGTCGGGAGAGGGATGTGAAAGCCTTGAGGGTCTTTCCTCCGGGCAGCCTGTCGTCGAAGAAACGCAGCATCGACGGGCGGTGTATGTCGCTTCCGAGCATGTCGGTCATGCCTTGGCGCAGCAGCCAATCGGCTTTGCGTGCGGCCTCAGGCCCGTATATGCCGAGGAGCGAGAAGAGGTTTGACTGGAACTTTATGTCGTTTTCCTTGAGCCAACGGTAATCCCGCTCGTCCATGTACCGGTAGCGTTCCGGATGGGCGAGCACGGGGAAGAAGCCTTTGCTCTTGATTTCTGTGAGCAGTTCACGGAAACGCACAGGCGCGTTGACGTATGACGTCTCCACGAGCAGATGGTCGCCGCGTTCGCCTATCGGGAGGAGGTCGCCGTCGGCGAGCCGTTTTTCAAACAGGGGATCGATCATGTTCTCTGCCGCAAGCCGCAGCTCGATTGGGCCGGAATAGGCATTTTTGAGTTCGGCGAACCGTCGGCGCAGTCCGTCGGGCGTGTTCGGGACATCCTCCATTATGTGGGGCGTGAGCCACACGCGGCTGAAACCCATGGCGGCGTAGGCATCGAGGATTTCGAGCGAATCGTCGAGCGTCTCCACTCCGTCGTCCACGCCGAAGAGGATATGTGAATGCCAGTCGGTCATTCCGTTTGTCATTCCCGACGATGATATTGATTTATGCCTTGAGAAGGGCCACATGTTCTGAAGTATGGAGTTTTTGGAGTATGGAACGGAGAGATTTGCTGTATTGTCCGTCGTTGCGGACTCGGTTCATCGGGTTTGGCCTCCGCTGCCTATTTTGAGTAGTAATAGTAGGATGATCCGTAGTAATATCCGTAGGGGGATGTCGAAGTCTGGCGCACGTCGTTAAGGACGATGCTCATGCCCTTGTACTTCTTTGAGTTGTACAGGCGCATGACTTCGTTGAGCAGCGACTTGTCGAAGATTCCGGCTCGGATTACGAACACCGTGCGGTCTGCCGTGCCGGCTATAAGCTGCGGGTCGGCGACGATTGTGTCCGGCGGGCAGTCTATGATGATTATGTCGTAGGTCTCGCGTGCCTCCCTTATCATTTCGTCGAAGCGTCCGTTCTCAAGAAGCTCTGCGGGGTTGGGGGCCTTGTGTCCGATCGGCATCACGAAAAGGTGTTCTTCAAACTGTGTGGGGACTACGAGTTTCCGCCAGTTGTCGGTCTTTTCGGCGAGATAGTTCGTTATTCCCTCTTCCGGATTTCCTATCACGGCGGAAGTAGAGCCGTGGCGCAGGTCTCCGTCGATAAGAAGCACGCTTTTCCCCTTGATGGCGTATGTCATGGCCAGGTTGAGCGAGATGAACGATTTGCCCGAGCCCGGGAAATAAGACGTGAGCATGACCACCTTTCCCCGGTCGTTCTTGTTGCCCATGAAGTCGAGGTTGCTTCGCATCACGCGGAAAGCCTCGTTGATGGCGTTCCGGTTTCCGTGTTCCACCACAGGCTTGGTCTTTCCCTCTTCGCGTTTCTTCCTGCGCGAGAAAAGCCGGCGGTGCAGGCTCGTCTCGCCCGGAATCTCTCCTGCGAACGGAATCGGAAGAGCCTCGAGGTCTTTGGCGCGCCTCACTTTGGTGTCGAGCGTAACGGCCATATATAGGGCCACGGCGGGGATTATGAGGCCGATTATCGCCGACACGAGCATGATTAGCTGCTTTTTCGGTGAGACTGGGCGCAGCGGCGTGGTCGGCGGTGTGATGATGCGGGTGTTGTAGGATGTGAAGGTCTGTGTCAGCTCGTTCTCTTCCCGTTTTTCGAGCAGGAAAAGATAGAGCGATTCCTTCACCTTTTGCTGACGCTCCACCGAAAGCAGGTATTTGGCCTGCGAAGGATTGGAGGCTATCTGTTCGCGGGCCTCGCCCCGCGCGCCCTGCGTGTTGCGCAACGATGTGGAAAGGGCGGTGATGACCTGGTTGATGGTGCTCATGATGGCTTGGCGCATGCCCGTGAGCGAAGCGTCGTAGTCCTTCACCACAGGGTTGCTTTCCGACGAATTGGCGGCTATGTTGTTGCGCCCGAGGAGCATCTTGTTGTATTCGCTGATCTGCGTCTCGATGTTTATGTCGCCTATTCCGGTGTTGACAGGAAGGACGGATGTGGCGTGTGCCGGATTATTGATGAAGTCGCGCATATAGCGGGCTATCATCAGCTTGTTGTTGATGTCGAGCATGTCCTCTTCGTTCCTGACGGATTTTTCCAGATACATCCGCGAGGCCGCTTCCACGTCGGGGATGAGGTGTTCGCTCTTGAAGTTGGATATGTCGGCATCCACGGTTCCGAGGTCTTTCTCTATCAGCGCGAGACGCTCGTTGATGAAGTCGGAAGTGGCGTGGGCTATTATGTTCTTGTCTTCCACCCATTTCTCGTTGTAGACCTGTATCATGGTCTTCAGTATGTCGATTGCCATTTCAGGCGATACCGAAGAGCAGCGGAGGTCGATCACATCGGCCACCTTGTCGTGGAGCGTGCCCTTCACGGCCGCGCAGTACTTTTCCACCGAGGACTGCATGCCGCTCCGCCACACCTCGATCACCAGAGGCTTCTTGATGCGTCCGACGAACGCCGGGTTACGTCTGACTGTGATGTTTCCTGCCGGGGTCTTTACCGTGTTGAGGTTCCATGTGGTCTGGATTTCCTTGTCGGATTCCACTTCCCCCGACTCGGTGTAGGTCTTGAAGTCGTAGAGTGTGATTCTGCCGTCTGGCTCCAGTCGCATCTTTAGATTGGCCACTTGGTGCTCGGAAAGTCCACCGAAGCCGAGCAGCACAGGCAGCGTCTTTCCGTACAGCACATTGTCGTGGAAAGTCCCTTTTGTGGAATAGCTCACGTCGAGCCCGAGCCGCTTCACCACCTCAAACATTATCGCGGGCGAAGTGAATGCTATCAGTTCGTTGTTGACGCTCACGTTGCTGTTGACGAGTCCCATCGAAGAGAAGGCCTGGGAGACGTCCATCATCGAGCGTCCGTTGTTCTGTTCCTTTATCAGGACAGACGCGGTGGACTGATAGATTGGTTGGCGGCTTTTCCCGTAGAAATAGCCTATTATGAGAAAGACGATTATCGAAGCGGCAAACCATTTCCAGTTGTTGAGGCACAGGCGGATGAAGTCTGTGGGTGAAAACGGTTTGTCGGACTGCGCGGAGATGTCTTGGTTGTTGGTTTCCATTTTGGTCAGGTGCGGAGCGAGGTCTCGGAATGTGGGTTGGTTTTTTGTGTATGCTGTTTCAGACTGTGTTTGGAATTTCCCTTCAGGATTTTTCTGAAGAAAAGAGTTATCTGAATATGAGCACGCAGATCGAGGTCAGCAGCGAGGCCACTGAAATCCAGAATCCTGTAGAGAGGAAGTTGTTGCTGTTGGTGGTTGTCTCGCGTTTCTTCTGTCCGTTGGGCTCCACGTAGATTATGTCGTTCTGTTGCAGGTAATATGCCGGTGAAGACATGGTCTTGCGTGCGTCGGTCATGTCGATGCGGTATGCTTTCCGCTGGCCGTTCTCTTCACGTATCACCATGACGTTTTCCCTCTGTCCGTGTATGGTCATGTCGCCTGCGATTGCCAGCGCGTCGAGGATGGTAAGGTGGTCGCGGTTCACTTCTATCCGTCCGGGCGAGTTCACTTCCCCGAGCACGTTGATGCCCGTGTTGACGAATTCCACCGTTACGGTCGGGTCTTTCACCAGGTCGCGCCCCATAAGCTCGCCTTTGATGAATCCTGAAAGCTCCGAGCGCGACATGCCTGCCACCTTCAGCTCTCCCAGAATCGGGAACTGTATGGTGCCTTCAGGGCTGACTGTGTAGACCGACATGCCTGACTTTACGCCTCCGTCGTTGCGGATGGTGGTGGCCTCGGTGGTGGTCATGGCCTGCGTGATGTTGGTCGAGACCACCGGGAGGTTGAAAAGCTTCGAGAGCTGGTCGTCTTTGGAATGGACCACAATCGAGATTTTGTCTTCAGGCTTTACCCGTATCAAGGTGGAAAGGGCGTCAGCGGTGGTTATGGTGTCGTCGATGTTTTGGAGATACGCCACGTTCTTCGGCGTGCATGAAGCCAGTGCCAGAGCGGACATGACCGAAATCATGCCGAGAAATCGGCGCAATGTTCTTTTCATATCAATGTTGAGGTCAGTTGTCAAATATGATGGTTTTCAGCCGGGGCGATGTCGGTGGTCGGGACGTTGACCGAGGCGCAGCACAGGCTGTCGAGCCTGATGGTGATGCGTCGCATTCCTTCGGAGTCTTCGTCGGCCATTCCCTCGAGCCCGCGCAGGGAGCCTCGGGTGATCACTACCCGCTCGCCGCGCACTATCGCCGGGGGAGTGATTTCCACGGCCGTGTCGGCATTGCCGACCATGAAGATGAAGCGTTCCATTTCCTGGTCGGGGATTCTTGCCGGCGTAGACGAGCCGGGCGGTTTCAGCAGGGAGCTTACGGCAGCCATCCTCACAAGTGCGGGAATGTCCTCAGGCAGAGCCTTCACGAAGACGACCCTCGGCACCAACACCACTTCCACATGTTTCTTGCGGTCGCTCCACTGCCGCAGTTCCGTACGCGTCGGGATGTAGGTGGCGAATCCGGCTTTTCTCAACGCCGTGGAAGCGGCTCTTTCCCCGTTGGTGTGGGTGAAGGCCACATACCAATGTTTCGGGTGCGCTTCGCGGTCGCCAGTCCCATTGGCTGGCGACAAGTGCGACATCGAAAAAGCGTTTTTTCCCTGCATGATGTCCGGAGCGCATATGCAGTGGATCCGTTCCTTGACGGCCTGAGTGGTAGGGCTTTCGTCGGAGTCCGGAAGTCCGCATACTGCGCAATGTCTTGCAAAGTTAGATAAAAAAATACAGATTGGCAAACTGATTGTCTCCGATTTCCGCAAAATTGCCTTGTGGCGGCCCGTATTGATGCGGCCGATTGCGAAGGCTTCCCGGAAGGGCAATGGTCTTAAATATAGTTAAATTTGGCTAAAATGGCCTGGTTGCCGTTTTGGCGGTGCGGATTATTCGGGAAATCTGATTAACTTTGTGTCCGAATATATTCCCGAAGTAGGCGCAATGAGGTTCCGAATGTTTCGGGGTAATTCGACATCAATTTCAACAACAAATCAACTGAATTCACTGAACCTCACATCGTTTCTTTAAAAAATGAGAAGACTTGCTTTAGCTTCATTGACAGCTGCATTGGCCGTATCTGCCTTTGCGGCGGCTCCATCCGGCACTCGGGCATCCGAAACCGAATGGAAGTACATGGGAGAGGGGACGTTTGCCGATCCTCTCTTGTGCAACATCTACTCGGGCACTTATCCCGATCCTGTCAAAGTTCGGGTTGAACAGAGTGTTACTGATCCGGCGGTTTACCGTATCGTTGAGCCTTGGAACGCATTTTTCGAGTCCCATACTGATAACACGGTTATTCCGGAGCATCATTATATGATAATCGATGCCTCCGACCCCGATTTCGTGCTTGTGCGCGAGAATCGCATTCCTTTCGAGGATCCTGACTATGGTGAGGTTCTCTACAAGAGCATGTCTCAGTTCTCAGTAGACTTTTTTGCTGACAACGGCAAAAGTTATGAAGAGGCGCGGGAAGTGTTCTTAAAAAATCAGCCTGGTTTCAACATCACTATGAAAGAAGGCATGATTAAGTTCCCTGGAAACTGTTTTGGGATCAAATATCCTGCTGTGCCGCCGCCGGAAGGGAAAACAGGATGGGAACCTATAGCTGGTGAAATGGCTTATGAGGGCTATCTCCTGCTTCCTGACGGCACAATGGAGGATGACTGGACATCTTTGGGAACAGGAAAGATGCTTGAAGGTTTTGTGTGGACTGTATTCGAGAATGATGATCCCAAAGAGAAAGAGGTAGAGGTTTTTGAACACAATAAAGTTAAGGGTGTCTATAAAATCCCGGCAGCTTTTACCGATTCTTATGAAAAGGCAAATCCGCTCATTATTGATGCGCGCGATCCGGGTTGGGTACGCATAGACAAGATGGATACCCGAATAAAGACTCAGGATTATGGAAATCTTTGGATCCTCAGCGTTTCTGCCAACGGATTTGAAGATTATGATGGAATGGTCGGATTCGATCCCATCAATGAGGAGCGCAACATCACATTGAAGGACAAATACATTGACATTCCTGCGCAGTCCGTTTATCTGCAGTTCCCTGAATATAACAACTTGTCAGTAATGTCTAATGACCTCGCTGTTGACAGCTACATCAAGCTTCCTGGATATGTCGAGTCATCTGTGGAAGACATCTTCGTTACAGAAGACGGCGTTACGGAATATTATGACCTCCAGGGTATGCGCATCGCAGAGCCTGCCGCCGGACAGATTGTGATTGTCCGTAAAGGCGACAAGGTGAGCAAGGAAATCATGCGCTGATAGCGTAATTAATCCGTCTGGCGGCTTTTATGCCGCCAGACGGCACATAATTTCATAACAAACATCATGAACTTGTCAAGAATCATCAAAACACCGTTGCTGCGGCTGTTGGCTGCAGTGATGGCTTTGTCGGTGGCATTGCCGTCAATGGCTCAGACGCAATCGGAAGATCTGCATGAGGCGTTGGTGGTAACGCTGCGCAACGGCTCTACTGACATTTATTTCCTGTCTGAACGGCCGGAAGTGGTTTTCAACGGTGCCGTCTGCCGCATTGAGTCGTCTGAGCTTTCTGCCGACTATCAGATGGCCGAAGTGGAAAAGACCGAATTCAAGCTTGAGAAAAGGGGTGGCATCTCCGATGTCGAGGCTTCCGGTTTCGGCATAGACCTCACCGACCCGACCAAAGCCGTAGTGTCGGGCATGGAGCCTGGGTCATGGGTACGTCTTTATTCCATCGACGGATCTGTGGTTGCCTCTGTAAATGCCGGAGGCGACGGCCAGGCCGTAATTGAGCTGGAAGCATTGTCTCCGGCGGTTTACATCATCTTAACCCAGTCGAACAAAACATTCAAACTTTACAAAAAATGAAACTGAGAAAACTACTCCTTTTCACAATGGCGGTGCCTGCCGTGGCATTGCTTTTGGCTGAAACCACATACAAGCTTGTGATACGCACCAACAGCGGTGAGGAAATCACTCTCCAGACCAAAGACATCCAGAAAATGGAGTTTGTCGAGAAGTCTGACCAGCCTGTCAAGCTCGCCACTCCTGTGCCGACAGCGACGAGGAATGCCGACAATTCCTATACTGTGAGCTGGAACGCAGTTGCCGGTGCTGACGGCTATTCATGGACATGCGGCGGATCAAGCAGCTTCACCTCCAAGACTTCCTATACGTTCACCTCGCTCGCAGTAGGTGAGTACGTTTTCAGGGTGCGTGCCATTCCGGCAGATGAGAAAGAATATCTTGAGTCCGATCAGGGTGAAGTCAAGTTCACTGTGAAGGAAGTCCACGATCCGGATCAGGATATGCAGATGGTCATCGATAACTTCACGCACAATTATGCGCGTGTGTTGTTCCTTCCCAACAAGGAAGGCCAGGTGACGGGTGCCGTCATCCCGGCAAGCGCAGGAACCACGGATGCTGAGCTTGTGGCCTACATCGCTTCTCTTTCTTCCGACAAGAAGAAGACATTTGATGGAACCAAGGAATTCACGTTCAATGGACTTGAGCCGTCCACGCGCTATCTTGCCGCCATCGTGGACAGCGAAAACGGAATCGCTACCCGCGAGTTCACCACCGAGGCCGTTCCGGTGCCAGGCACCACGGGTACGGTTTATCCCGTAGGAGTGTCGCACGACAGCGGATTTGTTGATGTTGACAAGGTTGGCGATACCCTGTGGGGATCGGACTCACCTCTGTGCTGGGCTTGCGTGTCCGCTGCCATGTGCCAGTGGTGGATTGACGATTACAAAGCTTCCACAGGCGAAGACTATGCTCTCAAGCATCCGATTCATGAAGAAAGCCCGTATTACATCACTCCGATCATGGATTTGTTCTCTCAGGCTTTCGTGCATCAGGCTGGTGAGCCTGGCGTGTCTCTCTCTTGGTTCTTCGTCGGTGAAGAGCATCCGGAGAATGTTTGGATGAACGGCATCAAGTGCTACAACGAGGACTATGAGTATGTCAAAGGCGGCTGGATGAACATGAGCCAGTCGGAGTTTAAGAAGTACTATTCCGTATGGGACCGTCTTGATTTGTATAAAGGACTTGACCAGGCCGGCGTAAAGGCTAAGTTCGCTGACATTATGCTTGGCTGGCTCCGTAGCGGCCCGGTGTATTTCAACATCACCAAGGGCAACCATGCCTTGTGTGCCTATGGTGCGGAATACAAGGTGGAGGCCGACGGAAGCAAGGTGATCACCAAGCTGTTCATAATAGAGAACGACCTTCGTCCAGGAAATGCGCAGAATGCCATCCAGGACGTGCCGGTCCAATACAGCGACTTCACCAACGGTACCTGCAACTATCCTTGGATCAAGTTGAGCACTATCTCTGACGGAGGCACTATAGGCACCGGCGACATAGGACGTATTGCAGTCCTGAGGTCTTGGCGTTCCGTACACGGCGAAAAGAAGTGAATTCAGGCATTATGCCGCAGTTATAACCATCTCCGCAGATTCCGTTGAATCTGCGGAGATGTCTTTTTTATGATTGCGCTGTTTCGGCACGATATAACAATTCTGCAGTTTCCGGCGTTTAATACACAAACATTCCACGACGTTATTCCACTGAAGCCGATGGACACCACACCCAGAAGAGCGATGCTTATCGTCAACCCGGTTTCCGGCACCCGCGACAAGGCGGCGTTGCCGGACATTGTCGGTTGTGTGCTTTCTGGCATGGGCTGCCGTCTGGAAGTGAGGAATACAAAGGCTCCGTCCGATGCCTCGGCGTTTACGGAGGAGGCCGTAAGGGCAGGATTTGATGTGGTGGTCGCGGCAGGCGGAGACGGTACGGTGAATGAGGTGGCTTCTTCGCTTAGAGGGACGCGTACGGCCCTCGCGATAATCCCATGCGGTAGCGGAAACGGCCTTGCGCGTACCCTCGGAATACCGCCTGACTTCACTGCCGCCGCAAGGCTGCTTTCTGACGGGAAGACCATCGCATGCGACAACGGCCTCGTCAACGGCCGTCCGTTCTTCTGCACCTGCGGCATGGGGTTTGATGCGGAGGTGAGCCGGAGATTCGCTTCCGAACGCAGACGCGGACGCATGACGTATGTCAAGAACGCGATTTTGGACTATCTCGGCTATGCCCCTCAGGCTTATGCGTTGTCAATCGGCGGACGCGTGATAACGGAAAACGCTTTTCTGATAGCGGTGTGCAACGCCTCTCAATACGGCAACAATGCCTACATCGCTCCGAAGGCATCCCTCACCGACGGTCTGCTCGACGTGATAGTGTTCCATACCGGTTCGCTGATTCGCACGGCGTTGGCCGGAGTAGAGCTTTTTACGGGTCATCTCGACCGAAACATGCTCGTGGACAGTTTCCGGGTCTCTGAAGTGTCGATATCGCGCCTGAAAGAGGGGGCTGCACATATAGACGGTGAGCCGGTGGAGCTGGGAAAGCGTCTGGACATTTCTGTAGAAGCGGCCAACATACGCATCGTCGTCCCCGCTTCCATGCCGGAATTCAAGCCGATAATATCTCCGTTGCGCTCTCTGATTACCGACATCTCTTCCGACATCCGGTTCGCGCTCGGTTTCACGTAGTTTTCTGAGGGAAGAGTCAGGTATTGGATGTCCCTGCCTGCCTGACTCCTGCGCTCCGACGCCCGGCTATGCGTCGGAGCCAAATGTAATAACCTGTGAGCGGAAGCGACGCGCCCATAAGGGCGGCGAGGAAATATAGCGTCTTGCTGAAGAGTCCGCCCCATGTGCCTGTGTGCAATGCCCCGACCCAACCGCTTATCTTTGTACGGCGTCCGGAGTCGGCATATGCGTTGATTCCGGTGATTTTTCCAGTTGAAGTGTCGAACTTGTATGTGTCGGCGGCGCGTGGGTTGCCGTATGTGCCGAGGCTTACGCTTATGCTGCCGTCGCGAACCGTGATTCTGCGGTCCGGATTCTCTTTTGCCACCTGAGCGTAAGCCTTCTGCCATGTGGAATAGTCCACTGCAGCCTCTTCGGCTGTCCCTTTATTGGGCTTTGAGGCTTCTATTTGTTCCGAAGCCCCCAGCAGTGTGTAGAACCCCCTGTTGAACCATTCGAACGACCACGTAAGCCCTGTGATGCACATGGCTGAAAGGAAGATGACGGCATATATCCCGCCTGCGTCATGGAGCGAGAACCAGAAACGCTGCATGCCGTGCTTTCCGGTTATGGTCAGGCTTCTGCGCAATGCCTCCCGGTTTTTAGGCCACCAGACCGCAATGCCTGTCATAAGCGCAAACAGCAGTAATAAGGTGGAAATGCCCACAATGAGCGGCCCCCATGCAATCTTTCCGTTCTCGGCGGTGCGTTTGCAGAGAAGCGACCCGTGAAGGCTGCGGATTGTCTTGAAAAAAGCTGTGCGTTCGGTCTTGCCCGTGATTTCCCCTGTGTATTGGTCTGCAAATGCGGCCTTGTGTCCTTTCTCTGCAAGGCTTATCCTGTAGGCGTCTTTTGGGTCGGGGGAAATCTCTACGCCGGAAATCGCGGCATCGGCGGGCAATGAGGATGCCGCTGACGAGATTATGGCATCGAGCGGAAGCGGCTGTCCTTGCGGTTTCACTTGTGCCGCTGCGGCGCATCCGGACTCGGTGATTTCCTTTTCAAACACGAGCAATGCCCCTGAAAGGCATATCAGTGAGATGATGATTCCGAAAGGAACGGAAACCCAAAGATGCAGGTTGCGCCAGAGCTTTTTCATGATAATCCTGTTTTATGGCGGGTTTATCTTCGGTGGTTTTATTTTATGGCGGTGATGTGGAAACATCCGGTCTTTCGTTCGAACTTCACGAGACACCGCCCGGCGGTGCGCATGTCGAGAAGCACTTCGGCGAGGAGGTTCTTGAGGTCTCCGTCGTGGATTGTCCGGGTGGTGTCGAGGCAATGGAACTTTACGTAGGAGAGGTCGAACGTAGTTCCGAACTTGTGGGTCGAGGAATCGCTGGCGTTTACGTTGACGCGGCGCAGCCGGCGCACGCTTGAGGCTGTACGCAGCAGCGACGTGACCTTTATGCGGTATCCGTCCGCTCCTCGCGATGCGAGCGAATCGATGAAGTTGCGTCCGATGTCCTCCAGCAGGCGTGCGGCTTCCGGGACGAGAAACGGAAGCGAATGCGTGAGGGAATCCACCTTGTAGAGGTCGCAGGTGGTGATATGCCGCAGCGGGCGGCGCGTATGATAGGCGAAATAGAGGTCGGAAATCGGTTCTATGCCGATGCGCTCCGCGTGCGCGTACTGGTACTTGTTGCTGTCGTTGAACACTTCGCGCAGATGCCCGATGTTGTTGACTCGGATGCGGTCGTTGTGGCGCGGCCCTTTCTTGATCCCGGCTGAATGGGCAGCGGCGGTGTTTTGGGTCGCGGGTGGGATGGGATTCTCGTCATGCCTGTCGGTTGAGCCGGAACACGACACTGCGAGGCTTGTGGTCAAAGCGCAGGCCAGTATGTGGAAAAGTCTTATGGTTTTCATTCTGTGCGTAAGCCCTTAGAAACTGAAAACTAAAGGCTGCACAAAGTTAATCAAATTCCACGGTTTCGCCAAACGTCAGTTCTTGAGCCGTGAGCGTGCGAAGCGTCCGGATATCCATCCTGTGAGCAGCCCGATCAGCAGGATGGGTGCGGCGACGGCGGCCAGGTCGGTCATACGTACTTCTACGGGATATGCGCTGACCACCAATGAACCGGGGTCTCCGTTGAGCTTTATCATCCCGAACTTCTCTTGTAGCAGGCACAGCCCGACGCCGATCAGGATGCCGCCCGCGCCTCCGATGAGCGATACAAGCAGGCTTTCCCAGCGGAACACTCCGGCTATGGCACGGCGCGTCATGCCGAGGCTGCGCAGGGTATGCAGCGAATCCTGTTTCTCGAGCACGAGCATGGAGAGCGTGCTGACGAGGTTGAACGAGGCTATGGTAAGGATGAAGAACAGAAGCAGGAACGTTACCCATTTCTCGATTTCGATCATTCGGAAATTTATTTCCTGTTGCTGGAGGCGGTCTTTGACGGTGGCCGTCTTCCCGAGCGATGAGCGCAGCCGGGCGGCCACGTCCTCGATGTCGGCTCCGGGTCTGACTTTTACCTCGATGGCTGAAGCCTCTGTGTCGTATTGGAAGAGATTTCGCGCCACGTCGATGGGGACTATGACCATATTGTCGTCAAACTGCGACTGTTGCGCCTGGAACACGCCGCGCACGAGCACCGAGTCCTGCCGGAACGATGCCGCCGGGTTGGCGAGGTTCACGCGTCCTTCGCGCCGGGGGGCGAAGAGCAGGAGCCCGGAGTCGAGTTCGCGCGCTCCGAGCTGCATCGCGCTCCCTATTGACAGCAACGTGCCGGGCATGCCGTCTTCGGCGTCGATGTAGCGGCTGCCTTCGAGGAGGATGGAGCGGATTGCGGTTGTCTTTGAATAGTCGGCCGGCACGACTCCTTTGAGCGTGACGGGCATCTCATGTGGGCCGTAGAGGGCAAGGGCGTTGTCTGTTATCGTGGGGGTGGCCACGGCTACGCCTTCTGTCCTGCGCACCGCCGCCGTCATCGAGTCGGCATCGGCGAATGCCTTTCCTTTGGACGGCTGCACCACAATTTCCGGACAAAGCGTGTCGAGCTTCTCTGTTAGCACGTTGCGGAAACCGTTGAAGACCGAAAGGACGCACACTATGGCAGCCGTCGCCACCGCTACGCCGATTATCGAGACGGTCGCGATGGCGCTGACTGCGCTGTGCGATTTTTTCGACCACAGATAGTGCCATGCTATCCGGGACGGAAGGCTTCTGTTCACTCTTCTTCCGGGGTTCCTTTGATGGGGTCGGAGGCGAGCAGACGGTCGATGTTTTCGACGTAGTCGAGCGAATCGTCAAGGTAGAACTGCAGGTCGGGGCATTTGCGCAGCACCTGCTTCACGGCTTGGGCCAGCTCATAACGCACGGTCTTTGTCTGGCTTTTGATGTTTTCGAGGATTTCCTTCGATTTCTCCGAAGGGAATATGCTCAGGTAGACTTTCGCTATGCTGAGGTCGGGCGAGACGCGCACTGCGCTCACGCTTACCAGCACGCCGCCTGATTTTGCCGTCTGGCGGCGGAAGATTTCGCTCAGCTCGCGCTGTACTAGACGGGATATTTTTGCTTGTCTTTTTCCTTCCATGGATATTGCGGTTTAAGAGTGCTTTTAAGAGTAGAGAGTATGAAGTAGAGAGTAGAGAGTCGGGAGTATGGAGTGCCGGGGAATGTTTTGAGGGGAGATGGCATTCATTGGTTAAACGTTCATGGGAGCGTTTCTGTTGTGTGCTTCTTGCGGATTATCGTCATTCCGTCGCGCAACGGCACGATTACCTTCTCCACACGTTTGTCGGCGGCCACTGTGTCGTTGAATCTCTTCACGCCGGCCGTCTGGGCGTCGTGCCTGTCCGGATCGGCCACATGCCCGTCCCAGAGCGTGTTGTCGGCGAGGATGTATCCTCCTGGGCGCACGATGGGCAACACGGCCTCGTAGTATGCTGGATATTCCCGTTTGTCGGCGTCTATGAACACCATGTCGAAGTCGCCGCCGAGCGTCGGGATGATGTCGAGCGCGGGGCCGAAATGGAGATGCACCTTGCCTCTTGTCTCTTCCGGGGCTTCGGCGAGATGTGCGGTTATGAAGTCTTCGAGTTCCTCGGCCGCTTCCACCGTGTGCAGCTCCGCGCAGTCGTCAAGCCCCTCGGCAATGCTCAGCGCGGAATAGCCTGAGAAGGTGCCCAGCTCGAGCACGCGGCGCGGACGTATCATCCGCGTCAGCATTTTCAGCAGCCTGCCTTGGAGATGCCCGGAACACATGCGTCCGTTTATGAGGCACACATGGGTGTCGCGGTCGAGCTTCTTCAGGTGTTCCGGCTCTTCGTCGATGTGCAGGTCTATGTAATCCTCTAAGTCCATTCGTGCCTTAATGTATATTCTACCGCCACGCGGTATCCGTCAAGCCCGAGCCCGCATATCATGCCCCGGCAGGCCGACGCGGTAACGGAACGGCGGCGTTCCTCCTCTCTGGCCATAATATTGGATATGTGCACCTCGATTGCCGGAACCGGGACGGATGCCAGCGCGTCGGCGATGGCTATGGAATAGTGGGAGTATGCACCTGGGTTGATTACTATGGCATCGGTCTCCCCGTCGTAGCCCGCCTGCTGGATGCGGTCTACAATCGCTCCTTCACAGTTGGACTGGAAATAATCCAGACTATGCCCGTCGGTCTCCGTTTCACGCTTGAGGTTGTCATAGAAACCTTCCCACCCGCGCGTGCCGTAGATTTCAGGCTGTCGGCGGCCAAGGAGGTTCAGGTTCGGTCCGTTTATGATCAGTATCTTCATTCGGGTATGATGGTTTGGAGAAGACGTTTTTTTTTGATTGGAGAGCATGGCGGCGACGGCGTTCCTTTGGAAGTGGACGTGGATGGCGGCGTTCCCGCCGTGGTTCTCCGGAGGGTGGGCAGGAGGTTTGTCTGTCGCGCATTGGACAGGCAATGCAGGGATGTCCATGTGGATTGCCTGTACAAACGAAAAAGAGCAGCACGAAGTATAAATACTTACAATGCTGCTCTTCCTCTCTCCTCGGCGGTGCGGACGGGACTCGAACCCGCGACCCCAGGCGTGACAGGCCTGTATTCTAACCGGCTGAACTACCGCACCATTTTTTTTAAGTTCTCTTTGCAAGCGGTGTTTGTTTCTCGTTTGCGAGTGCAAAGTTAGACACTTTTTCCGACCCCACCAAATTTTTCGATGAAAAAATTTCAACAAAATCTCAGATTAAATTTAAAATTTCGATTAAAATACTAACAATCAGATATATAAAAGCAGTAAGAAAATTTCGGAAAAATCGCACTTTTTTTGACTCCGCTTCTGATTTCAGAAAAAGCGCCCAAAAAAGGCATGAATTGGACTCTTGTGTTTTTTCGGTCTGATTGACGTTTTTCCGGAAAATCAGCGATGCATTTCTATTTAATAATTGCTTGTTCAATGTTGAAAATGTGTACAACATAGCTGGCGGGGCAAAAAAAAGAGGCTGCGCCGTAAAATTTATACGGCGCAGCCTGCGGATTCGTTGCGTTGTCTTACCAGGACTCGAACCTGGACAGGCAGAACCAAAAACTGCAGTGCTACCATTACACCATAAGACAATCCTTATGCTTTCGAGCCGATTAAAGGCATCGGCCCTGAAAGCAGTGCAAAGTTACGCACTTTTTTCCGTTCGGCAAAATATTACAGCCGATTTTTCGGCTTGTTGACTCTGCATCTGAAAAGAAAGTTCGGTTTCCTTTCAGGTTTTCGGGTATTTGTCCCGATGTTTCTTCCGGTGATTTTGTGAGACTGTAGATTTTTCCGTAATTTTGCGCTTGATAAGAAAAAACAATGATATGAGTATCTACATGTTTCTGCCAGTTATTGCAGGGATTGTCGGAGGTCTGATCGGAGGCCGGGCATATAAGAACCATAAGCGCAGGAAAGAGAAAGAACAATGAGCTGAAATGAGAAGAACAATTGCTTATATCTGCCTGCTGTTGATTTGCTTCGTAAGTGGAGCGAAAGAAATCACCATACTCCCGCAATTCGCTGTTGGAGATACTTTAAAGTACCGAACGACGGCGCAGGTGATAATGTATCATGAAAAAGATTCTTTGTTTTCAACGACAAAGTTGTTGCCGGAGATTGTTGTTGAGGACAGGAACAATGACGGATTCGTGATAAAAACGACCAATCGGCTGGAGTCTTTCCATATTGACTGCTCTGACCCTGAATCCGAAGGGCAGCTGCCTGACAAGATAGAGGAATTGAATGATTTTGTGGCCTCTGTGGTGTTGAAGATACAGTTGGATGCCGACTGTCGTCCGGATTCGATTCTGAATATGGACGAAGTGAAGGATGCGATGCTCAACGCTTTTGTCAAGATGTTCGCAAAGGAACAGGGAATTGATGTGGAAAACAGCGCAGAATGGAGGATGGACACAAAGAATCTGATGACATCTGCAATCAATATGATATGCACGCCCAGGCATCTGATAGAAGAGCAATTTGGCAATATGCCGTATTTCAACTTTATCGGAATACCGCTTGAATCAGGAAAAATTCCGGCTTCGATGGTTTTGACCGACGAACTTCAGGCAATGTGTCCCGGTCTGACTGATTTGGAAATGGAGATCAGACAATTGGTAAATACAATAGAACTGAATCTGGCTGAAGAAGACGGTTTTTATGTGATAAGATTACGGGGAAAGGAAGGAAAGTCGGAGATGGAGAGTGAGCTGTTGTATGCCGGCGGTATATTGAACCACGGCTTCTTGTCGGTGAAGATCCAATCCGACACAGAAAGATTGATCAGCAATTTCATCATCGACGCGATTGACTGAATGTCGGTCTTGTCTGCGAAGGAGAATGGAAGGCAATAATAAATGAAAAAGGGCTCTCGTCAGAGAACCCTTTCCGACCGGTTCTGCCCCCGGTCTTAAAAACAGTTTTTGCGTAAACAATATATGATATGGTTACGCGTCGTCAGCCCACGGAGCTGCCGGGGGCGACTTCTCCCTGAGGGCCTATCACCACCAGACGCCCGTCTGAGTCCTGGGCAGACAGAATCATGCCTTCCGAGACCACGCCTTTCAGCTTGCGGGGAGCGAAGTTCGCTATGAAGCACACCTCTTTTCCGACGAGTTCTTCGGGCTTGTAGAATTTCGCTATGCCGCTTACGATGGTGCGTTTGTCCATGCCGTCGTCTATGAGGAAGCGGAGCAGCTTGTCGGCCTTGGGCACTTTTTCGCATTCAACCACTTTGCCTACGCGGATGTCGAGCTTTTCGTAGGTCGGGAAATCCACGGTCTCCTTCACCGGCTCCGGCTTCCAGGCAGCAAGGCGGTTCTTCTCTTTTGCGTCGAGCAGCTTCTGCACCTGAGCCTCCACCGTCGAGTCTTCTATTTTCTCGAACAGGAGTTCCGGTTCGCCCAGCTTGGTCCCGGCGGCTATGAGGTCGAATCTTCCGGCCATTCCCCAGTCGAGTCTGTCTATGCCGAGCATCCGGCATAGCTTTCCGGCCATGAACGGGAGAAACGGTTCGAAGATTACAGCGAGGTTGGCGCATATCTGGATGGCGACGTTGAGGATTGTCTTTACGCGTTCAGGGTCTGTCTTGACAAGCTTCCACGGTTCGGAATCTGCAAGGTATTTGTTGCCGGCGCGTGCCACGTTCATGGCTTCGCGCAGAGCCTCGCGGAACTTGAAGTTGTCGAGGTTGAGCCCGACGGCCTCGGCTGCGCGTCGCACTTCCTCCGTCGTCTGGCGGTCGAATTCGGTGAGTTCGCCGGCTTCAGGCACTTCTCCGCCGTAGTATTTCCCCATAAGGACTACGGCGCGGTTGATGAAGTTGCCGAGGATGGCCACGAGTTCGGAATTGTTGCGTGTCTGGAAGTCTTTCCAGGTGAAGTTGTTGTCTTTTGTTTCGGGAGCGTTTGCCGTAAGCACGTATCGGAGCGTGTCCTGCTTTCCGGGCAGCTCGCGTAGATACTCGTGAAGCCACACGGCCCAGTTCCGCGAAGTGGAGATTTTGTCGTCCTCGAGGTTCAGGAACTCGTTGGCGGGGACATTGTCCGGCAGGTTGTACGTGCCGTCGGCCATGAGCATCGCAGGGAACACGATGCAGTGGAACACGATGTTGTCCTTGCCTATGAAATGGAGCATGCGGGTCTCAGGGTCTTTCCACCACCGGGTCCAGTCGTCGCCCACGCAGTCTATTGTGTTGGAGACGTATCCTATCGGAGCGTCGAACCATACATAAAGCACTTTCCCCTCGGCTCCTTCCACCGGGACCGGGATTCCCCAGTCGAGGTCGCGGCTCACGGCGCGGGGCTGGAGGCCGAGGTCGAGCCATGACTTGCACTGGCCGTATACGTTGGGCTTCCACTCCTTGTGTTCTTCGAGAATCCACTGGCGCAGGCGCGGCTCCCACTTGTCGAGCGGCAGATACCAGTGTGATGTCTCACGCATGACGGGTGCGTTGCCGGTTATGGCCGACTTCGGGTTGATGAGGTCGGTGGCGTTGAGGCTCGTGCCGCAGGCCTCGCACTGGTCGCCGTATGCGCGTTCGTTGCCGCAGTGCGGACAAGTGCCGATTACGTATCGGTCGGCGAGGAACTGTCCTGCCTCTTCGTCGTAGAGCTGTTCGGAGGTCTTTTCGATGAATTCCCCCTTTTCGTACAGGCGGCGGAAAAAGTCGGAGGCGGTGCGGCGGTGGGTATCGGAAGTTGTGCGTCCGTAGACATCGAACGAAATGCCGAGTTCGGCGAAGCTGTCCTTGATTATATTATGGTAGCGGTCCACTATGTCCTGCGGCGTTACGCCTTCGGCCTTGGCCTTGATGGTGATGGGCACGCCGTGTTCGTCGCTGCCGCCGATGAAAAGCACGTCGTCGCCTTTCAGGCGCAGGTATCGCACATATATGTCGGCAGGGACATACACGCCGGCAAGGTGGCCTATGTGCACCGGGCCGTTGGCGTAGGGGAGGGCCGTAGTTACGAGCGTTCTTTTGAATTTCTTGTCCATATATGATTAAGATTCTGTATATATAAACGGAAAGTGCCGGAATCTTAGCTTTAAAATGCGTTGATTCCGGCACTCTGCTTTCAGTCGGGGTGACAAGCCACACCCGTATTATCTTCTAAAATTTTGTCTTTCAGAATGGTAACTCCTTGAAGACTACCGTTTGTCAACATTTAGGTCAACATTTGGCGATCCGAAGTGTCAAATAACGCGGTTTAGGCTACAAAGTTAGAAAACATAAGTGAAACTACAAAGTCAGAATATCATTATTTTTAGCTATTTAACTGGTTTCACTTTCTAAGTCATTGAAAGTCAACACGGAGAATATATAGGTCAACAAAATAAACCCTACTGGAGTTTTAGTTCCGGTAGGGTTATGAAAAGTAGAACAATGGATGTTAGAAAACGCCTGTAAGGAATCGGAAATCCGGGCTGAAGCAACTTATGCTACAGATGATAGCGCCTCCGATTAACGTAGCGAGTACATCAAGCCAGTCAAACCCATATTTGGCCTTCCAGCCGAAAATAGGATAGCCTTTAGAACCATTCCACGCCCAGTCTTTGAACTCGGCGGTCAAGGCTGCTACGATTACCGGGACAAAACCCAAGAAGCCGCCTATGACAAATCCAGCTATGAGATGCTTAGGACGATTGCTTTCAATCAGCCAGCCGAAATACTTTTTGAAGAACTTTTTCATTGCAAGAATTTTAATGGGCAACTGAATATGTTACCCCGTATATTTTACAATAGTGGTCAAACCGCTTGTAAAGTTTATCATATTGTCGCTGCAACTCTCTACGGTGTCTGCGGCCCTTCCATTTCTCTTGACGGTACTGCTCAGCAATCTTGTTTACCTTTTGGAGCAAATTATAGAGTTCTGAAGGGATTGCATCTTCCATCATTTTGCGAAGGTTGTCGGATGTTTCAGGGTCCATTTTCACAGTTGCTCTTAATTCAATTGGTTTATAGAACTGAGATAGATCCAGATTGGCCCCTCGGTAATTTATCTTCATTTGTGTGGCGCGACCCAATGGTCTGCCATTCACGAATAATTCGCAAAACTGAAGAGATTCTGGTTCTTTGTCGCCCATATCAGATTACTAAATCCCAGTCATCGGCAAACAAATCAGCACTCGACGGTACCCAAGAATCGGCTCGACCGGTGCCTGTGTTGAAGATCAGCATCTGAGCTGTATAGTCGATGTGATCTTGGGTCGCAAGGATCTGATTCTTTGCTTCGTCATAGAGTGATGTCATTTGGGGTATAACATCTGCCGGAACAACAGCGGGCTTCTGCCGGAACACAAACAACCCAGAACCGTTCCAACCACGACGACGAACACAGAAGCCATGCTTAATGAGAATGAGCGTTTCGCTAAATGTCATGCCATTATACCCACATAGCTCTGCACCATCTGCTGCTCGTTTCATATCACCATAACGATGAGCAAGAATGTGGATATACGAACTCATTATATCCATTTGGCCCAGCAACATGGCTTGTGTGGATTTCGGCAGATGGTTGAAGCTTTCCGACTTGGTGAATTGAGTGAGGCGATTTAGGTTGTCATTCAAATCGGAATGTTCAATTATAATTCGGTCTTCTGGGGTTTCAGCAATCTTGTAAGTCTTTTCAAAGACTTCTTTAGGAGACCATGATAGATAGCCATCCTCATATTTTACCAGATAGCCGTCTTCTTCAACGTCTGAAAGCTTACGTTCCAGCATTTCTTCTGCTTTCAGGCTGGTCATAGGACAAGCCTGAATGGTTTTAGTTCCAATGTACTGTTTCATGTTTATATTGATATGGTTGATTTATCTGAAAGGTTTAACTGCTTCCAGCTCAGCATTAAAGATGATACTTCCACAGTGATCATTCTGTTTTGTCACCTTAATGAACCCACATTGAAGAAGATGTGTACCTATATCTTTTGCAATTCTTTGATATACGTCGGCTTCAATTTGAGGGTATTCTTCTACAGGAACAAAAGCATAATCTCGTTCACGCAACATGTGTTGACAAGCAATCCTCTCAACTGGACGGATAGTCTGAGTGATTGGCAAACCAAATGTGGGATCGTCAAAAGGAAGAAGCGGCTTTTTCTTTGGTGGATCAATTTTATCTGAAACGACCCGTAGCCAGCTGGCAACTTTGTTTTTAAGTTTCATATTTGATTAGTTTATTTGTAGCCCCGCCAGGACTCGAACCCGGACACTCAGGACCAAAACCTGATGTGCTACCATTACACCACGGGGCCGATTGCATAGGTGGAAGGACTTGAACCTCCGACTTCCGGTTTTGGAGACCAGTGTTCTGCCAGCTGAACTACACCTACGTTTATATGGTTACTTTCGGGAAAAGCATTTGACGATTCCGAGAAGAACCAGACAGACTATTACAATACCAAGTCCGATAACGAATGGCCCCCAAAGCGGGGCAAGTACCCACCACCAAGACCATGTAATGATGTTGCACAGTTTAAGGGTGATAAAGATGAGAGAAAGGATTCCAAAGAAAGGAAATCCTGTTGATGCGGTTTTCTGAATGTTTGCCATGATCGTATTTGTTATATGTTTGTGGACCGGACAAGAATCGAACTTGTGACCTTCGGCTTATGAGGCCACTGCTCTAACCGACTGAGCTACGAGTCCATATAGGGTGTTAGGGGGACTCGAACCCTCTTCTCCTGATCCACAGTCAGACGCTTTACCTATAAGCTACTAACACAGTGGACTGGGATGGATTTGAACCACCGACGCTCGGCTCTTCAGGCCGACGCTCTACCCCTGAGCTACCAGTCCTAATAGTACCCCCACCGGGAATCGAACCCGGATTTCGAGAATGAAAATCTCGCGTCCTAACCGTTAGACGACAGGGACATTTTTGAGGCACCGGCGGGGCTCGAACCCGCGACCTGATGGTTAACAGCCATCTGCTCTACCTACTGAGCTACAGAGCCATATTGTGGAAGCAGAAGGACTCGAACCTACGAACTCTGAAGAGACCAGATTTACAGTCTGGCGCCGTTGCCGCTTGGCTATGCTTCCTTATTGTCAGGATGGATGGACTCGAACCACCGACCTTCACATTATCAGTGTGATGCTCTAACCAACTGGGCTACATCCTGTGTGGATTCCACCTGAAAAGCGTTTCACAACGCCTTTTAACCAAACCTAAAAACAAACTAATTACCTTAAAACCACAAAATAAACTAAATGCCTGAGCCACTTGACGGACTCGAACCGCCGACCCATCGCTTACAAGGCGATTGCTCTACCAACTGAGCTAAAGAGGCATACGGAATAAGCCGTTTACACTTACCCCAGGCTCCGATGATTGACTGACTCGGAACAACATCCGCTGACTAACGATTCAGACCGGCGGCTTTGAGACCTCACCAGTTGTCTCTGGTATTGAGGTGCCCGGCTCTTTTCGATCCCTCGATCATTCCAACAATTAGAACTCTGTCATACCGCTGGATATGTGCGCACAAGGGCTATGGTGTTCCCAGAAAGACTCGAACTTTCGCCCCACGGATTAAAAATCCGTTGCTCTAACCAACTGAGCTATGAGAACTTAAAGTGGAGCCATAGGGACTCGAACCCGAAACCTTCTGCTTGCAAAGCAGATGCTCTACCATTGAGCTATGACCCCATTTTATTATTTTCTCCACATTGCAAACGACTTCCGACGTTCCAGATAGAATGAATTACGCTGGTTGTTGTACGCCTCACGTTCAAATGAGATATTGCGATAGGCGTTGCCTGGAAGTAATAGCCTTACAAGCCATTCAATGAGGTAAATGACGTAGAATAATACATACCCAAGCTCTTTCATCTGAGCGGTGTGGATTCTTTCGTGGTTTAGCACCGTTTCAGACAAGTAGGCTTCATGTCGCGCAAATATTACTCCGAAGAGATTGATGGCACAAAAGCCCTTGAAAGGAATGATGCTATTTCTGATAATCTTCATGTCAATGTTCGCTTTATAATTCACTGGAATTATTTCAGCCAGCGAATCAGGAGAGACAACAGCCAACCGCCGCTAACTTTAGTTTGTTTGAGTTCCTTTTTGCGGAGCTTCAGTTTGGCGATTTCTGCCTTGTGAACCGCAATTTGCGAATTGATGTCGGCATTGAGTAATGCTATTTCCGACTGATTTGCTTGGAGTGACTTTACTACTGAGTCACGGCGGGTGTTAAATATTGCTTCCATGATTTATGAATTAGTTGTTGCGGGAGTAGGACTCGAACCTACGACCTCCGGGTAATGAGCCCGGCAAGCTACCACTGCTCTATCCCGCAATGTTCACAGCTCCTTCAGAAGCTACATAAGAGAATAGTCTTTTTAGGAGCTGTTTGGTTTGACATATTTGAAAAAATTTATCGACAAGCCATTTCAATCTGGAATTGCTCGGATCTCCGGTTGCAGAGTCCAACAGCAAATGCAAATTTATGCAACCTTATCGAAAAAACGCTTCTTTGGAGTGTCGAAGTCAATTTTCTCCCGTGGACGACGGTTGAGTTTCTTTTGTATCTCCATAATTCGTTTGTCTGAAAAGTCATCAAAATTGGACTTTTTAGAGATAT
>CAJSYI010000016.1 GCA_910573745.1 Muribaculaceae bacterium | reverse complement strand
CAAGCGGGCAGCTCGTCTTCTGGCGGTAAACACGACGGTAAAAAATCAGGCGACCCGACCGGGTCACCTGATAATCTATGTCTCTTTTCAGAACAGCCGTTAGGGCTTTCGTTATCCCGAACTCGCGTTATTCGGTAATGATGACGCGAAATTAGCGAAAACAATCGGTTCGGACAAAAAAATCCGGCTCCCCTGCATCCTTAATCGGACGGGGGAGCCGGAATGTCATAAAGACCGTCGGCACAATGCACACGCTCCAAAGCGTGTCAGGATTCGTTATCCCGGTTTCTGCCGATAGGCTTCAGGGAAACGTCATTTCACCATGAGCTTGCGGACAGAGCCGTCGGAAAGGCGCACCACGTAGAGACCGGGAACGGCTGCGGCCTCCCCGGGCAGCGCGGCGGCGCGGCCGTCGAGAGTCCAGCATCCGGTTATCTCAAGGCCTTCGGCGATGATGTCGTCGATGCCGGAGCATGCGTCGGCGGTGGCCACAGTCACGGTGGCGGAGGGGAGGGTGCGGTCAGTGCCGTCGGTCGCCACCACGGTGTAGCAGTATCGGGTGTTAGGCTTGAGGCCGTTGACGCGGAGCGAAAGCCCGCCGTTGGAGATGCGGTCGGTGAAGAGCGGCAGGGGCGTGGTCTCGTATTCGGCCACGGAGGAGACCTTGACGTCGTCGATGGCCACGGAATACGGCTTTTCCTTATCCCTGACGTAGAGGATGCGGAAAGCCGACGCGCCGGCAGGGACGTCGGTCAGCTCCTCGGTGCGTCCGCCCTCGGCGACGACTACGTCGAATTCAGGGCCTTCTGTCCATTCATCGCCGATGAACCAGTCTACGCGCAGCCGGTTGCCTTCGGCTTCCTCCACGCCGCGCTGCCAGAAGGATATGCTGCTGATGCCCTTCGCGAACTCAGGGCTGCGGAGGTATGCGTCGTCCTTGTTGAGGCGCAGCGAAGGCACCGCCTCGCCGCAGAACTCCGGCAAGGAATAGGTCAGCGTGGATGACGAGAACCATGCGCCCGGCACCTTGCCGCCGGTGAAGTCGACCGTCTCGGTGGCGAACGCCACGGCCTGGAGGCTGCTCACGCTGAGGAGATAGTCATTGGCCCCGTCGAGAGCCTGCCAGTTGGCCACGAACGTGGAGTCCGTGATCTCGGTGGCCTCAAGCGCCTTGGGCTTCAGGCTGGAGAAGGGGGCGTCGGCGGTGCGGACCTTTATTTCGTTGGAAGCCGCGCTGAGCCCTTTGCCGGTCTGCGACACGAAGACGGTATAGGCGTAGTCGGTCTCCGGGTCGAGGCCTTCCACCTTGTATTCGGTGGCGGTGCCGGCGTCGGCCCAGGCTGCCGAAGGAGCCTTGAGGAGGGCCACAGACTTGGCGGGGTTGGCGTCGCGGTACACGTTGAGCTCGTAGTGGTCCACGCCCTCGACGGCCTTCCAGCGGGCCGTGAATCCGGAATGGGAAACCTCCGATTCCGCCGGGGCGTAGGCCTCGGTGGCGTCGGAGACCTCAAGGCCGCCCGCCGCCTTGAACGTGATGATGCCGTTCTTCTCGGCGATTTCCGTCAGGGGAAGGTTGAGGTTCTGTCCGCTCCATGTCTTCATCGAAGGCTTGGTGTCGTCGGTGAACGACGTTACGTTGGACTTTCCGGGGAAGGCGTCGCCGGAGCGGGTGCTTTCGGTGAGTATGCCGTCGGCCTCCTCGAGGTCAACGTACTGCTTGGCGGGGTCGTTGTTGACCGTGTTCTGGTCCCAGACGGACTTGTTGTAGTTCACGTGCCACACGAGCATGCCGTGTCCGGGCAGGTACTTGTCCCAGCTCACCTGCTGGCGGTTCTCGATGAGGAAATACTCGTTGTCCTTGGTGGTGTGGATTATCCGGGCCTTGTTGGAGCCTATGGACGGAAGGGCGACGTTCTCCGGGCCCGTGATCGGGTCGGGTGTCATCCAGTCCATGGCGTAGCGTTCGAAGGCGGAATAGAGCGGCGGGGTGCGGCCGTTGTTGTTGTAGGGGCCGTAGTCGAGCACGTTCCATTCGCCGGGCGTGAACGACGAGGTGTAAGTCGTCGCGTAGAGGTCGGGCAGGCCCATGACGTGGGAGAACTCGTGGATGAACGTGCCGCAGCCGTCGGGACGGTTGTCCACCCATTCGTTGGTGCATGCGTAATGGCCGAGCCGCACGCCGTCGAAGACGTAGGGGTAGTTGTCGGCATGGCGCACGTCGAAGGAATGGGGCCAGACGGTGTTGTCGGCGCCGCCGGAGGCCTCGCCTAGTCCGGCATAGAATACGAACACGTTGTCTATCAGTCCGTCGCCGTCGCGGTCATACTGAGAGAAGTCAACATAGTCGTCAAGGGCCTCGCATGCGTGTATGACCATCATATGTGCGTTCTGGTCATTGCCCCACACGTCGTTGGCTCCGTAATACGACATCCTCTTGGGGAGCTTCACGGGGCCGTACACGTCGAATTCCGGGCGGAACTGTCCGCCGGAGGACTCCAGGAAATAGTCGCGGGCCGATCCGGTGCCGCCCCATTCGGAGAATCCCGGTTCGTTGAGCATGTTGGAGAAGTAGGAGTGCGGATCGTCGGTCTTGAAGTCCAGGTCGGAATAGCTCACAAGAACCACAAGGGCCTTCTGGTCGCCCTTGCCCGGGAATGTGGTGGTGCAGAGTCCGGGGCCTTTCTGCATGGAGCGTTTCCTGGCTCCGGTCTGGGTGGCCTTCGCCCTGATGCGCTGCACGACGGCCTCGCGGTCCATCGCGGCGAGGAAGCCTGCTGTGGCGTTGTCGCGCGCGGCCGGGGCGGCCGCGCGGAACGGCGACGCCTTCATCATGCCGTCGGCCGCCTGCTCGGCGAAATAAAGGAGGCCGCCCTCCTCCACGAGGGGATAGCCGTCTTCGGAAAGGAGGTAGTGGGAGAATTCATCTCCGCAAAGACGCACAAGGATCGTGGAGCCGTCTTCCTGATGACGTTCCACGAGGCCGGGCTTCGCCGGGACAGCCAACGCGTCCGGGACAAAAACGGACATTCCGGCCATCAGAGCGGCTGCGAAAAGCAGCCTTTTGGGATTGAAATGCATAAAATAAGAGAAGTGTTAGGTAAACAATGGTAATGCGTATGGCGCAGACCCGTGTCCCTTCCAGCTATGGACAAAGGAACAGGCCGAAGCCAGAAAACCGCCCCAAATTTACGAAAAAAATCCGGGGCGGCAATGGAATGGGCTGCAATTGCCTCATTTTTTTGCGTTTTCGCCTGAAAGCATGTCGGTAAGGAGGATGAAATCCTCCACGGAGAGGCGTTCGGGACGCTCCTTTAGCATCGGCGACTCCGGGAGGGAGACTCCGGGAGAGAGGAGGGAGGCCAAGGAGTTGCGGAGCGTCTTGCGCCGCTGGCCGAAGGCGGTCTTGACCACTGTCTTGAACCGCCGCTCGTCGCAGCCGAGGGAGACGCGCGAGTTGCGCGTGAGCCTTATCACGCCGCTCTTCACCTTGGGCGGGGGCGTGAAGACGCCTTCGTCTACGGTGAAGAGGTATTCGCAGTCGTACCACGCCTGGAGCAGCACCGAAAGGATGCCGTAGGCCTTCGAGCCAGGGCCGGAGCACAGCCTCTGCGCCACCTCGCGCTGGAGCATCCCGGCGCAGACCGGTATCCTGTCCCTGTATTCCAGCATCTTGAAGAATATCTGCGACGAGATGTTGTAGGGGTAGTTGCCTATCAGGGCGAACTCTCCGGGGAAAAGCGCGTCGAGGTCCATGCGGAGGAAGTCGGCTTCCACCACGTCGAGTCCGGGATAAACCTTGTTGAGATAGCCGACCGACTCGCCGTCGAGCTCCACCGCCTTCAGCGGCCTTCCGGCCTCCATCAGGAAGCGGGTAAGGACGCCCATGCCCGGCCCTATCTCGAGAACCGGGATGCCGCCCCAACGCTTGGCGGATCCGGGGAGCTCGCCGGGGCTTATGGTTTCGGCTATGCGCCGCGCTATGTCGAGGTCGTTGAGGAAATGCTGCCCGAGGGCCTTTTTCGGTTTTACGCTCATATTTTTCGGGGGGATAAGTAACCGGAGAGTGGAGGTTGTCTATTTATAACACCGGCGAAAGGCAAATTATTGTTAACGGGAAGCGAAATGGCGCGGCGGTTGCTGCCTTGAAGCGTCGTGTTCCAACGAACAAACCATTTAAAATTTAAATTTACCGGAAATGAAAGAAATCATCATCGCGCTCCTCGGAGGGGGCGCAGCGGTGCAGGTGGCCAACACGCTGGCCACACTGCGCCAGAACCGGCGGCAGCTCAACGCCGAGGCGCTGGGGACGGAGGTGGCCGCGCTCGAGAAGACCATCTCGGTGCTGCGGGAGAATTTCGAGCGCGAGAACGAGCGTCAACGCGAGGAGATAACCGTCCTCAGGCAGGAGATAAGGTTCCTGCACAACGAGAACGGCCGACTTCAGGGAGAGATAAACCGTCTGCGCCAGAGCCGCGCGGGGGCGGAACCGTTCCAGCTCCAGATACCGTCGTTATGAGCGGCAGAAGGATACGCCGGATAGTGGTGCACTGCAGCGCGGGGCCGGCATCGCAGCGTGCCGCCGACATCATCGCCTACCACACGAGGCCCGTCTCCCGAGGGGGGCGCGGATGGAAGGCCGCCGGCTACCATTACATAGTCGAGGCCGACGGGACCGTGGTGGAGGCCGTAGGCGAGGAGGGCGTGGCCAACGGGGCGCGCGGCTTCAACCAGGATTCGATCCACATATGCTACACGGGAGGCGTGGACGCGCGCGGCAAGGCCGCCGACACGCGCACCCCGGCACAGAAGGCGGCCCTGGCTCGGCTGATAGCCGGAATCAGGAAGAGGCGCGGCGCGCTGCCGGCGGCCGGGCACCGCGACCTTTCGCCCGACCGCAACGGCGACGGGCGCATCACGCCCGACGAGTGGATAAAGCAATGCCCGTGCTTCGACGCACGGGCAGAGTACGGGTGATCCCCTGCCGACGCACGGCAGGGGACCCGGCGGGACATCCCGCTTATTTCTTGAACTTCTTGGCGATGGCCTTGGGCACCCCGTCCTTGTGGAGCATGACGGAGATGGTCTTGTCGAGGAAGTAAGGCACCGACACGTAGAAGTATCCCTTGTAGATCTGGTTGGTGTCCCAGGAGTTCTTCACCTTGTAGTAGCGGTTGCCCTCCTGGTCGGTGGCTATGCCTTCGATCACCATGCCGTGGTCGTCGGTCGTCTCCCAGTTGTCGAAATGCTTCTGGCGCATCTCCTGGGTAACTTCAATCTCCTTCTGCGGGCCTTTCTTCTCGAAACGCTTCTTGTCGCGCGCATTGTCGTCGAGCTGCACCCATCTGGAGATTTCGCTGTCGGTCATGTTGGCCTCGTCCACCTCGGCGGGGATGATGGCGTAGCCCTCTTTCCACTTGAAGCCGCCTTCGCTGACGTCGGCCGCCCAAGCCACTGCGTAGCCGTTCTCGATGGCATTGTCCACGATCTGGCGCATCTCGTCCATGGGGACGTTCATCGACTTGGCCTGAAGCCAGTTGTCGGGAATCTCGACGGCGAACTCCTCATAGAAGGGATGATGGGTGAAGGAGGTGATGCCGATGTAGTCGGAAGGCTCGAGGCCGAGCGAAGCGGCATAGGTCTGCGGCGTGTAGGTCTTGCCCTGGTAGGTGAACTGCTCAGGCACCTTGCCGAGGTAGGCGTCGAGGATTCCGACGAATCCCTGCAGCCAGGCGTCGGAAAGGTGGTTGCCCTTCTTCTTGGCGTTGCGGAGCACTCCGCGCAGGTATCCGTCCATGGCCTCGGCCATCTCATAGTGGGAATGCTTCTTCTCGCCGTAGTTCAGCCCGGCGTAGGCCTCTTCGGGCATCGCGCCGTATTTGTCGAGCACGTCGATCACGTCGGAAATCTGGCCGCCCTGCGAGACGGTGGCGTCGCCGTACATGCGCATGAAGCGGCGGGCCTTGTCGATGTAGGCGTTGCGGACGATGAACATCTCGGAGAGGTCGGTCTCCTTGCCCCCTTTGCGGAGGATCTCGTCTTCAAGAAGCCCCACGCCGGAGAAGCTCCAGCATGTGCCGCTCTTGTTCTGGTCTTTGACCGGAGTGGACTTCACCGTCTTGATGTCGGTGAACTTGAAGCCCGTGGAATCGGGGACGACGATGCCGTCGTCGGCGCAGGCCGGAGCCTGCATATACGTTGCACCGGCGGGTATGGCGAGAAGCGCGGCCGATGCGGCAAGGATGAAATTCTTCATGATTAAGTATTATGTTTTCAGAAATCAGGGACAAAATTAGCAAAAAATAATCAAAAAATTTACTTAGGACTTATGAAAAGAGAAAAAACCACCGTAAGAATCGGTTTCGACGAGATAGCGGAAGACGTTTCGCTCCTCGTCAAGGTGCGCCGCGCTTTCGAGGCGGCTGAAAACCCTTCCGCGCCCGAACAGGGACGGCAGACGCCCGACACAGGAGGCGTCTACGGGCGCAGGCTCCTGAGGCCGTCGTGGCTGGCGGCCGCGCGCACGCTCGTCTCGGTGCTGGGACGGTGGGGCGAGGCGGAGGTCTCGGCCGACGGCACGGCGGCGGAATTCAAGCTGATGCTCACGCCTGCGGAGGCGGCCGAGCTGAAGAGGCTCGCCGGACGCCACGCGGCGACCGCGATGACAGCCGACATATCGGAACAGTCGCTCCATCCCCTGGCCGGATCGGACCGCCGCAAGGCCGACGAAGCCGCCGACAGCCTGCTGGCCTTCACGGCCCGCTTCTGAGCGCGCAAGGCCGAAAGCCCGCGGCGACGGTCAGCGGTAGACGAAGCGCGAGAGGAGGCGCAGCAACGGGAAGCCGCCGAGGTAGCTGGCCAGGATGCCGACCTTGTTCTTCCGGCGCACGCGCGGGTCGCGGAGCGACCCCCAGCGCGTCTCCCTTATTATCTCTTTGCAACGGGCCTCGATGGCCCTGCGCGCCATCTTCTCCCCCTTGGCCGCCTTGTTGACGCTCAGGAGCCCGTAGACGTTGAAGGCGGCCGACAGGCGGCGGTCGCGCGCCGCCATGTACAGCCGCAGCGAGCGGTTGCGCGCCATATAGCCGCACAGCCGGTCGCAGACCCCGAGCACGTCGGCGCGGCGGAGGCTGAAACTGTGCAGGAAGCTCGACGGGTTGGAGCGGTAGAAGTAGAGCGGCCGCGGCGTGAAGGCCACGCGCGAGGCGCGGAGGAAGACGCGGTAGAACAGGTCGAGGTCTTCGTACCATGTGCCCTTGCGGAAGCGCAGGCCGTCGAAGAGGCGCGAGTCATAGAGCTTTCCCCATGCGGAATGGTTGAGCCTGTCCTGGTAGAGCATCATCTCCACGGCCGTTTCCGGGTCGAGGGACATTTCTTCGCGGCTGTCCCGCCACGACTTCGGGGCTTCGGCGCCGGGGGACGAACAGAATCCGGCGCACGCGATGTCGGCCCCGTGTCGCCCGGCCAAAGCCGAAAGGCTCTCGAGAGCGTCGGGGGCGACGGCGTCGTCGGCGTCGAGGAAGAACAGCCGGTCGCCGCGTGCAGCGTCGATTCCGGCGTTGCGGGCATCGGAAAGCCCGCCGTTGGGCTTGTGGACCACGCGTATGCGCGGGTCGCCGGCGGCCGCGCGGTCGCAGATTCCGGGCGTGGAGTCGGTGGAGCCGTCATCGACGATCACCATCTCCCAGTCCCGGGCGGTCTGCCCGACCACGGAGTCCACGCAGGCCTGCAGGAATCTTTCGGCGTTGTAGGCCGGTATTATCACCGAAATCATTTCTTGAGTATCCTCCGGTATTCTGCGGGGTCGAGGAGTATGCGGCGCGCCTCGGCCATGGCGGTGTCGCCCTTGAGCTGCTGGGCCGCGCGTCCGCGCTCGTAATAGTAGCGCGAAGCTATCTCCTCGCCGAGGTATTCGGCTATGTCCTTGCGTTTTATGTCGAGGTCTGAGTCAAGGTCGTGGATAAGCAGGCGGCTCAGCCCGTCGAGCTGGCTCCGCACCGAGTCGTTCATGTAGCCTTCGGCGTCGAGGGTCTCGTTGAGCTGCTTTATGAGGTCTTCGCCCACCTTGTCGTATTTGAACCGCTTGGGGTCTATCGAAGCCTTGAAGTCGGCATATATCCCGTCGGTGATCTCGAATTCCTCAGGGGCGGGGATGGACGGATTCTCGGCGGCGAACCTGGTGGCGAAGTCGAAGGCCCAGTTGTCGCGGGCTATGTTGAAGAGCAGGCGGCTCATCTTCCCCCAGTCCACGGTGATGTCGGGGGTCAGCCCTCCGCCGTCGCGCACCTCTCGTCCGGCGGCGGTGCGGTAGACGTTGGTGAGGCTGTCCGGCACCCGCGCCACGGAGCCGTCGGGATTGCGGTGGGAATAGTCGAGGGCCTGGATGAGGCGGCCGGAGGGGATGTAGTATTTGCCTGTGGTGACCTTAAGGAACCCGTCGTAGGGGAGGGGGCGCGTGCCCTGCACCAGCCCCTTGCCGAAGCTGCGCGAGCCGATGAGGACGGCGCGGTCGAGATCCTGGAGCGAACCGGCGGTTATCTCAGACGACGATGCCGAGCCCCCGTCGATGAGCACGGCCAGCGGTATGTCGGGCATTATGGGCTTGCGGCTCGTCTTGTAGACTTTCTCCGCGCTCTTGTCGCGCCCGCGCATGCGCAGGATTTCGGTGCCCTTTGGCACGAAGAAGCCCACTATGTCCACGGCGCTCTCCACGAGGCCTCCGCCGTTGCCGCGCAGGTCGAGCACCACGCCCTTGAGGCGCGGGTCGTTGCGGAAGCTGTCGAGGGCGGTCTCCACCTCCTTGGGCGACTTGTCGATGAATGTGGTGAGGCGGATGTATCCTATCCCGGTCTCGGGGTCGAGGCGGGAATACGGCACGCTGGGCGTCTGTATCTTGCGGCGTTCCACGGCCACCTCTATCACGCTGTCGGGCCCGGCGTAGGGACGTTCGAGCCTGAGGTTGACGATTGTGCCGGCGGGGCCGCGCAGGAGCTTGCTCACCTTGTCGGAGGCCATGCCCTTGGCGTCGGCCGTGTCGATGCGCACTATGCGGTCGCCGGCCTTGAGTCCGGCCAAAGCCGCCGGAGACCCCTCGTAGGGGCCGGATATGTAGACGAAGCTGTCGCGCTGCAGGATGTAGCTGCCTATGCCTCCGTATTCGCCCGTGGTCATCTTGGCCAGGTTCTCAGCGTCGTCGGAAGAATAGTATTCCGTATACGGGTCAACGGTCGAGAGCAGCGCGCGTATGGCAGTCGAGAAGCTCTCGTCGGTGCGGATGGTATCGACATAGTTCATCTCCAGCTCCTTGACGAGGGCGTTGAACACGTTGAGGTTGCGGGCCACGGCCGAGTCGTGGCTCTTCTTGGCGGCGTTCACCCCCCATGATCCGGCTATGGCCGCCACGAGGAGCGCCGCTCCGGCTATGCGTTTCAGATTTATAGACATATTTAATTTTTGGAGTAGAGAGGAGGAAGTTGTTCCTTGGAGTAGAGAGGAGAAAGTTGAGAGGAGGGAGTTCTTGGAGGTGAGAGTTATTGGAGATGGGAAGAGAGCTATTCCACTCCCTACTTTCTACTCTGTACTCCCTACTTGTTTATACTTCTATACTCTGTACTTTCTACTCTGTACTCCCTACTTGTTTATACTCCCTTGTTCAATTCGGGATGCGGGTAGTCTACGGTATAGTGGAGCCCGCGGCTCTCCTTGCGCTCCAAGGCCTGACGCATTATGAGGTATGCGACGTTGATGATGTTGCGCAGCTCGCACAGCTCGCGCGAAGGCTTGCTGGTCTTGAAGAGCCGTTCGGTCTCCTGATAGAGGATGTCGAGGCGGTTCCAGGCCCGCTTCAGGCGCAGGTCGGAGCGCACTATGCCAACGTAATAACCCATGATCTGGTTCACTTCCTTCACCGACTGTGTGATGAGAACCATCTCCTCAGGATGCGTGGTGCCGGAATCGTTCCATTCAGGCACGTCGGAGCGCAGCTCGTAGCCTTTGACGGCCTTCGCCGCGTGGGCGGCCGCCGCGTCGGCATATACCACGGCCTCTATCAGAGAGTTGGATGCCAGACGGTTGCCGCCGTGCAGACCGGTGCGGCTGCATTCGCCCACGGCATATAGCCTCTTGATGCTCGACTCGCCGTTGAGGTCCACGTCGATTCCGCCGCAGAGGTAATGGGCGCAGGGAGCCACCGGTATGCAGTCCTTCGTGATGTCGATGCCGAGCGAGAGGCATTTCTCGTAGATGTTGGGGAAATGCCGGCGCGTCTCGGCGGCGTCCTTGTGCGTAACGTCGAGATAGACGTGGTCGGTTCCGTTGAGCTTCATCTCCGAGTCGATGGCGCGGGCCACGATGTCGCGCGGGGCGAGAGACAGGCGCGGGTCGTACTTGTGCATGAACTCAGAGCCGTCAAGGTTGCGGAGCACGGCCCCGTAGCCGCGCATGGCCTCCGTGATGAGGAACGACGGGCGGTCGCCGGGATGGTAGAGGGCCGTGGGGTGGAACTGGATGAACTCCATGTCCTTCACCGTGCCCTTGGCGCGGTAGACCATCGCTATCCCGTCGCCGGTGGCGATGAGCGGGTTGGTGGTGGTGGTGTAGACGGCGCCCACGCCGCCCGTTGCCATGAGGGTGACCCTTGACAGGAACGTCTCCACCTTCCCCGTCTCCTCGTCGAGGATGTATGCGCCGTAGCATGTGATGTCGGGAGTGCGGCGCGTGACGATCCTGCCGAGATGGTGCTGGGTGATGATCTCTACGGCGAAATGACGCTCGAACACGTCGATGTCGGGATGCTCCCTGACCCTCGCCACGAGGCTTTCCTGTATTTCCGCGCCCGTGTTGTCGGCATGGTGGAGGATGCGGAACTCCGAATGGCCGCCCTCGCGGTGGAGGTCGTAGGAGCCGTCGGGCTTCCTGTCGAAGTCCACTCCCCAGCCCACCAGCTCGCGTATCTGCGCCGGCGCGCCCCTGACCACCATCTCCACAGCCTCGGGGTCGGAGAGCCAGTCGCCCGCCACCATCGTGTCATGGATGTGCTTGTCGAAATTGTCCGCCAAAAGGTCGGTTACGCTTGCCACGCCGCCCTGGGCGAAATATGTGTTGGCCTCGTCGAGGGTGGTCTTGCACACGACCGCCACCCTGGCGCGGCCGGCCACCTTGAGCGCGAAGCTCATTCCGGCTATGCCGGAGCCGATGACGAGATAATCATACTTACGAACCATGATTGATTAAGTTTGACGCGGCAAAGTTAGCCAAAGTTTCCGAAAGAATAATCAGGATAAGGCGATTTAAGGCGTATTAAGGCCGTATAAGGGGGATTTAAGGCAGAGCGAAGGGCCGCATCGCTGATGATGCGGCCCTTCGGTTATCCGGCCTTGAACGGCCTTATGGTTTTCAGAGGATTGCCTTGAAGGTCTTGTTGCCTTTGCGCACGATGACGAGCTGGCCCTTTTCAGGGTTGGCGAGGCGGATGCCCTGGAGGTTGTAGTAAACCTCGGGAGCGTTCTCTTCGACCATGCTGTCAACGATGCCTACGCCGCCGGACTTCTGGCCGGAAACGTAAAGGTTGCGGATTTCCCAAGTGTCGGCGCCTTCGGCGGTGGAACCGTACTTGAAGCCGATCTGGATCTTCTTGCCTGCATAAGCCTTGAGGTCAATGACGTTGCTCCAGGACCAGGTCCAGCTGCCAGCCACGGGCCATTCCGTGATTTCAAGGGGAGTCCACCCGGCAGCGCCCTCTTCGCGTACAGAAACGCCGCAAAGAGTCTTGAGGGTGGTCTGGAATTTTGCAGTATGTTCAAACTTCATGGAGGCGTCGTTGTAGTCGGTAAGGTCAACCACGGGAGAGATCGCATAGCAGTCGCTGACGGGATATGCGGTCTTGTTGGCAAACGCGGAGCCGTTAAGATAGTACTCGTTGTCGTAGCTCTTCCAGTTCCATACGTAAGTGAGGCCTTCGGGGAGGTTGTCGGCGGAAAGTGTCCATCCTTCGATGCCGTTTTCAAGAGACGGGTCGAGAAGGACGATGGTGCCGGCCGGAACGGGTTCTTTCACCGTGATGGTATAGGAAGCCGAACCGGCATAGTATTCGTCGTTTTCGTCGGCCTTTGCCTCGATCACGGTCTCGCCCACGGCAAGAATCGTAACGGCGCCCGTGGCGGCGTCAACGGTGGCCACTGCCTCGTCGGAAGAAGTGTAAGCCACAGCCGCCGTGGTGGCCTTGGTGAGCGTGGGCTGGGTGAACCCTTCGCCGAGGGCCAGGGTAACAGACTTCGGGTCGAAGGCCATGTCGGCGTTCTTCTTGGCCACTCCTGTCTGGGTATAGGTGATGACGATGGAAGTGAAGTCGAACTGGCCGGACTTGGTGGGACCGTCAGAGCCGAAGTCGGCTTTCGCGCCTACCGTGTACTTGATGCTGTTGGCGTCGCCGGTCCAGGTAACGGTCTTGTCGCCTGCAGCCTGGGTTGCGATTGTGCCCACGGAAGCCGTTATCGGGGCAAGACGCGTGAGACCCTGCTTGGAAAGGTTGAAAACCACTTTCTGGATGTTCATGTTTCCTGCGCCTGTGATTGTGATTGTTCCACCTGCGTATATGCGGAGGTCGCCGGCTTTGTTATAAGCTGTTGTAGTCCCCCCCTTACTGGTAACAAATGTGAAACCCTGGTTGGTGAACTCAAAGTCCGCGTCCTTGTCGAGGTCGGCAACAGTTTTGTCAGCGAACTTTGAATCCGCACCTTTGATTGTGATAGTCGCTTCGTCGGCGGAGGCTGTGAAGGCCGCGCCGGAGAGGACTGCGAGTGAAAGTAAGAATTTCTTCATATCTGTTTGTGTTTTAAGTTGATGTTTCTTGTCAAGCCATTTGCGGAGAGATAAGTTTGGCAAAGTTACTGCTTTTATTCCGTTCGGACGCAACAACCGCTTGTAAATTTATGTTAAATGCGCGTTAAATAAAAATATCCTGCGTTTTTTACCGTTTTTTCGGCGTTTTTTATTACTTTCGCCCTCATAACGAAATTACCAAGGACTGATGAAATTCAACCGCATACTTCTCAAGCTCTCCGGCGAATCCCTCGCCGGAAGCCAAGGCCAGGGCATCGACCCGGGCCGCCTCGCTTCATACGCATCGCAGATCCGTGAGGCCGTCGCCCTCGGGGTTCAGGTAGGGATAGTGGTCGGCGGCGGCAACATATTCCGGGGCGTGGCCGGGGCCGCCAAGGGCTTCGACCGAGTAACGGGCGACCAGATGGGAATGCTCGCCACCGTGATCAACTCGCTCGCGCTCCGCTCCGCGCTCGAAGACGCCGGGCAGCCGGCACGCGTGCTGACGGCCATCGGCATGTTCCCCATAGGCGAGCCTTACTCCAACCGCCGGGCGATCGAGACCCTCGAGGAGGGAGCCGTGGCCATAATGAGCTGCGGCACAGGCTCGCCCTACTTCACCACCGACACCGGCTCGGCCCTCCGCGCCATCGAGATACAGGCCGACGCCATGCTCAAGGGCACGCGCGTGGACGGTGTCTACACGGCCGACCCTGAGAAAGACCCGCAGGCCGTGAAGTTCGACCGCATAAGCTACGACGAGGTGATGGCGCGCGGCCTCAAGGTCATGGACCTGACCGCCACGGCCCTCTGCCGCGAGAACTCGATGCCGATACGGGTCTTCGACATGGACACCCCGGGCAACCTCCTGAAGCTCCTCAGGGGCGAACCCGTCGGCACGGAGGTCTATTGAATAAGTAGAGAGTAGGGAGTTGAGAGTAGGGAGTCGGATACTTTCTTGAACGTTTTTTGTCGGCCACCTAAAATGACTGCAATAATGGGAAATGACCTTAAAGCGGAAATCTCCAAGAAGCTTGCAAAAGAGTCGGTAAGGCTGTATCAGCTTTTGTCGCGGAAACTGAGAGAATATGACTTGGGAAGGCAGCTGCTCAGATCCGGCACTTCTGTCGGAGCCAACATAGCCGAAGCAAGATTCGCCGTGAGCAATGCCGACTTCTGCAACAAGCTTTCCATAGCAAGAAAAGAGGCTTCCGAAACACTGTTCTGGCTCGAATTGCTGGAAGAGACATCTCTGCTTCCCTGCTCGGAAACAGAAGAAGCCAAGGCTCTCACCAACTCCATAATCAACATCCTCACAAGCATAATAAACAAAAGCAACGGATTTCTCCGTTGATATAAACGAGAATCATCAACCAAGAGGCCGGAAGCCGGAAATGAGAACAAGGCATTAAACTCTCTACTCCGTACTTCCTACTCCCAACTCATATTTTAAACAAACAACCGGGAGAAAGAAACCGACACGGAGAAAAAAGAGTCTTAAACTCTCTACTCCGTACTTCCTACTCCCAACTCATATTTTAAACGTCATGGAAACAAAAGAAATCATCACCAACGCCGACGAGTCGATGCAGCTCGCCGTGGAATACCTCGACGAAACCCTGAGCCACATCCGCGCAGGAAAAGCGTCGCCCAAGCTCCTCGACGGGATACGCGTGGAATACTACGGTTCGCTCGCGCCGATATCCAACGTGGCCAACATCAGCGTCCCCGACGCACGCACAATCGCCATCACCCCCTGGGAAAAACCGATGTTCAAGGAGATCGAGAAGGCCATCATCAACTCAGAGCTGGGAGTAACCCCCGAGAACAACGGCGAAGTGATCCGCATCTGCATCCCGCCCCTCACCGAGGAACGCCGCCGCCAGCTCGTGAAGCAGAGCAAGGGGGAGGCCGAAAACGCCAAGGTCAGCGTACGCAACGCGCGCCGCGAGGCCGTGGACCTCATCAAGAAAGAGGTGAAGGCAGGCCTGAGCGAAGACTCCGGCAAGGACGCGGAAGCCGAAGTGCAGAAGGTGCACGACAAATACATGAAGCGCATCGACGAAGTCTTCGCCGCCAAGGAGAAAGAAATCCTCACCGTATAGCCTTCCCTTGCCCGGCCTTAAAAAGCCTTGATTAATCGGCCTTAACCAGCCTTATCCGGCCTTAAAAAGCCTTATGACCACCCTCCAGGAAGCCTGCTCAACCTTCGCCTCCGGGGCGCGCTCCGACGCGCTCCGGAAGCTCATCGCCGACCCCAAGGCCCGACGCATCCGCCTCGAAGGCCTCGAAGGGAGCGCGCCGGCGATGCTCTTCGCATCCCTCGGCCTGAAGCGTCCCGCGCTAATAGTGGCCGACGACGCCGACACGGCCGGATACATGTACCACGACCTCTGCCAGATTCTCGGACAAGAGGGCGTGGCCATCCTCACGTCGGCCTACAAGCGCGACATCCGCTACGGACAGATCGACCCGCCTTCCCAGATACTGCGCACCGAGACCCTCGACGCGTACTCCTCCGGAAAGGCCCGCTGGATAGTGAGCTGGCCGGAGGCGCTGGCCGAAAAGGTGCCGGCCCCGGAACGCCTCGAAGAGGCGCGCCTGAGCCTGAAGAGCGGAACGAAGGCTTCAATGCCGGACACCGTGGCCAAGCTCCGCGAGGAGGGCTTCCGGCAGACCGACTACGTCTACGAGCCGGGGCAGTTCGCAGTACGCGGCTCCATCCTCGACATATACTCCTTCTCGCACGAGCTGCCCTACCGCGTGGACTTCTTCGACGACGAGATAGACTCCATACGCACCTTCAACGTCGAGACCCAGCTTTCCGAAAGGCGGCTCAAGGAAATAACCGTAATCCCGGCTCTGGCCGACGAAGGGAAGGCCAGCGGCATGTCCCTCTTCGACTTCATCGACCCCGGGACGCCGGTCTTCGTGCAGTCGGCCGCCTGGCTCGCCGCGCGCGTCAAGGCAGTGTGTTCCGAGACGATCTCCGAGGCCGCCCTCATCGCCGACGAGGGCGACCCAGACGCAATGGGCAACCTCGTGGACCCTGACGCGTTCGACGCGCGCCTCGGCGGGTTCAAGACCATAGAATACGGCGTCTCCGGCCCTGCCGCAGGCCCGCAAGCCATCCCCGACGCACGCATGGCGTTCGACTGCTCGCCTCAGGCCCTGTACCACAAGAACTTCAACCTAATCGCCGATTCCTTCGCCGACTTCCTCGCCAAAGGATACCGCATACTCATCCTCTCCGACTCGGCCCGCCAGACCGACCGCCTGCGCGACATATTCGCCGACAGGGGCGACGACGTGCGCTTCACGCCCGTGGACCGCACTCTGCACCAGGGGTTCATCGACCACGCCTCGAAGACCTGCTTCTTCACCGACCACCAGATCTTCGACCGCTTCCACAAGTACAACCTCAAGAGCGACCGCGCGCGTTCAGGCAAGCTCGCCCTCTCGCTCAAGGAGCTGAACCAGATCGAGACGGGCGACTACATAGTCCACATCGACCACGGAGTGGGCAGGTTCGCCGGGCTGGTGCGCACCGACGTGAACGGCCGCCCGCAGGAGATGATAAAGCTCCTCTACCAGAACGACGACATAATCCTCGTCAGCATCCACTCGCTCCACAAGCTGTCCAAATACCGCGGCAAGGAGGGCGTGCCGCCGAAGGTCAACAAGCTCGGCTCCGGCGCGTGGAACCGGCTGAAGGAGCGGACCAAGACGCGGGTCAAGGACATAGCACGCGACCTCATACGCCTCTATGCCGCACGGCGCGAGCAGAAAGGCCACGCCTTCGCCCCCGACAGCTACATGCAGCACGAGCTGGAGGCGTCTTTCATCTATGAGGACACGCCCGACCAGATAAAGGCCACGCAGGCCATCAAGGCCGACATGGAGTCGGACAGGCCGATGGACCGCCTCGTCTGCGGCGACGTGGGCTTCGGAAAGACCGAGCTCGCAGTCCGCGCAGCGTTCAAGGCAGCCGCCGACGGGAAGCAGACTGCCGTCCTCGTCCCGACCACCGTCCTCGCCATGCAGCACCACCGCACGTTCGCCGACCGCCTCCGCGACCTCCCGGTGCGCGTCGACTTCATCTCGCGCGCACGCAAGCCGAAGGAGGTGAAACAGATACTCGCCGACCTCGAGGCCGGGAAGATAGACATCCTCGTCGGCACCCACAAGATAATCGGCAAAGGCGTGAAGTTCAAAGACCTCGGACTTCTCGTAATCGACGAAGAGCAGAAGTTCGGCGTAGCCGTCAAGGAGAAGCTCAAGCAGATGAAGGTCAACGTGGACACGCTCACCATGAGCGCGACCCCCATCCCGCGCACGCTCCAGTTCTCACTCATGGGCGCGCGAGACCTCAGCTCGCTCAACACTCCCCCGGCCAACCGGCAGCCGATACAGACCGCCGTGGCCCCGTTCGACGACGACCTCCTCAAAGAGGCCGTCGGCTTCGAGCTTTCGCGCAACGGGCAGGCGTTCATAGTCTCAAACCGCATAGAGTCGCTCATCGAGCTTGAAAACCGCCTGAGGAGCCTCATCCCCGGAATACGCGTCGCTGTCGGACACGGGCAGATGCCGCCCGAAAAGCTCGAAAAGACGATCATCGGCTTCGCCGACCATGACTACGACGTGCTGCTCTCCACCACCATCGTGGAGAACGGAATAGACATGCCCAACGTCAACACCATAATAGTCAACAACGCACAGAACTTCGGCCTCTCCGAGCTGCACCAGCTCCGCGGACGCGTCGGACGCTCTTCGCGCAAGGCCTTCTGCTATCTCCTCGTGCCGCCCGCGCTACCGCTATCGCCCGTGGCGCGCCGCAGGCTGCAGGCCATCGAGTCGTTCTCCGACCTCGGGTCCGGGATACACATCGCGATGCAGGACCTCGACATCCGGGGGGCGGGCAACCTCCTCGGCGCCGAACAGAGCGGATTCATCGCCGACCTCGGCTACGAGACATACCGCAAGATCCTCAAGGAGTCGGTAACCGAACTCAAGACCGAGGAGTTCGCCGACGCTTTCGACGAGGTGGGAGCCGACTCAGCAGCCGGGCAGGAGGAGGAGTTCACAGCCGACTGCACGGTGGAGAGCGACCTGGAGCTGCGCCTGCCGCCGGCCTACGTGCCGCAGGAAAGCGAACGAATATCGCTCTACCAGACGCTCGACAACATGGAGCTGCCCGAACAGATAGAGACTTTCCGCGAAAACCTCCGAGACCGTTTCGGCGAAATACCGCACACCACCGAGGAGCTCATCCGGATCGTGCCGCTGCGCATGTCGGCGCGCCGCCTCGGAATAGAACGCCTCCTCCTGAAAGGCGGCCGCATGTACCTCTACTTCGTCGGCGACGCCAACAAGGCATACTACCAGTCGAAGGCCTTCGGGCGCATGCTCACATACCTGCAGCTCAACCCGAAGCGGTGCCAGATACGCGAAGCCAACGGCAAACGCTCTTTCCTCGTGGGGGAAGTGCCCGGGGTGGCCGAAGCCCTCGCCATCCTCCAGGGCATCGAGGCCCTGCCAAGCTCTTAGGAGTTTCTTCAGCTTCTTCACAAAAAATCTTCCACCGACACCCTCGGCGACCCTTCGGCCATGAACCGCGCCGCCGCAAGGCGCGTCAGGGCAAGCGGAGTGGCCCACGGCCTGAGGCGCGAACAGCGCAGAAGCTCCTGCCGAGCCTCGGCATCCGTCTCCACAGCCCTGCCGTCCTCCGAAAGCCCGGCGTAGACATCGCCGCAGTCGGCGAGCGAAACGGCGTCGAAGACCACGTAAGGACGCTCGTCCTCGTCGTAGGCCATCGGCACGCCGAGCATCGCCGCACGCCGGGCGCACCGCCGCGCATGCCCCGGCCCGTCGGGACGCACGGCCTCAGCCACCACCAGCCGCGCCCCCTTCCCCCGGCATCTTGCGGCGGCCTCGGCCACAGCCCGCCCCGGGGTAAGCCCGTCGAGCCTCTCGTCCACGAGCGGGGTGAACCTGCCGTCCACCTCGGCGAAGAAGGAAAGCAGCTGACCCTGCCCGTCGCCCGACACGAGAAGCACACCCAACGCGCCCCCGTCCGCAGGCGCGCCGGGACTCTCCGCCAACGGGGCCACCTGCCCCTCCGCGAGCAGGCTCCCGCAGCCGGCGTTGGCGAAGGCCTCCTCGGCAGTCGAAGGGAACTCAGCCATCATCGCCTCGTGCGTCGCGTACTCGCGCCGCTTCTCGTGGTACCACGCCACGCGCTCCAGCTCCACGCCGTCGGCAAGCAGCCCACGCTCATAGTCGTCGAGCGAAGCCTCGGCAGCCGCACGCTCGCCCTCGGCAAGCTCCTTGCGGTAGATCTCTATCTCGTGCCAAGGGACGAACACCGCACGCTTGTCGCTCTTCCCCGCCACCGCACGCCGCCACTCGCGGCAGAAATAGTTGTCAGTCCCGTTGGCCGTCGATTCCATCACCACGAGCGTGTCCGGCTCACGCGCCACCGACCCGCTCACCGTCCTCACTATCTCCGAAGCCACGCGCTCGTCGCCGTCGGCCCAGAAAGCCACCTCCGAAAGATGCGCCATCGCGAAGTTGCTGCCCCTCACCGTGTTGGGCGAAAGCGACGTGGCTATGGCCACCTGAGCCTCACGCGCCGGAATCCAGCACACCGACTGCGACTTCTCATAAGGCACGAAAGCCCAGTCCCTGGCCTCCCCGGCCTTCATCCCCTCCGGGTACTCGCGCAGAAGCTGCGAATACATGCCGCGTATCTGCGCCGAAGCATCCTTCACATGGGCGCATATCAGCGAATTCCAGCCCTTGCGGCGCACAAGCTGCATCCACGCCATATACGTCTGCACAAGCGTCGAGCCTCCCCACTGCCTCGCCTTGAGCATGATGAGGCGGATAGGCTCCCCGCCCCGGCGCATCTCCTCGAGAACGCCCAGCACACGCCGCTGCGGCGCATTGAGACGGAACGGCACAGGCCGTCCCGTCAGCTTGTCGGTGATACGCACGCAATCACGCGCCCACCTTTCAAAATCCTCCCTGTAATCCTTCATGATTCTATGGTTCTTATTATGGTTTCCTCGACTTACCGGCCTTAATTGGCCTTAACCGGCCTTAATCAGCCTTATTTTCATTAACTTTGCACCATGAAACGCTCAGACTTCGAAATCATGGCCCCCGTAGGCAGCCGCGAGTCCCTCGCCGCAGCCCTCGCCGCAGGCACCGACGCGATATACTTCGGCATCGGCGGCCTGAACATGCGCTCACGATCCAGCGCAAACTTCACCGCCGACGACATGGAAGAGATCGCCGCCGCATGCGCCGCACGAGGAGTGAAGACCTACCTCACCGTCAACACCGTAATCTACGACTCCGACACCGGCATGATGCGTAGCATCATCGACCGCGCGCACGCCGCCGGAATCTCCGCCATAATCGCGTCCGACATGGCCGCCATCCTCTACGCCCGCTCCATCGGACAGGAAGTCCACATATCCACGCAGGTCAACGTCAGCAACACCGAGGCCGTCCGCTTCTACTCGCAGTGGGCCGACGTCATGGTCCTCGCCCGCGAGCTGAACCTCGACCAGGTGGCCGCCATCTCACGCGCCATACGCGAAGAAAACATCTGCGGCCCGGCCGGAAAGCCCGTACGCCTCGAGATGTTCTGCCACGGCGCGCTCTGCATGGCCGTCAGCGGAAAATGCTACCTCTCCCTCCACGAAATGAACTCAAGCGCAAACCGGGGCGCGTGCAACCAGATATGCCGGCGCGCATATACCGTACGCGACCGCGAGACAGGCGAAGAGCTCGACGTGGAAAACAAATACATCATGTCGCCCAAAGACCTGAAGACCATCCATTTCCTCAACAAGATGATCGACGCCGGAGTCTCCGTGTTCAAAATCGAGGGACGCGCACGCAGCGCGGAATACGTCGCCGAGACCGTCGGCGCATACTCCGAAGCGATCACCGCCGTCTGCGACGGCTCGTATTCCGAAGAGAAGATAGCCGCCTGGGACTCACGCCTCGAAAAAATCTTCAACCGGGGGTTCTGGGACGGATACTACCTCGGCCAGCGGCTCGGCGAATGGAGCGCGAAATACGGCTCATCGGCCACACGCACCAAGTTCTACTCATCCAAGGCCATGCGCTATTTCCCCAAGCTCGGGGTAGGGGAGTTCCTGCTCGAGAACGGCACCCTCTCCGTAGGCGACGAAGTGGTGCTGACAGGCCCCACCACCGGCGCGCTCGTCTTCACCGTCGAAGAACTGCGCCTCGACCTCGAGCCGGTGCAGACCGTCTCCAAAGGCGACCGCTTCTCGATGCCCGTCCCCGCCAAGATACGCCCCGCCGACCGCCTCTACCGCTGGCACACCAACCCTTAGGGCGAACCAATCGCTCATACGGATTCGGCGTAGTCGATGTCGTCAACGATGTCGATAAGTAGTTTGCCGTCTATACGCAGATTCTCTATCAGCGTGTTCGGATCCGGAAATATCTCATATGACTTACAATAGTTTTCATCAGTCAGAGATGCGTAGTCCCATCCGAACAAAAGATGATACATGGTTCCATGATATTCAAACCTCACATTCATCCCGTGTACAGCAAACTCTTCAAAAAGAACCTGTGCACTTTCGTTCCTGTATCCGTTGAACAAGCATCCGTATTTCTCAGCATCCGGCGGATACTTCCCGTTATAATACTCTCCGGAGTCATCCTTTTCCACATAATGAAAATGATACCCCTTCATCTTTTCGCTTTCCGTTTTCGCAAGCTGCTGAAGTTCCGACCTGTAAAAGCCTACGCACATATCTTCATTGGTACACACGTCTTCAAGCTCATCTATGATATCCATTAACCGCCTGCCTTCAATATCCATGTTTTCTATCAGACGGTTAGGACTTGCAAAGACCTCATATTCGGTCAAGAACCTTAGATCGCACCTTGCCGCATGGTCCGGTTCAGAAAGAATCTGATAGCGTTGCCCTTTCAGCTTGAATCTGGCATCAAAGCCGTCAACGGCAAAATCCTGAAACAAGACCTTCCTTGCCAAATCAGGATAACCTCCGAATTCATCACCGTATTTCTCCCGGTCGGGAGGATATGCAGCGTTATACCGCCTTCCTTCCGCATCAATGCCTATGTAGGCATATTCGAATCTGTCTTTCATACTCTCTTACTTTCTGAAATTCCTCACCCTTTCAAATAAAGATGCAAGCTCAGGTGTCAATTCCGATCCTGTATTGCTTATAGGATAACCTTTTTCATTGCATAGGTGAAAATGCGGTTTTATGCCGTGGTGATTGTCATTATGAATCTCCCACTTGGCAATCCCATTTTCATCATACTTTGCAATTGTCTTTACATCTTTTCCATTCCTCATAAAAATACTGTATGTGCTATTGGGTTTCGCTCCGTCACGAGGTAATTGGGTATTGTTGATTCCCGGTTTCATCTGAAGAATCTCCACATCACCGACGTTGCCGACCGAAACCCATCTTTCCCCAACAGGCCGCATCCCTTGCCGCTGCAGTACTGACCCGTTAGCGCCCATCCCTCAGACGCTTGTAGTTCTCGTTCTCGAAATATACACTACAAGCTTCATTCTCGCCCGGCATTCTGTCGCCGTAGCGGATTATCAGCTTGGGTTCAAGCCTGCGCAATGCCTCTTCATAGCCCTTGCGCCAAAGGTACATCGACCAGTGGCACGAACGCACACCGACGCAATTTATAGCTATGACCGAATGCTTCGGCAATCCTTTGAAGGCATATTCGTAGCTGTCCGGATCAGACCAGCTTACATTGGGAATCACCGGAATCCCTTCCGACTGCCAATATGCGGTCAAAGCCTTGTTCCACCATGAGTTCTGGAACCTCACGAACTCCGGCATCCCGATTTTCTGCGAAAAGTCAGGCCCGGACACATATCTGAAACGCTTCAGAAGTTCCATATATTTCCTCGGTTGGTGAAGAATCCTCGCAAACGCCTGGTCACATTCGTAGAAATGTACAAGCTTGCCCGTTTCAGTTGAATACAACGCCTTGCTGAATGCAAGCGTGTCAGACGGAAGTTCTGGCAAGTCTACTGCCGACAAGACAGGAATCCCGATTTTGTCATCGGTAAATTCAAGTCCCGAAAGCATACCGAACTTGTTGAGAAGGTACTCAGCCGTAGACCGGCATCTCCTTCTCTTGATGTCGGCAATCTCTTCTAAAATCATAAAATGGTAAATTTTAAATGGTTATATCACCCCTGAGAATTTAAGAGTGTGTTTGGATTTCACAGGACTTTGCAAACCTTGGAACGATGTGCGCAGCGGGCTATACAACAAGTGAACGGGCGGCAAAACGCCGAACACTCTCTACTGGCTGAGGATTTCGACGCTCTCAAGGCGCGAGGCCCGGCCGGCGACGCTCAGCGAAAGCATGGGCCGGGTCTTCGCGGCAGGAAGCATCAGGCTCCCGTGGGCGGTGCCGTTGAAGCCGCCGCGGATGTCCCATCTGCCGAGGCACGCCGGACGTGCCTGCGTGGCGGGCTGGAACGAACCGTGGCTCCACACGGCCACCGACACGTCGGCCGCGTCGCTCCTCAGACATACGCCGACCGAGGCGGCCCCGCCTACCGGCCATTCCGCCGGGACGCTTTCCCATTCCATGTCAAGCTCCTCGCCGTCGGGCGACTCGAGGACGGACACGCCCCGCGCACCCAAGACGTAGAGCCTGCCACCGCAGTCAACAGGCACGCGCTCCCAGACCTCGCTGCGCATGCTGGCCGAAAGGCCGTCCCCTTCCGTATCGACCGCCATCCACCGGCTGCGTCCGGGGGCGAACAGCCACAGCTCGCGGTGCCTGCGCTCGAAAGCCAGCCCGGAGTAGCCCTCAAGGCCGCGGACGAGAGTCCTCGCGGAGGAGTCGCGCAGAAGAAGAAGCTCGCCGTCCTCGCCGACGGCATACACACCCTCTTCGCCCGAAGCCACCCGGAGACGGCTCCTGACCACCGACCGGGAAATCTGGCGCATGTTGCGGTGCCTGCCCTCCATGTCGTGCGTAAGCGCGGTTATGCCCCTGTCGGTGAAAAGGTAGACGTACTGGCGCGTGTATGCCCCTCCGCCTACCGGCTGCGCCGCCATCGCCGCCACGCGGCCTCCGGGCGAAAGGCTTTCCCAAGCCACCACGAACGGATTGCCGCGCATCGTGGTGGCCACCTTGCCCCGCGACGCGAGATGCAGGTAGTCGCCGTGCCCCTCGATGGCCGTCGCCGAAAACACGGCCGCCGACGGAGCCTCGGCGGGGTCGAGACGTTTCCCGCGCGGTTCGCGGCGTGTCAGGCTGACGGCGGCCCCTCCCGCAGTCGGCGCAAGCGTCTCGGCCTTCTCCATGGCCGAAGCCACGACGGACTCAGCCACCGACGACGCGCTCCGGGCGCCGAGGCTCACGCCTATGCTGAGGGCCGCCCCCTGGCTGTGCAGCCCCACGGACGCTCCGCCGTCGAGCGGGTCGGGCTCCTCGCTCACCCAGACCTCCACGCTTCCCACCACGTCTTCCCATCCCGCCGGAAGCGCGGAGGGGAGCTCCACCTCAAGCCGGCAGGCGGGCAGGCGCAGCGTCCCCGCCGCCGTGCCCGTGTAGCCCTTGTCGCCTGCAGTCAGGGCAAGGCTGACGCGCCCTCCGGTCTGCGGCACGCTCCCTGCGGCCACGGCCGGTCCGGAAAGGTGGATAAGCGTGCCGTCCCACAGACGCCAGGCCACGCGCACCGCCACCGGCTGCGTCCAGTAGCCAGCCTCGCGCGCCGTCCGCATGGCCTTCCCGAAAGCCTCTCTGACCGACGCGACGGCCGAAGCCGCGTACGTGGCCGGATCCCCTTCCCTCGGGTCGGCCACGGTCCCCGTGAATTTCGCCGGGGCGACCGATGCCGTGATCTCCGTCTCCCCGACGCGCCTCACGGACACGCCCCCGAACTCCGGAAGCGTCCCCAACGCCGAATACCGCCGTTCGTCGGCGTGCCAGAGAAGGAAGAAGAGCCTGTCGTCGGCCAGCCTCACCACCAGGAACTCGCCGCACACCGCATAGTCGGCTATCCCTGCCGGAAGACGCGCCACAAGCTCGTCGCGCCTCACCGCCTTCCCGTCCTCGCCTTCCACCACGCTCAGCCTCAGGTTCAGCCCCGCGTCGAGCGTGAAGAAATTGCGCTCATAGTCGCGCCGGTCGGCCATCACGGCCTCCGCTCCGGTGGCCGCCAGCAGCGCGCCGCCCCTCACCGGCTCAAGGCCGCCTGCGCCGCTTCGGCGCAGGTTGAGGCAATAACACGCGCCGCCCCCGCACTTGCCGCCCTGCCGGGCTTCCCCGCCCGGGGACATGAGCCCCGGGACCATGTAATGTCTCTTTCCCATGATGCATCCCCGTTTCAAATCCTTATTCCCAAAATCCTGTCCCTGCGGCCAGTGAACTCCCTGAACGCCGAAAGTATGTCGAGCATCGCTATGGCCGCCCCGTCGCGCTGCAGGCGCGCCATGTCGGCTCCTGCGGCCTGACGGCCTCCGTCAGAGAAGATGCCTCCCGACCCCGATATGTCGTCGAAAAGCGAAAGCTGCGTCTTCAGAAGCTCCGTAGCCCCGGCGCAGCCCCCGCCTCCCGAGAGCTGGCGGGGCTGGATGCTCTTCGACGTCCGCTTGAAGGGCAGGATGGCCGACGGCGACGACCAGAGCCTCCTCAGCTCCTTCCACGTCATCCCGTCAGGCAGCTGGTCGACAGGATACAGAACCGCCCCCTTGGCCGACGCGCCCAGTATCTCGTCAAGAAGGCCCACCAGGCGGTTGACGAACTTCTGCTGGTCTATCACCGTCTCCACCATGCTGTGCACTTCGCCGTCCACCATCGGGTAAAGCCGCATCACCAGCGGCAGAGGCTCGCCGGGGGCCCCCAGGCCACGCCCGAGCACGCACCCGTCGGCAAGCATCCACGTCTGCTCCCAACGCTCGTCCTGCCTCACGTTGTCCATCAGGGGCCGCCGTCCCTCGGCCTCACGGGCGGCGTTGATACGCCGCAGACGCTCCTCGGCCTCGCCGCTGTATTCCCCTTCCGCGTATTCGCCGCTCTCGCAGTCGTAGACGCGCATCACGCCGACAAGACGCCTGCGCCACACCTCCACCACCCGGCAAAGGTCGGGTATGTCAGGCTCCGAAAAGGAAACCTCCCCGGCCACGCACGGCATCCCCGGCGCGCCCCCTTTGCGCCAGCTCTCCACTATCCTCCCTACGCGCTCGGGGTCGCGGCCGCCGAAACGCTCCACAAGAAGGCTGAGCGGGATGTCGTGCAGAAGCCCCACGAACCTCACGTCGGCCGCATCGGCATCCGCGAACCGGCGGAAGAACACCCGCTCCGGGCTCCTGTTGCTCACGTCGCCTCCCGGAAGCCACTCCTCGCCATGACGCTTCACCCTCTGCAGGGCCATCCCCGAAATCAGGAACTCCTCCAGCCCCCGCGCGTCGGCCTCGCCGAGCGCGTCGAAACGCCCCGCGAGCCTCACGCCGCCGTCCCCGCCGCCGTCCCCGCCGCCGTCCCCGGCAGTCATATGGCGGTAATAGCCCACCATCTGCTTTATCATCCGCCCGATGAGATTGTTGGTGACAGGCATGCGCCCGCTCTCGATCATATGGCGTTCCTCACTGACGATGCGCCCCGAAGGAAGCCTCACCGTGTCGCCCCACTGCCGCCCGTAGGCGAAATCCTTGCACCTGCGCCGTCTGCGCCTGAACCATCCGAGAGAATCCCAAGCCTCCCGGCATTCCTTGATAAGTCTCTTGTCCTCAGTCATGATTGATTGTCAATTGTCAGTTGTAGATTGTCCATTGTCAATTGTAGATTGTCAGTTGTAAATACCCGCCTCCCGCCACTCTCTACTCTCTCCTCTCTCCTCTCTCCTCTCTCCTCTCTCCTTTTTTACTCTCCCCTTTCACCCCACAAGCATCTCCCCGTATCTGAGAAGCGACGGGTCGAGCACGAAAGCCCCGTCGGCCGGAGCGGCCACCATCATCAGGCTCTCCACGGGCGGAAGCGGCCTGTAAGGCGGCACATTCCCGGCCTCCCCGGCAGACTGCGCCGCCATCGGCACGTTGCCGCTCGGAAGCCCGTGCACGAACAGACGGTGCACCCCCTCCACTATCACCGGAGCGTCGGGCGTGGCCCACGTCTCACGGTACTTCTGCAGCCCCGCCCTCCGGCTCGCCGGGGCGAACGTGGCCTCCACCGCCGCGTCCCACGCCTCGAGCTTCAGCGACACGAACCTCACCCCGCGTTCCGGCAGAACAAGCTCCATGCAGTTCTCGCCCACGTATCTGCCCGTGGACTCGTCCTTCAGGTCCTCGCACGGCAGAAGCTGGCGCGGGGCCGTCAGCAGCAGGTCGGCATACCACGCACGGATGTCGTCCGTCAGCTTCGCGTCGAGCCGGTTGCCGTCGGAAGTCCCGACGACGCCCGGCGACGACGAAAGCCCGAGCCGCCGCTTCCAGAAGGCAAGCATCTCCTCCTCAGTGTATCTCTTGAGCATATCTCCGGTCTTTTGGCAACGATCACCCGCCTATCACTCTCGCGTGCGCCTCCGGATAGCGGAGCGTCAGGCAGCTCGCCTCGGTGAGCACCAGCGCCTCCGTGTTGCGCTGGCCGCTGCCCCGCAGGTCCAGACGCTCGGCGTTGAACGGGATGAACACATGCTTCTGTATGTACTCCGGGTCGATGATGATGCCGTTGGCGGCCATCCCCATCGAGTCGAACACGTCGGAGAAGACCACGTACAGACGCCCGAACTTCGAGATCAGCTCCGAGAAGTCGATGCCCCACGCCGTGACCTGGTCGCGCGCCGTGATCACGCGCTGCGCGTCGATCTTGTTGATGGCCGCTATAAGGTCGCTGCCCGCAATCAGGATCTTGCGGCGCGAGCCGCTGTTCTCCGTGAACGTCTTGCGCAGGATGTCCACCAGAGCCTTAGCGTCGAGGGTCGCCAGCTCGGCGTGGATCTCCTTGCCTGCCTGGGTCCACACGCCCTCGGTCAGCGTAACGTTCTCCTGCTTAAGGTAGTCATACACCTTCATGCGCTTCCCGAAAAGGAACTGCTTCTCCATCCCCAGGCGCATGTCGTAGACGGCGGCCTCCTGCTGGTCGGTGAAGTCCCAGCCCACCTCCTTGTGGCTCAGCTTCATCACCATGCTCTGCTCTATCTGCATCTTGAAAATCTGGCAGAAGTTGGTCTTCTTCTGCGGAAGCACCGAGAACTGGGGCGACTGCACGTCGAGCTGCGTGGCGGCGCGTCCCAGGCGGATTATCTCCGTTCCGGCGGCAAGGGCGGCGCCGTCGTCGGGATGCAGGCGCACCCACAGTCTGCCCTCGTTCTTTTCCGCCACGTAGCCTACGCCCATCGTGCCGTCATCCTTCATGAAGCCGAACGACTCGGAAACCTCGAAGACGCCCGCGTCCCTCGTCTCAAGCACCATCCCGGCGCACCCGTCGTCGAAGCCCGTATGCTCAGCGTCGGCAGTGGCCTTCGTCACGCGGGTGGAGCCTTTGCGGCAGTCCACCGAATAATAGTCCACCTCCATCGAGTCCACGTCGCGCACATGTCCCAGACGGCTTATCTGGTCGAGCGGAGTGGCCATCGGGCGTATCTTCACCACGGCCTTGTCTATGGCGTTGCGCAGAAGCTCGGGAGAAGCCTGCATTGCGATGTCGGTGGTCAGCGGCGCGCCGCCGACGTGGGTCCCTCCGGCGATGCCGGGAACCAGGTTCATTGTCTCACTCATTCTTTGGTCAAATTTTAAATGGTTTTTTTAATTGTCTTTGCCGGTTCTGGAAACCGGAACATGGATTCCGGACACGCCTTCAGTCCCAGACCGACTTCCTGACATTGAAAATCGATGCAATCTCCGAAGGAAGCGCGGGGTCGGCCTCCCAGCTCGCCTCCACCTGCTCGCGCCTCCCGCGCAGATAGGCCTCACGTGCCGCCTTCTCGGCCTCCTCACGGCTCACGTAGTCGCGTTCCACATCGGCCACAGGCATCATCCCGGCCGGCACGCCCTCGTCAGCAACCCTCTTTCCGTCAGGGGTTGCCGCGGCCGCAGGCTTGCGGTCTGCGCCATCCCCGGATTCCCCGCCGCCCGCAGGCGCGCTCTTTTCATCCTTCTCCTCCGGAGCCGGGAGAAGTTTCTTTTCGGTCAATTCCAAATGGTTCATGTCTGTCTCTTTTTATGGTTAAATGGTCTATGCGTTCCTTTGAATCACGTTGCAAAATTACAATCAATATTTTGAACAAGCAAATATTTTGGCAATAAATTTTCAAATATTTTCTTCAAAATTCTTCAATACTTTGATTGACAGAAAAATGGTTTTTCTACGTTAAACTTTTGGCTCATCAGACGTTTCTATTCATATATGGACAGGCGTTTCCGCCCGACACTCAGAGTGTGTTTGGAATTTTTCTTCAGGATTTTTTATGGAGGATTTCGGGATGTATTCGCGTATGCAGACGAGGGAGTGCAGCGGGCTGCATGACCGGGGCAAAGGCGTGAAGACGGCCGAAAGACCCATAAAGGCACACTCGAACGGCACACTACGGCATTTTCACGTCCTTTCCGGCCTTTCACTCGTTGCATAGCCCGCTATGCGCCTCGTTCCAAGGCCCGGAAAGCCCTGTAAAACCGCCTGTAAAAATCAGAATAAAAATTCAAACACACTCTTAAACGACATAGGATTATTATGAAGAAAATCTACACTTGGCTGCTCTTGTCGGCCTCACTGATATGCTCCGTGGCCTTGACCTCATGCGGCGACAACTGGGTGCCGGGTCCCGCTCCGGGCTACGACGACTTCTACGACCCTGCCCTCACCGGGCTTTGGGAGCTGACCGAGATAAACGGGGGCTACGTACTCCCCTCGGAAGTGAACTGCCTCGAGTTCAACGGCAACGGCCGCGGATGGTACTATTACCTGCGCGGCGGAACCCCCTACGAGGAACCGATGTCGTACTGGTGCCAGTACTCGGTCAACAACGTCTCTGACTTCCAGGTCAACATCCGCTACAGCGGCAGCTCACCCTCGACGATGAACTACTGGTTCTCACACGGAGGCAACTACCTCTACATGGAATGGTATTCCTACGGCCACGGAGTCGTAACCTACGTCTACCGCTCCGTATCCTCCCTCCCGCGCCCGTGGCAGGCGCCCGGAGCGCGTCCGTAACCACATCCGGCTTTCCTCCACGGAAAGCCCGCAAAACAACCGACATGCCTGACTTCATGATCAACGCCCTCACGGGCATCGTCCTGACGGCCGCCGTCGCCGCCGTCATAGGCACATACATCGTAACGCGACGCATGCTATTCATATCCGGCGGAATCACCCACGCGTGCTTCGGCGGCCTCGGCCTCGGCTACTTCCTCGGGGTCTCCCCGGCGGCCGCCGCCGCCATCTTCGCGGCCGGAAGCTCCCTCGGGGCCGACTGGCTGTCAAGGCGGCGCGTGCGCCGCGACTCTGCCATAGCCGTCGTATGGGCGTTCGGGATGGCCCTCGGCATCCTGTTCGTGTTCCTCACCCCCGGCTACGTCCCCGAGCTGAACTCATTCCTCTTCGGCAACGTGCTCACCGTGACGCCCGCCGACAACGCCGCCCTGCTGATCCTCCTTGCCGCCCTCGCCGCCTTCTGGACGCTCTTCCGGAGGCGCATCGTCGCCGTCAGCTTCGACGAGGACTTCGCGCGGACGCGCGGGCTCCCGGTGGCCTTCGTCAACACGGCCATGACCCTCTTCACGGCACTGGCCATAGTCCTCTCCATACGTATGATGGGCATAATGCTCCTCATGTCGTTCCTGTCCCTGCCGCAGATGGCCGCAGAGACGCTGACCCGACGCTACACGCCCCTGATGCTGCTGTCCTTCCTCTTCGCCCTCGCAGGCGGCCTCGGCGGCCTCGCGGCGGCATGGCACGTTTCAGTCCCCGCCTCGGCGGCGATAGTCATCATCCTCACGGCCCTCTACCTCCTCGCCGCCCTCGCCGACGCGATCCGCTCCAGAATACAGGGACATATGTAGAGGCATATGCATCTGCATTCACCTGTGATAAAAAGAGAGACTGTGTCATAATTAAGATTTACGACACAGTCTCTTACGTTATCCGGCCTTAACCGGCCTTATTTATCCGGCCTTGAACGGCCTTAACCAGCCTTATTTATCCGGCCTTAAACGGCCTTAACCAGCCTTATGGTTTTCAGAGGATTGCCTTGAAGGTCCTGCCGCCCTGGCGCACGATCACGGGCCGGCCCTTTTCAGGGGCGGAGAGGCGCATGCCCTGAAGGTCGTAGTATTCGGCCTGCGTGTCGCCGTCGGCTCCGATGCCGCCTGCTCCGCCGTCGCCTTTCTCAAGGACGACGTTGAGGCTGAGGTCGCCGTCCCGCACCCCGTCCGCGTTGACCGTCTTCGTGACAAACCCTTCCTTCTCTATCCTCACGGCGTAGCTGAGGAAGGCGAACACCGGAAGCGGGTCGTAGACGTAAAGGCCGGGCGAGGCCTCCACGCACGGTGTGCCCGCGTCCTGCCCTGCCACCACAAGCACGAGCCGGGCGTTCCCCACGGGGACGCCTTCGGCATCGGCCACGGCGAGCTTCAGTACGCGGTCGGCGGGAATCTCCTCGTCAATGACCACAGTCCAGCCTTTGCTGACCGCGGCCGAGGCATCGGCACTCACCGCTCCGGGATTGCCGGAAAGGAACAGCTTCTTCATCCATCCCTCCTCTCCGGGAACGATGCCCAGATCCCACACGTCGGGAAGCTGCGAGCATATCTGCTCTATGGCCGGGGCCTCAAGGCTGTTGGCGCGCAGGGACACGCCCCAGAGCTTGGTGTTGGCCGATAAGTTGACCGACGAAAGGCGGTTGAAGTCCAGCATGCAGCCGTAGAGGTTCTTGTGCCGGCTGAAGTTGACAGCCTCGAGCCGGTTGCGCGAGCAGTCCACGTATGCGAGCGACGAGCCGGGGACGTTGAGGCTGCCGAGGCTGTTGTATGACGCGAAAAGCGATTCCAGCTTGGACCCGTTGCCCCACTTGATGCTCCCGATGCCGTTGCGCGAGATGTTGAGGTGGGTGATTCCGGGGTTGGCCGAGAGGTCGAGCGTCCCGGCGAACATGTTGCGCGACACCACAAGCTCCTTCAGCGCGGGGGCTGCGGAAAGGTCGAGGGAAGAGAGGCGGTTGCCGTCGAAGTTGAGGAGCTTAAGCTCGTTCATCACCGGGGCGAGAACCACTTCTTCCAGCATGTTACCGCCGGCGAACACCTGATTGAGGATGGCGTTGCCGGAGAGGTCGAGCTCCGAGAGCCTGTTGTCGTTGATCGTAAGCACTGTGAGCGCGGGAGCCCCGGAGAGGTCTATCTCCTCCAGTCGGTTGGCGCCGGCGAGGAGGACGCTCAGCGCGGGATTCCCGATCCTGAGCGATTCGAGGCGGTTGTCGTTGACATGGGCCATATGCAGGCTGCCGAGCGGGGAGAGGTCGAGGCTTACGATGCCGTTGAAGTCCACGGCAAGGCTGGAAATCTTCGGGCATCCGCTCAGGTCGAGCGACGAAAGGCGGTTCTTGGAGAGGTACAGCTCCGTGAGCCCGGGGGAGCCGGAAAGGTCAATCGACTCGATGTCGTTGTCGTAAGCGTCGAGCTGCGTGAGCTCGGACGCCGCCGACAGGTCGAGGCTTTCGAGGCGGCAGGAGTTGGCGGAGAGCGAACGCAGCTTCGGCATCTCCGCAAGGTCGAGCGAGCGGAGGAGCGTCGATGAGCAGTCAAGCCCGGTGAGGGCGCAGTCTTCCGGGAAGACGATGGACGTGAGCGGGTTGTTGCGGCAGTTAAGGTCTTCGAGGGCCGGGTTGCGGGAAAGGTCGAGCGACGAGAATTCGTTGCCCGAGCAAGAGAGCCTTCGGAGCATGGACATGCCGCTCACGTCCACGTCGAGGTATGCCGCGTTGGCTATTCCCAGCTCCGTGGCCGAAGGGGCGTAGATGCGTATCACCTCACCTGCGGCGTAACCGGCAATGCTGTTGTAGGAATAGTCGGGGTTCACGGTGCGGTATTCCTCCCTGCTGCCGTCGCCCCAGTCGACATGATAGACAGGGTCTTTGGTGTCGATGGCGAAAGAGAAGCGGGTGTGGACCTTGTCGCGCGGAATCACGAAGGCGGCATTGGCGTCGCCGAGGATGTCGGCCCTGTAGGAGCAGTTCCAGCCCTTGGTCTCAGGCACTTCGGGCGACACTTCTGGCGCGCCGGGGTTGTCGTTGTAGTTGAGCACGCCTTTCCACCACGCTTCCTCTTCCAGGACGTCGGCCCCGTTTATGTCGGGGAGCCGGGCGAACATCTTCACGAGCGCATCCTTCTCCATGAGGTTGGCATGGATGTCAAGGCCCAGGAGGGCAGGAGCCTTCGAGAAGTCGGCGGCCTCGATGCGGTTGTCGGCGCAGTTGAGGTAAACGAGCGAGCCTGTTTCCGCAGGGATGTCCTTGACGAGGTTGGACGAAAAGTCGAGGCATCTGATGCCGTTGCCTTCCGGGAGGCTGAGGGCCGAAAGGTTGTTGACAGCGCAACAGAGGGTGTCGAGCCCCTTGGACGCGCTCAGGTCTATGGAAGAGAGGGCGTTGCGGCTGCAGTCGAGGAACCTGAGCTTCGCGAGGTGCGATATGTCGACGGATGCCAACGAGTTCCGGCTCACGTCGAGATGCTCCACGAGGGCATTGGCCGAAAGGTCGATGGCCGGGAGGGAATTGCGCGAAAGCACAATCCGGCGGAGCTTGCCGTTGGCAGATAAGTCCACCTTCGTGATTCCGGTGAGCGAAAGGTCGAGCTCTTCAAGAGCCTTGTTGGCCGAGAGGTCCAGGTTGTCGCCGGTCTGCAGGCCGCAGATGTCCAGCACCTTCAGGCCGGGGCAGTCGGCGGGGGAGAGCATTGTGGCCGCGTTGTATCCTGCGCGCAGGGTCTCCAGACGCGGCACCGCGGAGAGGTCGAGCGACGGGATGCCGTTGTGGTTGCAGATGAGGGTGCGCAGGCCGGGGTATCCGGAGAGGTCGAGTTCAAGAATCTGGTTGAAGCTGACGTTCAGATAGTTGAGCGCAGGGGCTTCCGGCCAGAAGAGCCAGATGGGATAGCGCAGTGCGTTGACCGACACGTCGAGACGTTCGAGGGCGGTGCATCCGGTGATGATGAGCTGCTCAAGGCCGTTGCGCGCCAGATTGAGTGAACGCAGCACGTCGGACCCGAAAGAGAATTCAAAGAACCTGTTGCCCGAAAGGTCGAGCTCTTCAAGGACGGGGCATCCGGAGAGGTCGATCGATTCGAGGCGGTTGTCGTTGAGGCTGAGCGACTGCAATGCGGGGCAGTCTACGGATACCGACGTAACCTTATGGCCGCCGCAGAGGAACACCTGTATCTCGCTGCCTTCGAGAGGATAGACCTTCACTTCGGAGGCATAGAGGTCGTGGTTGGCCGACACGGTGCCCTGCCAAGGATATTCCATGAAGTTGCCATCTCCCCAGTCGACCCTGAACCCGGCGGTGGAATGGACGTTGACGCACAGCTTTTCGCCGGGTTCCTTGTCGGTGACGAGCGTGAACTGCGGCTTCCCGTCCTGCGGGGCGGCGTAGTAGAACGTAGTGGTGGGGAGCGGAGCCGGCTCGGGCCTTTCTGCGGCATCCGCCGACGAAGAGCCGTATCCGGCGAGCGACAGGCCCGTGTCCTGATTGTTGACGCAGAAGTAGACCTGCTGGGTCGTCTCGTTGTCTAGGCCGATCAACACCATAAGGCCGCCGCCGTCGTAGCGGAACGGGGAGGAGAAGGGGAGGCGGAGGATTTCCGTCCACTGGTTGATGGAGCCTGCCTTGGAGCCTAGCACAATCACTGAGTCGAGCACGAGCGACATGTCGTCGGCATCAGGGAGTGAAGTCCCTATCTCCACGGCATCGGAGTTCTTCATCCACACCTTCACGGTGTGGCTTCCTGCCGAAGCGGTGTGGACCGCGCCCCTGAAGGCCATCCCACGTATTTCGGAACCGGCGGGAATCCCGAGCCTCCCTGCGGGATAGAGGGTGGCGCTTACGGCCCCTGCCGACGAGAAGTCGAGCGGCGAATAGCGGTCATAGTCGTCGTCGGTTCCCACGGTGGCCGCCTGCAGGTCCACGTAGCCTGCCGGAAGCTCTATCTCGAGGCTCAGGACAGGGACGTAGTCGTAGGCGTAGCTGTTGGTGCTGGCCCAGTCGTCGTTGCTCAGGAATAGCGACGAACCGCCCGTGCGCGCGCAGGAGGCGAAGATGACGTTGCCCGACTGCGGCACGCGGGAATCCACCACGAAATGGAGGTTGCCCCCTTCGTAGACGAAATCGTCCTGCGCGCCGACCGTGAGCAGCGGGGCCGTCACGCTTGTGCTTTCAGAGACAGGGACAGACGCCTCGCCGTCGTAGAGGCACGTGAACCCCGCTACGTCAGACTTTCCGGACGGGGCAGACGAGGCATCGGTGCGGCTGACGTAGAGGCGGTAGCCGATACCTTCCACTGATGTTCCCGAAATGCCCATGAACCCGGCCGACCTTATCTTTGACCCGACGGGGATTCCGCCGAGCATGTCGGCCGTGTAGACGCACTCGGACCATGAGTTCTGCCAGTTCATGCACACCGGAACGAATGCGGAAGTGCCGGTCTGCGTGCCTACGGCGACTGTCTTCGTGGCGGCCTCCGCCCTGAAGCCCGGGGCAGCCAAGGCAAGCAGCGCAGCCGCGGCCGCCGTCAACCGGGGGGTGAGGCGGCTGTTCGTTTTCTTGGTTCGCTTTTCAGTCATAGATACAGTATTAATTGGTGAATAAATCCCTGATGAGACCTTGCTGGTGCAAAATTATCCATAAACTGGCTTAGGACAAAGGATTGAAGGACAGAATGGCGATTGATTCATGAATCAATCGAAAAAAAGGCGGGAAGCGGCGCGGTCAGAGCCTATGTTCTTCCGAATTCTGCCTTGCGAGCTTCTGATATGCCGAGGGCGTGATGCCCATCACCTTCTTGAAGGCGATCACGAAATTGGAGGCTGAGCGGAAACCCACGCTCTCGCCCACGGACTGGATGGTCTGGTTGGAATATCCTGAGGCACCCGCGAGGCGCGCCCGCGCCACCTTCACGCGGAGCGTGTTGATGAACGTGCGGAAGTTCATGCCGGAGGTGTCGTTGATGGCCTGGGACACGTATTTGGTGTTGGAGTCCACGAGGGCGGCGAGCGACCGGATGCTGAAATCGGGGTCGCAGTACACTTCCGGATCCTCCAGCACACGCTCTATGCGGCTGATAAGGTCGCCGTGGCGCGAACCCTTTGAGTCGGCGGAGTCAGCGGCGGCCTCTCCGCTATCATCCTCCTGTGCTTCCGCAGCGTAAGGCCCGCGGGCCACGGACGGCGCGGCCTCCTGGCGCACGATTTCGCGGTTGAGGAAGAATATGCGCCTCCGCGACCGGCGCGCGTAGCGGAATCCCGCCCAGACGGCCGCGACCGCCGCCAGGAAGGCGGCTATGGCCGAGATTAGGGCCTTCTGGCGCGAGACGGCAATTTCGAGGCGCAGGATGCGGTCGTTGCTGCGCTCCATCTCCTCGTCGTTGTATTTGGAGCTGAGGGCTATGAAACCTGAGCGGTCGTAGAGGGAATCCACGATGCCGAAATACTCGTCGTAGGCGCGCAGCGCGTTGTACCGGTCGCCCTGCATGACGTAGGCGCGCAGGAAGCCCTGCTTCACGTCTGCCATCATGTCGGGAATCCGGAAAAGGTATGCCAGCCGCTCATAGTCACGGAGATAGTGCATTATGGAATCTATGTCGCCGATGCCCGACCAATACTCGTAAAGCTCCGACACGGGCGTGAGGCGCGAATGGACGTTGAGACGCGATGCAGTGTCGGACGCTATGGCGAGGCTTCGCCTGAACAGACGGCACGATTCGGACTTGTCGCCGAAGAACTTCTCCATGTAGGCGCGACCGACGGCCAAGGAATAGTCCTTGCGCTTCCGCATCCCTTCCGGCACGTCCAAGGCACGCATCCCGCAGTAGGCGCGGCGGGCCGCGGCGGAATCGCCGCAATGGGAGGAGACCACGGAGATGTCGAGCAGCAGGTGCAGGCTGTCTTCAGCCGTAGCCGCATGCCTTATGGCCTCTCCGTAGGTCTTGGCGGCCTGGGCGAAGTCACGGTAGGAAGTGTAGAGGTTGGCCTTATGGACATTGAGCAGGTAAAGGTCGCGGCGCGGAACAGCCGCGGCGGCCTCCGGCCCTGCGTTGTCAATCACCGTCTCCGCATCCTTCAGAAGCACGAAAGCGTCGTTGAGCCTCCCCTCGTCGAGCCTCGCCATGGCATCGGAAACCTTGACATGCACCTGCGAAGCGACGTCCCGGCCGCCAGAGCCGGCGCCCGTCTCTGCGGAACACGAACACAAAGCGGCCGCCAAAGCCGCCGCCAGCACACGGACATATAGCATTCGCACTGCATTCATCTGTGATAAAAAGAGGCTGTGTCGTAATGAAAAAGAGGCTGTGTCTACATCTGAATGAATGAACCGACACAGCCTCTTACGTTATCCGGCCTTGAACGGCCTTATGGTTTTCAGAGGATTGCCTTGAAGGTCCTGCCGCCCTGGCGCACGATCACGGGCCGGCCCTTTTCAGGGGCGGAGAGGCGCATGCCCTGAAGGTCGTAGTATTCGGCAGAGTCGCTGCTTTCCGTCTCGATGCCCTTGATGCCCACGTTCTTGTCGACGGTTACCTTGACAGAGGCCGAGAATCCGCCGCAGGTGGCGGTGACGGTGGCCTTGCCGTTCTCTATGCCGGAAGCAGCGGTGACAACGCCGTTCCCGTCAACGGTGGCCACGCTCTCGTCGGAAGAAGTCCATGCCACTGTCTTGTCTGTGGCGTCGGCGGGAGTAACCACGGCCGTGAGCGTGATGGTCGCGCCGGGAGCCACGGTGTATTCCGCTTCCCCCTCGATGGAGATTCCATCAACCGGCACCACCGGCGGCTCGCCGGTGCCTTCGCCGAGGCTTCTGATTTTCAGGTTCCTGAAGAACAACCCCCATTGGTACACAGGGCTGGTGCAGCGTATGCCTACATACCATACCCCTCCTTCCGTGTCGAGCTCTGCGGTGCTTACCCTGAAGCTCAAGTCATCGCCGCTGAACGTGCCTGCAGGCCAGTCTTCAGCCATGACCTTGACGTCCATAGCTTCTATCGTGTTCTCACGGCCGAGGCAGACCTCGAAGCTTTCAGGAGCAGCCGCACTCTGAGACCTCGCCTCTACAGAGACCTCGATCCTGTTGGTGTTCCCGAAATCCACGGCAGGAAGGATGATCCATTCGTCCATAGGTTCATCCGCGTTGAACCCGACCGCAAACAACGGGCCTAAATCAGTGTAAAGATTTGTAAAATACCATTGGCTTCCATGGGCCTTGGGCTCGAAAGTGGTGCATTTGTCAAACTGATCCTGAGAGTTCATCTCGAAGTCGAAAGGGAGAGTGTCGGCAGCTGAGACAGTCATAGCCGCGCCTGCCAGGAGGGCGGCCGAAATGAGTAGGTTTTTTCGCATAACTAATGAGTTTAGATTTGTATGATGTTTTTTATGAAAAGTCAGTCAACCCCTCCCCGGGGGAAGGGCGGAATGGAGATAGTTCCAACTTCGGAGGCAAAGTTAAGCAAAAAATCCCGTAAAACCAAATTTCCACGCACCCGCTGGTTGAATTTCCGTATACAGCCCCGTATCTGCCCGTTGCTCCGGCATATCTGAGGGCGTGCCTGGATTCTTAGAGGCTGTTTAAAAATCATTGTTAAACGCAGAGTGGTGGATTTTTCGTTAAGGCGCACTTTATGAGGAGGGAGCATATCGGGATATGTGACCGACGATTAAATGCGGATTAACGGAAAAGACACCATTCAGACTGAAACATCAAATTCTTTTAAAGAGGCTTTGTGGTAATGCCTGCCGTCATTCCGGAATCTTTGCGCGTCTTTATCCCTTCGGCTCAGTCCCATAGCCCGCCATGCTCCTTCGCAGCAGGGATAAATACATCACAAATCTTCCGGCTCTGCGTTAACAAGCATTTTTAAACAGCCTCTTATTCCGGCCTACGGGCGCGGGAACAGCTTCGCGGGAAGGGCTACGCAGGGGGCGGACGCGACCGTGCCGACGGAGAAGCCTGGCAGGAGGTCGGAGGCTTCCCGCACTTTCGCGCTTCCTAAGCTTCTTTGAACGCTCCGCAATAAGAGTGTGTTTGAATTTTTATTCTGATTTTTACAGGCAGTTTTACAGGGCTTTCCGAGCCTTGGAACGAGGAGCATAGCGGGCTATGCAACGAGTGAAAGGCCGGAAAGGACGTGAAAATGCCGTAGTGTGCCGTTCGAGTGTGACTTTATGGGTCTTTCGGCCGTCTTCACGCCTTTGCCCCGGTCATGCAGCCCGCTGCACTCCCTCGTCTGCATGCGCGAATCCATCCCGGAATCCTCCATAAAAAATCCTGAAGAAAAATTTCAAACACACTCTAAGAGAGCGAATTAAAAAACCGGGGACTTGACGGGGCTATTTCAGCAATTTCCTGCCATCATCACCACCGCTTTCAAGAACGCTCATCTGATGGATGGCGATCTGATTGAGTTTCATCAGTCTCTCCTGTTGAGGCATACCTTGTCCGATAAATACGGCATTCAGATTCTCCATGTTTGAGAGGCATATCAGTTCATTGATGGACGCGTAATCGCGGATGTTCCCTTTGAGGCCGGGATTGGCATCACGCCACTGCTTCGCGGTCATTCCGAACATCGCCACATTAAGCACATCGGCTTCGTTGGCGTAAATGACGCTTGCCTGGGCCTTTGTAATTTCGGCAGGTACAAGATTGTGCTTGACGGCATCCGTATGGATCCGGTAGTTTATTTTGGAAAGCTCTCGTTTGGCAGTCCATCCTATCAGTTTCTGCTCCTCTTCCTTCAGACGCTGGAATTCCTTGACAATATAAACCTTGAACTCCGGGCTTATCCACATCGCGAACTCAAATGCGATGTCCTTATGGGCATACGTGCCTCCATAGCGTCCGGCTTTTGCCCGTACGGATACAGCATCGGTCCGGGCTACAAATTCCTTTACACTTATCTTGAAACTGTTCAGTCCCGACTGATTTCTAATTATGGCGAATTCGCCATAATTAAAACTGGGATTATGGACCTTCTCCCATATTCCTATAAACTCCAATGTATTGCGATTGCGGAGCCAGTCCGTGATGAAGAAGTCTCCATCTTTGGCCCGCAGCATATCCGTGAGGCATATATAATCCTCACCATCGACTTTCAGAACGTTGACTTCAGTGTCTTTTACTATCAGTTTTGTCATGTCGTTAATTGTAAATGTACCGGTTTCGGCACATTTTTGTTATATTCCGGCCTACGGGCGCGGGAACAGCTTCGCGGGAAGGGCTACGCAGGGGGCGGACGCGACCGTGCCGACGGAGAAGCCTGGCAGGAGGTCGGAGGGCATGCAGGGCGCCGGGGACGGACGCAGCCCGGCGAGCCACGCGAGGATGCCTACGGTCTCGGCGGCGGTGAAACGCCGCCGCAGCTCCTCCATGCCCGCCCCGGAGTCGCGCTTGGAAAGCCGCCGCCCCTCGGCGTTGCAGACGAGGGGGACATGGGCGTATGCCGGAGGGTCGAAGCCGAGAAGGCGGCAGAGCCATGTCTGCTGGGCGGCGGAAAGGAGGAGGTCGTTGCCGCGCACCACCTCCGTCACGCCCATCGCGGCGTCGTCGGCCACGACGGCGAGCTGATAGGCCCACGCGCCGTCGGCACGCCGCAGCACGAAGTCGCCGCATTCGTCGGCGAGGTTGAAACGCTGCGGGCCGCATATCCCGTCGGTGAAGCCTATCTCCTCGCCGGAGACCATGAGACGCACGGCGTGCGGCCTTTCCGGGACGGACGGCGGCGCGCCTGCGGCGGGGCGGCACGTGCCGGGATAGACTATGCGCCCGTCGCTCTGGTGCGGGGCCTGAGTGGCCATGATGTCGGCACGCGTGCATGTGCAGGGATATGTCAGCCCGGCGGCCTCCAGCCTTCCGAGGCATTCCCGGTACAGTGCGCCGCGCAGGCTCTGGCGGTAAGGGGCGTGCGGCCCCGCGCCGGAAACGCCCCCCTCGTCCCAGTCGAGGCCGAGCCAGAGGAGGTCGTCCTCGATCATTCCGGCATACTCCGGCTTCGAACGCTGCGGGTCGAGATCCTCGATGCGCAGTATCCACCGGCCGCCGCGGCTGCGGGCCGAAAGCCACGAAAGCAGAGCCGTGAAGGCGTTGCCCAGGTGCATCCTCCCCGTCGGCGACGGCGCGAACCTCCCGACCGGAGGCGTCCCGCCCTTAATATTTCCGTCCTTGCTGTCCAAATCCGTCGGAACCGTTATGCCGACGCAAAGTTAACAAAAAACCGCGACATCTCCTGCCTGCGCCCCGCCCATGTTGGGCGCCATGGCAAAACTGTTTAAAAACCATTGTTAGAGGCTGTTTAAAAATCATTGTTAAACGCAGAGTGGTGGATTTTTTGTTAAGGCGCACTTTATGAGGAGGGAGCATATCGGGATATGTGACCGACGATTAAATGCGGATTAACGGAAAAGGCACCATTCTGACTGAAACATTAAATTCTTTTAAAGAGGCTTTGCAGGAATGCCTGCCGTCATTCCGGAACCTTTGCGCGTCTTTATCCCTTCGGCTCAGTCTCATAGCCCGCTATGCTCCTTCGCTGAAGGGATAAATCCATCACAAATCTTCCGGCTCTGCGTTAACAAGCATTTTTAAACAGCCTCTTGAACGCAGAGTGGCGGATTTTTTTGTTAAGGCGCACTTTATGAGGAGGGAGCATATCGGGATATGGATGAACAAGGCTTTCGGCAGGATGCCTACGCACGGCCGAAACGGTTTACCACTCCTTTTCAGACACAAGCGAAGAAATCTTTTTCAGGGGACGGGGTCGTGGCCGGAGCCGCCCCAGGGATGGCAGCGGCATATGCGCCTCAGGGCGAGCCACGAGCCTTTCAGGGGGCCGTGCTTCCTCAGTGCCTCCACGGCGTACTGGCTGCATGTCGGCGTGTAGCGGCAGGAGGCGGGCAGGTGGGGCGACACGGCCCCTTGGTAAAGCCTCACCGTAAGCACGAGAAGCTCCGTCAGAAGCCTGTCAATCCTGCCGTTCCGCATCGTCGGGGAAATATCTCTTCTCCATCTTCGCCAGGAGCCTCTTCATGGACTGCTCCACCTTGGGATAGCCGACGTTCTTGTCGGCCAGGTAGATGAACGCCACGGAGAACGTGCGCACCTCCCCGGCGGAGCCTACGGCTGCGCGCAGCCCGGCGCGGTTGAGCCTCCAGGCCTCGCGTATGCGGCGGCGCATCAGCACGCGGTCCACGGCGTGGCGGCGGCGGCGCTTCGGCACCGTGACGAGCATCTGCAGCCGTCCCGTGCCGGCAGGGACGTGCCCCTTGAACATGGCGCCGAGCGCGTCGGCGCCGAGCGGGCGCGCAACGGCACGCAGCGGCCACTCGAAGAGGCTGTCGCCCTTGGCGAAAAGCTGCTCCACGAGCGTGCGCAGCCTGAGCCTCTCTCCTTTGCGGAACCGCAGGGCCGCCGCTTCTCTCTGCACGTCCATATCCTTCATTCCGCAAAAATAGTCAATTATCGCCGATTATCAAAATATCGCGGCGCATCACAGCGTTTTTTCCGTACAAAATCCCTATCTTTGCACTCCACAAACTCGAAACACAATGGCAAAAGACCAGACCATACTCTTCCATTCCACAATATTCGGCCCCGTGCGCAGCCGCCGCCTCGGGGTGTCGCTGGGAGTGAACCTGCTCCCTTCCGACGGCAAGGTGTGCTCGTTCGACTGCATCTACTGCGAGGCGGGCTACAACGCCCAGGGGCCGGGCAAGGCCGGACTCCCCACGCCCGAAAAGGTGGAGGCCGACCTCGAGGCCAGGCTCGCCGACATGAAGGCGAAAGGGGAGCCGCTCGACGTGATAACGTTCTCCGGCAACGGAGAGCCCACAGTCCATCCGCGGTTCCCGGAGATAATAGACGCGGTGGTCTCTCTGCGCGACCGCCATTTCCCCCGGGCCAAGGTGTCGGTGCTGTCCAACTCGACGCGCATCTTCAGCCCGGCGGTGGCCGATGCCCTGAGGCGCGTGGACAACAACATACTGAAGCTCGACTCGGCCGTGGAGCCGACCATGCGCCTCATCGACTGCCCCGGCGACAAGGACTTCACCGTAGGCCGCGTGGTGGAGGCCCTGAAGCAGTTCCGGGGACAGGCCACCATACAGACCATGCTCCTGCGCGGCGAACACGACGGAACGGCGGTGGACAACACCACGCCAGAGGAAGTCGCCGCCCTCATCGAGGCATACAAGGAGATAGGCCCCAGGGAAGTGATGCTCTACAGCCTCGACCGCTCCACGCCGGAAGAACGGCTGAAGAAAGTGCCCAAGGAGGAGCTTGCCGCCATCGCCGCCCGTGTGGAGGCCGCCGGCATCCCCTGCCTCTGCTACTGACAATCCCGTTACAAAAGAATATCTCAAATGACAGTCATATATGCGTTTCAGTGAATTGTACAAGTATATAGAACAAGTCTATGACGGCAATGAGAAGGCATTTGTGACTCATTCTTTGCAAAGCCCCCAAAACTACCGTATAGACTCTTTTGACCCAGTCGTCTCAGAGCCTGGCACAGCATATCATACCTCATCATTGTTCCAAGAAGAGATATGTTTTGATGTTCCTTTCCCTCCGGTCAATAACTATGAATTCACTTTCATAGACCTTTTCGCCGGAATAGGAGGGTTCCGCATCCCGCTCCAATGGGAAAAGGGGAAATGTGTGTTTTCATCCGAATTCAACCCTTACGCCCAAAAAGTATATGAGGCGAACTACGGGGAATTCCCTTTCGGGGACATAACTTCTATTCCTGAGGATTTCATACCCGTACATGACGTGCTGTGTGCAGGATTCCCTTGCCAGCCTTTCAGCATTTCGGGAAAGATGAGAGGATTCGAAGACACAAGAGGTACGCTCATTTATTCTGTGTTCAGAATAATAAAGGCCAAACATCCCAAGGTGGTGTTTCTGGAAAACGTCAAGCATCTCGTCCATCACGACCATGGAAACACCTTGTCCACTATCCTGCATGGACTTACCGAACTCGGATACAAGACCAGTTGGAAAGTATTGAATTCATCAGATTTCGGAGTCGCGCAGAACCGCGAACGCATAATAATAGTAGCAAACCGTGGAAAGGAATTCGATTTCGACAAGGTGAGACGCAGAAACAGGATAAAACTGAAAGACATACTCGACAATCCCGAAACAACAGAGTTTGAATACCTGAATGAACCGTATACCCTTCTTGACGAAACAAGGCAACAGCGTTCGGGCCTTATCTTCGCCGGATACCGCAACAAAAACATACGCAAGGCCGGTGTGCGTCCGGGAACTGAACATCTGTCGCGCGTCCACAAGCAGCCAAACCGCATCTATTCCACAGAAGGCATACATCCCGCGATACCTTCACAAGAGACTTCAGGAAGGTTTTGGATATATGACGGAAAAGCGGTGCGAAAGCTCACCATAAACGAATGCTACAAAATAATGGGATTCCCTGAAGGGTTTGTCAGAAGCAGCAGCCTGTCGGAACAGTACCGGCAAATAGGAAATTCAGTATGCATCCCGATGATACACGAGATAATTCGTGAAATAAAAAACCAGTTGTTATGAACGATGTCGAAGTATTTTTGGAAAAACTATATGAAGAGTCTTTGTCGAAAAGACAGGATTCAGACTTTCTGGATGTCTCTTCCGAATTGAAAGAACGCTTAGACCACATCATAGCGTCTTCTGAAAACTCAAAAGGGGTATTGGCCGTTGTGGCCACAAGCCTCATATACAAGGCTCTTAATCCGCAACAGGACATACGATGCCATCAGCAAAGCATTCCTGGAGGATATTCCGGCAGAACTTTCGACAGTCTTCACGTAACACCGTTTTTAAGGTCCAAATCTTTTCCGAATATGGCCGAAAGCGGATGGCTCACACGTTCATTGGAACAAAAAGTTCCTTATACACTTGATTATCCAGGAGCGATAAGGCCGAAGGAACTCAAACAAGCATTTCTGGAAACCATAGACATAATCCAAACAAAAAACATTGACACAATACCCGCAATACATTATCTCTTCTCAAGGCTGGCCGACAAAAGAGATTCAAAGAAAACAGAACTTGCCAAACCTAAAAACCTTTCAATATCATCAATAACGGAAGCGCTTGACAGGCATTTCTCGCACAAATACCAAAGCAGAGGCACTTCAAGATTGCCTGTGCTTGCCTTTTATGCAATATACCAATCCCTTATGACTGAAGTGAAGAGATTTGAAGGGAAAAAACTTCTTCCGCTTGAAAACCATACATCAGCCGACTCGCAAAGCGGACGCCTCGGAGATATAGACATAACGGACGAAGACGGAAATCCTTTCGAATCCGTGGAGGTCAAACACAACATTCCGGTAAGCTTCGACATCATAGAACGGGCAAAAGAAAAGATTATGCCTACCGAAGTAAGCCGTTATTACATACTTTCAACATCGGGCATAAATAAACGCGATGAAGATAAAATAGCATCTGAAATCAATCGTATAAAGAACACACACGGATGCCAGATTGTCATAAACGGAATACTGCCGTCTTTGAAATATTATCTCAGACTTTTGGACAATCCAACCGAATTCATAGAAAATTATGTGAGTCTGTTGGATTCGGATGAAACCGTAAAGTTTGAACATAAGGAACAATGGAACAAAATCATATCTGAAATATGAGCAGCATCATATTCCCGCGCCCGCTGCGCAAGGGCGACAGGATAGCCATCATCTCCCCGGCGTCGGCGGTGAAGCCGGAATACGTGGACGGGGCGGCACGCGCCATAGCCGCAAGGGGATTCGTCCCGGTGGTGATGCCCCACGCCAAAGGCCCCGCCGACGGCTCGTTCGCCGCCGGCGAAAGGAGCCGCATAGCCGATTTCACCGCAGCCTGGAACGACACCGGGACGAAAGCCGTGCTCTGCGCCCGCGGCGGCTACGGGTGCGTCGGGATACTCCCGGCCGTCCCCGGCTCCATGCTCCGCGCCAACGCCAAGTGGCTCGTCGGCTTCTCCGACGTGTCGGCCCTGCACGCCATGCTCCGCTCGGCAGGAATCGCTTCCGTCCACGGCCCGATGGCAAAGCATCTCACCGAAGAGCCCGCCGACGACCCCTCGACGGAAGCCCTGTTCCGCATGCTCACATCGGAAGACGACACCGAGCACTCATTGCCGACCGGCCCGCTCAGCTTCTGCGGAGAAGCGGAAGGGCGGATCGCGGGCGGCAACCTCGCCGTGCTCAACGGCCTTGCCTCGACAAGGTTCGACATGCTGAAATGCGGCCCGGCGGACGACGACGTAATCCTTTTCCTCGAAGACATAGCAGAGCCTATATATAAGGTGGAACGTGTGCTGTGGCGTCTGCGCCTCAACGGGACGCTCAACCGCGTGGCCGGACTCGTGTTCGGAGCCTTCACCGACTACCGCCCCGACCGCAACTTCCCTTCGATGGAGGAGATGATACGCTCCAGGATACTCGACTGGGGGCTGGAAGGGATACCCGTGGCGTTCCGCTTCCCCGCAGGGCACCAGCGCGAGAACCTGCCCATACTCGAAGGCTCTTGGGCGCGCCTGAGCATCACGCCCGAAACGACCACCCTCAAAATGAGCCGGAGATGAAGGCACTGATACAACGCGTCTCCGAAGCGTCCGTCAGCGTGGACGGACAGGCCGTCTCCTCCATAGGCAGAGGGCTGCTGGTGCTTCTCGGCGTGGTGCGCGCCGACGGGGAGGCCGAAGCCGACAGGCTCGCGCGCAAGACTGCCGCGATGCGCATCTTCCCCGACGCAGAAGGGACAATGAACCTGAGCTGCACCGATGCGGGAGGCGACATACTGGCCGTAAGCCAGTTCACGCTCGCCGCCTCGCTGCGTCGCGGCAACCGACCGTCGTATGCCGACGCGGCCGGGCGCGAACAGGCCCTGCCGCTCTACGAACACTTCTGCCGGCGTCTCGAAGAACTGACAGGCCGCCCCGTAGGCCGCGGCGTCTTCGGGGCCGACATGCAGGTGTCGCTCGTCAACGACGGCCCCGTGACCATCATCGCCGACACCGACGCGTTCTGAACCGCATCCCGCCCTCCGCACGGCACATAAAAAGAGTTTTCATGTCCGCACTGCGACAAAAGCCGCATGGCGCGGTGCCATGTGGCTTTTGTCGTTTCCTGTGCCGGCGATGACGAGTTTAGTATGTAGAAAAGGTGTCGATAACGGCCTTAAAACGGTAGAAAACCCTGTCAAGAACGTGTTCAGGAGAGGGGAAGGCGCCGCCCGGCGGAGCGGTGCCAAGGCCGGGGCGCGCGTTTTTATTCCGCCGAAGACGGTTTTTGAAGCGTTTTTCTACCGCAAACAGTGCCCGGTAAGGCGGAATTTTATTAACTTTGCATTTATCTACATTGTGTCTATAAAGCCCGCATCGCACTGAATGTCAGACAAGGCGGATGTAGACGGAGTGTAGATAAACCGTAGTGCAACTTCAACAACCCATATTTCCAAACAAATCCGGCAGAAGTTATCGGATTTATCGACAGACTTTATTGTTGTTGATTATTGTTATTCATTATTATTACAGATAATCATTCTAAACCTGAATAAACGAAATGGAAACCCCGGCTCAGGCTCTCAAGGATGAAATCCTGAGGCTCAAGAAAGAGAAAGGCGCGCTCATAATGGCCCACTATTACCAGCGCGAGGAGATACAAGAGATTGCCGACTTCATCGGCGACTCGCTGGCCCTGGCGCAGCAGGCCGCCAAGACCGACGCGCCTGTCATAGTGATGTGCGGCGTGCATTTCATGGGCGAGACGGCAAAGATCCTCTGTCCGGACAAGACGGTGCTCATCCCCGACGCGGAGGCCGGGTGCTCGCTGGCAGACAGCTGCGACCCGGAGGAGTTCGCGGCGTTCGTGGCCGCCCATCCCGGCCATACCGTGGTCAGCTACGTCAACACGTCGGCGGCCGTGAAGGCCCACACCGACATCGTGGTCACTTCCGGCAACGCACGCCGGATAGTGGAGTCGCTGCCTGCGGGGGAGAAGATCATCTTCGGCCCGGACAAGAACCTCGGCGGATACATCAGTTCCGTGACGGGGCGCGACATGCTGCTTTGGGACGGCGCGTGCCATGTGCATGACCGTTTCTCGCTGGAGAAGGTGCTTGAGATGAAGAAGGAGCATCCCGGAGCCAAGGTGCTCGTGCATCCCGAGTGCCGCCGCCCGCTGCAGCTCGTGGCCGACAAGGTGGGTTCGACCGCCGCCCTGCTTGAGTTCGCACGCACGGATCCGGCCGAGGAGTACATCGTGGTTACTGAGAGCGGCATCCTTTTCGAGATGCAGAAGGGGTGCCCCGGCAAGAGGTTCCTGCCCGCTCCGGCGGAGGATGCCGGGTGCCGGTGCAACGAGTGCGAGTTCATGAAGCTCAACACGCTCGCGAAGCTGCGCGACTGCCTTCGCGACGGGATGCCTGAGGTGAAGGTGGATCCGGAGACGGCCGCCAAGGCCCTGCGCCCGATCGAGAGGATGCTGGAGCTGAGCTGACTGCATAATGCGTTTGAAGTGAAGAAGAAGAGCATACTGGAGCTTACGCGTGTGTCGGCCGACGATTACCGCCGCATGCGCAAGCTGCCTCTCGCGCTGATGGCCGACAATGTGCGCTCGATGCACAATGTCGGTTCGATGCTGCGCACGTCCGACGCTTTCCTGGTGGGCGAGGTGGTGCTTGCCGGCATCACAGGCCGTCCGCCTCATCCGGAGATCTCCAAGACAGCCCTCGGCGCCGACGAGTCGGTGCGCTGGCGGCATGCGGACGATTCTTTCGCCGAGGCGGCAAGGATGAAGGGCGAGGGGTGGAAGGTGGTCGCGCTGGAACAGGCCCACGGCAGCGTGCCGCTTTCTGACTTCGTCCCGGAGGCCGGGGAGCGTTACCTTCTGGTGGCCGGCAACGAGGTGGAAGGCGTGGACCAGCGCATCGTCGACATTGCCGACGCTGTAGTGGAGATTCCGCAGAGCGGCACCAAGCATTCGCTCAACGTCGCGGTGAGCGCGGGCATAGCCCTCTACAGCTTCTACACAAAAATGACGGGAAAATAGGAAGTTCCGGTTTTTTTCCCTATTTTTGCAATTTGAAACTTCTCCGCCTTTCCGGCGGAGGGACTGCGTGCCGGTCCGGAAGGGCGCGCGGCCCAGGTTTTTTATCATTGAAAGACAGAACCGATATGGACTTGTTTGACAGAATAAGCGAAGACATAAAGAAGGCGATGCTGGCGCGCGAGAAGGTGCGCCTGGAGGCGTTGCGCGGCGTGAAGAAGGAATTCCTCGAGGCCAGGACGGCCAAGGGCGCTGGCGGCGAGCTGCCCGACGAAGCGGCCGTCAGGATCATGGTCAAGATGGTGAAGCAGCGCAAGGAAAGCGCGAGGATATACGAGGACAACAACCGTCCGGAGCTTGCCGAGGGCGAGCTTGCCGAGGCTGCGGTCATCGAGGAATACCTGCCGAAGCAGCTCACCGCCGAGGAGCTGGAGGCCGAGGTGAGGGCCATCATGGCCGAGACGGGGGCTTCTTCCCCCAAGGACATGGGCAAGGTGATGGGAGTGGCCTCCAAGCGTCTCTCGGGCCGCGCCGAAGGCCGCCTGGTGTCCGAGACCGTGAAAAGGCTGCTCAATTCTTAAAAGGCAGGATTGCGTCTGGAGTCCTTAAGGGGCAAGTCCGGACGCGCTCAGGAAACCGAAAACCGAAAAAAACTCAAGAAAGTGCTTACTTTACAGACCATAAAGGCCGACCCTGAATTCGTGATCAGCCGACTCGCCGTGAAGGGCTTCGACGGCCGCGCGGTGATAACCGAGATACTTGAAGTGGACGCCGAGAGGCGGCGTCTGCAGCAGAAATGCGACTCCGACGCCTCTGTACTCAAGAAGCTTGCGGCATCCATCGGCGCGCTCATGAAGAAGGGCGACGCCGACGGCGCCGGGAAGGCCAAGGAGGAAGTGGCCCGCCTCAAGGGGGAGGCCAAGGGCATGCAAGACCGGCTGGAGGAGTGCGAGAGGATGATGACCGGGCTCCTGCTCACCGTCCCCAACCTTCCGTGCGCCGACGTGCCCGAGGGGCTGACTGCCGCCGACAACGTGGTGGTGAAGTCGGGCGGCGAGATGCCCGACCTGGGCGACAGCCCTCTGCCCCACTGGGAGCTGGCCAGGAAATACGGCATCATAGACTTCGAGCTGGGCGTAAAGGTGGCCGGGGCCGGGTTCCCGTTCTATGTCGGCAAGGGCGCACGCCTGCAGCGCGCCCTGATACAGTTCTTCCTCGACGAGGCCTGGAAGGCCGGATACGTGGAGGTGGAGCCGCCGTTCGTGGTCAACGAGGCTTCGGGCTACGGCACCGGGCAGCTACCCGACAAGGAGGGGCAGATGTACCAGATCCCCCTCGACGGGCTTTACATGATCCCCACCGCCGAAGTGCCTGTGACCAACATATACCGCGACGTTATCCTTGAGGAGAAAGACCTTCCGAGGAAGAACTGCGCGTATTCGCCCTGCTGGCGCAGGGAGGCCGGGAGCTACGGCAAGGACGTGCGCGGCCTCAACCGACTGCACCAGTTCGACAAGGTGGAGATTGTGCGCGTGGAGCGTCCGGAAGACAGCTATGCCGCGCTCGAGGAGATGAAGGGCCATGTGGAAGGGCTTCTGCGGGCGTTGGGCCTGCCTTGGCACATCCTGCGCCTGTGCGGGGGCGACATGTCGTTCACGTCGGCAATCACCTACGATTTCGAGGTGTGGAGCGCGGCCCAGGAGCGTTGGCTCGAGGTCTCGTCGGTCTCCAACTTCGAGGCATACCAGTCCAACCGCCTGAAGTGCCGCTACCGGGGCGCCGACAAGAAGACGCGTCTCTGCCACACGCTCAACGGCTCGGCTCTCGCCCTGCCGCGCATCGTGGCCGCGCTGCTCGAAAACAATCAGACGCCCGAAGGCATTGTAATACCGGAGTGCCTGCGCAGATACACAGGCTTCGACATGATAGATTAGTCCTCGGTTTCCGGAAGCCGTACGTCCGGGCTTGAGCCTTGCCGCCGTGCGGGGACGGCCTGATTCCGGCCGACGGGAAGCGAGAACAGCAAAACATATAACCGACAAAACGAAAAAACATGGATCCAGGGGCTTATCTCAGCAAAGAGGAGAAGAAAATACATGTCGACGACCCGACGGGGAAATGGAGCGACCTCACGCTTCTGCCCGAGTGGGGCGAGGAGTATTACGATGTCTATACGGCACGCAAGCATGGCAAGTGGGTGATGCTCAAAGCATTGAAGAAAGAGTATGCCGACAATCCCGAACACCGGGCCATGCTTGAGAAGGAATTTGACACGAGATATAACCTGGCCCATCCCAACATAGTGATGGTCAACGACCTGGAGATAGTGCCGGGGGCGGGTCTGGCGATAATCACCGACGACGTCTACGGCTATTCCCTGCGCCGCCTGATCGACGAGAAGCGTCTGACGCCCAAGATCATCCACCGGCTGCAGACGCAGCTCCTCGACGCGATGGCCTACATCCAGGAGAACCACGTGGTGCACCATCCCATCACGCCCGACACCATAATCTTCACCGAATACAACGAGAACCTCAAGCTCATCAACGTAGGCTACGACCAGACGAAGTCGCTCAGCGAGCAGGACACGGCGGACGACATAGCGAGCTACGGGCGGGTGCTCAACGAAGTGCTCGACCGTCTCCCGACTTCGCTCCCGCGCCTGCGCCGGGTGGCCAGGAAGTGCGAAGACCCGTCGCACCCCTACCGCTCCATCCCCGACGTGCAGCTGGCCGTAGAGAAGCGCAGCGCCAACCAGATCTACATCTTCCTCTGCGTCTTCATAGCCTTCATGGTGATGCTCCTGCTCTGGCTCGTGTTCGGAAAATGAACGGCAGGGACGTGCCGCAACCCCAGATACCCAAGAAAAAGTGATTGAAACAATACAGCTCGACCCCACCAAGGCCAACCTCAGGAAGTTCACCGAGTTCCAGGTGGACCTCTATGCCGGAAACCCGTATTACGTGCCGCCGCTCGTGAGCGACGACGTGCGCACTCTCAGCCCCAAGGACAACCCCGCCTTCGACTTCTGCGAGGCGGCGTATTTCATGGCCTTCCGCGACGGCAGGCCCGCAGGGCGCATAGCCGGGATAATAAACCATCAGGTGAACGCCGACAGCAAGCGGCACAACGCGCGCTTCGGCTTCGTGGACTTCATCGACGACGTGGAGGTGAGCGAAGCCCTCTTCAAGGCCGTGGAGGACTGGGCGCGCACCCGCGGCATGAAGAGGCTCATAGGGCCGCTCGGGTTCACCGACCTGGACCATGAGGGGATGCTCGTGGAGGGCTTCCAGGAGCTGTCCACCATGGCCACCATCTACAACTATCCGTATTACCCGGCCCATCTCGAAAGGCTCGGGTTCCGCAAGGAGTCGGACTGGGTGGAGTTCGTGATGGACGTGCCGGACTCCATCCCTGAGAAGTATTCGCGCATCGCCGACATAGTCAGCAGGAAATACGGCCTGCGCACCGTCAAGTATTCCTCCCGCAAGCGGCTGAAGGACGAATACGGCCGCGCGCTGTTCCATCTCATCAACGAAGCCTACGAGGGCCTGTATGAGTATTCGAAGCTTTCGGAACGCCAGATAGACTATTACATATCGCTTTACCTCAACCTGCTGAACCTCGACCTGGTGAGCCTCGTGGTGGATTCCGCCGACAGGCTCGTGGGCGTGGGGATATCAATGCAGTCCATGAGCCGCGCGCTCCAGAAGTCGCGCGGCAGGATGTTCCCCACCGGGTGGTTCCATCTGCTCAGGGGGCTGAAGGGGAAGAACGACCGCGTGGACCTGCTGCTGGTGGCCGTCAAGCCCGAATACCAGAACAAAGGCGTCAACGCGCTGCTCTTCACCGACCTCATCCCGCAGTACATCAAGCACGGCTACCGCTGGGCGGAGTCGAACCCCGAGCTGGAGACCAACTCCAAGGTGCAGGGGCAGTGGGAATACTTCGGGAACCGGCAGCACCGCCGCCGCCGCTCTTTCTCCAAAGACATTTGAGCCGACAGGCTTTCCCCGGCAAGGGGGACGGCAGGGCCAGCCCCTGCGCCTGACGGCCGGAAAACCGGAAACAAGAAAATGAATACGCTTACCTACACAGATTTCGATTTCAAAGGACAGAAGTCGGTATACCACGGCAAGGTCCGCGACGTGTACGACATCGACGACAAGTACATAGTGATGGTCGCCACCGACCGCATCTCGGCCTTCGACGTGGTGCTTCCAGAGGGAATACCCTACAAGGGTCAGGTGCTAAATCAGATAGCCGCCGGATTCCTCGATGCCACCGCCGACATCGTCCCCAACTGGAAAGTGGCCGTCCCCGACCCCATGGTCACCGTGGGGCTGAAGTGCGAGCCGCTGAAGATAGAGATGATAGTGCGCGGCTACCTGGCCGGGTCGGCATGGCGCGAATACGCCGCCGGGGCGCGTGAGATATGCGGCGTCGCGCTTCCCGAGGGCCTGCGCGAGAACCAGCGTCTCGACAGCCCCATACTCACCCCGACCACCAAGGCCGACGCAGGGCACGACGAGAACATCTCGCGCGACGAGATAATAGCGCGCGGCATCGTGGCCGAAGACGTCTACGCCCAGGTGGAGCGTTACGCCCTCGCGCTCTTCGCGCGCGGCACGGAGCTTGCCGCCGCCCACGGCCTGATCCTCGTCGACACCAAATACGAGTTCGGCCTCCTCGACGGCAAGGTGGTCCTCATAGACGAGATCCACACCCCCGACTCGTCGCGCTATTTCTATGCCGAAGGCTACGAGGAGCGTTTCGCCAAAGGCGAGGAGCAGCGTCAGCTCTCCAAGGAGTTCGTGCGCCAGTGGCTCATCTCCCGTGGGTTCATGGGCAAGCCGGGCCAGCAGGTGCCTGAGATGACCGAAGCCTACTGCGAAGAGGTGAGCAGCCGCTACATAGAGCTTTACGAACGCATCACCGGCAAGAAGTTCGAGCCCGGCCGCACAGACGTGCCGCTCCAGGAACGCATCTCGGCCAACGTGGCCGGATGCCTTGCAGGGCTTGCAGGTTGTTGACATCCGTTGAAGGACGGGTTTATTGCATGGAAAAAGAGAAAGAAGGCGCCGAGGGCGTGATGCCCTACGACTCGCGCCGCCGCAAAGGGGAGCAGGTGGAGGAGATGTTCGACTCCATCGCTCCTGCCTACGACTTCATGAACACCGCCATGACCTTCGGCCTCCACCGCCTGTGGAGGCGCACCGCCCTGTCAGCCCTGAGGCGCAGGCTGGGGAAGGCCGCGGACTCCTACCTCGAGATTCTCGACATAGCCACCGGCACGGGCGACGTGGCCTTCCATCTCGCCCGCCTCTTCCCGGAGGCACTCGTGGTCGGGGCCGACATCTCCGAAGGCATGCTCTCGGTGGCGCGCAGGAAGCTCGCCGAGGCCGACGACGAGGTGAGGTGCCGCATGAAGTTCACGCAGGCCGACTGCCTCGCCCTCCCTTTCAGCGACTCGACGTTCGAGGCCGTTACCGTGGCCTACGGCGTGCGCAACTTCCAGGAGCTCGAGTCAGGCTACCGCGAGATGCACCGCGTGCTGATGCCCGGCGGCGTCCTCTGCGTCATAGAGCTTTCCTCGCCCCGCGGAGGCCTTTCCAAAGCCCTCTACGACATCTATTCGCGCCGCCTGATACCCGCCGTCGGGAAGATGGTCAGCGGCGACGGCCGCGCCTACAGCTACCTTCCCGAAAGCATCGCCGCCGCCCCACAGCGCGAGGCGATGGCCGACGTCATGCGCCGGGCCGGCTTCGCCGACGTCAGCTGGCGTTCGCTCACGTTCGGCGCCGTCACGCTCTATTTCGCGGTGAAATAGCCCGGGGCGCACGGTTCCGCCCGACGAGGCGCGGGGCCTTGAGCTGGAAATCACGGCACCGGAGATGTTTTTTTTGACATAAAAAAGCGCATAATCCATTGCCGTGTCAGAAAAAAACAGTAACTTTGCACCGTGAAAGAAGGTCATACGCAAATTCGCCTGCGGACGGCGTATGTTTGCCGGGTCCCATAGCTCAGTTGGTTAGAGCACCTGACTCATAATCAGGGAGTCCTTGGTTCAAGCCCAAGTGGGACCACTTATTCAAATGTTAAATTAAGGCAAAACGCTGATTATCAACATAATCGGCGTTTTGCTTTTTATATGCCCTATGCACGCCGATGAAGAACGATGAGGAATGAAGGTTCCCCGTTGGAGCCAAAGGCTTGTGAGAGCCTGCCGGATGGGGGTGCATGGCTGAACTTTATACTCATTTCATTATTCTTCAAAGATTTGCATAGCAAGAGTCGGAAGCGTCTTTATTATCTTCGCGTAGAAATTTCAGTATGGTCTGAAAGAAATATGAGGCCTTGCGGAGGAAAAAAATGTCTTTGGCGGAATTTCAGCAAAAATCATTTTGGTGCCAAATCGGTGCCAAAAACAGTGCCAGAAATTTTTGGCACCAATTCCTCTAAAAACCGTGGCACTAAAACGCATATAACACACTGATATATCAGTTGTTGCAGCGACAAAAAATCACCTCCGAAAAGGCTTCATTTCTTGACGATTTAACCCCTCTTTACTCATAGAAGAAATGAAGAAAGACCGATTGACGGTGCTGTTCTATCGAAGAAGCACCGTGACAAAAACAGGAGAATGTGCGATTCGCATGAGAATTTCTGTGAACGGCACAAGAATTGATTCCAATACTGGGAAGTATATCGACCCTGCTCTCTGGAATCAGTCAAAGGAACGCGCCAAAGGCACGTCCAAGAATGCAATAGATGTGAACGACTATATTGACGAGACAAACATCAAGCTGTTCAAGCTGTTTCAGGAAATGCAGTCGGAAGGAGTTGTCGCAACCGCTCAGGAACTTCACAACCGATTTTTCAATATCGGTGTCCATAAGGTTGTGGAACGTATGATAATAACGACATTTCAGGAACATAATCAGGAATGTCGTGCGTTGATGGGGCGCGATTTCGAGCTTGGCACCATCAAGAAATACGAGACCATTACCCGACTGCTACAGCGTTACATCAAGAAGAAATATGAAGTCGATGACCTGCCCCTGACAAGTCTTGACCGCGATTTCGTACATGGGTTTGAGATGTATCTCAAAATAGACCGCAACCAGCAGCAGAACACAGTGGCCAGATATATGAAAGGTCTGAAGAAAATCACTAACCGGGCTCTTGCAAACGATTGGATTACCAAAGATCCGTTTGCCGGAATAAAGGTCAGAACAGTACAGACAAATCCCACATTCCTCACCCTCGATGAACTCCATATAATATATAGGAGACACTTTGACGGTGTACTTGATGTGGTCAGAGATATGTTTGTAATGGCCGCTTTCACCGGGCTGGCGTTTATCGACATCTCCAATCTGAAAAGAGAACACGTTGTCGAGGACAACGACGGCAACATGTGGATTCGCAAGCCACGTCAGAAAACGGATATTGTCCAGAACATACCGTTGCTTGACATCCCCAAAGCAATACTCAAAAAATATGAGGACAACCAGAAGGCGGCTGAAAAAGGAACACTTCTGCCAGTACCCTGCAATCAGGTAATGAACCGCTACCTGAAAGAGATAGGAAACATCTGCGAGATAGACAAGGTGCTGACCACTCACGTTGCCCGCCACACCTATGCGACAGTATGCCTGTCACAGGGAGTACGTATCGAGAATGTCTCGAAGATGCTCGGACACACAAGCATCAAGATGACCCAGCACTACGCCCGGGTACTCGATTCCTCAATCATGGAGGATATGCAGAATATCCGTGAGGTTATGGCCGGAGACCTCTTCTCCAAAAAGAAACGGGAACGGAAGATAAAACAGTAACCACCAAACGACAACAGAGGCAAGAGTCCGGTTAAGGATTCTTGCCTCTGTCATATTCAAGGATTGTAAATTACATTACGATAATTGCTCATCAAGAGATTATCTACATCTTTTTCAGAATAGAGGTACTTGCCGCCTATTTCATAGTAAGGCAATATACCACTATTCCGGTAATCGTGAAGAGTGCGTCTGCTTACTCTGAGCCGTTGCGCCAGCTCCGCGTCCGTGAGAAAAGCATCGTTATTAAGAATCGGACGACAGTTCTCGCAGATATGATTCAGAGCGTCTTTAAGTTCCTTGTGAAGAATCCAAATAGAAACGCACGATTTTGCCAACAAACCGCTGAATAAAAGCAATCCTCTCTCCTCGGAGGGGGCTGCCCGAGCGGCGGGGGCGGTCGAGTCCGCCCCCAAGAGCGAACTGCGACAGAAGGATATTCAAAAGGGAACGACAGCAATACAAAAAAAGGGAGACCGAAATCTCCCTAAGATTAAG
>CAJSYI010000015.1 GCA_910573745.1 Muribaculaceae bacterium | reverse complement strand
ATATCTCTAAAAAGTCCAATTTTGATGACTTTTCAGACAAACGAATTATGGAGATACAAAAGAAACTCAACCGTCGTCCACGGGAGAAAATTGACTTCGACACTCCAAAGAAGCGTTTTTTCGATAAGGTTGCATAAATTTGCATTTGCTGTTGGACTCTGCATCCGCTGAATAGTTACCTACAAAAACAAAATAATCCACGGAGAATTTGGTAGAATCAGAAAAACTGCCTAACTTTGCACTCGCTATCAAAAACGACCAAGGAAAGATGCCGGAGTGGTCGATCGGGGCGGTCTCGAAAACCGTTGTGCCTTTCAGGCACCCAGGGTTCGAATCCCTGTCTTTCCGCAATAAATGCTGAAAATCAGCAAATTGCAAAACAACCACCCAGTTTTACGCCCAATATGTAAAGCTGGGTGGTTTTGTATTGTTTAAGAAAACAAGGCAAACCGAAATGCCGGTGCTTTTAAACAGCCTCCAACTTTGTATTTACTAGTTTGAATACCATAAAGTTACAAAACTTTGTGGACATACAAAAGCCTCAGCTTGGGAAAGTTGAGGCTTTTGCTTAGTTTTTAGGGTAATTCTGCAACACCCTCCCTACATGTGAGATTCCCTTACATAGAGGGGATGAGAACCGGTTTGTTTTCAGGGGTGCGTTTTTGTCATTCGAGGAGGTCGGCAAGGCTTCGGTAAATCCCGGGGGTTGCCGCGAGCGCGCAGATTCCCCTGTCGTCGCCGTTGCGCCACAGCCCGTATGCGGCTCCGGCCTCACGCGCTATAAGGCGTCCGGCTGCCACGTCCCACTCGTGCAGGTTCATTTCCCAGTAGCCGTCGAGGAATCCGGCGGCCACGTAACATAGGTCGAGTGCCGCCGAACCGAGGCGGCGCAGTCCCCTAAGTCTCGGCATGATGCGTGCCACATTGTCCAGATTGTTGTCCGGATTGGAGTCTTTGTCAACTGGAAACCCTGTTGCCGCCACGGCCTTGTCGAGCGTCGTCTTTGACGAACAACTTATTCTCTCGCCGTTGAGGAAGGCTCCGCTCCCTTTCACGGCGCAGAACATCTCGTCGAGCCTCGGTGCGTATACCACGCCGACGGCATCTTCTCCGTCGATTTCGATCGCGATGGATACGGAAAACAGCGGAAGTCCCTGGCTGAAGTTTGTTGTGCCGTCGAGCGGATCTATTATCCAACGGATTCTGCTGCCTGTATGCGACGCGCCCGATTCCTCGGAAAGGATGAAATGGGCCGGAAACCGGCTGCGTATGCCGCTTATTATGATTCTTTCAGCCTCTTTGTCGGCGACGGTTACCACGTCGCTTTCGTTGAACTTGGCTTCCGTCTGGAGTCCTGCGCTCCTGAAATGCCTCATATGGGCCTCTCCTGCCTTGCGGGCCATCTCCATGGCCGCCTGGAGCAGGCTTTCTGTGCCCGTGCCTTCTTCTGTCATGGTTTTGGAAGTTCCATCTTGTCGAGGTGCATTTCCGCATGGCTTCTCATGATGCCTACGTATTCTGCGAAGTGGGCCGAGACCGAATGCGAGTCGAGGGCTTTCTGGTCTCGCCATGTCTCGCATATCATCAGGTGTTCAGGTATGGTCGCGCTCTCGAACAGGTCGTAGGCAAGGCAGCCGTCCTCTTTGCGTGAGGCTTCCACAAGCGCCTTTGCGGCATTGACCACGGTGGCGCGGTTCTCTTCGGCCACCTTTATGAAGCAGTTCAGTCTTAGCATTTCTGTAAACTTTTGAGTGTTCCGTATTGATTTTTGTGGCTACTCACCGGCTCATTCCTTTTTCAGACGTTTGCTGCCGAACTGCGGGTTCCATTTGTCGCTTAGTATGAGTCCGCCGATGATTAGCACGCATCCGATGTAGCCCATGAGATAGATGTTCTCTCCAAGTATGACGAATCCGGCTATCATCGTTACGAGAGGCTGGATGTAAAGGTAGTTGTTGGCCGTTACCGTGCCCAGTGTGTTGATTACCAGATTCCACACCATGAATGCAGCGCAGGAACACACCGCCACGAGGAAAAGGAAGTTGAGCATGAACTTGGGCTGGGAGAGGTCGAAAAGCGTCGCGAGATGATAAGGCTCTGCCTGGAACGCGAGCAGCGGCAACGCCGTCAGCACTCCGTAGAAGAACAGTTTGCGGGTGATGAATATCGAAGAATAATGAGGGATGAGGTTCTTCACCACCATCGTGTAGACGGCCCATGACAGCGAGGCCGTGAGGGCCAGCAGGTCGCCTTTGGGCTTGATTACGAATCCCTCGCCGTGGCTGAATATGATGCAGAAGACGCCGACGAAGGCCACGAGCGAGCCGACTGCCTCACCTATCTTTATGCGTGTCCGGAAGACTGCCGCCACGAGGATTATGGTGAATATCGGCGAGACCGACGCCAAGAGCGAAACGTTTCCGGCCGTGGTGTAGTTGAGCGCGAAGTTCTCGGTGATGAAGTAGAGCGAGCCGGAGCAAACGCCGCAGATGAGGAAGTTCAGCTCATCGCGCCAGTTGTTGGCAAGGATTTTCTTGAACGAGAAGAGCAGCAGGATGATGTAGGCGGCTGCGAACCTGTAGACGAACATCTCTATAGGAGTGAACTCTCCGCCTCCCTGGTCGGCAGGGAGCATCAGCACTTTGGTGCAAAGGAACGACGTGCCCCACACGCAGGCTGCAAGAAAAGCTGCGATGTTGGCTATAAGCTTGATGTATTTGGAATTGCTTGTGCTTCTTTGAGCGGTCATGGTCTGTGTCGGTTTTGAACGTTCAGAGTAGGTTTTATAAATTACGGTGCAAAAGTAGTGAAAATCGCCGACATGGCCGAAATACGCGCAAAAAATCTGTCGCGCCTCCCGGATTTCGGGAAACGCGGCCTGAATGTTTTTCGTCTAAATCATTTATTCAGGGACATGGAGCTTGTTTACAGACAGCGCAGCGGGCATATGCGTAAGGCAATGCAGGAAGCATATGACGTAAGTGTTTGCAAAATGCGTTGTGCCTGTGCCATAAACCGGTTCTTGCCGTCAAGGCTCCTCAACAAAGTCCTCCTTGCCTACTCCGCAGACCGGACATACCCAGTCGGCTGGAAGGTCTTCAAAAGCTGTTCCGGGGGCAATGCCTCCGTCGGGGTCTCCTTTTGCCGGATCATAGATCCAGTCGCAGACTTCACATCTGTATTTCTTCATAGCTCTCCGTTTTTTTAAGATTCAGTTTTCCGGGTATGCCCGGTTTCGATGTTCAAACGCCCATCTTAGCTGTTTGGTTCGGGCTGTATGAAGAATATTGTGTCCGAATGCATTCCGTTAACATAAATTAACTGTAAGTTTTTTGCCGGTATGATTCATTTCTCTAATTTTGTGCAAAAATAATGTTTTTTGAGTGTCTACTCATTTCAGACATAACTTACTTTAGCTGCATAGAAGCGGTATTCACAAAAGAAACATTATTCACAGTATTCACAAAAAATAAAAGTAAAGAGTATGAGAAAGATTTTCCTATCCGTGTTGCTTGCCAGCGCAGCATTCGGCTTTGCTTCAGCCGAAAAGTATGCAGAAATCGACGGTCTTTGGTACTGGATGGATGCAGGAACGCAAATAGCCAAACCTTGTAAGGCAACCCAAGTGTGGCCTGTACCGGAGGGTATGACTTATGATGATCTGAGCAACACCGTTTATGCAGGAGACGTGGTCATTCCGGCATCATTTGAATATGACGGCACCACATATCAGGTAACTGAGATTTTCTCGAGTTGTTTCGCTGATGCTAAGGTTACTTCGGTCACTCTTCCCGAAAGCATCCTCGTTTTGGGTCAAAGTTCGTTTGCGCGTACCACTGAGCTTACAGAGATTGTGATACCCAACTCTGTGACGACAATCAATGCACAGGCTTTTATGAGTTCCGGCTTGAAGACACTCACTTTGGGAAGCGGTGTCGAGTCTGTGGGACAGATGTCCTTTATGTCATGTAAATCACTTACGGATATGTACGTGCTGAGCACCACACCCCCGACTTTGGGAGGGTATAATTTCAACATGACCACCACTTCCCAAATGACTTTGCACGTTCCTGCAGACGCATTGGAGGCGTACAAGGGTTCTGATTGGGCTAAAAATTTTGCAGAGGTAGTAGCTATGGAAAACGGTGGCGGCGATGTTGAAGTTACAGGCATCACTCTTGACCGGACTTCATACATCGGCATTCCTGGTGAAACGTTCACTCTCAATGCTACGGTAGAGCCTGAAGACGCAACCGACAAGACTGTAGAATGGTCTACTTCCGATGAAAGTGTGGCTACGGTAGCTGACGGCCTGGTTACGCTCGTTGCTGACGGCAATGCGACAATCACCGCAAAGTGCGGCGAATTCACCGTGACTTGCTCAGTTATTGTAGACAGCACAAACGTAGGCATCGAAGCCATTGAGGCTGGCGATGACGTTAAGGCACGCTACTTCAACCTTCAGGGCATTGAAGTGATCAATCCTGCCGAAGGCCAGATGGTAATCGAGCGCAAGGGGGACAAAGTGCGTAAGATGGTTTTCTGACTTAAGCGTAATATGGCTTCTGGTCTTGATGCCAATTTTTGAAATCAGCCAATAGGCTCAGAAATAAATAAGTAATGTGTTGTGTCGTAAATTAAAATTTACGACACAACTTCTTTTATATGCATTCTTGTTACGAAACACAGATGCATATGAGGATAATTCTGCAACACCCTCGCAATCTCGGCGTCAGCGCGGATAATCACACATATAATCATCCGTTTTTCATAAAACCCTTCTTGCGGAGAAGGCCGAGGAGCTTCTCAGAGAATTCCTCGTTCATAGCACGAGGATAGCGCACGTCGGTAAAGACCTGCGCCAGTGTCTCCTTGCCGTTCTCCGCTATGAACTTGGCATTCGGGGCATAGTCGTCCTTGGCTTTGTAGAGAACAGCAATATCCCCATCCGTCATTTCCGGGTAACGCTCACTGTAGCAAACGGCTTCGAGCGGCAGACGTTCCGACTCCTCCCCTTCTCCGTCGGGCCAGCCTATGGCAAGGCATGCAACAGGAACGACAAGCTCGGGCAAGGACAATAGGTCGGATATCCCCTCGGCATTGTATGTCGCCGTACCCAGATAGCACGTTCCCAAGCCTTCCATTTCAGCAATCGTAACAATCTGCTGCGCGAAAACAGTCGCGTCGAGCATGGCCGACGTGAACGAAAGGAAATTGTCATATCCCGGTTCGGCTTTGCTCAGACGGCACCAGCGGGAGAAGCGGTAGAAGTCGGCACACACCGTAAGAACGACCTTTGCGCCCATCGAAGCCGGCTGGCAGAAATGAAGCGGGCGTATCTTCTCAAGCATCGACGGCTCTTGGCTCACTATGACTGAATACAGCTGCATGTTGCCGGTGGTCGGCGCACGCATGGCGCGCTCAATCACCGAGTCTATAAGACTGCGCGAGACCTCCCGGTCAGAGAACCGACGCACGGTGCGGCGATTCGCAAAATACCCTTTCTTTGAATCAATATCCTTCATGTCAGAATGCGTTTGAAATTTTACGCGAAGTTAGCCATTATGGACGGAAGTTGCAAACCGGAGACAATCAGCTCATGTAGATAAAATCATCATCTCACTGATTTCAAAACCATTGCATACAAGCCATAGATTGACTGAGACAAAAATGACGCAAGAAAAGTTTTCCAAAACCAAAACTTTTTCCGACCTTTGCACGGCGAATTTAGAGGCTGTTTAAAAATCATTGTTAAACGCAGAGTGGTGGATTTTTTGTTAAGGTGCACTTTATGAGGAGGGAACATATCGGGATATGTGACCGACGATTAAAGTGCGGATTAACGGAAAAGACACCATTCGGACTGAAACATTGATTTCTTTTAAAGAGGCTTTCCTGTAATGCCTGCCGTCATTCCGGAATCTTTGCGCGTCTTTATCCCTTCGGCTCAGTCTCATAGCCCGCTATGCTCCTTCGCTGAAGGGATAAATCCATCACAAATCTTCCGGCTCTGCGTTAACAAGCATTTTTAAACAGCCTCTTAATCTCGCCACAAACATTCCACCCAAAAGAAATGCAACCTGAAAAATTCACTTACGACGAGGCCTACGAAGCCTCTTTGACATATTTCAAAGGCGATGAACTCGCCGCTCGAGTGTGGGCAAGCAAGTATGCCTTGAAGGATTCTTTCGGCAACATTTATGAGCTCACGCCCGACGACATGCATCGCCGCATCTCCAGGGAAATAGCCCGCATCGAATCGAAATACCCCAACCCGATGCCGGCCGACGAAGTGTTCTCCCTGCTCAAGGATTTCCGCTACATCGTCCCCCAGGGAAGCCCGATGGCCGGAATAGGCAACGACTTCCAGGTAGGTTCGCTGTCCAACTGCTTCGTCATAGGCATCGACGGGAAGCCCGACTCCTACGGCGGCATCATCAAAATCGACGAAGAACAGGTGCAGCTGATGAAACGCCGGGGAGGCGTGGGCCACGACCTGTCCCACATCCGCCCAAAGGGAAGCCCGGTGAAGAATTCCGCCCTGACCTCCACAGGACTCGTGCCTTTCATGGAGCGTTACAGCAATTCTACCCGCGAAGTGGCACAGGACGGACGGCGCGGCGCGCTGATGCTCTCGGTGAGCATCAAGCATCCGGACTCCGAACGCTTCATCGACGCCAAGATGACCGAAGGGAAAGTGACGGGAGCAAACGTGTCGGTGCGCATCGACGATGCCTTCATGCAGGCCGCAGAGTCAGGAGCCGCCTATGTCCAGACCTATCCGACAGATGCGGAAAACCCTAAATACACCCAAGAGACCGACGCCCGCAGGCTTTGGGGAAAGATAGTCCACAACGCGTGGAAAAGCGCCGAGCCTGGCGTGCTCTTCTGGGACACCGTCATACGCGAATCCGTGCCTGACTGCTACGCCGACCTCGGTTTCCAGACCATCTCCACCAATCCATGCGGAGAAATTCCGCTCTGCCCATACGACAGCTGCCGCCTCGTGGCCGTCAACCTCTACAGCTACGTAAAGAATCCGTTCACGCCGCAGGCCGAGTTCGACTTCGACCTATTCCGCGTGCACATCGGCAAGGCCCAGCGCATCATGGACGACATCATCGACCTCGAAATGGAGAAAATCGACCGCATCATAGAAAAAATACAGGCCGATCCGGAAACGGGGGAAGTGAAACAGACGGAACTGAACCTCTGGAACAAGATACGCGAAAAGACGCTCAAAGGACGCCGCACAGGATGCGGCATAACCGGAGAGGGCGACATGCTCGCAGCCCTCGGCCTGCGCTACGGCACGCCCGAAGCCACCGGATTCTCCACGGAAGTGCACAAACAGCTCGCACTCGCATATTATTCAGCATCGGTCGACATGGCCGCCGAGAGAGGCGCGTTTGAAGTCTACGACCATGAACGCGAGAAAGACAATCCTTTCATAAACCGCCTGCGTGAAGCCGATCCCGAACTTTACGAGCGCATGAAGAAGCATGGGCGGCGCAACATAGCATGCCTCACAATAGCCCCGACCGGCACCACGTCGCTCATGACACAGACAACATCGGGCATAGAGCCGGTGTTCCTTCCGGTCTACAAACGCCGCAGGAAGGTGAACCCAAACGACGCAAACGTATCCATCGACTTCACCGACGAGGTGGGCGACGCATTCGAGGAATACATCGTGTACCACCACAAATTCCTCGAATGGATGCGCGTCAACGGCATCGAACCCAAAAAGAACATGAGCGCGGAAGAGCTTGACGAGCTTGTGAAGAAATCGCCATATTACAAAGCCACTTCAAACGACGTTGACTGGATGGAAAAGGTGCGTATGCAGGGAGCGGTGCAGAAATGGGTGGACCATTCCATAAGCGTTACCATCAACCTGCCAAACAACGTGAGCGAAGAGCTTGTGGGACAACTCTACATGGAAGCCTGGAAGCAGGGCTGCAAAGGATGCACGGTCTACCGCGACGGTTCGCGCAACAATGTGCTCGAGGCCGTCAAGAAGGAGGAAGCCCCCAAGCTGATAGCCAACACGGAACACCTCGTCAAGCGGCCGCAGGAACTTGAAGCCGACGTGGTGCGTTTCCAGAACAACAAAGAGAAATGGATCGCTTTCGTCGGTCTCGCCGAAGGGAAACCATACGAGATATTCACCGGCCTGGCCGATGACGAAGACGGCATCTTCTGCCCGAAAAGCGTCAACCACGGCAAGATAATAAAGGCCACGGACGCAAACGGACGCAAACGATACGACTTCCAGTTCATCAACAAGCGGGGCTACAAGACCACCATCGAAGGCCTCAGCGAGAAGTTCAACCCCGAATTCTGGAACTACGCCAAACTGATTTCCGGCGTGCTCCGCTACGGAATGCCCATCGACCAGGTGCTTAAACTCGTCGGAGGCCTCGAGCTTGATTCCACCAACATCAACACGTGGAAGAACGGCGTGGAACGCGCATTGAAGAAGTACATACCAAACGGCACGGAAGCTTCGGGCCAGAAGTGCCCGCATTGCGGATGCGAGACCCTGATATATCAGGAAGGATGCCTGATATGCACGTCGTGCGGCACGTCCAAATGCGGATAGTCCCTGTTTTTCCGTAGATTCTTACATGAAAATTTCCTTCAGCATAAACTACCGGACCGAATGGGGCGAGACGCTCTACATAAGCGGCTCGATCCCCGCCCTCGGTTCCGGACAGCCCGACAAGGCCGTGGCCATGCGGCTGATCGGCGGTGAGACATGGGAGCTTACCGTTGACCTTGACAGAAGTCCCGGCTGCTTCAGATATCACTACTTCGTAAAGCGCGACAACGGCTCCATAAGGCTCGAATGGGGCGAGCCTCGCACTTTCGTGCCGGGGCAGGCAATAAAGTCCTACAGGATTTTCGATGCCTGGGAAGACATGCCTGCCGATTTCCCTTTCTATTCCTCGGCATTCGCCGACGGAATCATGATGAGGCAATGCCCAGACCAGCCGCTCAAAGCCCGCCCGGAATCGCTGAGGCTGAGGGTGGCCGCACCGATGGTAAAACCCGATGAAATCCTTGCCGTGGCAGGCAGCTGCAAGGCCTTAGGCAAGTGGGACCCGACCCAGGCCGTAAGGCTCAACGACGCGGAGTTCCCTTTCTGGAACGCCAACATAAACATCGCCGACCTTGAGCTTCCCTGCGAGTACAAGTTCCTGATAATTAAGAAAGACACGGCAGAGCCTGTGGTATGGGAGAATCGCGCCAACCGCATCTTCAACACACCGGCGGCTTCGCCGAAAGAACACATCGCCGTCAACGGGCTGAGGTTTGCCAATCCGCGCAACGACTGGCGAGGCGCAGGGACTGCCGTCCCAGTGTTTTCGCTGCGTTCCGACGACGATTTCGGCTGCGGCGACTTCTTCGACCTCAAGAAAATGGTGGAATGGTGCGAAAAGACCGGCCAGCGTTTCCTGCAGACGCTTCCGGTCAACGACACCACCAAGACCAAGACCCGTGCCGACTCATATCCATACAGCGCAAACTCTTCGTTCGCCCTTCATCCGATGTATGTCCGCCCTCAGGCCGCAGGCACACTGAAAGACGCTTCACGCCGCAAGCATTTCGCCGAAGAGTGTGCACGCCTAAATGCACTGCCACAAGTGGACTACGAAGCCGCCACGGCCCTGAAAGAGCAGTACATGCGCGAACTTTACGCCCAGTCCGGCCAACGCCAGATGAAGACAGAGGAATTCAAGGCATTCGCGTCGGCCAACGAAAACTGGCTGCGTCCGTATGCCGCCTGGCGTGCGCTGCGCGACCGCTTCGACACGCCAGACCATTCACAATGGGAAGAATATGCCGTCTATGACGAAGAGGCCATCCTGCGTTTCTGCACCGACAACGCAGAAGAGACAGGGTTCTTCTTTTTCGAGCAGTTCCACCTCGACAGGCAGTTGCGCGAAGTGCGCAATTTCGCCCATCAGCACGGAGTCGTGCTCAAAGGAGACATTCCCATCGGCGTAGGGCGCGAAAGCGTTGACACATGGAAGAATCCCCGCCTGTTCAACATGGACTCGCAGGCCGGCGCGCCGCCCGACGACTTTTCCGTGCTGGGTCAGAACTGGGGCTTCCCAACCTACAACTGGGAAGGAATGTCGGCCGACGGATTCAGCTGGTGGAAAGAGCGTTTCGGAAAGATGTCGGAATATTTCGACGCATACCGCATCGACCACATCCTCGGCTTCTTCAGGATATGGCAGATTCCGCTCGACGCCGTCCACGGCCTTCTGGGGCATTTCAGCCCTGCGCTACCGTATTCCCCCGAGGAGCTGCGACACACCTATGACTTCTGGCTCAACCCGGAGGAACAGGCGCGTCCGCTAATACTCGAATGCATGCTCCCCGACTTTTTCGGCGACCATGCCGAGGAGGCAAAACTCTCTTTCCTTACGGCTTCGGGAGAAGGATGCTACCGTCTGCGTCCGGAATTCGACACGCAGCGGAAGGTGGCCGGCTTTTTCGCCGATAAGGAAAGAGACGAGAGGAATTCGCTTTTTGAGAACGCGCTCCTCAGACTGCTCGACGACGTGCTGTTCATCGAAGACCCCGCACAAAAAGGGCATTACCATCCACGGATAGCCGCACAGTCCACTCACCAATACCGCATCCTCTCCGACTACGAGAAGAGTCGTTTCGACCGTCTCTACAACGACTTCTTCTATCATCGCCACAACGAGTTCTGGGCAGAAAAGGCTTTATGGAAACTTCCGCCCATAATCTTCTCCACGCGGATGCTCACATGCGCCGAAGACCTCGGCATGATTCCCGGCTGCGTGCCGGAAGTGATGCACAGGCTTCAGATACTTTCGCTCGAAATCCCTCGCATGCCGAAAGAACCTGCAACGGAGTTTGGGGACACGTGGCATTATCCCTACCATTCAGTCTGCACATCATCCACCCACGATATGGCGGGGATACGCGGATGGTGGGAAAGCGACCATCAACGCTCGCAACGCTATTTCAACGAAATCCTGCAGGAGAGCGGCACGGCACCTTTCTTCGCCGAGCCATGGATATGCGGCAAGATTCTCGACATTCTCCTCAAAAGCCCTTCGATGCTTTGCATCAATCCGCTTCAGGACTGGCTTTCAGCCGACGGAAGCATGCGCAGGAACGACCCTCGTGAAGAACAGATAAACGACCCGAGCAATCCGGCGCATTACTGGTGTTACCGGATGCACCTGACGCTCGACGAGCTTCTTGCCGCCGACGCTTTCAATTCCGCAATGCGCCAACACATATGCGCATCAGGCCGCAACTGAACCTCAAACAGAAGCCGAGCCCCAAGACACGGCTCTTCATAGACACAGCCGGGATGGAATTACGGATTGTTCCATCCCGGCTGCATTTGTCCGACGAAAAATGCTTTTCTTCAAAAATGCCGTGATATAACTTTCGTCGGCAACCGTTTTTTCACTAACTTTGCATCCCAAAGCAAAAACGACACCTGAATGGCAAACTCCATCAAAGCCGGACGCCACTACGGCTTCATAATCGTGGCCTGCTGCTGCCTGATGATGGGCGTGAACATCGGCATAACTTTCAGTTGTGCCGGAATATTCTACAAACCCGTCAGTTCCTCGCTTGGAGTCAGCGTAGGCGAGTTCGGGCTTTATATGTCGATAATGTACATCGCCTCCACGCTTATACTTCCCATCGGCGGCAAGATGATAGAGCGTTTCAGCGCACGCTGGCTCCTTGCCGGAAATTCCGCGCTCATGGGTCTGACCCTATGCGCAATGGGCATGTGCACTCGACTTTGGGAATTCTACGTGGCAGGTGCCGTGCTCGGAATCACGGTGGCTTTCCTTCTTTACCTCAGCTTCCCCACCCTGATCAACCGCTGGTTCCGCGTGAAGGTCGGGCTTCTGATGGGAATATGCAGCGCGGCCTCAGGCGTGGGCGGTATGATATTCAACCCCATAGGTGCATCAATCATCACCTCATACGGTTGGCAGACGGCCTACATATCTTTCGGCCTGTTTGTGCTCCTCGTCAATTCTCCTTTGCTGGCATTGCTTCTCCGCGACCGTCCTTCCGACAAAGGTCTTCTCCCCTACGGCGAAAAATCCCAGGAAGATGCCCCGTCTCCCGACAAGGCTGCGGCTGCCGGAGGAATCAGCTTCGCCAAAGCCGTGCGCATGCCTGTATTTTACGGCGTGGTGGTCTTCTCTTTCCTGATGATGGCCATGTCAACCCTCAACCTCTTCATACCGAATTACGTAACGTCGCTTCATTTCACTCTCGAGCAGGCCTCCCTCGCCGCCTCTGCGGTCATGGCCGGAGTCATGATCGGCAAACTCGCCCTCGGACACATCAACGACCGCAACTGTCTGGCAGGAGTACTGGTAACCACCCTCGGCGGAATATCCGGACTTCTTCTGATGATTGCCGGAAACTGGGGACTCGCCATCATCATCTCAGGTGCGTTCCTCTTCGGATGGGCATACGCCGGAGTGACGGTGCAGACTGCCATGCTCACCCGCACGGTGTTCGGAAGCGTGGACTACGCCCGCATATATTCCATAATGTCCATGGCTCTTGCTGCCGGAGGAGCGATCGCTTCCGGCGGCTGGGGACTGATTGTGGATGCGACCTCGTTCCATTTCATCTTCTTCATCGGAGTCGGAATGCTCCTTGTGTGCACCGCAATCGGAACCGTCGCGCTCGTGAAGCGTAAATGAACCTTCGTGTCATTGAAAGCGTAATATCCGAAAGAGACATTTACCACTCAAAAAACAATAATATGGACAAACCACGTGTAATCCCAGCTTCCGAGCTTATCATCAACGATGACGGCTCGGCATTCCATATCCACCTCCGCCCCGACCAGCTCCGCGACAACATCATACTCGTCGGAGACCCCGGACGCGTCGATATGGTGGCATCGTATTTCGACAAAATCGACTATGACGTGCATTCCCGTGAATTCCATGCCATAGCCGGAACATACAAAGGGAAAGAGCTTATGTGCATCTCGCATGGCATCGGCCCCGACAACATCGAAATCGTCGTAACCGAACTCGACGCCCTTGCCAACGTGGACTTCAAAACACGTGAGGTCAAGCCGGAACACCGCACTCTCCGGATGGTGCGCGTAGGCACTTCCGGCTCGCTGCAGGAAGACCTCCGCATAGGCGACTTCGTGATGGCTGAAAAAGGGATGGGATTTGACGGCATTCTGAATTTCTATGCCGACAGAGACCGCGTGTGCGACCTGGATTTCGAACGGGAATTCTGTGAGCATGTCAACTGGGACCCGTCATGGGCCGCCCCATACACCGTCGATGCCGACCCCGGACTTATAGATGAAATAGGCCGCGATGACATGCGTCGAGGCTACACAATCGCCGCAGTGGGATTCTATGCCCCGCAAGGACGGATGGTGAGGCTTAAGCTTGCCGACCCCGAACTCAACAAAAAAATCGAAAGCTTCCGCTACAAGGGTCGTCCCATCACAAACTTTGAGATGGAATCGGCATGTCTGCAAGGGATGGCGAAAATGCTCGGACACAAAGCAATGACCGTCTGCTGCATCATAGCCGAACGTCGGGCCACGACAGCCAACACAGACTACAAACCACACGTGCGCCGCCTGATAGAGACAGTCCTCGACCGCATCTGAAATTTAAAGCAAAGACAATAATGGCATTGGGTCGTTTTTTCAATCCAATGCCATTATGCATTCTATTGTCAGCCCCATTATCCCGGCATATGCATCAGGCCGGGTGATAACGGTTGCCGGGATATTTGATCACGAGTCCGTCAAATTCCATCTCGCCGAGCTGCGACATCAACACGGAGACCGGAAAACCGAGACGAACGTGCATCTCATCGATGCCCAGCGGCTCGGATGAACCGCTAAGGCATTCGAAGATGCTTCGTTGCGGCTCATCGAGTTCAGGAAAAAGCGAACGGTCAACGGCATCCGCATTCGACGCCACCGATTGCCAGTCCATAATGTCAACAATGTCTCCAGGTCTGGAGACAAGCCAAGCCTTGTTCTTTCGTATCAGATGGTTGCATCCTGAACTGAAACGGTCTGAAATACGTCCGGGAAGAGCCATGACTTCGCGGTCAATCCCGAACGCTATGGACGCAGTCGACATGGCTCCGCCTTTTATGTCGCTCTCGGCAACGAGACACGCATCAGAAAGGGCGGCAACTATGCGGTTTCGCTCAAGAAAGCGTCCACGGAAGGGAGTGGTGCCGTGAGGATATTCAGAAACGATGGCACCGCCACCGCGTATCATACGCCGCGCGATGTCGCGATGCGCCGCCGGATAAAGCGTGTCCAGACCGTGGGCCACGACTGCAACCGTGGGTAAGCCGCAGGCAAGGGCGGCAGAATGGGCGGCCACATCAATTCCGTAGGCAAGTCCGCTCACTACAGTTACCGGAGATGCGACGGCAGCAAGCTCCTCCACCGCCGCGCGGACGAAATTAGTGCCGTATGGCGTCGGTGTGCGTGTACCGACTACAGATATGACTCTTGAGGCATTCAGGTCGCAATCGCCAAGCACGAAAAGAGAAGTAGGAGCATCGGGAAGTTCAAGAAGCCTGAGCGGATATGCCTCATCGGCAGGTGAAAGAACCCGTATGGAATGGCGGTCGCAGAAGGCGATCTCTTCGCGGGCAGCCGCCACCGCCTCTTCCCGGATGTAGGAATCGACCGCTGAGACATCGCGAAGCCCGAGCCGCCCGGCAATCTCCACCGAATCCGTCGCAAAGAAGTCTGCCACGGACATCCCCCGCTCCTGCATAAGGCGGAAAAGAGGCATTCCCGTGCCTTTCATCATAGAAAAGGCGAGAGGCAGCAACCTTGAATCGGCCATAGCTTGTCAATTCACAGATATTTCTTGAAAACCGCAGCCAGTTCGTCGCCGCGAGAAAGGCGGCCGTCCTTCAATACAACGACGGTTACCAAAGCTTCGGCCACCACCTCGCCTCCGGGCTTCAGTATGTCCTGATGGAAAATGAATCGCGGCCCTTTGCGCTCAAGACGCAGGCAGCTTATGAAGCTGTCCCCTCCGCGCAGCGATGTCTTGTATTCGATTTCAATCTTGCGCACTACTGCATCTATTCCCGCATTGTGCATGTCAATGAACGACAGACCGGCATCGGCGCAGAACTTATGGCGCGTATGCTCTATGTAATGAAGATAATTAGCATTGTTGACTATCTGTTCGCAGTCAAGTTCATAGTCGCGCACCTCCATATCCATTATGAAACAGTATTTGCGGCGGCTGTCCTTTAATATTCTCATTGCAGAAATGGTTTTCTTTGAGACAAAATTACGAAAACTTTACGGATTTCGGAGCGTGTCGGGAGTTTTTTTGTTCAAACACGCTCTTCATTCCCTCTATGATAAGAACCGATGATTTCAACCGCTTTACGGAACTCTTCCTCCGAACCGAAAGACCCGAACGGCAATCTCACGAATCCTTTCGACGATGCATTTACCGCCACGGTGATCCCATTGGAATCGACTGTGTATCTTCCTATTTCCCCTGCACTGAAATCCACGCTGTAACGCCGCAACGGCTTTGGCTCTGATTCTTCTTCCTTGACAAGATCCGAATCATAGTCCTTCGGCGGCATTACGTCTATTACTATGCGGAAACCTCCGGGCGACACATTCACGGTATGCGGGAGGACATTGGCATAGCATTCCTCGCGCAATCCGAAAGAGAAATAAAGGAACGCGGCAACCATCGGAGCCACAATAAAAGCCAGCATCAGAGCCACTACAAGCCAGCGCAAGTCGGCCACAACAGCTGCGGCAACCGCCCCTGCAACGACAAGAAAAAAGAGAAGCCCCCACCAGCGCATTCCGAAACGCGTCATCATGGCACGCGCAAACTCTCCGCGCCCCATCGCGAAACGCCCGGTCTGCACTTCAGCGTCCTGAATCCCGGCGGCTTCTGATGCGCTCATACACTTCAAGGTTTTGCGGAACGAGCACCTGCAGGTAGCCAGTGCCTTCCCGGTTCACAAGACGATGCATGTCAACATATCTGTCTCCGCTCCCCTTCTTCAGAGGAAACACCTCGGCACGTCGGGCCTTCACCTTGTCTCCCATAGGAGAATGTCCGTTTCTCGCCGTGCCACGGAGCTCAGGGTCAACGCCGTCTGGCCTGCACCATACAGGGACAATTTCCGCACACGGAGGGAAACCCAGCCCTGTCCACATCAAATATTGGTCTGCCACAAACGACGGCGTGGCTTCCGCAGCGTCGTCCAGAGGCCTGCATCCCTCAATCACGATGGTGGCGGTGGACTTGTAGCGAGGTATGAAGTCCTGATCCACCACCCAACGCTCCGACGAGTCCGGCAATGCAAAATCCCGCCCCATCAACGAGTGCCAATAGCTCCGGCTCGCGGTCTCGGTAAGCAGTTCCGGCGTTATTTCCCCGCGCTTGGCATAAGGACGCAAAAGATGCTCCGCATTCTCTTCACGGATGAACCCGTATCCTTCGCCAGGCCGCCCTGAATGGCTGTAATTGGTGCGGACAAGGAGTCCGTCGGAAGCGTCTGAAAGGTTGAATCGGGTGAAAGAATGGTTGTTGGTCTCGAAAAAAGCCCCGTTGCCCGTGGCGTCTATCACGCCGAAATTGGCTTCCACACCCATCGGCCGAGGCAAAGTCTCAAGCAGGCGCGCGAAATCATCAACAGTCCGGCACGTGCGCAAAGCTATAGTCATGACATACCCTTCCCTGTCCATCTTGCGTGCGCTGACTTTGTCGTCCTTGAGATTGTATGAAGCCGTGTTCATTATGGCGAACCCTGCATCGTTCATGCCAGTCCAGGCCTGTTCCAGCCTGCGGTCGGCCGCATTGAAAAGAGCGACGTATGCGTGGTCTCCGTTCTTGGCTGCCACATACTCCACTTTGTTGTCTATGGTCGAAGTGTCGCGATGCTTCCAGAGCATCGGACGTCCATAAGGATTGGCTTTGGCCGACACTATGGCCGAAGTGCAGGCCGTCATTTCAATATACGAAGCCATGGCAAGCATCGCAAAAACGGCCATCAGACGAAAAACATGTTTCATGATGCAAAAATAAGTAAAAAAACGCACAAATGAAAACACACCCAAACTCATTATTCTTGTCTGAATTTGCCCAAAGAGAATTTTATCCCTATATTTGCACCGTTAAATTGGACATAACACCACCTATTATCCCATTTCAACCAATAAAACCGATAAAACCGACACACTTCAGATGAATGACGACAAGACCGTAATAAAATACGACGACATACCGTTGCCGGAGAAAGTCTCCGACATACTAAAGCACGACATCTGGGTAGGAGACAGTTTCTCCATCTCGATGTTCTCTTCCATAATGAGTCCGATAAAGTTTTCGGCATCGGCCATAATATTCCTCAAGAGAGGGCATTGCACCGCCGACCTCAACCTGATACAACACGACATAAAGGCACCGAGCATCGTCGTGGTGCGCCAAGGACAGATTCTAACCCCCAAAGCAGCAAGTCCCGATTTCGACGCATCCTACATCGTGATGTCGAAAAGGCTTACTGACACCATATTCCGCTACATAAACCAACTCCCTATATATCCGACAATAAACCGCACACCCGTAGTTCCACTTGATCCGAACCACGCAATACATTTCTCGGCACTGCACATAAATCTGAAAAACATCATCTCCGACACCGCCAATCCGTTCGGCTACGAATGCGTGGTGCATTCAATTCTCGCATTCTTCTTCCGTTATGGGCACATCCCGTTCAAGTCCGGAGCAGCCGACTTCCCGACATCACAGGGACGCATAACGGACAATTTCCTCAAGCTCGTCCAGGAAAACTTCAGAAAAGAGCGTTTCCTCGGCTTCTACGCATCTGAACTCGGAATATCACCCAAGCATCTCGCCCGCACCGTGAAGGCTCAGACCGGAATGACGGCGGTAAGCTGGATAGAACGCCTCGTGGTGCTTGAGGCTCAGGTCATGCTGAAATCCTCCAACCTCAACATACAGCAGATTTCAGACGAACTCAACTTCAAGTCTCAGTCGTTTTTCGGAAAATACTTCAAGAAATTCACCGGAATGTCGCCCAAGGAATTCCGCAACTCCAAGCCCTGATACGAATCAAGGCACATTCCACATCACCGGGACTTGTCGCCGGCCCGTCTTATAAGGCATTCAAATCGAGGGTGCGTTTGGCAGATTTTCACTCACATATTTTGGCCAGCCGCACATTATTTCGTATCTTCGCATAAAATCTGCAATACCAATGAACCGGATAGGCAAACTATATTTCAGATACGGCACGATGGGAAGCGCCAAGACGGCTATGCTTCTCACCACTGCCTACAATTTCGAGGAGCGCGGAATGGCCTACATGTGCTTCAAGCCCGTGGTGGACACACGCGACAAAAAGAACGTGATCCGCAGCCGCATCGGCATAGAGCGCGAATGCGGCTGGATCTATCCGGAGACGGACATGTTCACCGTGGTCAAGGACATTTTCGAGGAGACGCTCGACCTTCCGGAATGGATTCTCATCGACGAAGCACAGTTCCTGACAGAAGCCCAGGTAGACCAGCTGGCGCGTGTCGTGGACGACTACGGCGTGAACGTGATCTGTTACGGCCTCCGCACCGATTTCCGCACCCGTCTTTTCGAAGGGTCGAGAAGGCTGTTTGAAATCGCCGACACAATCGACGAAATCAAATCCACATGCTCTTGCGGACGCAAGACCATAGTCAACGCACGCATAGACGGCAAAGGAGAAATCATCACCGAGGGCGCACAGGTGGAAATAGGCGGCAACGACCGCTATATGTCAGTCTGCCGCAAATGCTGGGGCAACAAGCGCATCGAACGCGGAAGCCGCGACCGCCTGCCTTTGGATTAGGACTCAGGCACCCAGCTTCCGTCATCTCATATGGCAACCCTCCGCATATCAACATCTAACATTCAAAAAAACATAAATATCACCATGATAAACCAATCAGACAGAAAACGCATAATAGACCTCATCAACCGTGAGGTGGTTCCGGCAATAGGCTGTACCGAGCCGGCCGCAGTTTCGCTCTGCGTGGCCAAGGCCACAGAGGTTTTAGGCACTTTGCCGGAGAAGATAGAACTTCGTCTCAGCGGCAACATAATCAAAAACGCCATGGGCGTGGGCATTCCAGGCACAGGAATGATCGGCCTGCCCATAGCGGTAGCCCTCGGAGCATCGGTCGGCAAATCGGAATACGGACTTGAAGTGCTCCGCGACGTTACACCGGAAGCAGTCGAGGAAGGGAAACGCTACATAGCCGAAAAGCGCATATCCGTGAAGCTGGCCGAGGATGCCCCCTCCAATCTGCATATCGACGTAACTGTCCATGCCGACGGGCATTCGGCACGTGCCGTGATTTCTCGCGCGCACACCAACTTCATATTCATCAGCCACGACTATGAAATCCTTCTTGAGGAGAAGCCGCAAAAAGAGGAGTCGGCTTCTACCGACGACATCAAGCTGAACCTTGCGATGGTCTACGACTTTGCAATGAACTCTCCGCTCGATGAGATTTCATTCATATTGAAGGCCAAGGAACTCAACCTTGCTGCCGCACAGTTGGCATTTGACGGGAAATACGGGCATTCGCTCGGATCCACAATCCGTTCAGCCGGGACAAAGTATTTCGGCGACACCCCGATGGAACACATGGTGGCCTACACCTCGGCGGCTTGCGATGCGCGCATGGGCGGCGCACCCGTGGCTGTGATGAGCAACAGCGGCAGCGGCAACCAAGGCATCACGGCAACCATGCCTGTGGTGAGTTTCGCAAAAGACATCAATGCCACAGAGGAACAGACCATACGTGCATTGATTCTCAGCCATCTGACGAGCATATACATAAAGCAGAGCCTCGGACGACTGTCGGCGCTCTGCGGATGCGTGGTGGCATCAACCGGTGCATCGAGCGCCCTCGTTTATCTTATGGGCGGAGGCTATCCTGAAATATGCGCCGCAGTGAAGAATATGGTGGCCAACCTTACAGGAATGATCTGCGACGGCGCAAAACCTTCTTGTTCAATGAAGATTTCATCTGGTGTATCCACTGCCATGATGTCGGCCATGCTGGCTGTCAACGGCAAATGCGTAACTTCCGCCGAAGGAATCGTATGCGACTGTGTGGACACCACAATCCGCAACCTAACTTCCATCGGACGCGAAGCCATGCAGGAAACCGACCGGCTGGTCCTCAAAATCATGACAGAAAAAGAATGACAATCGGCAAACCCTGACAAGGGAGTTCAGCCAATGTCAAACCTCAAGAGCGACGGATTCGATCCGCCGCTCTTATTCATTCATAAGCATGGTCCATACGAATTGCTTTTAGGTGTTTTTTAACATTGTTAAGAAACATATTTCCTATGCCGGATGTTTATTTTTTATCATAAGCAATTCGTAAAAATTATGAAAAACGGAGTTTTGTTTCAGTATTTTGAATGGAATCTTCCAAACGACGGCCAATTGTGGCGTCAGCTGAAGGAAGATGCCAGACACCTTGCCGACATCGGCATCTCCGCCGTATGGATTCCTCCCGCATATAAGGCCGATGAACAGCAAGACGAGGGATATGCGACGTATGACCTGTACGACTTCGGAGAATTCGACCAGAAAGGTACGGTACGTACCAAATACGGCACACGCACGGAACTTGAAGAGGCGATAAAGGCTCTGCATGACAACGACGTGCAGGTGATTCTTGATGCTGTCCTCAACCACAAGGCCGGCGGAGACCATGCGGAAAAATTCCAAGCGGTGGAGGTCAATCCCGATGACCGCAACGAAGAAACCGGCGAACCTCACGAAATCGAATCATACACTGGATACGATTTTCCCGGGCGTGGCGACAGACACTCGCCTTTCAAATGGCATTGGTATCATTTCTCCGGCGTAGGCAGCGACTCGTCAACCGGAACCGACGGCATATTCCGCATCATAGGCGAAGGAAAGGGCTGGAGCCAAGGAGTGGACAAGGAGAACGGCAACTACGATTATCTTCTTGCCAACGACATAGACGTGGACAATCCAGAGGTGGCCGACGAACTAAAACGATGGGGACGCTGGGTGGTGAAAGAGTTCGGTTTCGACGGTTTCCGCATGGATGCGGTGAAACATATAGACCACAACTTCATCCGAGATTTCCTGACAGAAGTCCGCAAAGACAACGGAGATGACTTCTATGTGGTGAGCGAATACTGGAGCGACGACCTTGAGACAATGGCTGATTTCCTCGCCGCAACCGACAATTCCACCGATCTCTTCGACGTGCCTCTGCATTTCAATTTCTTCAAGGCATCGGAAGAGGGTGCGGAATACGACCTAAGCCGCCTGTTGGATGGAACTTTAGTGCAACAGGACAGCCGACTGGCCGTTACATTTGTCGATAACCACGATTCTCAGGAAGGGAGTTCGCTGCAATCTGCGGTGCAGGACTGGTTCAAGCCGCTTGCCTACGCACTGATACTTCTTATGCGCGAAGGCTACCCCGTGATATTCTATGGGGATTATTATTCCATATCCCATGACTGTTGCGAAAAAGAAAAGTCCGACAAGGAAACCGAGACTGTCGATGGCAAAGTGCGGGCAGGTTCATTCCACCGTGGAATAATAGACATGCTTCTTGATGCCAGAAAACGGTATGCCTACGGCGACCAGACCCTTTTGTTCGACCATCCGTCCACGGTAGGCCTGATACGCCATGGAGACGATGAGCATCCCGGCTCGGGGCTGGTTCTTCTGATCAGCAACGACCAGGACGGCGACAAAACGGTAGACTTAGGCAACGGCCATGCCGGAGAAAGATGGCATGAAATCACAGGCAGCATTCAGGAAGAAGTCGTAGTGGACGAAGACGGAAAAGCCGTATTCACCGTCAGGGGACGCAACCTGGCCGTGTGGGTGAAAGCCGAAAGATGAAATTCAAAAAGGCGGTGTCATAATCCTGAACCCAGACAATTGCTGAAAGAACGCAGGAAAATGCCTGATTCAAGATTATGACACACCATCATCACTTTATGTACGTCTCGAGGCAAGAGAAACGCTTATCGGGCGATATGGTTACACCCATTGCCGAAGCCGGAATGAGAATAGAATGTCCGGCGGAAAGTTCAACCTTTTCTTCGCCGCATTCCACCACTGCCTTTCCCTCCGTGGCTATGAGAATCACAAACGTGTCATATTCACGGTAGTCGCGCATCACTTCCATATCAAGATGCATCACATTGGTGGTGAAATACGGTGAAGAGGCCAGACATACCGGTATGTCTGCCACGGGTCTGTATTCCTGGGCTTTCCCATCGGTGAAACCCAAATCGGAAGCTTCTTCGGCGAGGTCGATGTGAAGCTGTCTTTCTTTGCCGTCAGGCCCCTTGCGGCGGTAGTCGTAGAGACGGTAGGTTACGTCAGACGTCTGTTGTATCTCTGCCACCATCATTCCTTTTCCGATGGCATGCACGGTGCGCCCGGGGATGAAGTAAGCCTCACCTTTTCTTACAGGAATGAAGCGGAGGACGTTCTCTATTTCACCCGACTCCACCAATGGCCGGAACTCTTCCCGCCCTATGGCTCTTGTGAACCCGAGGGCGAGACGCGCGTCTTTCTTTGCTTTGAGCACATACCACATCTCGGTCTTGCCGTTGGCCTGTCCGAGCCTTCGAGCCATGTCGTCGTCAGGATGCACCTGGACCGAAAGGTCTTGGGCCGCATCAATAATCTTTACCAAAAGGGGGAAGCGATTGCCGAATCTTTGGAAATTCTTCTTTCCGAGCAGCTTCTCCCCATACTTGTCTATGAGGGCGGTAAGCGTCATGTCTTTGTCCGGACCTGCGGCCACCACGGACTCGTCGCCTTCGACACCGCTTATTTCCCAGCTTTCGCCGATGGCTGTCTTATCGGTTTTTATACCTTTGAACGGAGCGATCGAATCACCGCCCCAAATAGTGCTTTTGAGTATTGGAAGGAATGTCCACATTTTATATTTAGTTTTGAGTTTCAAATATAGGGTGATAAAGGAGAGTCATCGCCCAACGGCTCTGTATTCTTCAACAATCCTACACGCTTGAATGTTAAGAGGCTGTTTAAAAATCATTGTTAAACGCAGAGTGGTGGATTTTTTGTTAAGGCGCACTTTATGAGGAGGGAGCATATCGGGATATGTGACCGACGATTAAACGCGGATTAACGGAAAAGACACCATTCAGACTGAAACGTTAATTTCTCTTAAAGAGGCTTTCCTGTAATGCCTGCCGCCATTCCGGAATCTTTGCGCGTCTTTATCCCTTCGGCTCAGTCCCATAGCCCGCTATGCTCCTTCGCTGCAGGGATAAATACATCACAAATCTTCCGGCTCTGCGTTAACAAGCATTTTTAAACAGCCTCTAACACTAAAGCTGATTCTAAGAGTGTGTCAGAACACGGCTTCTTCAAGCCATTTCGGCTTTGTTTATCTGTACATGTTAATTCTAATCGTAAATAAAGACTATGAACGACAGATTGGATGCAGAAGGGAGAAGAGAGATTCCTTCAAGCCTTTACGGGCTTCCCGAACGCCGCGAATATCCTATGCCCGACGCTGCCCACGTGCGCGCCGCAGAGGCTTGTTTCCGTCATTGCCCTGAAAATCTCAGACCGGAACTTGCGCGTGCAATACTGCGGTTTGCCAAAGAATACGGCGTTGAGGTCAAGAGTTCCACGGTGCTTTCCTACGCTGAACAGACGGACTACTCGTAACGCAGATAAATCGTTACAGGGTCGAACCTCACTGTATAAGGAGAAGCCCGGCGTCTTTTCGGGGCTTCGGAAAGATGGTAATAGAACGACTTCTGCACGTCCCACGAACGGATGTCGAACTTTTCCGTCTCGCCCGGTGCCACCGAACAGTCGAGCTTTACCCATCGCCGGTGAAGCTGTAGACTGTCAACGGTCTCGTAGACTATATAGAATGAAACGCCAGTCAAGGTGCGGTCAGAACCATTGGTGATGAAGAACGATTCCTTGTCGGCCGAAGCCTTCTTGTCGTATCCGCTGAAACGGATGTCGGAAAGCGTGTATCCCTCTCCGCACCCTACACAATCCGTGCTTATAGCCTGCGAACCTTTGGCCATTGCATCCCTTTGACCGTAGACCCTTTCCACCGGGAGCTTTGAACGCACTTTGCGCGCATAAGTCTCCGGCGAGACGAGGGCTGTCCCGAGAACCACTGCGGTGCTTATGATGAATGCGTACTTCATTGTCTACAGGTATCTGACGCTGAAACGTGAAGAACCGTTTCCGTCGTAGGAAGGATATATTTTCCTCATGCCGACCGGAAGGCTCTTCACCGGATCGGTTACGGATGTTCGCGCAAGCCTCCAGAAATGAGGAAGAAGAGCAAACGGGTTGAATGTCCAGTTGCGTTTCTTTGCAGCCACAGCCAGTCCGCAATCATCCGCCATAAGCGTAGCGGCGCATTCTTTCGGACGGCACAGCACCCTGTTCTTGCGACCTGTGAAGAGCAGGATGCGGAATCTCTCCGGCTGCGCGGTGAGATACACCTCTCCTATCCTCTCTCCGGGCACAGTCTTGCAGTCATCAGCCTCGACTACGTCTATTCCATAGGCATAAGGCTCATGGTCGGCCTTTCGTATCAGGACGGTTACGTTGTCTTCCGGATATTCCCATATTCCCTCTATACGGTCGAGCGACGACACGTCGCACCATTCCTTTGCGGCTTCGATGTCGCAGACCTCCGGTCGGGCTGCGAAAGCCGGAATGGCGACAGCCACCAGAATCGAGAATGTCCGCGTGCGTAATGTCATTTTTGCTTGGTGGAGAAAGCGTAGGAGAAACCGAAACTGAGTATTTCCTTAAGCATCAGATGCTTCCACTTATTGTTTGAAATCTCTGACGAGGAATCATAGCGCAGATGCACGTAGATTTGCGTAGACAGGAAGCGGTTGATGTTGAAAGATATGGTGTTTTCCCAATCCGACAGGAAATAGTCATAGTTTGTGAAGAGGAACAGGCGCGAACGGTATTCTATGTTGGACGCCCATTTCCACGTCAACGTCAGCTCGGCATTGCTACCGATCTCATTATGGAACTTCTTGCCTATAGGCACATTGAACTGCACAGGGTCGATTTTGGTGTCGATGCAGGTCTTGAGATTGTATGAGACAGGCGATACCGACGCGTTGAATTTAATTGTGTTCTTCTTGTTGGAAGTCGAATACGTCATACCGACACCGAGGTTGAGGTCGCCCGGAGCAAGAAACGAAGCCTTACGTGTCCACGAATCCGAAGGATAGTTGACAAGCATCTGAGTCTTGAACTGCAGATTGAACGAATAGAACCACTTCTTGAAGGCTTTTACGCCTGCCTTCATGTTCCATTGGAATATGTCTTCCGAAATATTGTATTTGTGCATCTGTCCGCTCGGATTGGAGTTCAGTCCGAGCTTGTAGCTCACGGTGTTCTGGAACATGAGGTTCGGATGATAGACCTGGTTTAGGCTCACGTCCCAAAGGAAATTTATGAGAAGGGCAAGGTAATTGTTTCCGCCCTGGTACCAGTTTGGCGACACGAACGCCTGAGAGAAATGCAGTCCTGCATTGAACACGTGGAGCCAATGCCTCTTTTCGATTTCCGCAATCTCTATCTTGGCCTTGCTGTTGTCTATTTCCGGGAGGTCAAGACGCTGCAGGAAAGCCTTGAAGCTCAGGTCATCATCTGGCAGACGCACAGGTTCAGGCAAATCCCAGTAGGTATACTCGGTGGTGAGCGGGCTGAATGTCATCAGCGAATGCATCATGTCGAGCGTGAACTGGCGCGAACGGCTTTCTCTCGCCAACCATTCGGGACGTGAGAAATCAGGCGTCTTGGCCGACGGGCCGTCCTCCTCTATGGCAATCCATTCGGGCGATGGCATTGAATCCGAAGGAACGGAATCGGCCGGTATGTTGACGATGGTGGATTCCTCGTATACCGCATCCTTGGCTTTGAACTTTACAGGTTCCAGATGCCTGTATCCGTTCAGCACCCAAGGGGCAAGGACGGCGGCATAGGCAAAGTCTGAAGCCGGACGCAACGGAGTTATCGTATCCAGCATCTCGGCACCGGTAAGCGTTGCCGTGTCGGGTTGCTCTTCAGGAATATAAGGCTTCTGCAGTTCCGTATGCTGCCGATGCCGCTGAGGCGACGGCACATGCCGGAAACGCTGAAAAGAAGCTGATGATGTCAAAGTGGCCGTGATGGCGATGGCTGCGGTCAGCAGGGATGCCTTGGTCATAATAAGTCTTTTGATGTTCTGTCAGAAATACTTGTATTTGCAATAAAAACAAGGAGAGAAAATCAATTCTTTTTATACGACCCGTCGAGGATTGCGTCATATTCCGGAGAATTGATGAGCCTGAGAGCTTCCCGGAATATAGGGTCGTATCCGTTGTAGACCTTGAAGTACGTGGCATTCTCATATATGTCGCGTCCGATAAGGGCCTTTATGATCATCGCAAAAAGAGGACGGCTGCGTTTCGCCTGCTCTTCATCGTATTCGATGCCTTCTTTGTCTGCCATCTCCTTCAGTTCCTGAATCATGGCGTCGCTGACTTCAAAGCCCCTCACGAAGTCGGCATCTGTCTTATACAGTTTCTTTATCTGCTTGCGGTTATCGTCAACGTATTTGATGCAGAACTGGTTGATGAGTCCCTTGGCCATGACTTTGCGGTAATAGAGCGTGTTCTCTGTGGTGTCGAGAGCCACGAAACGGTCGGGGGATATGCCGCCTCCGCCGTATATGGGCCGCTTGTTCACAAGTGTCTGCACACGCAGCGAATCCACGTATTTCACGGAATCCTCGTGCATAAGCTCGCCATGGTTGAAACGGTCTATGATGTCTTTGGCATATTCTTTCTGTCCTCCTTTGCTGTAAGGCTTCTGTATGTCGCGCCCGGTAGGCGTATAATAATGCGCCACCGTAAGACGTATCATAGAGCCGTCGGGGAAAGGCACGGGCCTCTGCACAAGGCCTTTGCCAAAAGTGCGTCGGCCCACAATCACGCCACGGTCCCAGTCCTGCACTGCGCCCGACGTGATTTCGGAGGCAGAAGCGGAATACTGGTTCACCATGACTACAAGGCGACCGTCGGCAAAAAGAGGTTTCTTGCCGCTCGGCGACGCCATAAGGTCGTAACGCGGGGAATTTATGCCTTCTGTATATACCGCCAGGCTCCCGGCTGGCAGGAACTCTCCGAGGATGTCGGCGGCAGCGTTAAGGTAACCTCCGCCGTTGTCAACAAGATCCAGTATGAGCTGGGTCATTCCTTGCTTTTTCAGCTTTTCGATCGCCTCCGCCGTCTCCTTGTGCGTATCTGCAGCGAAGCGGTTGATGCGTATGTAGCCGGTTTGGGGATCGGCCATATAGGCCGCGTCAACGCTGTAGATAGGTATGTCGGCACGCGTTATGGTGAAGTCGAGCGTGTCGGTCGAGACACGCTGCTTGCGCAGCACCTTGACGTCCACCTTCGTCCCTTTCTGGCCGCGCAGACGCTTCATGATGTCGGAGTTCTTCATCTTCACCCCGGCGATGGACGTGTCGTTGACTGCCACTATACGGTCTCCGGCCAGGATTCCGACTCTTTCCGAAGGCCCTCCGGCCACAGTCTGTATCACATACAGGGTGTCCTTGTTCATATTGAACGTTATCCCTATGCCGCTGAAGTTGCCCTGCAGCGGCTCGTTAAGCTCTTTCGTCTCCTCCGGCGTGGTGTAGGACGAATGAGGGTCGAGCCCTTCCAGCATGCCCTTTATGGCATCTTCCACGAGCCTGTCTTCATTCACGGTGTCCACGTAGAGCTGGGCTATGGCGGCTTCAGCCATACGGAGCTTGTTGTTGGGCGTCATCTGCGCCTGCGATGCGGCAATACCTGCCGCAACCGCTATGGCCGCTGATATAGCCAATGTTATCGATTTGCTTTTCATTGTCTTAATATGTCTTGTCTATGGAAGGTAGCGGCTTGTGTCAAAACCATTGTGTTCCAGCTCACGCACCATAGAGCTGCTCACGGCTGACAGCTCCGGGAGCGTGGCAATGAACACGGTTTCCACACCGCCGATTTCACGGTTCACGTCGGCTATGGTCTTTTCATACTCGAAATCCGCTGAGTTCCTTATGCCTCTGAGGATGAACCGCGCGCCGATTTCCTCGGCAAACCTGACGGTCAGCCCCGAATAGGAACGGACTTCTATCCTCTGATTGCCGGAATAGACCGTGCGTATCGCATCGAGCCTCTCACCCACGTCGGCGGCTCCGGCCTTGTGTTCATTATAGCCGACTGCTATCACAATCTTGTCGAAAAGCGGCAAAGCCCTGTCCACTATCGACTTGTGGCCGACGGTGAACGGATTGAAGCTTCCGGGAAATATCGCTGTCCTCTCCATATCCTGATACGATGCTACATCTCTTCCTCCTCGATGACAAGGTTGTCGATGATGAAGTTCTGCCTGTCCATAGTGTTTTTGCCCATATAGAACTCCATGAGCTTGTCGGGCGTGTCGCCGCTCTTTATCTCCACAGGGTCGAGGCGGATGTCCTTGCCTATGAACTCAGCGAACTCGTCGGCGTTGATTTCACCCAGACCTTTGAATCGCGTTATCTCCGCGTTGTTGCCGAGGCGTTGGATGGCGGCCACACGCTCCTCTTCGCTGTAACAGTAATACGTGGTCTTTTCCTCTCCATCCGCCGTCTTCTTCTTTTTGGACGAACGGCGTGTCGCGCTCTTGTCGCGCACGCGGAAAAGCGGGGTCTGGAGTATGAAGACATGCCCTTTCTTCACCATATCGGGGAAGAACATCAGGAAGAACGTCAGTATCAGGAGACGGATATGCATTCCGTCCACATCGGCATCTGTCGCTATTATCACCTTGTTGTATCTGAGCCCTTCGATGCCGTCTTCGATGTTGAGCGCGGCCTGCAGAAGGTTGAACTCCTCGTTCCGGTAGACTATTTCCTTCTTCTCGCCGAACGAGTTGAGAGGCTTTCCGCGCAGAGAGAAGACGGCCTGCGTCTCAGCGTTGCGCACTTTGGTTATGGTTCCTGATGCCGAAAGGCCCTCGGTTATGAAAATCGCCGTGTCTTCACGCAGGTCTTCCTTCGCGCTTGCCTTGAGGGTGTCGTTGTAGTGGATTCGGCAGTCGCGCAGCTTTTTGTTGTGCAGGCTCACCTTCTTGGCCTTCTCGCGGGCAAGCTTGGTGATTCCGGCCATGGCCTTGCGGTCCTTCTCGCTTTCGGCTATCTTTTTGAGCATCACCTCGGCGGTGTCGGTATGCTTGTGCAGATAGTCGTCGAGTTCCTTCTTTATGAAGTCGCCGATGAACTTGTTGACGGTAACCGTGCTGTCGGGCGCAATCTCCTTGCTGCCGAGCTTTGTCTTCGTCTGGCTCTCGAAGACAGGCTCCTGGATTCGCACGCTGACGGCGGCCACCATGCCGTTGCGTATGTCGGAAAATTCGTAACCCTTTCCCGAGAATTCCTTTATTGTACGGCTCACATACTCACGGAAAGCCGTGAGGTGCGTGCCGCCCTGGGTGGTATGCTGGCCGTTGACGAAAGAATAATACTCCTCGCCGTACTGGTCGGTATGCGTAAGCACCACCTCGATGTCGTCGCCCTTCAGATGGATGATCGGATAGAGCGGATCGGAAGTCAGGTTCTCGCGCAGCAGGTCGAGGAGGCCGTTGCGGCTGTAATAGCGTTTCCCGTTGAAATATATCTGGAGGCCGGCGTTGAGATAGGTGTAATTGTTGACCATCGTCTCCACGAAGTCCAGATTGTAGCTGTAGTTGCGGAAGAGCGAATTGTCGGGCCGGAAACGCACCATGGTCCCGTTCTGTTCCCGCGTAGGCTCAGGTTCACCCTTATGCAGCAGATTGCCGCGCTCGAAGTCCACGCGCACCATCTTTCCTTCGCGCACGCTCCTGACCTCGCATTCCGTGGAAAGCGCGTTCACCGCCTTGAGGCCCACGCCGTTAAGGCCTACCGACTTCTTGAAATACTTGTCGTCGAACTTGCCTCCGGTATTGATTTCCGAAGCCACCTCCTTCACTTTGCCGAGCGGGATTCCGCGTCCGTAGTCGCGCACCGTAACCTCCCCCTCGTCAGTGATGGTGATGTCGATTCGCTTTCCCACGCCCATGTTGAACTCGTCGATGGAGTTGTCTATCACCTCCTTGATAAGCACATATATGCCGTCGTCGGTATGCGAGCCGTCGCCGAGCTTTCCTATGTACATACCCGGTCGGCGGCGGATATGCTCGTTCCAAGGAAGCTGCTGGATGGCGTTGTCGTCATACGCGTATGCCGGTGCGTCCGCCCCGGAAGCGCCGGTCTGCATGTCGCCCGACACGCTTCCCGCCTCCGTTTCAGCAAAAACCTCGTCCGAACGGAACGAGCCTTCGGAATCAGCACGGAGAAATTCCGCTTCTGAAAATATGTTGTTTTCTTCTGCCATTGCCGTCTTTTCTTGATTCCGCCGAATACCCGCAAATGTCCAAGGGCACAAAAAGCGCAATCAGCCACAAAATTACAAAATTCCGGCCGATTGCGCAACTTTCAATTCTACACCGCCAGCTAAAACCTACTTCTTGAACTTCACCTCGGTGACAGTTTCCCCGGCTTTCACAAAGCGGATGGAATACGTATCCTTATCCAATTCCGAAATGTCGATGGTCTGAGCATCCACACGGCCAGACTTAACCGGAACAGACGAATAAGCGTTCATCGGAATAATCTGATAGTCCGCACCTTCCACAGCTCCGAAGCTTTCAGACGGTATCCGAATCTCATTTTCACCAAAGACAATAGGGAAAGGGTTAGGGTTCACTGTAAATGGATAGTATTCCAGCGGCTCACTTTTAGCATACCCGTTGGCATTGTAACCCACCAAATTGAACGTCGTGGAAGAATTTCCATCAAACTCAACATAATATGATCCGTTTTGGAAATCAGGAATCTCTGTCCGTATAGGAAGATTGTTGCCCGGCACCCTCTTTTCCAATACAAGTTTTGTGATTCCTTCAAGGTTCTTGAACACCAGCTTTCCCATTTTTGTATTTGAAGAATGCCCTGGCACTCCCGGATTTACATTACAGATGCTGTTTGCAGCCCATTCCAATTCGGTTTTCTGCGGCAGATAGTCGATTACATAGAATTTGGATTTATACCGAATATACGGCCTAACGACGGGGCGAGACACATACGTACCATATGCCAAACGCCCCCTAAGATATCCGTCGCAAGTGCGGGCATATTCACTTTGGTCATAATGAAACTCAAAATCCCCCATATTTATTTTCGCGTCCTCTAAAAGGTATTGAGGACTAAAAACCCTATAAACGATATCCCAAGTACCGTCTTTCTTAAGTATTGCCATTGTTAAAGAATTACTACAAGCCTCTTCGCCAGCCATTCCTTGCCCTGGATGGAACTGGTCAAGATATTCCACCAATGGGAGTTTATCGGAAGAGAAGTCCGACCGTGTTGCAAAATTCACAACATTGTTTACATCGTCTGCGTCATGTTTCTTTATTTTGAATTCACCATTGAATGGAATGAAATTTTGTGTGCTTCCTCCCGAAGAACTTGCACCTCCGACAGACCCGACGGCTAAATCGTTTTTCCAACCAAGCAACCGACGGAAAATGTCATTTGCATATTTGTCGTTTATATCCCTGACAATGGAACCTCGGCCGAACTGATATGACAAAGAATTGCTCAAGGCATATGTGTCATCGGGAATGAAATAGTTGAGCGACATTCCATCTGCCCAGGTTTCGGGCGCATACAGTTTAATTCCCGGAAGAGAAGAACCAACATAAAGTTCCACCGAGCCTGACGTAACACACGGCTCTTTCATTTAACTTTGATGCTACAATGCGCCACTGTTAATCAAGTAGTTATATGTAGCAGTTACGCAATGGCTGTATTAATCTCATTTTGGATAAAAAGGTTAATGGCTTTTAACTAACTATCAGTCATGCACATTGAAAATTCCAAGCATTTTTAAATGAAAGAGCCGTGGACGTAACATCACTGAAAAAATCATCGGAAGAGCATTGGGGCATACTTCCGACAAAACCAAACTCAAAATCATTAGGTCTCCAAACGGGATTAATGATTTTGTTCTGAAGCGGGTCTTTTCTCAACCTGTTGAAAAAACCGAGACCTTTCAACAAGTCCCTGATAACTACAGACACGAAATCATAGGTATCATACGGTTCATAGTCCGCCTCCAATGAATACGAGAACTCTCTTTGTAGCGATTCATTATAGACGATCCTTATGTCAGGTTTATCGGGATTGTCAAAAAAGGAAACATTGGGAATGCTGTTGAAAAAAGTAACGTTGCTGTTTATGACGTATTCTCCAAGCGTAACCGCCTTGATTTTAGGCATCACATTTGACAATTCGCCGTAGGTTCCGAAGTTGTCCTTAGCATTAGTGGAAACTTTCGACAACACTTGCCCGGAAGTACTGCTGCCTATGCTTCCCCATTCCACCCTGACCGTGATGGGAAGGCATGGCGGCAGATATTCTTCAAGGATCTTGCACGCATGTTCAAACGCACCCTTCATCTGAATGTTGAAGCCATCGCCATAACTGATTTTGAAAACCGTTCCTCCGTTGATTTCACGAACCACCTTCAATGGTTTGTTTACGTCAACGACATCGTCTGAAGCGATGCTCTCCGTTTCAATCTGCTCCTGAGCCGAAACGGATAAAAGCCCGAATACAACCGAGCATAACAAAAGCAAGTGTCTCATAACTTAATTTTTTTGGTGAATGTTGATTTTTCAGTTCGGATATGCACTATGCAAAATCCTGCATATATGGTTTCTATAGGAATCTTGGTCTCAGGCTCAGCAATTTGTACTGGATGAGACAAAAGTCTTCCACCGTTAAGGTCAAAAACGTTTACGGTCGAGCCAAGACATTCCACCCCATTCCATTCTATGGTTAGATTTCCTCCCTCCTTCCGTATTGTCGGAGAAAAGCCGTCAGTTACAGGTATTTCAGATACACCGGCATATATCTTCTCTTTGTCTTCATCGCTGATGAAGTCATTTACATAAAAAGATATAATATCATTATTCAAACGTCTATAATTGTCATAACCAACTTTTATATATCTGTTAGCCCCAGGTTCAGCAGCAATTCTAAATGGTTCGTTTATTTTAGTATTAACTTCAAATGATGCTTTTGAATAGTATATGCTGTCCGGGTCAGAAGAATGCGGAGATTTGTACCCAATGCTCATATATACCGTGCATTTGGCATTTATTTCCACCTGCACCGAAAACTCTCCATTTGGCCAATAATAATCATATTCGGGATAATATACCAAATCATAATCATACCGGGGGTCGCTCACGGAAATTGTAATTCCGTTCTCGTCCGTGTAAGTATATTTTTGAAACTCGGGGTTAGCGTGAATTGCGGCGCAGAACAGCATCGACAGAATCAGGAACATAGCCCGCATTTGCGATGCAACGCCATTCTTATTTATCTGTTTATCTGACATATATCTTCTCCCTTTTGATATTTCCGTTCGATTCTGTTGTCTCAACTATGTATATCCCATGCGAAAGATGCAAACCAGCCTCCTCCCGCGTAATTCCTTCCGCAACTTTGAATCCACGTAAATCGTAGACTATACATTTCAAAATGTCATCTGAATCGACAATATCTTCCACGGCTGCAAAAATTTTCTCTTTGTCTTCATCGCTGATGAAATCAACTGCTCTAAAAACTATATCATCCAACAGACTATGAAAACCACTCCTATCTGCACGGAGATATGTCAAACTGATACAATCCAATGTATACAATATCCGCGAAACCCTGAATGGTTTGTTTACGGGATGGCTATGATTCATTTCTCCTCCTATCCAATTAGGTTTTAAGCCACTTTCTGGTATAACCCCTTTAATTATATTCACAGGGACTGGATCATTTATCACAATCTGAAATGAGAACACTCCCTTGGCACCACACAAATCCGGATAGTCAGGATTGTATTCTAATTCATAGTCATATCTTGGATCGCTGACAGAAATTGTGATGCCATCCTCATCCGTAAATGTATATTCCGTAGAATCGAGCTTAGCGTTGGCTGCAATGCACAACAGCATCGACAGAATCAGCGACATGGCTCGCATCTGCGACACAGTGCCATTCTTATTTACCTGTTTATCTGACATATATCTTCTCCCTTTTGATGTTTCCGTTCGATTCCTTTGTCTCAAGTACATATATCCCGTCAGGAATCCTTGACAACACCTCTTCTCTTGAAATACCGTCAACAATCCTTGTCCCTTGAATACTGTATACAGAATAAGAAGCATTTTCATCAAACCCGGCAGATTCCACTCCGGAACTTTTGATTTGATATGGGGATTCGGCAGGCAGCTCAATGGTGTATGTTGTACTTCCGTATTGATTAAAAGCAGTTATGTATACCCATGAATTGAAAATCCTACAAATCCCCAGATTCCTTACACGCGCAAACAACGGTTCATATATGTCAGTAGTTACCAATGCCGGATTGTTTTCTTCTTCCACAGCCACGCATACTTCGTCGGCACCTCTGTAATTTATGTCGAAACCGAGCCAATAGTTGTAGGGGGAACCCTCAACCGCCACCCTGGTCATATTGGCGATGGAAAGTATCGCAGGCTTCACACCCAATGACACACGGTATGGCTTTGCGACAAGCGGTCCACCCTCGTATGAACATTTGAATTCCACTGTCCCCTCCAAATCTCCGTTAACGTTAATCCGGTATTTGTCCGGGTTCTGCATCGCCGGAATCTCAAATTCCATACCGTTTCCGCTCTTTATCACCTCCTCTTTTCCGTCTTTGCGGGTAAGCGTGAAAGACCATTCCGGAGACGTGATGCTTTTCCCATTCGTTTCAATCCTGAAAACGTGGCTGTCATAAGCCGAGCCGATGCCAGATTCGCCCAATTCATCGCAGACAATCTCCAAGAAATCTTCCGACGTGAGTTCCCACCCTATTGAGTTAAGTATCTCTATGGTGACATCATCAATATCCATCCATTTCACCTCCGGCCCCCAGTCATGGTGCATCAGGCAATCGGTATTTTCAAGAAACACAAGAGTCTTGCTTTGGATAAACCGTCCGGGGGCATATACCTTATATGTATTCCGGTCTCCCACAAAACTTATGTCCTTGCTGCACATAAACTGATTCAAACTGCCACCGGGAGAAACGGTTGACAGACGTATTCCGTTTGACCAAATATGACTGTCAAAAACTGTCGGGGATTGGTTCCTAAAATCCAACATAAAGTTACCCTCTCTAATGAATACACTTGTTCCGAAACCAAGGCCGGTGGCTATGGCCCGTAAAGACTGCGTCAAAACGTTCAATCCTTCTGATCTGCATCCGGCATCGAAACTACAGTTCCATTTGTGCCTGGAATTGAAAGTCATCGTCACATCATACGCACCTCCTTGTGCATATAGTTCGCCATCTTTATGAGACAGCAGAGCCAACGGATAAGCAAACTGTCCATTTTTTTGGTACTGCACCTCAGTGACAAACGCCACTTCTTCATCGCACTCTCCCCATTTGGCCATAATGATAAGCGGCTGATTGTTCTAGATTCTCGCAGTCCATATTTTTGCAGCCATCTCGATGCTTGACTTCATCGAGTCCGGCACAGCAAAATCCGGATCATAAAAGATTTTGAATGTTCCCGCCTTGCTGTTCGCCCGTTTGATTTTTGCAGGCAGGTTTACAGGCGTTCGGACAGATGATTTTCCATCAATCGGCTGTTCAAACCTAATGGAGTACGTTCTCGGTTTGAACTGTGCTTCAGAATACAGGCAGGTGAACATGACGGCCACCAGCAATGCTACAAGGTTTTTATTCATAACTACAGGAATTGTTTCAAGGTCAGTCCGTCAGACATCTTTTGCGTTCTGCCTTCGGTATTGATACGTCATGTGGTCTCGTCCTACTCGTTTCGCTTTTCGGCCTCCGCGCCCCCGGAATCAGTGCCGGGAGACTATCAAACTAATTTCATGATACTCGTTTCTTTGGTGTCCTGCCGTAAAATTACGGAAACATTTCTTATTATGCAAGTTTTTCATAAAAAACTTTAGACAAAACACGTATCATAAATGCTGCAAAACATTGGACAAAGACGGATTGTTGAACTTGTATGGAAAAAGACATGACTTCTAAAAAGAAACATATCCAAAGCGGGAAAGATGAAGTCCCGACAATGAAGGGAATCCGGGGGCAGGTGCTTACGTTCAAGGCCGATCCTTTCTTCCACGACGAGAAGGATTGCTATGATTTCTATCCCGACGGACTCGTAGCGGTCCGCGACGGCAAGATACTGGACGTAGGACACTTTGAGGAAACAATCCGAAAGCATCCCGGTTTGACTGTAACCGACACATACGAGGATTGCGTCATAATGCCGGGGTTCGTGGACTGCCACCTCCATTACGTGCAGTCGCCGATGATAGGCTCCTACGGCGACACTCTCCTCAACTGGCTGAACACCTACACTTTCCCTACGGAAGCAAAGTTCAAAGACAAGAGTTTTGCCGACATGACGGCAAAAATGTTCTTCCGCCAGATTCTTTCGCAGGGAACAACCACGGCCAACGTCTTCGCGACGACTTTCGCCGAATCGGTGGACGCTTTCTTCGAGGAGTCGGAACGCTACGGGACTCGCATGATTTCCGGCAAAGTGCTTCAAGACCGCAACCTGCCCGACCAGCTCAGGGACAGATCGGCGGAAGAGTCTGTCATGGCTTCTGAAAGCCTGATGACCAAATGGCACGGTCGCGGTCGCCAAATGTACGCAGTAGTGCCACGGTTCGCTCCGACAAGCACCGACGCTCAGCTGCGCCTCGCGGGAGAACTCTACCGGTCGCATCTCGACGAAGGCGTGTATATGCATACACATCTCGACGAGGCAGAGAATGAAATAGAATGGGTCGCATCGCTGTTTCCGGAAGCAATGAGCTACACCGACGTCTACCGCCGCTTCGGACTTCTCGGCCCGCGGTCGGTGATGGCCCACTGCTGCCTAATGGAAGAGGCGGAATGGCAGATGCTCCACGACCACGGCTGCGGCGTGGCGCATTGCCCGTCGTCCAACCTGTTCCTCGGCGACGGCCAGTTCAAGTTCTGGGAAGCAAAAGACCCGGCACGTCCGTGCCGCACAGGCATCGGAACCGACGTAGGCGGCGGCACCAATTTCTCCGTGCTTCGTCAGCTCGGGGAGGCCTACAAGGTCGGGATGCTGCAGTCGCAGAGCCTGAGCGCGCTGAAAGGCTTCTACATGGCCACGCGCGGCGGAGCGGCAACCCTTCGGCTCGAAGACCGCATTGGCTCAATCTCACCTGGAAACGAGGCCGATATGGCTGTCATAGACCTCAGGCCGACGGAATTTGCCGAATGGAGGCTGCGCTTCTCGGAAAGCATTTTCGACAAACTCTTTGTGCTTCAGACACTCGGACTCGACAACACGGTCAAAGCCACATACGTAGGCGGACGGAAAGTCTACGACCGAGACCGGGACGAGAGATTCTCATACGCCGACAAACGGTAAATGCCCGTACAAAAAACCGCCTATAATGAATCAGTGTGCATCACGAGGGTGAATAGCACACTGATTTTTTTGCAGTTCATATGGCACACCCAACGTTTTTCTTTGAATATCCGACTATTCTTTATCGTTTTTTCGTACATTTGCAGATTATTTACTCCCAGGTTATTCTGAATGAAAAGTGTTTTTCTTGTCATATCAGTGTTGGCGGCACTCATAACGGTGCTTTCAGGCTGTACCGAATCAGAGACGGCACGCAGCCTCGATCGCGCGGAAGCGGTGATGGAGGAGCATCCAGACTCCGCCCTCGCCATCCTCGGCGCGATACCGTCTGCCGATGTCAATTCCTCCGCCGACCGCGCCCTCCATGCGCTGTTGCTGACACAGGCGCAAATCAAGAACGGGCACATCGTGGACAACGACTCGCTCATAAACATCGCCGTCAGACACTACTCCGACAGCGACGACTCCCCCCGCCTCATGAAGTCCCTGTTCTACAAGGCACAGGTGGAATACAACCGTGGCGACATGGCCGCCGCAATCGTCCCGGCCATACGCGCGCGGGAACTCGCCACAGAATTCGACGACAGCTACTGGCGCGCAAAGGCCGCAGAGCTCATTTCCGACATATACAGCGTCTCTTATTATTTCGACGAGTCAATCAGGCACACCCAAGAAGCGGTGGAACATTATGAAAAAGCCGGAAAAATAAGGAACCACCGCTTTTCACTCTGCGACCTTGCAATCGAGAGAAGCAACAACGGTCAAGACAACAACGCCAATGTAGCCCTGCTCGACAGCATCTACAACATAGCCCAAAGCGAACCTGCCGACGCATGGCTGACAGTTTACTGCATAGAAGCCACGGTTCCGATGCTCCTGAGACTGAGCCGCTACAAAGAGGCCGCAGCGATGGAGGAAAAACTGGATTCCCTTGCGGAACGCTACCACATATCGCCTGTACACCAAGCATACAAAGCTGAAATCGCACTCCATCTCGGCAATGCCGAGATGGCACTGCAAGAGAACATCAAGGCCGATTCCGTCTCTGCCAACGCCTCTGACAAGGCAACAGTATACCGAATCTATTCCGACATCTATATGGCGAAGGGACTGGTGGGGAAAGCAAAGGAATACACCGACACAATACTCTCGCTACAGAACCGGACTGTAGAAGAACTGCTCAGACAATCCGTAATCACTGAAGAGAAAAACCTCTACAACGAACGTTCCCGCCGGGAAACGGAAAAGTCCATAAAGACAAGGTATGTGGCAGTGTTCGGAGGATTTGCACTACTGGCCATAATGGCTGTATCATTCCTCATATTCAGGATGAGGATGAAACTGAAGAACCAGCAGATTGAAAACAAGATACAGGAAATAATACTCCTGACCGCCGACAACGGCAGGAAGGACAGCATAATAGAATCCCTTTCCTCCTCATTGTCCGAAACACTCAGTAAACAAGAAGACGACAGACTGAAATGGGACAAAATGAACTCTGACAGACTGAAAAACGAATCAAGACTGAAAGCGCAAATAGAAGACCTGTTCAAAGAACAATGGCACTTCCTCAATTCGCTATGTCATGATTATTTTGAAAACAAGGACTCAAAAAACTCAAAAACTCACATCACACGCAGAATCGAAGAATCGCTAAACATACTGAGAAATCCAGAAAACATAAGTAGATTGCAGGAATCTGTAAACAACAACATTGACGGAATCATTGACAAGCTCAAAACACAATGCCCGTTCCTCAAAGATTCCGACGTAACTTTCCTTAGCCTCATATTCGCAGGACTCGCACCAAGGGTAATCTGCATGATGGTCGACATAAAACTAAAATCATTTTACAACAAAAAGAAGCGTTTGTCCGACCGAATACTTGAATCCGATGCCCAAGACAAGGTATGGTTCATACTTAAAATGAGCTGAAACGCACGAAACAGAGTCATCAATCCATAAAACCGAGCCTTTTCCGAACCCTGAAATTCAGCGGATTACGTCCCGTTTTTGCGCCGAGGAAAATATTCATTTTCCTCACTATGGTAATACATTGATAACCAGTATTATACCAAATGTGACGAGGAGTCGTTTTTTGACTCTTCATTTATTCTTTTTCACCTGATTCTTCCTACCTTTGCGCAAAATAGTTTTAAACAAATCACAAAAACACCATGACACCACAAACAAAAACAGCTTTGGCACTGACCTTGTTGCTGGCTGTCCCGACAGCTTTTGCACAGAACAGGAGCGACAACAAAAACCAGAAGGAAACGACAGAGGTCATAAAAATTGAACGACAAGAAAGACCTCCTATAGGTCGCCCAAAGATACCGTCGCAGCAGCACATCGAATGTGTGTACACGGAAGGGACGTTACACTTCTTCTTCGCGTTTCCCGAAGGGGAATGCCTCCTGACCGTCACCGACTCATTCTCCGGAATATCCACGCAATACTCTTTCGACTCCGCCGAGCCTGCCGAAATATTCGTGGGCGAAATACAGACAGGAAGCATCGAAATACTGACCTCACTCGGCTACACATACGAAGGAACAATAAGCTGATCCGGTCAATCATTTCCACAAAAACAAGAATATTTCAAAAATAATTTCGTTTAACCAAGATTTTGTATTAACTTTGCAAAGTCTCCTAACATCACCAATCATGAAGACAATAAAACTTTTAGCGGCAATCGCGGCAACTGCAATGATGAGTGCCTGCTCTCAGGAAGAGATGCTTCTCCCTGAAAACAACAACACGATTCATAATGAACCACCCACGCGAGTGAGCTTAGCTGAAGCCCTCAAGAGGGCTGACCGGATGCTCGAGAAAATAGGAGACCCATCAACCCGTTCATCCACACGCACAGTCAAATCAGTGCAGTTCATCGGAGGAAGCGGCACCCGCGCCGAAGACGACGCACCTATGTACTATGTGGTCAATTACGAGAACGAAGGCGGCTTCGCAGTACTCGGTGCCGATACGCGTCTTGACGGAGTGTATGCCATATCAGACCAAGGCCATCTCGACATGAACGACACCACCTTCAACTTCGGCCTCAACGTATTCTTCCGCTCCCTTCCGCCTTACAAACCGTATATCCCTCAGGATTCCATCGACAAAGGAATACACGAGTTCCAGCCAATCGACGAGAAAACCACAGACTTGTCATATAAATATGGGCCATTTCTTACTCCTGCTGTCAGAGAGTGGAATCAAAGTTATCCTTTCAATGCGTATTGTCCTATACAAAACAACAAAAACACTTTGGTCGGCTGCCCTGCAGTAGCCATCGGACAAGTGATGTCTTATTACGAGTGTCCCAAAACATACGGAGAATACACTTTCGACTGGAACCAAATGAAGAACGCTTACTCCAACACATCGATTGTAAACGGTGGAGTAGCGCGTCTGCTGCGAGAATTAGGCAAAGAAGGAAATCTGAAAATCAATTATGGCATCGAATCCAGCGGCACAGACACAAAAAGATACTACAAACGCACCTTCAAAACGTTTGAATACAATGAACCGGGTGATTTCAAAACCTTCTCAACTTCTGACCTGGAATACTGGATCAAGAAGAACAAACCAGTTCTAGTTCGAGGCAACTATGACAATGGAAACGGGCATCTTTGGGTCGTAGATGGCCTTTACTGCGACTTTTGGCGTTATTCAAATGCTTTAGGGGACGTGTCATATTACGGAGAAGGCACTTTCTTCCATATTGTATGGGGCTGGGGAGGTATCTGTAACGGCTATTTCAAACACGGAAGCGGCTTCACTCAAAACAGCAACAAGTTCACCGATGAAAACGACTTGAATTGGAACCCCAACTGGGAAAGCCTTGTCAAGATATACAAACTTGAATTCTGCGGAGACATAAACCCAAGATAAAAAAACTATAACAACAATCATTATGGACAAACTTCTGAAATTAGGCTTGATAAGCCTTTCAATCATCTTGATGGCATTGAACCAGTCTTGCAAAGATGACATAACCGACGGAGACACGTACACGTTCGACATCTCCGTAGATGCCCCAGGAGTATTCAAGACAGACCAGTGCAACGTGTTCTCCAACACCGGATATTCAGGAGATGTACAACTTCCCGGTTATGCTAAAACAATCTCTGTATATGCCACACCTTCAAAAAATCCAAAATTTGAGAAGTTCGTTCTCCAAAAAAATGAAAAAGGAGCGATTGCGGAGGAAGTATCTGTAAATGAAATATCCGACGAATACTCATTCCCGAGCGGAGCCACAGTAACAAAAGACACAGAGGGAGCGTATGTCTTCAACAACCTGCCCTCCGAAGGATACTCAATCAATGTCCTATTGAATATGGATGCCTCAGAAAAGAACGGCAAAGTCCTGAGCGAGACTGCCAAGATACCTATCAAAATACAAATATATTGGCATAAATAAGATTCAGTGTCAAACCTGAACTTGGCTTTTTCTGTAAACACAAAAAATGTGTTTACAGAAAAAGCCAAAATACAACTTATGTCAAGAGAAAGCAATTAACCATTAAACAACGTTATATGAAAATTTCTTTCAAGGCAATTCTCGCTTTAACTGCACTGGCAGTCAATACTCCGGCCTCAATGTCGGCCCAAACACAGATTGAAATCCGCCATTACCAGGCAGCTGCGGGCAACGACGCAGTCTGGGTGGCCACAAACGCCGGTCTGATGCGCTTTGACAAACAATCCGGCGAGTCGAAGACATTCTCCACCGACAAATACAACTACCTGACCGCAGTCGCCTTGTCCCCCGATGGCTTGGTGACAGTCGGCGGACATGGCACGCAGGGAGTCGCAACCTTCGACGGCTCGGAATTCTCCGCCCTGAAATTCGATGCGCACGCCCCGCAGAACATTGCCGCGCTCGTATTTGCCGACGGCCTTTGGGTAGGCGCGACGCAAATGGCGCTACACCAGAACGAGTCCGGATGGAAAACGTACGAAGGGCCGAATCCTGTAGCATCGCATTATGACTTCCACACGTTGGCATATTCGGAAAAAGAATCAAGGATGTGGGTCGGCGTTCAGAGCAACACAGCGGACAACAAATTCGGATACATCGATGCAGCCGGCTTGACTTTCATACAGGAATGCACCGACAACGTCAACGGCCTCTATGTGCAGGACGACGGCACCGTGATACTCGCCACTGAAAAGGGCATGCGGAAATATGCCGACGGAAAGTTCTCTGTGCTGGAGCATCCCATAAGCTCCATTCCGGCCGACTGTAAAGCAGTAACCGGAGAGGGAGACGTGATATGGTTCGCAGCAGGCAACACGCTTGTAAAAGGAGAAGGCACCACGTTCAAAAAATACGTCTGCAAAAAAGAAGACGGCACTACCGACACCATCACTTCAATCGCACTGGACGGAGAAACCGTATGGGTAACGCTCTACAACGGAGGATTGATGAAGCTCGTCGATGGAGAATTCGCAAACCCTTCCGCAGGAGTGGAAGAATCAATGGCCGAAACTGAAACAAGCAAAAACGACATCTACGACCTAAATGGAATGAGGATAGAAAAGCCTGCCAAAGGACAAATCTACATCCAAGGAGGCAAAAAACACATCGGAAAATAATCCATAACAACCAACCCTGAGCCTGCGCTGCTTACATAGACAGGCTCAAGGTAATCAGAAAATTTGTTAATGGGCAAGATACTGATATTGATTATTTCTGTGGCATTAAGTCTGCTTGAGAGCTTGACAGCAGTGGCTCAAGAGACGTCAGCGCATACACGGGTCCAGATGTTTGAGGGAGAAGCCAACTTCGGTGCGGCTTTCCCGGCAGACAAATACCACGTCGCACGCGGGAAAGGAGGCCTGACCATGGGACTCTCCATGCGCTACAACATCCCGGAAACGCGATTCGACTGCGGCATAACAGCCGATTTCACAGGAGTGATCCGCGACTTTGAGCGGAATCCACACACATACCAACAGACAAACCGCATCCTGTCGCTCGCACTGACAGGCGCCTACAATTTCAGGCAAGGCAAGAAGGTGAACCCGTTCGCGGGAATAGGCATCGGTGTCGGGTTTTACGACACCGTGGGCGACCGGATTTATGACGTGAGCGGCACAGGGGCGGTGTTCATCCCGAAAGTCGGCGTGGAGCTTTGGAGCCACCTGCGTGTGTTCGCATCGGCACACATAATCCGCAAAGGATTCAATTCAATCGACATCGGCCTTGCAGTGGTGATCGGAGGCCGGAAGAAAAAGAATCCATAGACCAAGACATCTTGACGTAAAGAAAGTAGTCATCAATATATAAACTTAGAGTATTTTTGAAATTTTTCTTCACGATTTTTTATGGAGGATTCCGGGACGGATTCGCGTATGCAGACGAGGGAGTGCAGCGGGCTGCATGACCGGGTCAAAGGCGTGAAGACACCCGAAAGACCCATAAAGGCACACTCGAACGGCACACTATGGCATTTTCACGTCATTTCCGTCCTTTCACTCGTTGCACAGTCCGCCATGCGCCTCGTTCCAAGGCTCGGAAAGCCCTGTAAAACTGCCTGTAAAAACCAGATAAAAATTCAAACACACTCTTAAAATATACCGATGATGAGAGAGGAACATTTGAGAAACAAAAAAATCTCCATATCTATTCAGGTTTCCAAACAAACGACAACTAAATCATAAATTATGAAGAATCAAATGAAGTTAATATCCTCAACACTGACGCTTGTGGGTATTGTGTCGATGACAGCTTGCAGCTCCGACGAACCGGGAAACGGAAGTGAACAGCCAAATCCGAGGCATTCAATCCAACTGAACGCCGAACAGCGAGAAATAGCGAAAGAAAACTTAGGATTCTCATTCAAAGTCTGGGACAAGATGACCGACGCCACTCCAAAAGGCAACCAGTTCTTCTCTCCGCTTGGAATGCATATGACCCTCTCCATGCTTGCCAACGGAGCCGACGAAGAGGCCAGGCAGGAGCTGACAACTTTTTTAGGAGCAAAAGATCTTCAGTCCCTCAACGGATTCAACAAGCTGATGCTTACAGAACTGCCAAAAGTTGACAACACTGTCAAGTTCTCACTGGCCAATTCGGCTTGGTTCGACAATGCAATCACTCCGGGACAGCAGTTTGTCGATGTCTGCAGATCAGTTTTCACCGCCTCTGTGTTCTCATATGACAAAGGAAGCAGCAAGGCCATGCAGGATGTCAACAAATGGTGTTCCGACAACACAGGCGGTATGATTCCCGCATTCCTGTCAGAACCGCCATCCGGGAACTTCCTTCTTCTGAATGCGGCGTATTTCAACGGCAAGTGGAAAAATCCTTTTGACGCGGCACTCACTGCCAAAGAAGAATTCACCTGTGAATCGGGAAAGAAGGCCACTGTTGACATGATGCACCTCTCTGGCGTTAAAGTAAATTGGTGCAAGACTCCAAAATACACGTCTTTTTGGCTGGAATATGGCAACGGCGGATACTCTATGTTTCTTGTCCTCCCTAATGAAGGCCTCAACGTCAACGACGTGATGGAGCAGAAAATAATAACTTATGAATACGACGCTGCATCTGAATACCATACCGGCGACCTCTGCCTTTCGCTGCCAAAATTCAGTCTGTCCGAGGACAATGCCAACCTCGCAAACGTTTTATGCGCTGCGGGTCTGACGAAGACATTCAGCGAATCGGGACACTTCTCCAGTATCTTCAACGGCTGCACACCTTCGGCAATGCGGCAGAAGACCGTACTTCAGGTGAACGAGTCCGGCACCGTTGCGACCGCAGTAACTGAAACAGGAGACGCCACTTCTCCCGGCAATGATCCATTGAAAATCGCATTCGATCGTCCCTTCGGACTTATAATCATGGAAAACAGCACAAGCACCATCCTCTATATGGGCAAAGTGGCCGAACTGTAACTATGAGAATCCAAGGCACAAACAACCACTGATTTTTACGTCTACAACCACTGATTATCTGCTATCTACAAAGAGGCTGTGTCGTTTGACACAGCCTCTCTGATATTATGCGTTTCTACGGTCCGGCAATCAGTCTACCTGGATGATGAGGTAAGGAGTGAGGCTCCAGAACTTGGCGGGATTGGTTATCTTGATGCTCTTTATGCCGTCAGCGTTGCTTACAATCTGGTAAGAGTCGGCAGGCATATTGCTCCATACCTTGACTTTCTTCGCAGTGGTCGGGATTGTAGTGATGTTGCGCTTGTCGGCGGTAGTGAAGTATGCAGCGTTGTAGTTGCCCTTCATCACCTTGGTGGCACCGAGGAATTTCTTTTCAAGCAGACCGTTCTTCTTCAGCTCCTTGTTGGTGCCGATAGCGTAGAACACCTTGTTGGCCTCGTTCTCGGCGGCCACGGCTTCCTGCTGGGCCTGTTCCTTGGCGGCTGTCTCGGCCTTCACTTCCTCTTCCTTCTGCGCAACGGTGTTGTTGAGTTCACCTATCTGCTTGTTGGCGTTTTCGAGGTCGTTCTGAAGCTGGGCTATCTTCTCGTCCTGCTGAGCGATATGAGCCTTGAGCTGGTCGATTGTCTTGGTGAGCACGGAATTCTGGTTGCCGGAATTCTTTACTTTCGCTTCCATGTCGGCCAGAAGCTGCTTGTTGGCGTTGAGGCGGGCCTTGATGGCGGCAAGGTTGCGGCGTATTTCGGCGCGGCGGTCGGCATTGTCGCCCTGGTTCATATTGTAGAGCAAGCCCTCCTGCATGTTGATGGAGTCGAGACCCGTGTAGATGTCGCCCATAAGGAGCATCAGGGAATCGTTGAAGTCGGAAGCTTCCTTGTATTCCTCGGTGAGGTCTGCGATCTTGGCGGAATCCTCGTTGAGTTTCTTTTCATTGCCTGCACATGACGCAAGCAGGATAGCGGCCGTACCGCAGATTAAAAACGTTTTTTTCATAATTTGAAAAATTAATTAGAGGTGTGGTTCAGTTAGAATTTTCAAGTTTCAGAAGGTTTCGTCGCGGTCTGGCCTTTCCGTGCCGGAGCTCTTCGGCCTGGCGGCTCTCCCGCAACCTTCAATGACAATAACAATTTCCCCCTTCGGATTGTTCACTTCGAAATAACCGGCGAGTTCACCCAGCGTGTCCCGGTGGATCGTCTCGTGCAGTTTCGATATTTCCCGGCAGACGGCCGCAGGGCGTTCCGTCCCGAAAACATCGGCAAGCTGGCGGAGGGTGCGCGGCAGCCTTTTCGGCGACTCGTATATCACGACAGTGCGCTGTTCACCGGCCAGTTCGGCCAAGCGCGTGGCCCGTCCTTTCTTCGGAGGCAGGAACCCTTCGAAGACGAACCTGTCAGTAGGCAGTCCGGAGTCCACCAGCGCAGGGACAAAGGCGGTGGCCCCGGGGAGGCATTCCACTGGCAGCCCGCGCCGCCGGCACTCGCGGGAAAGCATGAACCCGGGATCTGAGATGCCAGGAGTGCCGGCATCGGAGATGAGGGCCACAGTCATTCCGCCCTCCACCTGTTCGGCCACACGGGCGGAAGTCTCATGTTCGTTGAACTTATGGTGGCTGCGCATCGGGGTCTCTATGCCGAAATGCTTAAGCAGCACGCCCGACGTCCGGGTGTCCTCCGCAAGTATCAGGTCGGCCTCTTTCAATGTCTCCACGGCCCTGAAAGTCATGTCGTCGAGATTGCCCACAGGCGTAGGCACTATAAACAGTTTTCCTGCCATGACCCTATTTCTTGAAGTAACGGGTAAGCAGGGTCATGAATTCCACCACTACCGCATCTTCCGGGTTCCACTCCAGATCATTGTAGAAATAGTCCTCGGCCTCATCATATGAATCCATAGTGGCCACAAGGTCAAGGGCCGCATTGAAATCAGGATCGGAGTTTGAGAAAAGCTCACGGCGGAACCTGAAACGGTCGTTCACGCTCAGAAGCGGCTTGGGCCTCTCTGTCGCAGCCCGGCCTTTGGCGGGAAAACGTCCGGAACCGGAAATTTCAGGCTCAGGCATGCGCTTCTCCACTTCTTCAGCCTCGTATTCATCGCACTCGTCAGGAAGCGAGTAGAACATCTCATCAGACCCGGCAGTTACGTCCGCCGTGCCGTCGTCTCCAACGCACGCCTCTGCGGCTTCATTCCGCATCTCACGGCAATCCAGCCCGGAAACAGAGCATATCGCCCTCACCTTATCCGATATAAGGTCTTCAAGAGCCTCGTCTTTCTCACGCTCAAGACGCAGACGCACGAGCCCTTCAAGCTCGAACGCCAGGTCAAGGAGTTCTTTATATCTGTCCATCGTCTATCACAAGTCTTGTTAACAGGTTCATATAAAATTCACGGCTCAGGAAAGATGGAAAGCAGCATTTTCTCCACCTCTGAACGGACGGCACCGCGCCCGCCCTTCATGCCGTTGATGATTATGACTATTGAATGCGTAGGCACGTAATCGTCGTCGAGCTTATAGCCAGCATAGCACTGTATGCCCGACATGGAGCCGGTCTTCAACGCCACGTATTCTTCCAGATGCGTCCCGCACAGAAAACGCTTCAATGTGCCTTCCCGTCCGGCGAGAGGGAAAAAAGACGCATAGTAAGCATCCCCGCCCATCTCTTCAAGCACATCGGCCATGAACGACGCCGTAGTCCTGTTGGAACGGGAAAGCCCGGAGCCGTCCACGATCTTCACCCCGTCGGTATCCGCCCTTTTCCTCTTCCAGAAATCATATTCTATCTCAGCGGCCTTCTCCGGAGTGCTTTCCTTACCGACCGACAACGGGATGGTACGCATAAGTGCCTCAGCATAAAGATTGTCGCTGCGCATCATGCAGGAACGCATTATTTCGTCGAGCGGGGCAGAACGATGGTCAAAGACAAGACGCCTGCGCCCGGAATCCAAGCCGTTGCCCCCTATGCGTATGCCCATACCGGCCAAAGCGGCCTTAAGCTTCGACACGAAGACGGCGGCCGGGTCGGACACCGACGACTTTCCGGAAGCGTTGTTCTGGAAATTGAACCCATGGCATCCGGTGCCGTAAGCATGCCGGAGGTCTCCCGAAGCCCATGACGGCGGCACCGCCGGCCCTTTGAACACCGAGCCGTCCACCCTTATCTTCCCGGCAATGCTGTCGATGCCTTTCGTCCGCAATGCCGACGCCACATCTGCAACGAAATCGGGAGTCAATGGAAGTTTGGAGGAATTGAGGGTGGGGTCTCCCGAACCCACCACCACTACATTCCCTTCAAGCACCCCGCGCTCCACGTCTCCGTCCACATAAGCCTTGGTGTGATAAGCCCAGTCCTTTCCGGCCGTCCTCAGCAGAGTGGCGGTCGTTACGGCCTTCTGTATCGATGCCGGGACAAGAGGCACGTCTTCATTGTAGGACGCAACGACATTGCCGCTGCCCAAATCCCTGACCATCACCGCCACCTTTGCCGAATCCACTGAAGGAGAATGCACGAAAGCCGCTACCGCTTCTTCAGGAGCATGGGCACAGATCACTCCCGAGGATATGCAGAACGCCGTTAAAACGCTGATTATGTTCAATAAATATGTCTTCATACCATTTCGAGGAGAAAAGCGTCAGGTGCAAAGATACAACAAATTTCCGAAAAAACCGGAATGCTTGCACGCTCTTCCAGAAAAAATGAGTAATTTAGTGGTTTGAAAACAGAAACGGAACATCAATCACGATATGAGCGAGCATAACATCCGGGAACCGTACACCTTCGACCGAGTGGTCCGCATCATCTTTTCGATTGCGGGCATCGTAGCGGCCATCGTCCTTCTCAACTGTCTGAAAGGCGTGCTTCTGCCGTTTCTGGTGGCATGCCTGATTGCATATATGCTTGAACCGCTCGTGAGATGGAACCAGCGTTGGACCCGCCTGAAAGGACGCTTCATCCCGGTGGTGCTCACGCTTCTGGAGGCATGCCTGGCTTTCGGCGTATTCCTCGCCCTTTTCGTGCCATACTTCATTTCCGAGACCTCGGCAATGGCCGACGTGGTGAGAAAATACGCAACGACGCAGATCGACATCCCTTACATAAGCCGCAGCATCCACGACTTCATACGTGAAAACGTGGACTTCAACACCATCACCCGATACCTTTCCAAAGACCAGTGGGGCACGCTTCTGAAAGAGACCCTTTCGTCGGGATGGTCGTTCCTCAGTTCGAGCGTGGCGTTCGTGTTCGGTGCGGTGAGCTGGCTGATTGTGGTGCTATACGTGATATTCATCATGATCGACTATGAAAGGCTGATGCTCAGCTTCCGTCAGCTTGTGCCCCAAAGCCACAGGCACCGCGTGTTCCACATCTTCGACGACTGCAAGAACGCCATGAACAGGTATTTCCGGGGACAGGCGGTCATCGCCTCCCTCGTGGGGATAATGTTCTCCATCGGATTCGTGATAATAGGGCTTCCGATGGGGGTGGTGCTGGGCCTTTTCATCGGGATGCTCAATATGGTTCCGTATCTCCAGCTGATTTCGCTGCCGATCACGGCGGTGCTCTGCATAGTCTACACCGTAAGCACCGGCGACAGCTTCTGGATGATATTCTGGGAAAGCATGGCGGTGTACGTGGTCGTGCAATGCATCCAAGACCTCATACTGACCCCTAAGATCATGGGAAAGGCCATGGGCCTAAACCCCGCCATAATACTGCTCTCCCTCTCTGTCTGGGGCAGCCTTCTCGGATTCATGGGACTCATAATCGCACTGCCGCTGACCACCCTGCTCCTCTCCTACTACGACCTCTACGTGCTGCAACGCGTGCGCCGCAAGCAACTTCTGAGCGATCTGCACGCACGCGAAAAGGCTCCGTCCCGGCCTACGATAAACGACTGAGGACAATACAAAAAACCAACTTTATTAAGCCTGAGGCGTTTATACGTAAACTGTAATGACAAAACGAATATGAAGAGAATCATCCTCGGCCTGCTCATGATTGCAGGCCTGTCTTTGGCCGCAGACGCCAAAGACACATACGGACACGACGCAAGTGCGCTTCCTAAAGCTGCACAGTCGGTGATCAAGAAGAACTTCAAGACCCGCGTCGGCGTCGTGAAGATCGACAAGGATTTCGGCCGCATAAGTGAGTATGAGGCCACGCTCACCGACGGCTCGGAGATAACATTCGACCGTGACGGAAACTGGAAAGAGATTGAGACCAACATCGAAAAATCTGTCCCTTCCGCCTTCGTCCCGACCGCAATAAGCACATTCGTGAAGAAGAACAACCCCGGCACACGCATAGTGGGTATAGAAAAGAAGCGTAACGGATACGAAATCTCACTGTCAAACGGAATAGACATCGAGTTTGACAAACAAGGCAATTTCGTGAAATACGACTGACCGCCATCTTCACAACCACCGAAAGCACAACACAGAACAAAAGGCTTCTTGGGGCGAGCCTGCCCACAAGAAGCCTGAAACAATCAAACCAAAATACTTTTTAACTTCAAATTTCTTTTACACATGAAAAGAATCTTATCTGCATTGGTGGCACTCGTGTGCCTTGCATTCACCGGCATAGCCCAAGAATGCCCCTACGACATCAAATGGCTCCAAGGCCAAGGTTACTCCACCGCCTCAGAAATCAAAGACATGAAAGTGATTTCGCTTCGAATGGTGTTCGCCGAAATCAACAATGTCAGCAGCGTTGCCGTATCGGAAGGCAAAAAAGTCCACGTGGAAGGGCCAAACAACTTCACCGGAGATTTCTACATCTCACAGCTCTCCAAGACCGACCAGAGCGGCAACGTCATCAACCTGAACGGATTCAAGTTCACATGCGAATCCAAAGGTTTGGCACTCAAAGAATACGGAGACTATACGATGACTTTCCCCGCCGGCTTCATGAAAGTGGACGGAACTGACAACCCTCAGTTCTCAGTAAAGTTTACCATCGAGGACACTCGCGTGTTCGAACCAATAGAGTTCCAGATCACCAACGTGTCGCCGGCTGAAGGCGAAGTAACCGAGCTCCGCTCAGTATCGTTCCAGATTTCCAACAAGAACTCTTTGGATAAACGCCTCTACGACAACCTCGGCCTGAAAGCCGGCTCAAGAGGGCTGGTAGAAATGCCTGACGGCTCCACAAAAGATATGCTTTTTGCCGGAGAAGGCGTGCTTACCGACAAGCTGGGATGGGAATTCCGTTTCTACAAAGAGGACGGGAGCGGCAACATCGTATATGAAGACGGCTTGCCCGTAGTGGTTCCTTTCACCGAACCCGGGGACTACAGATTCATCGTTCCCGAAGGAACCATCCTGCTCTCGGAAATCGAAGGAGGCCGACTATACACGAACAAACGCATCGAATTCAATTACACCATCAAGGGAAGTGTTCCGGAAGACCAGTTCACCGACGAAAAGCCTGTGGCAAACCCGGTGCCTGACAAGACATATAAGTCTCTCGAACGCTTTGAATTCTCCGCTCCGGCCAACTATTCAATCGCGCTTCCTTCTTCAGTGAAGAATTTCTCGCTCATTTTTGACGGAAAGCAGTCGACCGCCACTCCTTCGATCAGCAACGGCATCATCTCTGTTTCATTCGGCAAAATAGAGGCCAAAGGAAGCTATGTGCTGCGCATACCTGAAGGAGCCATCGAATTCTCCGACGCCAACGGCAAGAAATACATCAACCGCACCATCGAGTTCAACTACAACGTAGACCCCGCCGCATCAGTGGAAATGATCGAGGCAGACGGAAAAGTAACCGTCTACAACCTCGCTGGCGAACGCGTGCTCGACAACGCACCGGCAGATATGCTCCGCAATCTTGAAAAAGGCATCTACATCGTAAACGGCAAAAAACAGGCAGTCAAATAAAAAGGACTGAACCTTCAACATAAAAAGGGCAGACTGGCGCATCACCGGTCTGCCCTTTCTGATTGCATGTCCGGATATCACCCTGAACCGTTTTCAACATAAAGCACATTTGTATGTTTCACAACTTTTAGCTAACTTTGCACAACAATCAACAGTTACTTAAAAACAAACCGACTATGAAGAAATTATTGTTCAGCTTGTCCATTGCGGCCTTGGCAGCAACCGGCGCAAACGCACAGCGAATCATCAACAACCCTGACAACAAGCCTTTCTGGGGCATTCGGGCATCTCTCGACATCTCCAACCCAACCGAACTGAAGTATGACGACTTCAAATTCGACGCCTTCGACAAGGGCGTGGGTTTCAGCGTCGGGGCTGTCTACAATATCCCCATCGTGGCAAACCTCTACTTCGAGCCGGGCGTGAGCTTATTCTACAACACTTGGAAATGGACATACATAGAAGACTTCATCGGTGAGCTTCCTTCCAACTTCAAAACCAAGCACAACAGCCTACGCCAAACCGGTATCCGCATTCCTCTGAATCTCGGCTACCACTTCGACTTCACCAAAGACTTCAAGGTTTCAGTCTTCACAGGCCCGCAGCTCGAAGCAGGCTTCAGCTGCGACAGCTACGTTACGGTAGAAGCCAAAGCTGGCAACTTCTCAAAAGAAATACACGTAGCCCCTTCTTGCTATAAGGATTATGACGACGAAGGGCCGGCACTCAACCGATTCCAGGCGTACTGGAACATAGGCGTAGGATTCACCTACCAGAAATTCTACCTCGGCGTTACCGGCCAGCTCGGAATGACCGACTTCGTACACAACGAGAAGGGCGAAGACGTCAAAAGCCACATGAACCGCTGCTCAATAGCCCTCGGCTACAACTTCTGAACCACTGGCTTTCTCTGAAGAATATGAACGGACACCGGGTTTTCCCGATGCCCGTTCTCTTTATTAGAGCTTGTTTAATAATAAATGTTGCCGACAGGGTCGTATGGCTTGAGATGGTTTTCGACATGTGACGAAGGAGTGTACTTTATGTACACGACTGAGGGACAGGGCGAAAAGCGGCCGAGACATACGGGACAAACGGTAATTTCATAATCACTCAATCTCTTGTCGGCTTTTGAAACAAATGCAAAAATACATCAACGATATTAAACAAACCTCCTTCCACCGGTCATCCGCCGGCATATTTCCGCCTGCGCTTCGGTCGTTATGGAACCCCATAACTCCCTCACCACAAGCAGAAATCTGCTCGACGACTGACCGCCCTGACGGTAACATTTATTATTAAACAAGCTCTTATAATGCCATTACACTCCGCAACCTAATGCCTGAACCCCAAAACCCGCTTTGCATAGGCATAGGAGGCATCCGGAATGAGGAAACGCAAATCGGTTCCTGCCGACAGTTTTTCCCGAATAAAAGTGGACGAGACCGACATAGTAGGCGCGTCAGCAAGATAGCGTATCGAATCCGGAGCGTCATAATCCATCTCCATTCCGGATATGAATTCCGGAGTCAGAACCACTCCAGGACGCGGATACACCAACAGTCCGAATTCACGCAAGATTCCTCCCGGATTCCTCCAAAGACGGAAATCACGGAGATTGTCGGCTCCGGCGACAAGCCGGAAACTATGTTCAGGATATGAGTCCCGCAAAGCGCAGAGCGTCCCGTAGGTGTAGGACGGGACTGGAAGCGACATCTCAAAACCGGAGACCCGAACCCTTGGACATCCGGCCATCGCGAGCCTCGCCATCTCAAGCCGCTGGCAGTCGGTGAAAAGCCTTCTTTGTCCGTCTTTCAGCGGATTCAGAGGGCTGACAAGCATCCAGACCTCGTCAACCCCGCCGAACTGAGCCACATAACTGCCAACGACAGCGTGTCCTATGTGGACAGGATCGAAAGTGCCTCCGTAGATTCCGATTTCCATCATTCAGCGATGAAGCCGGATATGGCCGACGCCACCTTGCCTACGGTTTCTTCAAGGTCATCGTTTACTACGCAAAGGTCAAACCGGGAAGCGAAACCTATTTCATACTCAGCCTTGTCAAGACGTTTGCGGATGGTATCTTCACTGTCTGTGGCCCTTCCGCGCAGACGGCGTTCAAGCACCTCCAGACTCGGAGGGGAAAGAAACACTGAAAGCGCCCTGTCCCCGTAGATGTCTTTAACGTTGACCCCGCCCTTGACATCGATGTCCATGATAAGATTCATTCCAGAATCCGTTACGCGCTCCACTTCCGATTTCAGCGTGCCGTAGTGGGTGCCGGCATACACCTCTTCATATTCCACGAAATCTCCTTCAGCAACCCTACGCCGGAATTCCTCGTCGGAAATGAAATAATACTCGCGGCCGTCCTGCTCATTGCCGCGGGGCTTGCGGCTCGTGGCTGAAATGGAGAATCCGAGCCTGAGTGCCGGAATCTGCATCAGCCTCCCTATGACGGTAGATTTGCCGGTGCCGGAGGGAGCGGAAAGAATTATGATTTTACCTTTCATAACACGTTAAGCACCTGCTCCTTGATTTGTTCAAGCTCATCTTTCATCTTGACCACTATCTTCTGCATGTCAGGGTCGTTGGCCTTCGAGCCGAGAGTGTTTATCTCACGCCCCATCTCTTGGGCAATGAATCCGAGCTGCTTTCCCTGCCCGGAGTCAGCCGGAAGGCCGAGGGTGTCAAGGAAATAGTTGAGATGCGAACGCAGACGCGTCTTCTCTTCAGTAACATCGAGCTTCTCTATATAGAAAACGAGTTCCTGCTCAAGGCGTCCACGGTCATACTCCACGCTGTCAAGCTTGGCAAGCTGCTCTTCGAGCCTTGCCCGAATCTTCGGCACCCTTTTCTCCTCAAAAGGCTCCACCGAAGCAAGAAGGCTGCTGATATTGTCTATCTTCTCCACGAAGAACTGGAACAGACGCTCGCCTTCACGGCTCCTGAACGCCATGAGCGCAGAAGCCGCCTCCCTGCAAGCCTGGCGGAAAGCCTCTTCGTCGGCGGCATCGACCATCTTCAGTTCGGTCTTTAGAGCATCGGGCAGCCTCAGCAACGTGGCATACCAGTCGGCAGGTTCGGGAATCCCGAGAGTGCCGGCAAGCGCAAGAATCTGCGACCTGTACTGCTGCAGGACTTCCGTGTTGATCACCGCGGAAGCCTCCGGGACGATGTTCTCGACCGATACGTTAAGCTCCACCTTGCCGCGCTGCAGCACAGAGGCAAGCTCCGAACGCATAGTTACCTCAAGCTCACGGAAATACGGAGGAACACGCATCGAAAGGTCGAGCTGCTTGCTGTTGAGAGATTTGATTTCTATTGTGATTTTTTTCGACTCCGAGGCGGCTGCGCCACGGCCGAAACCGGTCATTGATTGTATCATTCTTAAAATCAGCTATATACCAAAATACAATAGGAGAGACCCGTCGTGAATGACAAAATTACAAAAAAAAATCCAATCAGACCCAATTTGCTCCAATCAACTTTTTTGGCTAATTTTGCGTTTTAACAATGATAAACCGGATTCTGACCATACGATACAGACCATGCCAAGCCGGTAAACAACAAAAAACTTCATATATCTTAATTATATAATGGACAATAAGGAACTACTCAAGACAGTAGAAGCCAAAGCCCAAAAGTGGCTCGGCACCCAATATGACGAACAGACGCGTCTCGAGGTAAAAGCCATGCTCGACGCGGAAGACAAATCCCCGCTTATAGAGGCTTTCTACAAAGACCTTGAATTCGGCACCGGAGGACTGCGCGGAATAATGGGTGCCGGATCAAACCGCATGAACACATATACTGTAGGAGCGGCGACTCAGGGACTGGCCAACTACCTGAACGACTGCTTCAAGGAGCTTCCCCAGATAAGCGTCGTGGTCGGGTTTGACGTGCGCCACAACTCTCGCAAATTCGCAGAACTCGCAGCCGACATATTCTCGGCAAACGGCATAAAGGTGTATCTTTTCGACGACGGATGCCCCACCCCTGAGGTTTCATACGCCATACGCAAACTCGGATGCCAAAGCGGCGTGATGATCACCGCCAGCCACAATCCCAAGGAATACAACGGCTACAAGGCCTACTGGAGCGACGGCGCACAGATGATAGCCCCCCACGATGTCAAGACCATTGAATACGTAGAGGCGATAACCTCCGTAGACCAGGTGAAATTCCAGGGAGACAAAAAGCTGATTGAAATCATAGGCCCTGAAATAGACCGGGATTTCCTCCACGACGTGCATACGCTGTCCCTCTCCCCTGAAAGCGACAAGCGCCATTCCGACATGAAGATCGTCTACACCCCGCTCCACGGCGTGGGCACGCGGCTCACATACCGTTCGCTTGAGCTTTGGGGATTCAACGAGGTGATACATGTGCCTGAGCAGGACATCCACAACGGCGACTTCCCGACTGTAAAGTCCCCTAACCCTGAAAACCACGAGGCTCTTGAAATGGCCATAGAAAAGGCCAAAAAGACCGGCGCGCAAATCGTGCTTGCCGCCGACCCAGACGCCGACCGAATCGCCCTCGCCGTGCGCGACAAGAAAGGCGAATACCAGCTCGTCAACGGCAACCAGCTCGTCATGATGCTCCTCAACTACATCATCACGCGCAACGCCGAACTCGGACGAATAACGGGCGACGAATACTGCGTGAAGACAATCGTGACCACCGAGACCATCAAGCGCATAGCCGACGCCAACAACGTGAAGTGCTTCGACTGCTACACCGGCTTCAAGTGGATTGCCGACGTGATGCGCAATATGGAAGGGAAAGGACGCTACATCGGCGGAGGCGAAGAGAGCTACGGATTCCTTGCCGAAACGTTCGTGCGAGACAAGGATTCCATATCGGCAAATTCCCTTATGGCCGAAATGGCAGCCTGGGCAGCCGACAAAGGCATGAACCTCTACGAGCTCCTGATAGACATATACGCACAATACGGCTTCTCCCGCGAACGCGGCATAAGCATCGTGCGTCCGGGCAAGACCGGTGCCGACGAAATAGCAGCGATGATGAAAGGATTCCGCGAAAACCCGCCCAAGGAGCTCGCCGGCTCGCCGATAGTCGAGATAAAAGACTATGCCGACCTCAACTGCCGCAACCTCAAGACCGGGGAAACCACGAAAATGAATTTCCCGGCCACGAGCAACGTGCTGCAGTTCTTGACCGAAGCCGGCGACAAGATTTCAATCCGCCCGTCAGGGACAGAGCCTAAAATCAAGTTCTACATCGAGGTGCGCGAAGACATGCCTTCCAAAGAACTGTACGAAGAAACCGTGGTCAAGGCCGAAAAGCACATCGACCAGATTCTTTCCGACCTGAAAGTGGACTGACCGCCAACGACAGACAAGCTTTCTATCCAAATATATCGTTCAAAATCCGGTAGCCACGAATGGCAGCCGGATTTTTTCATGTTTCGCACCGACCCCTGGTGATGCGTTTTTGTTGTATCTTAAGAGTGTCATACATTTGTAAGACGCTCCAAGAAACACACTATATGCTATGTCAAACACCAGGAAACATATCTTCGCCACGCTGACGATGCTCGCATTTTCGGCGCTTTGTGTCGTTTCCGCCTCGGCCCAGATGGCAATCAAAAAAGCGGTGGCTCCGGTGGTGCCGCCCGACTCGGCCGATGTCGCATACTACGGCAAGAAACATTTCTGGCGGGCGGCTGCCGAGACATTCGGCTTCAACATCGGACTCTGGGCTTTCGACCGATATGTGCAGAAAGGCGATTTCGCCTACATATCGCTCAATTCCATAAAAGAGAACTTCAAGCACGGATTCATATGGGACAACGACATGCTCGGCACCAACACATTCCTGCATCCATACAACGGCTCGCTCTACTTCAACGCCGGACGCGCCAACGGCTTCAACTTCTGGCAGTCTGAACTCTTTGCAATCGGCGGCAGCGCGATGTGGGAGCTTTTCATGGAATGCGAATACCCGTCCACCAACGACATAATAGCCACTCCGATAGGAGGCGCAGTGCTGGGCGAGACACTTTTCCGCGCCTCCGACGCTGTGCTTGACGACCGCAGCGGCGGGTGGGAACGCTTCGGACGCGAAGCCGCCGCCTTCGTATTGTCGCCCATACGAGGCCTGAACCGCATAATCACAGGCGACGCCTGGCGGAAACGAGCCACCCCGGGACGTGTGTTCGGAAGCCCCAGCTTCGCGTTTCAGGTTTCTGCCGGATTGAAGCTGCTTGAATACCAAGGACATCTACGCGACACCCGTGCCGGATTTGCCGTGCAGCTCGATATGGAATACGGCGACAGGTTTCAGGTAAAATCCACAAAGCCTTACGACTATTTCACCCTCTCGGCCGAACTCGCGGTTATGAAAGGCCAGCCATTGCTCAGCCAGCTTGAGATAAAAGGCCGTCTGCTCGCACGCGAAATATTCAAGAACTACCGCTCGCACATAAGCGTCGGGCTTTACCAGCATTTCGACTTCTTCGATTCGGACACGATCGACGGACTCGACCGCGTGCCTTACAAACTCGGCATCCCGGCAAGCGTCGGAGGAGGCATAATGTTCCGCGACGTGGAGGAACACCGATGGCGGCTCGACGCATACGCACACGCCAACGGAATCATACTCGGCTCTATACTTTCCGACCATTACCGTGCCGGCGAACGCAACTACAACTGGGCTTCGGGATTTTCCGTAAAGGCGGGAGCCAACATCATATTCGACAAGGACAAGCTCTCGTTCTCACTCAATCATCACTATTACAGGCTGTTCAGCTGGAAAGGCTACCGCACCGGCACTGATTTGGCAAAAGAGAACCCCAAGACGCTCAACGTGCAGGGCGACCACTCCTGTGCATCGTTCAACGTTACGGAATTCCGCGCCAACGTGAAGCTATGGCGCAACCTCTATGCCACTCTCAGCTTCATGAACTATGTTCGCTCCACGCGCTACCGGGATTTCGGACACCGCCTCAGTTCCTCAATGACCCTCCGCACAATGCTCACCTACAAATTCTAAATTCGTTCAATCACCTAATAAGCAATTACATACAATCACAGCCCTATATAATCCCTCCGAAATATTTCAGAAATTCTTCTCAAAAGATTTGCATAATTGGATTTAAATTTATATATTTGCCGCTGAAAAACCATTCAATCTCATTGTAAGATGAATGTCTTTCTACAACAAACTTAGTTTTCACTATCAAAAAATTTCTTTATGAAAAGAATCTATTACTTTCTTACTATGCTTTTTGCATTCTTTACAAATGCCAATTCACAATCCACTACTCAAGTGGCCGTATCGGAACAACAGGCTTTTGATCTTGTGATGCAGAAATATGATGCCAATCAAGTCGATGTATTTTTACTCAACGACACAAGTTCAAAAATCTCAAACCAATCTTACACCTATTTCATAGATGAAGAGCCTATGAAAGGTTGGGAACACAACTGCTGCATCATAACCGTTCCAAAACACATCAATGCAGGAGACGACATCACCATTTCCACACAAAAATTGCGTATGGCTCCAACAGGAAATTTCGAGATACGGCATTTAATGCCACGAAATTCAACTTATGATTCACATAGACCGATTGTAAGCTTCGGACAAACCAACGACATCCAACAACAGTCTGCAAACCACACACAAGCCATTATCTTAAGTGGTGGGTATAACATGGCCAACAACTACCAAAGATATTGGAATGATTGTTCTTTCATATATCAGACATTAACTAAACGATATTGCATTCCCAAAGAAAACATATCAGTTCTTATGTCTGATGGTACAGATCCAGCTCCTGATATGAGAATTACAAATACTTACAGATACAAATCTCAGCCACTTGACCTTGACGGAGATGGACTGGATGACATACAATATGCTGCAACAAGAGAAAACGTTCAGGCCGTACTTAACGGATTGCTTCCGAAAATGAATGAAGATGATCATCTGTTTATATTTGTAATAGACCATGGGGGGGCAAACAATGATTATACAACATCTAATATTTGGTTATGGAATGAAGAGGCTCTTTATGATTATGAACTTGCACAATGGCTAAAACCATTTACCGATAAATCAGTTACTGTAAATGCAGTGTTAGGGCAGTGTTTCTCAGGAGGGTTCATAGATGATTTAACGGATGTCGGGTGCGTTGTCGCGACTGCCTGTGAACACGACAAAAGTTCATGGGCATGCACAGACATACCTTATGATGAATTCGTCTACCACTGGACTTCTGCAATCAACGGACAAGACGCTTTCGGGATTTCTGTGAATGCCGATGATGACGGGGACGGAATCATCTCTATGGCTGAGGCATTCACCTTCGCACAAAACAAAGACCGAAAAAACGAGAATCCACTATTCATCTCCACCCCAACATCATTGGGAGAAACGCTGGCGTTCAACAATATCCCATACACCAATCTCTGCATACGCGACAACTATGACGATGACGGGGCGGAACCGAATCTGACAACAGACGTACTCTGGGACTCTCCGGACATCTGGGTCAGGAACACGGATGACGGCGACACAGGCCACCAGAACCCGGATTACGACCCGGAAGAACCTGTAAAGACCGTATACGTCAGGATCCACAACAACGGAACCAAAGATTACGTTGCGACCGAGACCAATGACCCCAAAGCGAAATTCATCCATCCTTATTGGGCCAAAACGGCAACCGATATGTCTGCACGCACATGGATGGGAATGGAAGGTTACGGCAGACGGCCTTATGTTCAACCTACCGGAGGAAGAATTGACAATCCGGTCTACATACCCTCCATTCCCGCAGGCGAATGTGTTACGGTGGAGATTCCTTGGAAAACCACAGAAAACATGTTCAAATTTCCGGGTGAGGACAACACCGACGGGCACCTGTTCTCGGTTCTCGCAAAAATCAAGAATGACGGACAACCGGAAGAATTCAGCGACACTCTGTGCCTTGACCCGAAAACTTCCAAAAGAATCGCCCAAAAGAATACAATGATTCTTGAACCGGACGGCAAAAACGCCACCAAGGAAGCGGCTGCATTTGTCAGAAACGCATCTGACGCCTCCGTAAAGCATTCCATCGAAATCAGAGATCGCACCGGAATCACCACACCAAACGACAAGAGCCTGTTTGACGTGGCCTCTGTTGAATTGACCATGTCAACAAAAATATTCAATGCATGGCAACGCGGAGGCAGCAAAACCTCAGGAGTGGGAATGCCGACAGAGGATGCGCCGCAGACATTCCGTTTCACTTCTGACAATGGTGCAATCCACCTGATCAACCTCAACAGGAACGAGTTTGACAAGGTGTTTTTAAAGCTGAACATACATTCAAGAAGCAACAATCAGCTGGGACAAAGATACGTGTTTGACCTGATACAGCGCGACGAACATGACCGCATCGTGGGAGGAACGGCATTTACATACAAAGAACCGGCCATGCTCATCTGGCCTATAACCATCAATGCCTTGACCGCAGACAACGGAAATGTCGAGCTTCAGGCACTGATGCCAGAAGACGGGATGTGGCCGGAATGGTCCGACCAAACTGACGGGGTCATTGGAACCGGCGACAGAATCACAGTCAAGCCTACCAGGCAAAACGACACGTTCACGGTTTCTGCCATGACCAGCAACGGGGAACTTGCGGAAGGGGCTATTTCACTCGAACCGACAACCGGAATCAAATCCGTTACCCAGTCTCTGACTGAAGAAAGATTAGATATAAAGTTGCTGTCCAGCACAGGGTCATCTGACAGCGAGATAACCGTCTCCGCAATCGAAAAGGCTGAAACACGACCGTTGCGGCAAAAAATCGACGCAAACCAAGAAGGCATGTCCATAGACGCTTCGTCCCTGCCGTCGGGGCTGTACGTGGTTGTCATGACCATTGACGGAACGGTGGTTGACAGCGTGAAATTCAACAAAATGTAAAAAA
>CAJSYI010000014.1 GCA_910573745.1 Muribaculaceae bacterium | reverse complement strand
CCCCGGGGCATCGAGCCCCGGAGGATTTTACCCCAACCTCGGGGATCTCAGGCTCATACCTGCATGTCTCCACAGTCTTCGGACTGTTTAACATTCATTCATAATCTCAAACCCTCTGACCCGTCAATATTTTTCAGGACGCCACAATTGTCATTGGTGCCGAATCAGCGGAAGGAGACGCGGGCTTTTCGGCCCACGCGCCAGCATCCGTCTTCAAACAAGGCGGTTCCGCGCATTTCGGTGATGACGGAGGATGACGTGTCGGCATCGGCTGCGTTGTCGATTTCGCATCCTCCGCCCAAAGTCTCCATCGGCGTGAGCAGAGCCATCTCGGCAAGCGTCGGGTCGGCCACGACGAAGAACGAGCCGGTGAGTCCGTCGGCTGTCTCGAGGCAGTAGATGTCGTGTGCCGGGTCGAAGCTGCGGTCGGCACGGATGAAGATTCCGCGTGAGTTCACGCGTCCGAGGTATATGGAACGGCGGCGCGGTTCAGCGGCCGGGGCGGCCTGAGGACGCGGGGCGGCTGACGCGGGCTGCGGTTTTCTCGCTTCGGCAAGCCTTTCGCGCAAATCGGCGTTTTCCTTGCGCAGGGCAGAGGCTTCCGCTTCGGCGTCGTCGAGGCGTCGCTGGAGCATGTCGGCACGTTCGCGTTGGGCTGTGGCCGAGGCAGCGGCTTTTGCCAGGTCATCGTTTTTTGCGGCGAGGGCTTTGCCGAACTTTTCGCGTAAGGCTTCCATCTCGGAGTCGGAACTTCCGAACGACACCGTGGGTTCGAGCGGGCCGTTCTCGCGGGTGGCGTTGTTCTTCATCGTCCTTGCGGCGTACACCACAAGCACCACCACCACTATTACGAGCACTATCAGTATGGCCACGTATATCCATGTCGAAGCGTCCTCTTTCTTCACTGACGTCAGTTCGGGCTCCTCTGCCCGTGCGTCGGCTATGCTGTCTGCCGCAGCAGCGTCGGCGGATGCAGCTTCTGAATCCTCTTTGGGGTCAGGGACAGAGACGGGCTGCGGGCTGCCGGACGCGGAGTCCGGCACGGCCTTATGCTCGGGGTTGGCCTCTTCAGGTTTGGATGGCGCGGAGACGTTCATGGCGTTTATGCGTGCACGCACCCTCGAGCGTGCGGCCTTCCCCTCGGCGAGCAGGCCGCCGGAGTTGAAAGCGGTGGCAGCCCAGTATTCCACGAGTTTCTTCTTGTCCCAGGACGCGTAGTCGGCCGGAATCCGTATGGCATTGAAAGCCTTTATGTTCTCTTTCTCCTTTGCCTTGAGCTTCGACTCGAGTTCCTTCATCGTTTTGGGATGGATGTCGTCGAGGTATCCGGAGCCGTTGTTGGCATATCTGAGATAGCACTGTGTAGCGATTACCCGTGCCTGTTCCATTTCAGCGTCTGTGACGGCAAAGATGCACGGTATGGCGAGGAGGAAAGCCGTAACGGCTGATATTAGTCTGGATTTTGTCATTTTTGTGTTTTAGGTGTGTATGAATGAACTGTAAGTCGGTTTGTTCAGATGTTCTTGCGAAGCCGCGCCACCGGAATCTTCATCCTGTCCCGGTATTTGGCCACTGTGCGCCGGGAGACGTCATATCCTTTCCCGACGAGCGCGGCGCGGAGTTTCTCGTCGCTGAGCGGATGGCGTTTGTCTTCCGCCTCGACGAGCTCCCTGATTTCCGCCTCCACCTCTCTGTTGGTGAATTCCCCGCCTTCTTCGCCGAGGCTGTCGGAGAAGAAGAACCGCAGCGGGAATATGCCCCACGGCGTGGCGGCGTATTTGTTGTTGGTGGCCCGGGAGATGACGGATATGTCGTAGCCCGTCAGCGCGGCAATGTCCTTGATCATCATGGGCCTCAGCGAATGCACGTCCTGGGTCAGGAAGTAATCTTTCTGTATTTTCACGATTGCGGCCATGACGGAAAACAGCGTTTCGCGTCGTTGCCTGACGAGCTGTATGAAATCGCGTGCGGCATTGAACCTCGACATTATGAACTTCCTGTCCTGCCGTTCCTGCCTGGATCGCGCGTTGCGTTCCATGCGTCCTACGGCATTGGAGAAAGTCTCTTCTATCTGCAGGTCGGGGGTTCCCGGAATCGAGATGGAGATGTCTTCGCGGTCCACGTTTATTATGAAATCCGGGATTATTCCGGCTGCGGTCTCGTTCCCCCCGGTGCCGAGCGATGCGCCGGGTTTCGGATTGAGGTTCAGTATCAGGTCTATCGCGTTCTTCACGCGTTCCGGCGAAGCCTTCATCTGGGATATGATGCGATGTGAGTGCTTCATCGTGAACTCGGAAAAATAGCGGCTGAGGATGGTTTCGGCGTCGGCGCGTTCCTGCGATGGCGGCAGGGCTTTCACCTGAAGCAACAGGCATTCCCGCAGGTCGGATGCCCCTATTCCGGCCGGTTCGAGGCTCTTCACGGCCTCGATGGCCTTGTCGAGCGTGTCGCTGTCCGGTTCAGCTCCGGCGGATATCGCCATGTCGTCGGCGAGCTGCGCCTTCGACCTCCTCAGATAGCCGTTCGGGTCGAGGCTCCCTATGACGTAGGTCGCGGCGGCGGCCACTTCCGGGTCGAGCGTCCTCACGGCGAGCTGGCGGCGCAGGTAATCGTAGATCGACTCGGAATCGTCGGCCTGTGTGGCCTCATAGAAGTTGTCGTCCGGAGAGAAATTGCGTGCCTCAAGCCTGTAGTGCGGTATTTCGTCAGGATCCCTGTAGTCGGCTTTCTGCATTTCCTCCGCGCTTTCAGAGAAAGCCGCCCCGTCGTCGGTGGCCATGGCCGACTGTTCTTCTTCGGCTATGCCGCCGGCGGCTTCGAGTGCCGGATTCTCGGCTATTTCCATTTCGACGGCCTCCTCGAGTTCGGGCGCGGAAAGCTCCAGCAGCTTCACGAAGCGGAGCTGCTGCTGTGTAAGCCGCATTGTTGTGCGCAGGTCTGTGTTGAGGTTTTGGCGTTGGCTCATGTCGTATGGATTACGCGTCCTGCGGAAAGGCCCGGATGCCGGAAGCCGGCGGCGGTTCCGCAAGCGGAATGCGAAGTTACTATTTTTCTCTCTTATTTCATCGAAAATGCCTGAAAAATCGCGGCGCATTCAAAAAATAATGTCTGAAATTTTTATTTACCGCCGAAAAGGATTAATTTTGCACTTTGAAAAGTAGACAAAACGATATAACGACATAACAATGGCATCAAACGACAAGAATCCACAGGAGGAAGAGAACAGGATTGAGAGTTTCAACTCCCATCTGACTTCTGCCGGAGAGAAATTGGCTGACAACAAGAAAATCATATATTGGGCCGTAGGCGCGGTCGTGGCCATCGGGGCTGTGATTGCAGGCTACATATTCCTGTACAAGAACCCTCACCAGTCCAAATCATACGAGGCGTACAACCAGGTGGAGATGGACACGCAGGGCAACGATTCGCTCGCGGCGGTGAAATACCTTGAAGTCGCCAAGAAGTATGGCAGCTCCGACGGAGGCAATCTTGCCAGCCTCAGCGCAGGCGAGGCTTTCTACAACCAGGGAAAATACAAGGAAGCCTTGGCAAGCCTGGAGAAGTTCTCTTGCGACGACCCGATTCTCGATGCCAACGCCACCGTGCTTGAAGGCGACTGCTACGTCAACCTCAACAAATATCCTGAGGCTCTCAAATGCTACGACGAGGCCATCAGCCGTGCCGACCGCAATCCTCAGATTGTGCCGCGCGTGCTTCTTAAGAAAGCCAACATCTACGACGCCCAGAAGAAATATGCCGACGCGTTGAAATGCTACGAGACGCTGAAGACCGAGTATCCTGAGTTCCGTCTCGGCAGCGGCATGAGCGTCGATGCCTACATCGAGCGCGAAAAAGCCCGTCTCGGCAAATAAGCCTTGTTTTCCGAGGCATCTTTCCCAAGCAAAAATTCCATAAAATAATAAAACAGATTTGCTTATTTTATGAAAAAGGGGCAGGACTTTCGAGTCTTCCCCCTTTTCTTTTTGCCGTGTTTGACAGGCTTTGTCAGAGTGAATAGACGAGGTCGCGGAGCATGGCGGCGAGTTCGAGCGGTGACTTTCCCGATGTGCGCATCTCCTCCGCGCTTACGGGAGAGCCGAATACGACGCGGAACCGCTTTCCCCGTTGGCTGAAAAGCTCCCGTGGGAGCAATGCCTGTTCAAGATTGACCTTAAGCCCCGACTTTTTGCGTAGCCTGGCTGTCTTGTAGAACATAGGCGAGTTGAGGGCTTCAAACCGCACCGGGACTATGTCGCGTCCGAATTCCATTGCCTTCGCCGCCACGGCCTTCTGCCATTGCAGGTCGCGGATGCGGCCGTCGTCCCCGAGCCGCGAGACGAGTCCGGCAGGATAGACGCAGATGTTCATGTCCGACGCGTAGGCTTCATTGATCAGCCTTGCGGACTGCCGGGCCTGTCCCCCGTATTTGTTTATCGGGAGGAAGACCCCGGCGAGCGGTTTCACGTTCATCAGCATATCGTTGACCATCACGCGTATGTTGTCGTCTCCGTAGGTCTCACCGAGGATTTTCACCATCGTTATTCCGTCGAGGCCGCCGAGCGGATGGTTCGAGGCGAAAATGAGGCGGCTTCGCCCTGCTGTTCTTTCAAGGCCGACAGTCTCCACATTGACCCCGAGCTGCGTCAGCAGGCTGTCGGAAAATGCCGAGCCTTCAAGGGGGAAGGCTCCTCGCAGGAGCGCGTTGAGGTCGTCCTGCCGGATGAGGCGTTCGAGCGCACGGAGCATGAATCCCGGCACGAGACGGTTGATTCTGCGTGGCATGCGCTGGCGCAGGATGCCCGTCAGGTCGAGTTGCAGAAGAGTCCCGCGATTATCCATAGAGATATCTGTCATATCACAAAATCAGTGAATATTGCCATTACGGTGTCGGTTCAATCTTTGAGGTTGCCTACGGGGACTACCAAGACTTCATATTCTATGATGGAGCTATATTTTTCTTTTATAGTCATATAGGCATTGTCTTTTGCGATGCAAAGGTAATAAAAAATATCGTCATTCGGCAGTTTGTACGAGTTTCGTTCGGTAGTTCGGACGGAATCCGTAGTTTTATTGCAGCATTAAAGGCCGTTTAAACAGTTTTTAAGGACGGCATTTGGCTATGTGCAAAACAATTGTTAACTTCGTAATATGAACGGCAGGCTGAACAGACTCAATGCGCAAGTTGAAAAATGCCGGATTTGACTTTTCTTCCGCCAGTTTAGCCTACAGTCCCCACGGAACGATTTGCCGAACATGTATATACAAACGAAACAACGCCATGAATGAAGACAAACTGACCATTGAAGAGATTCTGTGCCTTGTATGGCATGGAGCGAGCGCCCGTGGCATAAAGCGGATGAGTCTTGCCGATTTTGACAGACTGTACGATGAGAACCAACTGCAATTTGACGAATGGCTTGAAAAAGCCGAGCGGATATTCGACCGGCAACAAGAGCTCGGAATCAGGACTCTTTCAATTCAGGATGAGAACTATCCGATGCGTTTGGCTGCCATAGGCAACGATGCCCCGCCGCTTGTTCATCTTCTCGGCAATATCGGACTTCTGAAAAAAGACGAGGCCGTCGCTGTAATCGGGGCAAGAGCCGCAGACAGACAAGGGGTCGCTGCAGCATACTCGTTAGGGAAACATTTCGCTGAAAAAGGGACGGTCGTTGTCAGCGGACTTGCACTCGGCTGCGATGCCGCTGCCCATAAAGGGTGCATCGATGCCGGCGGAGACACAATTGCAATCGTGGGCTCAGGCCTTGACATCACACACCCTCGTGAAAACAAGCCTTTGCAGGACAGGATTCTCGGCAACAACGGACTGTTGCTTTCAGAGCAGCTGCTCGGCACGAAAGCCAATCCTTCAAGGCTTGTGGCAAGAAACCGCTTGCAGGCGGCCCTGTCAGGAGCAGTGGTTTTAGCTCAATGTCCCGAGCAAAGCGGCTCCATGCATACCATGCGCTTTGCCAGAAAGTATGGGAAAAGCTCTATGGCAGTCGCTTTCCCGTCATATTCAGAAATCAACGGCGGCAACCGCTCGTTGCTGGAGGCGGGCCAGGCCACGCCAATTGCGCTCTAAGAGCAGCTTTTAATTCAAAAAACGGCCAGCCGCGTGTTCATTTTTAGAGGCTGTTTAACAATGATTTTTAAACAGCCTCTTATTTGTTGCCGCGAAGGCATTGCTTCCTGAATTCGTCCCACCTGCGGTTGAAGTTCCTGCGCGATTTGATAAGGGTGATGCCCGTAATCTGTTTCAACAGGAACAGCGCCCGGTTCCCTATCCGGAAATTACGGCTGCCTGAGTTCGTCCCGACGAGCCTGCGGTCAGGCTCAAGTCCGAGTCTTATCTCCTCCGGGTCAATCTTATAGATCCGGTCAACGAGCGTCTGTATGGACGGCGGCAAATCGGGAGCTTCCACAGGCTCAAGCATTTCTATTTCATCGGCATTGAAATCATGCCGTTCCCATTTCTTCGCCTCTTTCACCGTAATGTATTCCCTGTCCATTATATAGACATCGGCGTGGGTGCTTACGGAAAACGGCTCGTCGATGCGGCTGAACCTGAACATCTTGTGTCCGCGTCCGTTTGACTCCACATCAAACGAATATCCGGCAAGGTCAACCGGAGAAACCGAGTTCTTGACAACATTGTCATAGCTGAACCTGACCCTGAAGCTCTCGAAATCAAGTCCGCTCCCGAAGAATGCCGAAAGTCCGGGCACCCATCTGCGGGCACCCCTGTCGGCCAGCACGTTGACATCAACAGTAACCCTGCCTTCGTTCCTTGTCCACGTCTCGGAAGGACTGTATTTGCCACGGACCGTGTCCATGCCGCACTCCACATCCCTCAGGCAGGACGGCAATTCAGCCGACGGTGCAATCCCCATCCAGTCAGACCATGAGAAATGATGATTGCAGTTGTCGCTCACGCTGTCGAGCCCTCCGGCATCCGTGAAGCGGTAAAAGGATCGGCTTTTCAGAATCCTCGGCCTCGACCAGCCCTTGAAGCCGACACCCTTCGACGGCAGCATATAGTCAACCATCTTTTCCCGGAACAGAAAAACGGTATCTGTGCAGGTGGACAACGTGGAGCATTCCCTGACATATGCCAATATGTGCAGGATTCTGTGCCGGGGAGATTCCACCACGACCTCAGGCAGCTGCGTCGGGGAACGCCTCTCCCCTTCCGCATCGGACACGGCAAGAAGGCATGCCAAGACAATGACAGGCAGGCGTTTCATTTTCCTGTGCCGAAACGTGATGTGTCAACCGACGTGTCTTTGGGTTTGAACCCGTTGAACTTCCACACGAACGTAAGCATGAGGCTGCGCGTCATGTCGTGCACCTTCAATCTGAAGTCCTGTCCGGAAGTGTTGATGCGCAAATCAGGGTTCCACGTGTTGAAGATGTCGTCGCATTTCAGGGCGAGTTCGCAGCAACGTTTCTTGCCGAACTGCCATTTCACGCCGGCATCCACTTTCCACAGCGGGGACAATGTGCCGAGTCCCTGTATTGACCGCGAAATGAACGAGAAATCCAGAGACAGGGAGACCGGGAAGCCTTCGGCAAACCGGAAAGTGCTGGCGAGGCTTCCGAAGAAGATCCATTTCCCGTTGTCGAAACCGATGTCGTGGAAACGTCCGGCTTTCTCGCGCTTGTTGAAGACGTTGGCGGTCGCCGTCGCGTTCCAGACATTGCCGACATCTATCGGCGCGTTGACCTGCAGTCCTACTGTACGCGAATAGTCGAGATTGAGGGTCTGGTACACCAGCTTCAGCTCCTCAGCCGACTGATAGGGAAGCTGGACGGAATACTTGTCGGCGTAAAGGACGTAGAACGTGGCCACGTATTTCTGACGGAATATGTAGCTCAACTGTCCGGCATAGCTCATATAGGGCTGTAGAGACGGATTTCCGACGATGACGGCATAATCGTTGATATAGGCCGTCCCTCCGTGCAGCTCCCAGTAGGAAGGATACACGCGCTGGGAAGTGAAGCTGAGCTGGAATATGCTTTTCGGAGTCTTGCTGAAAGAGGCGCCGAGCTGCGGCACCAGGTTCCAGTTGTGGTTGCGGCCGCTATGGTAATACTCGGCCTTTGCCGAAGCGTTGAACGAAAGCCCCCAATCCAACGATGCCCCGGTCCCGACGTATGCGTTGCCCACGTCTTCGCGCAGCGCGTCGTCAAAGCCGTCTTGCGCCGGAAACGAGTAGCTCTGTCGGCTACGGTCGTCCGAATGCTGGTACTCAACCCCGTAGCCGAGCTGCCAGTTGCCCAGACGATGCTCCTGGTCGATATATACGCGGTATCTGTCTATGTCCTGACGGTTTGAAGCCTTGACAAGCTCCGACTGTCCGGAAAACAGATGCTGGTCTCGCGCCTCCCTGTAGCCGGTATAGTCCGCCCCGACGGTCAGCCCGAACGGCGCGGCATATCTTAAAGCGATGTTATGGTAGCCCGTGGGAGAAGGGTACGAATATATGTTGTTGAAGTCTCCGAGCGTCCCGGAAGAGAGGCTTTCGTTCTTCGCGCCGGAGATTATCTGCCCGTTGTAGGTTAGTTTCAGAGCCTTGTACGACACGGAGGCAAAGACTGCGTTTGCCCAGTTGCTGCCTGCACGGCGCATATCGTCCTCAATCATCGTGCGGCTGCCTTGGAAAAGATGGTTGGAGAAAGTCTCTTCACGGTTCCACGAGCGTGTCCGCGAAAGAGACCAATTGACATCGAAAACCCAGTCCTTCACCGCATATGTAGCGGCAAGTCCGGTCCCGAAAGATGCATAATGCGCCTGGCTGCCGCCGGCACGCGCCTGACCCATGAGCCCGTCGAGCGGCCCCGGAGTCTTCAGCACCACGTTTATCACCGCGCCGCTGACGTGGTATTTCGCCGGGGCGGCATACATCACCTCAACATTCTTGAGCCGGTCAATGGGCGTGGAATAAAGCAATTGGTAAAGGTTCCCAACAGGCATATCGGACAGTTCGCCGTTGAGGAGTATGGTAACGCTTCCGGCGCCTGCAAGTCCGATCATCCCGTTTTCGTCTGTAACTCCAGGCAGATAGCCGAGAGCCTCAAGCACGTTGGTTACAGGCTTGTCCTTGACAATCGAGGGAAGATCAACCGTCATCGTTCCGGCGTGTCCCTTCACCTGCGGCCTCTCGCCCCGCACCACGATTTCATCCAATTGCCGCGACCTGACGCTGTCGGGGCTTTCGGCATAGGCATTTGCCGCAATCACGGCCGATGCTGACAAAACGTAAATCTTCGTTCGCATAATGCTGATGTTTTGGTTTGATGTTCTGGCTGCAAAATTAGACAATGCCGGCAAGCGCACAAAGCCGCCGTCCTTATTTAGTCTTAACACTCTCCCTTATTTAGTCTTAAATGATGGCCGGCCAGCCTCGTGGTGTGAAACATTATTCGTAATTTTGCCGTCATGAAACGCTTCCGGGTCAATTCCGTCATATTTGTCTCAGTGATCGCTGCCATATTCGGCTGCAACGTGTTCTATCTGTCTGCGCTTTACAGGTCGATACGGCAGACGGTGGTGCGCGACGTCAACAGCGCGTTGGCGGACGCCGACCTCGATGAGCTGTGGATAAGGGCGGAGAAAGCGCAGAACGAGACCAAATCGAGAATAGCATCCGGACAGCAGCCCCCCGGCAGCGAACGGCACGGCGAAACATCGGTCGGACAGGATTCGGCCGGGAACATGGTCTCCACAACACGCCATCCCGACGGAAAGGTATCCACCGAAGCCGTAAAGATGCAGAACGACGACCTGCACAACAAACTGGTGAATGCCGTGGGAAAACAGTTCCACACCGTGCTCGACCCATACATAAGCGTCAATCTGTCCGTGATGGACAGCGTGGTCGCCTGCCGCCTCAACAACCGCCACATATACCCCGGATACGTGGCGACGGAAACAATCGACTCCGAAGGAAAGGTAATAAAGGCCAATCCCCGCCACAAGCCGGGCAGCTACGACGTGTTCACTTACAGCTTCAATCCCGACGCGGGACTGTCATACAGGGTATACATGACTCCGCTGACACAGCACATTCTCTCGGAAATGGCCGGAGTGATCGTTACGGTGTTTCTCCTGATGGCGGCATTCGCATCGGCGTTCTGGTATCTGTTCCACACCGTCTCCCGGCTGCGCACCATCGAGGAGATGAAAGACGATTTCGTAAGCAACATGACCCATGAACTGAAGACGCCTATTGCAATCGCATACTCGGCCAACGACGCCCTGCTCAACTACGACTCGGCCAACGACCCCGCCAAGAAAGAGCAATACCTCAGAATCGCCAACAGGCAGCTCAAGCGTCTCAGCGAACTTGTGGAAAACATTCTCGCCATGAGCATGGAACGAAGAAAGTCCATAAGGCTGCGTCCCGAAAGGATAGAACTGCGCCCGTTCGTCGAGGAAATAGCCTCGGCGCAGAGGATGCGGAGCGAAAAGGAGATAGCCATAGAGACCTGCATTCCCGACGGACTGGCAGCCGAGGCCGACCGCGGGCATCTGTCCAACGTGCTTCACAACCTTCTGGACAACGCAGTCAAGTATTCAGGAGACAGCGTGCGCATCTCCATCAAGGCCGGGTCCGAAGGAATATCCGTCGCCGACGACGGCATCGGAATACCCGCCAAAGCCCTCCCCTACATCTTCGACAAGTTCTACCGGGTGCCTCACGGCGACCGCCAGGACGTGCGCGGATACGGCATCGGCCTCTTCTATGTCCGCAGCATACTGGAGAAGATGGGATGGTCCGTCAGCGTAAGGAGCAAAGAGGGGGAAGGCTCTGTGTTCACCATCAGATACCGGAAAGATGAATGACAGGATTCTTTTTGTGGAAGACGAGTCGGACCTCGCCTTAATCGTGGCCGACACGCTCCGGCAACAAGGCTATGAAGTGGCCACGGCCGCAGACGGAGTCCAAGGCCTGGAGAGATTCCGTGCCGAAGGCGCCGACATAGTGGTGGCCGACGTGATGATGCCCCGGATGGACGGCTTTGCCATGGCTCGCGAAATACGCAAGGCATCCCCCGCCGCGCCGCTGCTGTTCCTCACAGCCAAGAACACGGTCGATGACGTCGAGAAAGGATTCGGGATAGGCGCGGACGACTATCTGAAGAAGCCTTTCGAACTGAGGGAGCTGATAGTGCGCATCAAGGCTCTGCTCCGCCGGCACGGCGGCTGCCGCAGCGAAGACAGCATTTTCAGCATCGGCTCATACACATTCAACGCCACCACGCAGACCCTCACCTTCGGCGGCAAGGAGACACGGATGTCGCACTTCGAGTCGCGCATACTCTGCATCCTCGCCGCCGGCATGGGAAAGACCGCTGACGCCTCCGAACTGATGATGGCAGTATGGCAGCGCGACGACCCCAGCAACCGCAACTCGCTCCACGGCTACATCCACAAACTGCGGCGTATGCTCCGCCACGACCCGTCGGTCTCCATCATCAACCAACGCGGCTTCGGCTATATGCTCGTCGTAAAGGCATGACGGCAATATTTATTATTAACCAAGCTCTAATTGGTCATTATCCAAGCATTTGGAGCATAACGCGGCCGGCGGCACGCCGCCTCTGAGGAGGGCATGCCGCCGGCCGTGAGGGTTCCTCGGCTTTATGCAGTCATTCGTAGAGTGAAAGCATCTTCTTTATCGTGGAAAGCATCTCGGCACGGAGCGACGCAGGGGCGATGATCTCCGCCTTCGGGCCGAGGCTCAGTATGTAGCTTATGAAAGTGGGGGAAGGGACGAGCAGATAGTCGAATATCGAGCTGTCAGGCTCCGTGAGCACTTCCCTCTGCGATGCGTGGAGCGGATGGATGCGGAGCCTCTGCCGGAACTCCCCTTTTATGCGCACGCGGATGCTCAACGGCTCAAGGTCTGAGTCAATCTCCACCCCGAAGTACTTGCGGAAGAAATCACGCGGAATGAAGTCCGACGGATACGTGAACTTCTTGTCGAGAATGCTTATCTGAAGCACGTCGCTGAGCGGATAGACCTCAAGCTTCCCCGTCTCGGTGTTCCTGCCGAGGAGATACCAGCCGTAGTGCCAGAAACGCATACAGTAAGGCTCTATCACGGCATCGGAACGGCGCACCGAATCACCGTCTATCTCAGGATAGCGTATCGCCACGGCGTTGCCGTTGTCCATTGCCTCGAACACAGCGGCAAGCCCGTGCTTCTCTTCAGGGTTGATGTCGAGTATCACACGGCTGTCGATGGTTTCCTCAGGAGCGGGGAAGGCAGACAAAGAGAGCGACTGCAGCATCCACACACGCAGTTTGGTCTCACTCCCCTGAATTCCGTCCTGCTGGATATAGTATTCGTGGTCGGAACGGTTGCAGTGGATGCGGATTCCGAACAGCTGCGCGATGGCGTCGCGGTGGTTGTGGAATGTGCGAAGAGCTAACGGAGACTGGTCTGTGTTCAGAGGTGATTCTTTCCACAGCTCCGAAATCTCTTCGTAGGTGATGCTTTTCGCGTGTCGTATCACATCGACAAGCCATACATATCTACGAAATAAATCACGTTTCATATCTAAACAAAACTTGGAAAAGTGGTCAAAAACAAATGTTATCTACGCAACGTATGCTAATTGCATTCTACGTTTGTTCTGCAAATTTAGCACAAACAAACGCCATCTGCAAATCTTTGACCATAAAAAAGATCTTTCCTTCCCGGAAATAGTTATTTTTAATATGCAAACGTTATAAATTACACTATTTCAGCGTCATAAATGCAACTAACTGGCAACTGCCCCCTATTTCTATTTCTTCGCTTTCGCCGCACGCCGGGCCGGCTTCTTGGGGGCGGCATCCTGCTTTTCCATTATCTCCTTCACATCCGCAGCAGTCAGCGAGGAGGCTTCCGTGCCCTTCGGTATCTTATAGTTGACGGTTTTCTTGGCGCCATCGGGCTTGAACGCGATGTAAGGTCCGAAACGGCCGTTCAGCACCTGGATGCCGGGCAGCTCCGCAAACTCCTTGATGAGCTTCTGTGCCTCTTTCTCGCGCTTGTCGGCAACGAGCTTCACTGCCTCGTCAAGGGAAATTGTCTCGGGCGCCATATCCTTAGGGATTGAGACAAACATGCCGTCATAGCGTATGTAAGGCCCGAAACGGCCTACGCCCGCCACCATGTCCTTCCCTTCGTGCTGGCCTATCTTGCGCGGCAGGTCGAAAAGCTTCAGTGCCTCTTCAAGCGTGATGGTAGATATGCTCTGGTCCTTGTGCAGGCTGGCAAACCTCGGCTTCTCCTCGTCGGTAGCCTCCCCTATCTGCACCGCCGGGCCGAAACGGCATATCTTCACCGACACGGGCCGGCCGCTCTTAGGATCGGTGCCAAGCACGCGCTCGCCCACCTTGTGCTCCATGCGCAAAGAGTTTATGCGGTCGATTTCAGGATGGAAGCTGCCGTAGAAGTCGGTTATCTCCTTCTGCCATCCAAGGCCTCCCTCGGCTATCTCGTCGAATTTCTCTTCTATGCGGGCAGTGAAGTTGAAATCGAGTATGTCAGGGAAATACCTGGTCAGGAACTCGTTGACCACCATCCCCACGTCGGTCGGCACGAGCTTTCCCTTCTCGCTGCCGGTGTTCTCCGACAAAGCAGTCCCGGAAACCTTCCCGTCCTTCAGCGAAAGCATCCTGTAGAGCCTTGGCTCGCCCTCCTTTTCGCCGCGTACCACATAGTCGCGGCTCTGGATGGTGGAAATCGTGGGCGCGTATGTGGACGGACGGCCTATTCCGAGGTCTTCCATCTTCTTCACGAGCGTGGCCTCCGTGAATCTCGGAGGCGCGAGCGTGAACCGCTGCACAGCGGTGATTTCCTGAGCCTCAAGCCTCTGCCCCGCAGCAAGCGGCGGAAGCATGGACTGTCCGGCCTCCCCGTCTTCGGGACGGTAGACACGCAGGAATCCGTCGAACTTCACCACCTCGCCCTCTGCGCGGAACCGCTCCGCCCCCGTCGATACCTCAATGTCGGCCTGGGTCTTCTCTATCTGCGCGTCGGCCATCTGCGAGGCCATGGTGCGCCTCCATATCAGTTCATAGAGACGCCTCTCGCGGTCGTCGCCGTCTACGGTGCTGTTGGATATGTAGGTCGGGCGTATGGCCTCGTGGGCCTCCTGCGCCCCCTTGGAACGCGTATGGTAATGGCGCGGCTTGAGGTATTCCTTGCCCATCCGGGAAGTTATGGTCTCCGCTATGTCTTTCATCGCGAGTTCGGAAAGATTGAGCGAATCGGTACGCATATAAGTGATCTTTCCGTCCTCGTAGAGCTTCTGCGCCGTCATCATAGTCTGGTTGACCGAGAACCCGAGCCTCCGGTGTGCGTCCTGCTGGAGGGTCGATGTGGTGTAGGGCGGCTGCGGCGAACGCTTTAGCGGCTTCACGTTGACGTCGGCCACGGTGAAATCGGCCTGCGCACAGCTTTCAAGAAACCCTAACGCCTCCTCCTCCGTCCGGAACCTCTCAGGCAGGTCGGCCTTCAGCGCCCTGCCGTCAGCCTCCATCATGGCATTGACCCGGAAATACGGCTCCGGGGAGAAAGCCTCTATCTCCTTCTCGCGCTCGCAGATGAGGCGCACGGCCACGCTCTGCACGCGCCCTGCGGAAAGCGACGGCCTTATCTTGCGCCAAAGCACCGGGGAAAGCTCGAAGCCCACTATACGGTCGAGCACGCGGCGCGCCTGCTGGGCGTTGACGAGGTTTATGTCAATCGGACGGGGATTCTCTATGGCCTTCATGATGGCCGGCTTGGTGATTTCATGGAACACTATGCGACGCGTGTTCTCCGGCTTCAGCTCAAGCACCTCATAGAGATGCCATGCTATGGCCTCCCCTTCGCGGTCTTCATCGGAAGCGAGCCATACGGTCTCCGCGCTCTTTGCCGCAGACTTCAGCTGGCGCACCAGATCTTTCTTCTCGGCGGGAATCTCATAGTCCGGAGTGAAATCGGCATCGATGTCGATGCTGAAGTCCTTCTTCCGCAGGTCGCGGATATGACCGTAGCTCGACATGACTTTGAAGTCAGGGCCCAGGAATTTCTCGATGGTTTTCGCCTTTGCGGGCGACTCGACTATGACCAGGTTTTTCATCTTCCTTGTTGAATTCGGTTGGTGAGGCAGTTTTATGTTCATTAAAGCCGTGGAAACGCGGTAGAGGATAAAGCCCCCGTTTTTCCGACCGCAAAATTACAAACTTTTTTTCATTAACGCACAAAAGCGGACTCCGGTTTACGTTGCGCGCCGCGGCCCGAAGCGCAAAAAAAGTCTGCGGAGCCATCGGGAAAGGCCCCGCAGGACGGATAACCTTTGAAGCCGCCGACATACACACTCTGAAATCTTTTGATTATGATGTGCAGATATTTTATGGTAATTTTGCGCCGTAGAAAACTGAAACATGACATTCAAAATGGACATAAGACTGATGATTCTCCTGGGTTTAGGCGCGGCAGGCCCAACGGCTTCCGCCGCCGAACCTGCCGACACCACTACTACCACGCAGCTCGACGACTTCGTGATCGTGAGCGACGCAGCCACCCGACGAAAGATGGGAGGGGTAACCAACACCGAACGCATAGGGCAGGTGGAACTCTGCCGCGCCGCATGCTGCAACCTCGGTGAAAGCTTCTCCACCTCGCCTTCGGTAGACGTCAACTATTCCGACGCCGCCACAGGAGCCAAACAGATTAAGCTGCTCGGCCTGCCAGGCACTTACGTGCAGCTGCTCACGGAGAACATGCCGGCATTCCGCGGGGCGGCATCGCCTTATGCGCTGCGGTATGTCCCCGGCACATGGATGAAGAGCATACAGGTCTCCAAAGGCGTGGCGTCGGTGAAGAACGGCTACGAGGCGATGACCGGACAGATCGACATCGAGTATCTCAAGCCGCAGGATCCGCAAGGCGTGAGCCTGAACGCCTACTTCGACTCCAACCTCAAGCTGGAGCTGAACGCCGACGGCAACTGGCACATCACCGACAAGCTCAACACCGAAGTGCTGGCGCATTTCGAGAACGGATGGGAGACGCATGACTCAAACAAAGACGGATTCTACGACATGCCGCGCCTCCGACAGTACAACTTCCAGAACCGATGGAACTATCTCGGCCACCGCTACATTTTCCACGGAGGACTGACATGGCTCAAGGAAAACGCGCGCGGAGGGCAGATGCATGCCAAAGGCGACGTGCCGCGTTTCAGGATAGACATGGACGCAGACCGCTACGAGGCCTACATGAAACATGCGTTCATCCTAAACCATGAGCACAACACCAACATAGCCTTGATGGCAAACGGGGCCATGCACCGCCTCGACGCAGGATACGGACACAACTTCTACGGCGTAAACGAGAAGAACGTGTATGCACAGCTCCTTTTCGAGCATGACTTCAACGAACGCCACAACCTCGCTACGGGACTGAGCCTGAACTACGACTACCTGAGCCAGCTCTACCGCACCGACCACACGGAGGCCTCACCGAAACTTTCGAGGCGCGAACGCGAGACGACTCCCGGAGCATACGCCCAATACACGTTCAAGCTCGACAGCAAGCTTACAGCCATGGCCGGCATAAGATACGACCACAGCAGCATATACGGCAGCTTCTTCACTCCACGGTTCCACGTCAAATACGCCCCGTCGCACATCATATCGCTGCGTGCTTCGGCCGGAAAAGGCTACCGCACCGTGCATCCCCTCGCAGAGCACAACAACCTCCTCGCCTCCGGACGGCAGTTCGTCATCAACGGGCTCGACCAGGAAAAGGCCTGGAACTTCGGCATAAGCTCGGCAATCAACATCCCGGTAGGAAACAAGGACATAAAGCTCAACCTGGAATACTACTACACGCGCTTCGGGTCGCAGACGCTGGTCGATTATGACTCGAATCCTTGGGAAATAGCCGTATATTCCACCTCAGGAAAGAGCTACAGCCACACTTTCCAGATCGACGCGAGCTACACACCTTTCCGTGGGTTCGACCTCACCGCCGCCTACCGCTACAACGACGTGAAGGCAACATACGCCGACGGACGCCTGCGCGAAAAGCCGCTGACCAACCGCTACAAGGCCCTCCTCACCATGTCGTACTCGACTCCGCTGAAACTGTGGCAGTTCGACCTCACATGCCAGCTCAACGGCGGAGGACGCATGCCGGATCCGTACACGACGGCCGACGGACAGCCGTCATGGCCCTCCCGCTTCCCGGCATATTTCCAGCTCAACGCCCAGATCACACGGTGGTTCCGCAACTTCTCCATATACGTAGGAGGCGAGAACCTGACCAACTTCCGCCAGAAAAACCCGATCATCGCCGCCGACGCGCCATGGAGCCCCGCTTTCGAGCCGACAATGGTATGGGGACCCGTGCACGGGGCGATGGCCTACATCGGAATACGATACGACTTCGGAAAGAAATAAAAACATACACAAAAACCATACAAACATCAACTCATGAAAAAAGCAATCATCTTCCTGTCGTTAGCCATAGCCGCAGCGACATCATACGCCAAAGACATCAAGGAAATCGTCTTCACCACCGTCCCTGAGATGGAATGCACCAGCTGCGAAAACAAAATCAAAGGCAACCTGCGTTTCGAGAAAGGCATCAAGGACATCGAGACAGACATCACGACACAAGAGATCAAGATAACCTACGACGCAGACAAGACCTCGCCCGAAGCATTCGTGAAGGCCCTGGCCAAGATAGGCTACGAGGCAAAGGAAAAGGAATGCAGCGACGAAGCCGTGCGCACCGGATGCCAAAAAGGCAAATCGGGCTGCTGCAAAGGCAACGGATCAGAACCCGTCTGCAAATGACCTGACACTGAATCCCTCCCGCCTCTGACCACAATCCATCCACACTCCTCCAAAGCCGGAATCTGCCCTTTTACGATTCCGGCTTTTTGTGTGTTTGGAAATTATGGCTAACTTTGCAGCCGCCAAAAAACAGCAACATGGAATCAGGGAATCTCATAAAAGAAGGCATCAAACAGGTCATCACGGAAATGATGGACTCCGTCATGACCCGTGTGCTCGTGTCAGACCCTTTCATACCAGAAGAACACCACGCCAAAAAGCCGTTATATGCAACTTTGGTGCCTGACGAAATATTCAAAGGCTCCCACTTCGAAAGGAGGTTCGTAACCCCGTTCGGCAAGGCATGGGAAAGGCTGGCAAAAGTGGTCGCAACCGCCAATCTCGGTGAATGCATCCTTGGAGCCAGCATAGAAGGCAGCATAAGGGACGGCCGCCTGAAAAGGATTCAGGAGATTCTTAATTCCGAAGACCACAGCACTGCAAAAACAAAGAAACGGAAACCCGACTGGGAAAACGACCTTAAATATGTTCTGGAAGGGGAAGGCAACCCCATTCCAGTCAAAGTTGTATGCGATCTGCTCGCCATAGACAAACGCACAGGCGATCGGTTCGCTTTTGAACTCAAAGCTCCGCTCCCCAACAGCGACCAGACGAAGGTAAGCAAAGAAAAAATGCTGAAACTGATGGCAATGGACAACAAGCCTGTCAAAGAGGCCTTCTATGCATTGGTCTACAATCCCTATGGCGAAAGAAAAGACTATGCCTGGCCTTTCCCCAAAAGATGGTTCGACATAGACAACGACAAAAGCCTTCTCATAGGAGAAGAATTATGGGACTTTCTGGGAGGAAAAGGCACTTACAGACTGTTCATATCCGAAATCAACAAATTAGGGGCAAAATACAAAGAGACCATCTACAAGGAATATCTCAACATCAATCCGGAAAACTGTCTGACAGAGACGAACGACTCTTTACTGAAATGAAGCACGACAAGTTTACGTTCATCGATCTCTTCGCCGGAATAGGAGGATTCCGGCTCGCCTTGGAGCAGGCAGGCGGCAGATGCTTAGGCTTCAGCGAAATAGCACCGGATGCCATAAGTGCCTATTGCGACAACCACAACGAATCTCCGACATCAAACCTCGGAGACATCTGCTGCATTTCAGATTTGCCCTCCCATGACTTCCTTGTCGGCGGGGTGCCTTGTCAGAGCTGGTCCATTGCGGGGAAAAACCTCGGGTTTGACGACTCGCGCGGGCAGCTATGGAACGATGCGCTTTTCCTGCTGAAAAAATCGCAGCCCAAGGCTTTCATCTTTGAAAACGTGAAAGGGCTGGCCGACCCGCGCAACAAAGAAGCTCTCGCCTACATCATGGATACAATAAAGGATGCAGGGTTCCATGCCCAATGCCATCTGCTGAATGCATTCGACTACGGAGTGCCGCAAAACCGGATACGCATCTACATAATAGGCTTCAAAGAGGAACTCCACGCACGAAGATTCAGTCTGCCTGAAAAGCGAAAATCCTCAAGTCCCGTTTCAGACGCATATCCGTTTGCAGCCGCATCGAGCCGGAAATCCGGAAAGCAAAGCCTTTCGGCCAACGACGACGGGCTTAACGATTATTTCCTGTTCAACGACCTAAGGAACGGAGCCACCACCATACATTCGTGGGACATAACGGAAACCACCGACAAAGAAAAAGGAATCTGTCTTCTGCTCTTGGCCAACAGGAGAAAGAGAATCTACGGAAACCTTGACGGAAACCCTCTGTCCATAGCCCATCTGCAGAGTCTTGACCCAAGCATAACCATAAAAGACATCGGAGGGCTGGTGGAGAAAGGGATTCTGAAAGAGGAACAGTACAGATTCCGCATCAACCGCAAAAAGCTGGAAACGGAGGCCGCTTACAACGACCTCCTGCAAAAGCATGACCTTAACCATATCTGTATCGACACACTGAAAGCCGACCGTCAATTGAAAATCCTAAAAATAAAAGCGGTAGAGATGATGGATGAGCTATGCTCAAAAGGCATCGCCCAATGCACGGAAGTACGCTACGATTTCAAGAACACAAAAATAAGCACCGGACTGAACGGGATAAACAGGGTTTTCCTGCCTACTGCACGCGTGTATCCGACTTTGGTGGCAAGCGACACCAACGATTTCATAACGGACATAACGATCAGCGGCACAACCGCAGAGGAATACAAAGCCAACTTCATCCGTGAAGTATATGAAAAAGGCAATTTCCGGCGCATCACAAAAGAGGAAGCCTGCGCAATACAAGGATTCCCGTCAGACTTCAGGCTTCCGGAGTCAAGGGCACGGTGGATGAAGCTGATAGGGAATTCCGTAGCGGTGGAACTGGTGAAGCAACTGGCCAAATGCGTGGTCGATACCGGGGCGTTCGATGAAGCAGACTACACTCGACCTCCCAAGCCAAGGATATCGACTGCAACCCAGCTTTCCTTTTTCTGACTCTTCCGCGATTCGACACGCGATTCGATAGAGACATGCTCTGAATCCGGGGGACATTCGTGAATTAACACAAATTTGTGCGAATTTTCCGGAAAATATTTTGACGTTCAGGAGGAAAGGTGTAATTTTGCACCCCAGAAAAATCACGGAGCGTATATGACAATCACTATGACATGGAAGCATCTTGTCTGAAACATCAATACTCTGAGTTTTCCAACAGAAGCATGGCGTCAGGACACACACGCCCATGCAGCCATACATGTATGATTTCAAATCAATAAATCAATAACCAACCCAATTAAATTTATTCCTAACATGCCAAAATCAACAGGAATGGCAGGAACCCCCCCGTGCCGGTTAAGGCGCTATGCGTCTGCAATGCGCATATCGGTTCTTCTGTCAGCGATTTTTCTATGGATGGCACAGGCTTACGCGCAGGAGACCTTATCGGTCAGCGGCGTAGTAACCGACGTGGCCGGCGAGCCCCTGATCGGAGTCACGGTAGCCGTCAAAGGCACTGCGACAGGTGCTTCAACCGACCTTGACGGAGCTTTCTCCTTGAACGCCAAGCCCGGCGACGTGCTGAAATTCTCCTACATCGGCTACAAGACCATCGAGGAGACAGTGAGCGCGGGACGCACCGCCTACAACGTCGTGATGTACGAGGACGCCGAGACGCTCGACGAAGTGGTGGTTACGGCCCTCGGCATCAAACGAGAGCAGAAGTCGCTGTCCTACAACGTGCAGCAGATCAAAGGAGACGCTCTCACCGAAAACAAGGACGCCAACTTCATCAACGGACTGGCCGGCAAGGTGGCAGGCGTCAACATCAACGCATCATCATCGGGTGTCGGCGGCATATCGAAAGTGGTCATGCGAGGCACGAAGTCGATCATGCAGTCGTCCAACGCCCTCTACGTCGTTGACGGCATGCCGATGCGCTCGGCCAACAACGGCGACTTCACGGAATTCGGCTCGCAGGGAGCGACAGAGCCTATAGCCGACCTCAACCCCGAAGACATCGAGTCGATGTCGGTGCTCACAGGCGCGGCGGCTGCGGCCCTCTACGGTTCGGAAGCGGCCAACGGCGCAATCGTCATCACCACAAAGAAGGGACAGGCCGGAAAGACAAAGGTTACATACAACAGCTCACTGCAGTGGGACCGCGCGCTCGTCATGCACAAGCTCCAGAACCGCTACGGGACGGGCATCAACGGCGAGTTCGTGCCCACGAGCAACATGTCGTGGGGCGCACCGCTCTCTTCGTACAACTCATACAACTACCAGCCCGGAAACGACTATTTCCAGACCGGGTTCGTATCCACGCAGTCGGTAACCATTTCCACGGGCAACGAAAAGAACCAGACCTACGCTTCAGTGGCTGCGGTCAACTCGCTCGGCATAACGCCCAACAACCGCTATGACCGCTACAACTTCAACATACGCAACACATCGTCGTTCCTCAACGACAGGATGACCCTCGACCTCAACGCAGGATACGTGCGCCAGACGGACCGAAACATGGTCAACCAAGGCGTGGCCGGCAACCCGCTCGTAGGCGCGCTCCTCTATCCGCGCGGAAACTCCTGGGACGACGTAACGTCCTACGAGCACTACAACGCCGAGCGCAAGCTCAACACGCAGTACTGGCCCGTGGGCGACTACGGGATGCAGGTGCAGAACCCGTATTGGGTCAACTACCGCAACCTCCGCGAGAACAAGAAGAACCGCTACACCGTGGGCGCAAGCCTCAGCTACAAGATCCTCGACTGCCTTACGCTCACCGGACGCGTCCGCCTCGACGACTCATACAACGACTACACGCAGAAATACTACGCCACCACCAACGACGAGATAACCGGAGGTTCCAGCCGCGGTGCATACGGAATCACCAAAAGCAACGAGAAGCAGGTATTCGCCGACTTCCTCCTCAGCTTCAACAAGGCGTTCGGCGACGACTGGAGCGTGCAGGCAAACTTCGGCGGCTCCATTTCCGACATGCGGTATGACGACGATGCCGTGAGCGGCCCCATCGCCGACGGCTCCGAGAAATTCAAGGACGTGCCAGTCGGACTCGCCAACTTCTTCGCGATCCAGAACCTTTCCACGCCCCACCTGACCGCAATGCAGACCGGATGGCACGAGCAGACGCAGTCGCTCTACGCCTCTGCCGACGTGGGCTTCAAAGGCACCTACTACCTCACCCTCACCGGACGCAACGACTGGCCTTCACAGCTCGCCGGCCCCAACTCCAGGAAGTCAAGCTTCTTCTATCCCTCTGTGGGACTCTCCGTGCTGATGAACAACTTCTTCCCCGGCATCAACGACATCATGCAGCTCTGGAAGATACGCGCCAGCTTCGCCTCCGTGGGTTCCGCGTTCAACCGCTACATCGCCAACCCGCGCTATGAATGGAATCCCGGCACGCAGTCATGGAGCGTGCTGACGCAGTACCCGATGTACGACCTCAAGCCCGAACGCACCAACTCCGTGGAAGTCGGCATGAACTTCAAGCTCATCAACGACATAAGCTTCGACGCAACGTTCTATCTGGCCAACACCGCCAACCAGACGTTCAACCCCAACCTGCCCGTGAGCCAGTATTCCAAGATATTCATACAGACCGGTTCGGTAAGGAACTGGGGCATGGAGTTCGCGCTCGCCTACCAGCACTCATGGGGCGACTTCTTCTGGCGTTCCGGACTGACTTATTCGTTCAACCGGAACAAAGTGACCGAACTCGCCGACAACGCCGTGAACCCGGTTACCGGCGAGAGGTTCTCGATGGACGTGCTCGACATGGGCGGCCTCGGATCCACCCGGTTCCTGCTGAAGAAAGGAGGCACGATGGGCGACATATACTCCACCATCGACCTCATCCGCGACTCCAACGGCAACATATACGTAGACCCGACGCAGTCGGTGGCCACCACTGCCATCCAGGACAAGGAAGACTACATCAAGCTCGGAAGCGTGCTTCCCGCAGGCAACATCGCATGGAACAACTCCTTCGCATGGAAGAACTTCGGCCTCAGCTTCATGATCAACGCGCGCCTCGGCGGCAAGGTGTTCTCCCGCACACAGGCCATCCTCGACTACTACGGCGTCAGCGAGAACTCAGCCAACGCACGCGACAACGGCTTCGTCTCGATCAACAACGGCGACCTCGTCAGCCCGCAGATGTGGTATTCCATCGTGGCCGGCGGCACAGCCGTGCCTCAGTACTACATCTACGACGCTACAAACGTACGCCTCGGGGAAGTAACGTTCAGCTACACCATCCCGCGCCGCTGGCTCAAGAACGTATGCGACATCAAGGTGTCGTTCGTGGGCCGCAACCTCTGGATGATCTACAACAAGGCTCCTTTCGACCCTGAATCCGTGGCGACGACCGACAACTACTACCAGGGCATCGACTACTTCATGATGCCTTCGATGCGCAACCTCGGCTTCAACCTCAACTTCACTTTCTAAAAAGCCCCGGAAATGAACAGAAACATAAATAAGTTATTCATAGCTGCCTTGGCTTTCGCGGCCACGGCATGCACAGGCGATTTCGAGAACATAAACTCGAACCCCTACGAGCCGGGCGACCTCACAGCCGACGACTATGCCCTCGGCTCGCAGCTCAACAACGTGGCAAGCTGCGTGGTTTCGTCCGACGTCAACACGCTCCAGTTCACCGACGCGCTCCTCGGAGGCCCGCTCGGAGGATATTATTCCGACTCCAACGCCGGTTTCGCCGAAAGCTTCGCGCGCTACAACCAGAAAAACGACTGGAGCCGGGTGTTCCTGAAGTCAGACCGTATCATCCCCACGCTCTACGCCAACCTCGGACAGATCGAGGCGATATGCCAGAACACAGGAAATCCTGTCCCGCTGGCGATAGCCACGATAATAAAGGTGGCCGCTATGAGCCGCGTAACCGACTGCTACGGCCCGATCCCATACAGCGCGATCGGAACGTCGAGCGACCTCGCCGTGCCCTACGACTCCCAGGAGACCGTCTATGACTCATTCTTCAAAGAACTCGGAGAAGCCATCAAGACGCTCCACGAGAATGTCGGAATGTCGCTGACGCCGACCGCCGACTACGTGTATTCCGGCGACCCCGCCAAATGGATACGCTTCGGCAACTCGCTCAAGCTCCGTCTCGCCATGCGCATCTCCAACGTGTCCCCGGCCAAAGCCAGGCAATACGCCGAGGAGGCCGTTGCCGACGGCGTGATCGAGACCAACGAGGACAACGCCACGTGGAAATACTTCTCATCGATCACCAACCCGCTCTACACAGCCGTCAACTACAACAACAACGGCTCGCTGACAGGCGGCGACACCCATGCCGCAGCCGACATCATCTGCTACATGAACGGATACTCCGACCCGCGCCGCGCAGCATATTTCCTCCCCTCCACATGGGACGGAATCGAATACGTCGGCCTGCGCCGGGGCTGGGCCACGTTCGACCAGTCATGGGGATTCAAGTTCAGCGGCGTCAACGTGAAGGCCACCGACCCCCTCATCTGGATGACCGCTTCCGAAGTGGCGTTCCTGCGTGCCGAAGGGGCGGCGGTCCACCATTTCAACATGGGCGGCACAGCCGAAGAGTTCTACAACCGGGGCATACGCCTCAGCTTCGAGCAATGGGGAGTGGCCGGGGCCGAAGACTACATCGCCGACGCTTCGTCGATGCCGCAGGCCTACCACGACCCCTCGGACAAGAACCCCTACAACGACACGCTTTCCGACATCACCATCAAATGGGACGAATCGGCCGACGCGCAGACGAAGCTCGAGCGCATCATCACCCAGAAATGGATCGCCCTCTACTTCAACGGCAACGAGGCCTGGGCCGAATACCGCCGCACCGGTTTCCCGAAGCTCATCCCCGTGGCCTACAACGGTTCGGGCGGCATCGTGGACTCCAACGCCGGCCCGCAGCGGATGCCTTATCCACAGGAGGAGTACACCAACAACTCGGCCAACGTAACGGCTGCCGTCAACAACATGCTCGGAGGCCCCGACAACATGGCCACGAAAGTATGGTGGGCACGTTATTAACCTTCAACCATCGACTCAAATGAAGAAGAACATCATAATGACAGGCGCTTTCGCGCTGGCGGCAGCCGCGGTGCTCACATCGTGCGACTGGACCGACCCCGAACCCGTAGACCTCACCTACGACAACATCACCGAGGCCGATCCCGACCTCTATGCCAAATATCTCAAGAACATAAGGGAATACCGCGACAACGGCCACAAGAAGGTCTACGCATGGTTCGACAACAAATCGTCGTTCGCATCTCAGGCCGACCACGTCTCCGCCGTGCCTGACAGCATCGACGTCCTCGTGCTCACCCATCCCGAGGCCATGGGCCAAGGCACGCTCGACGAAATCGACGCCAAGCGTTCCGACACCGGCATGCAGACCGCCTACGTGGTGGACTACGCCGCCATCCGCAAGGCATGGGAGCTGAAGAAAGAGCTTGAGACTCCCGCAAGCCCCGTGGCCGAATGGAGCGCGTTCATGGCCGACTCGCTGAAGACCGCCCTGTCCCACTTCAACGGCGGCGGCTTCGACCGCATCATCTGCGCCTACGACGGACGCGACGTGAGCGCATACGGAGAGGCCGAAAAGGCAGCCGAGGCGGCCGAGCAGAAGGCTTTCATCGAGCCGTTCAAGCAGTGGGCGGCCGCAAACGAGGACAAAGGCTTCGACTTCGTCGGAATACCGGCCAACCTGTTCGACCCCTCAATACTCGACCAGGCCGGCACCGTATTCCTCTCGGAGAGCGTCAACGCCACCAACGTCCATGAATACGCATACATCATAGGCCGCAACAGCGTGCAGGGCGCGCCGGCCGGGAAGTTCGCCATAATCGCCGCCCTTCCTGTGCTCGACGAGTCCCAGGCTTCGGCAGGGCATTGGGGCAACGACTACAGTTCGTGGGCTGCCGCCCGCTGGGCGCGCAACGGAGCGGTGTGCGCGCTCGGACTGTACAACCTTTCCGACGACTACTACAATCCGCAGTTTGTCTATCCCGTATGCCGGGGCGCCATACAGACCCTGAACCCGGCAGCGAAGTAAACACTTAAAAACGAACCATCAAGATGAATATCAGAAAACATATCCCCGGAGCCATCGCGGCGGCGTTGGCCTTCGCCGTCCTCCCTTCATGCCAGGACGACATGGAGACCCCCGGAAATTCCATCTTCGCGCCGACGACAGAGACAGTCTCGACCGTCAACGTCAAGCCGTCGATGACCGAAGCCACCGGATACGTGGAGGCCAACCTCGCCAAGAAGGAAGACCGTGACATAAAGGTCACCTTCGAGGCAAACGCCGACCGCGTAGACAGCTACAACAAGATACACAATGCCGAATGCGTGATGCTCCCGGCTGACTTCTACACCATCCCCGACCCCGTGGCCACCATCCCGGCAGGAGCCAACACCACGGGCAAAGTAGCCGTGAAGTTCACGAACCTCCGCAATCTCGACGTGGACAAGACATATGTGCTTCCCGTCGTGATGACATCGGAATTCGGCTCTTTGAGCAACGACACCTACTATTTCGTAATCAAAGAGGCGGCACTGATATCCACAGTGGCCGACATGACCGAGAACTTCGCCGTGTTCGCCCAGGGCGGACAGGCCCCGCAGCTCGAAGGAATCACCCAGATCACTGTGGAGGCCCTGCTCTATCCGCATGACTTCCCCAACCAGCTCGCCACAGTGATGGGCATCGAAGGTGAATTCCTCGTCAGGATAGGCGACGCGGGAATACCGGGCAACCAGCTCCAGCTTGCCACATCCAACGGCAACGTAACCGACCCCGCATGGGCATTCGACACCAAGAAATGGACATTCCTCACCCTCACATACGACACGCAGAGCGGCGAATGCAAGGTTTATTTCAACGGTGTGCAGAAAGGCTCAACGCAGAAAGGCAACTTCCGCGGCAGCGTGAACTGGAACACGGCTTCCGGCGACATAAAGGACGGCCCCCGAGGCTTCTACGTCGGCTACGCCTACGACGCCAACCGCTACTTCAACGGCTATATGAGCGAACTGCGCGTATGGAACCGTGTGCTGACCCAGGAGGAAATCAACGCCCCCTTCCATTTCTACACCGTGGAACCTGACGCTCAGGGACTCGCGGCCTACTGGAAGATGGACGAAGGCGCGGGCAACACGATCCGCGACCACGCCAACGGCTACGACCTCAAATGCAGCAAGGCTCCGGAATGGATCCCTGCCAGCCTTCCCGCAAAATGACCCATCAACAATCTAACGAATCTACGACAATGATCAAGAACATCATAAAACCGCTTCTTTGCGTCGCAGTGGCAGCCGGCATGGCCGGATGCTCAGAGAACGACGTCTACATAGGAGGAGCCGACACGGGCATTCTCGAAAGCCCCGACGGCAACGTGGTCTACATCACCGACGGCAACGGACGCAGCGATGTGGGATATGTGGAATTCCGCGATTCCTACACGCTCGACCTCTTCGTGCGCTCGTCGAAGACACTGAGCGGCAACGTCAGCGCGACTTTCTCATATGACCCTGCCGTCCTCGACGAATACAACAAAGGCGAAGGCACCGAGATAGCCCTCTTCCCGCAGGCCAACGTCTCCCTCGCCGACGGCGGCAGGGCCACGATAGCCGAAGGCTCGCTCTCCTCAGCCGCGATGGGCGTGACCATGACATCAGCCAAGGACTTGGACCCGACCGTAACCTACGCGGTGCCGCTGCGAGTGAACGTCGATGGCGGACAGCTCGGACAGGCCTCCGACAGCTACATCATCCTCGTGCGCGACATCACGTCATTCCCCGGAACCGACAAATACTACGACGGCAAGCCCGGCATGAAGATCATCGGCGTGATTGAGGTCAACAACGTCAATCCGCTCAACGTCATGGGCTTCACGCTCAAAGACTCCGGCAAGCAGTTCTTCGACATGGTGGTGCTCTTCTCCGCCAACATCAACTTCAACGCGCAGACCGGACGCGTCTACGTGAGCCGCAACGAGAACGTGCAGGCCATCCTCGACAACCGCGACAAATACATCAAGCCGCTTCAGGACAGAGGCATCAAGGTGGTGCTCGGAGTGCTCGGCAACCACGACGCATCCGGCATCTCGACACTCCGCCCGCAGCTCGCCAAGGAGTTTGCCAAAGAAGTGAAGAACGTCTGCGACGCCTACGGCCTCGACGGCATCTTCCTCGACGACGAATGGTCCGACTTCAACGCTGCCGCTTCCGGAGCCATCCCCGGTTTCTGCGCCCAGAGCAGCGAGGCCGCATCACGCCTGGCCTACGAGATACGCAAGGCACAGCCTCAGCGTCTTCTCATAAGCTACCGCTGGGAGGCCCTCACCAGAGGATACGCCGTGGACGGAATGGACTGTTCGCAGATCTGGGACTACGTCTGCAACGACTATCTCATGACCTCGAATCCGGTAGATTCATACCCCGGACTGCGTCAGAACCAGGCTGCCACAGGCTCCTGGAACTGCGCCGACGGATCAGGCTCCAAAGACCGCTGCATACCGTCAAACCAGAAATGGAGCAGCCGCTTCTCGCTGACAGGAATGCGCGAGGAAGGCTACGGGGCGATGATGATCTACAACTTCACCTGCAACCCGTCGAATGCAATGACAAACGCGGTCATCAGGGACATGGGCGCCACGGCCAGGGATTTCTGGAACGCGGAGCTTGAATACGACAACAGTTGGTATCCTAAGGATTTCTGACCACAAAACGACATCAAAGGCCGGGGCTGTCTTCGGATATGCCCCGGCCTTTGACAATAAAGAGACCTCAACGACATGTACAATCACGACAACAGAATAGTGGTAACGCTCGATGCCGGCGGCACCAACCTCGTCTTCGGAGCCATGCGCGGATGCGGGTTCATAATGGATCCGGTTACCATCCCTTCGCGCGCCGACGACCTCGACCTCTGCATGCAGTCGATAGTCAACGGGTTCAAGACCGTCATCGACCTCCTTCCGGAGCCTCCGGCGGCAATATCGTTCGCCTTCCCCGGCCCGGCAGACTATAAGAACGGCATCGTGGGAGGCTTTCTCCCCAACTTCCCCTCTTTCCGCAACGGCGTAGCCCTCGGCCCTTTCCTCGAAGAGAAGTTCGGACTGCCCGTGTTCATCAACAACGACGGCGACCTCTTCGCCTTCGGCGAGGCAATGGCCGGAGCGTTGCCTGAGATAAACCGTCGCGTGGCCGAGGCCGGCGGCAAACGCTCGTATTCCAACATGCTCGGCTACACGTTCGGCACAGGGTTCGGAATAGGCGAGGTGATCGGCGGAAAGCTCAACCTCGGCAACAACTGCTGCGTGGAGACGTTCTGCCTCCCCGCGCCCGACGACCACGGAGCGATGATAGAGGACTTCGTGGCCATCCGCGCCATCACACGCGAATACCGGCGTCTCGCGGCGGATGCCCCCGCCGACATCACGCCCAAGGACATATGTGCCATAGCCGACGGCACCATGCCTGGCGACAGAGAAGCCGCCATGGAAAGCTTCCGCCTGTTCGGGGCGGCGGCAGGCGACGCCATGGCTACAGCCGTAACGCTCACGGACTCGATCATCGTGGTCGGCGGCGGACTGACAGGCGCGGCAAGGCATTTCATGCCCGCGCTGCTCGAATCGCTGCGCTCCTCCGTCAGGACAATCAACGGCGAACAGGTGGGACGCGTCCAGATGTCGGTCTTCAATCTCGACGACGACGAGGAGTTTGCACGCTTCGTCAAAGGCGAGGCGCGTGAAATCGAAGTCTACGGCACGGACAAAAAGGTTACATACGACCCGATGAAACGCACCGGGATAACCGTCTCCAAACTCGGTGCCTCCAAGGCCATCTCCATCGGCGCATACACCTACGCGCTGGCCCGGATAGACAGCGACGACTGACTTCATACGGCCAATGGCCGCCCCGCAAGGCCCATATACCCGATTTAAGGATTATTGTAATATCGTCGCGTGCGATTTAACAATAATTCTTAAATCCTTGCTTAAGATTAGCCCTGAGTCTTCCGTTAGGAAATAGGCAGGGCCGCGGCCAGACTCCGGTCCGGCCTGCCGCTGCGCAGGCTGCCGCCTGCATCCCCCTCAATAATGGACTTTTTCAAACAACGACCCTTGTAGATGAAAGGAAACCTGCTTAATATGATCCCTGTGGCTGCCATGGCAATCATCGCAGTCCCGTTAGCCGTAGCGTCTGCCGGCACCACTGACAAGACCGACTGCCTGGCATCGGCCGTAGACCCGATGATCGGCACCGACTTCACGGGCAACACGTATCCGGGTGCGCAGGCTCCTTTCGGCATGGTCCAGCTCAGTCCCGACAACGGACTGCCCGGCTGGGACAGGATAGCCGGGTATTTCCATCCCGACTCCACCATCGCAGGTTTCTCGCACACCCACCTAAGCGGCACCGGTGCAGGCGACCTCTACGACATATCGTTCCTTCCCGTCACCCTTCCGGCGAAAACCGCCGATGAACCGCTCGGCACTCACTCCAAGTTCTCCCACGCCACCGAAACGGCACGCGCCGGATATTACAAGGTGTTTCTCGACGACTACGGAATCGGCGTCGAGCTGACAGCCACTACGCGCGTCGGGCTTCAACGCTATACGTTTCCCGAGTCCGACTCGCCTGCCGTGATTCTCAACCTCGCGAAAGCGATGAACTGGGACGCTACCACCGACAGCCGCATTCAGGTAATAGACTCCGTGACCATAGCCGGATACCGGTTCTCCGACGGATGGGCGCGCGGCCAGAAAGTATGGTTCGCGAGCCGTTTCTCTCGTCCTTTCTCCGAAATCATCACCGACACCGTGGCAATCATGAAAGACGGCCGACGGCTCGGCACCGGCGAGACCGCCACATTCCTTTTCCCCCCGACCCACGACGGACAGCAGATCACCGTGGCCACCGCCCTGTCTCCGACAAGCGAGAAGGCGGCCTTGGCCAACCTTGACGCGGAATCGCCGACACCGGACTTCGACCGCGCCGAGGCCGCTACCCGAAAAGCATGGAACGACGAGCTCGGACGCATACGCTTCCATACAGACGACCCGCGCCTGCGCCGGACTTTCTACACCGCCCTCTACCATTCGCTCATCGCGCCCACCGTATATTGCGACGCCGACGGCTCCTATCCCGGCCCGGACGGAAAAATCCACAAGGCAGACGGATGGACCAACTATTCCACCTTCTCTACCTGGGACACATACCGCGCCGCACATCCCCTCTATACAGTCATCGACCCTGAAAGGGCCGGGGACATGGCGCGTTCGCTGCTTGAATTCGGGCTGCAGAACGGGCGCATGCCCGTCTGGAACATGTGGGCCTCGGAGACAGACATGATGATAGGCTATCATTCCGTCCCCATCGTCGTGGACGCGATCCTCAAAGGGATAGGCGGCATCGACGAGGAGAAAGCCCTCGACATAATGGTCAAGACCGCCCGCAACCGCCCGTACCGCCAGCTCGGAGACTTCATCGACCTCGGATACGTCCCCGTCAAAGAGGGGGACAACTGGTCCATGTCCAAGACCCTTGAATACGCGTTCGACGACCATTCCATAGCCCTCCTCGCCAAACGCCTCGGCAAGGACGACATATACCGGGAATTCATCGGCAGATCCAAGAACTACCGCAACACATACAACCCCGCGACTGGGTTCTTCCAGCCACGCAACGCCGACGGCTCGTTCATGGAGCCGTTCAATCCCGACGCATACACCGAAGACATATGCGAAAGCAACGCATGGCAGTACCTTTTCTCCGTCCAGCACGACATTGACGGCATGACCCGACTCTTCGGCGGAAAAAAGGCTCTGGAGGCAAAGCTCGACAGCATGGTCTCACACAAGACCGACCCTTCGGTGGAACTTCCGATATTCTCAACCGGCATGATCGGGCAGTACGCCCACGGCAACGAGCCGTCGCACCACAACCCGTATCTCTACAACCGCACTGACTCCCCGTGGAAAGGCGCCGACTGGCTCCGCAGGATAATGACAGAGCTGTACACCGACACGCCCTCCGGGCTTCCCGGCAACGAGGACATGGGGCAGATGTCGGCCTGGTATGTCCTCTCCGCAATGGGGTTCTATCCCGCAGATCCCGTGGGCGGCGTCTACGAACTCGGAACGCCCATGGCCGCAATGACGGAAATATCCCTTCCCGGAGGAAAGACCTTCACCATAAAGGCAAACGGCCTTTCCGAGGCAAACAGATACATCAGGAGCGCACGCCTCAACGGAAAAAGGCTCAGCGAGCCGCGCATATCGCACGCCCAAATAATGGCCGGAAGCGTTCTTGAACTCGAAATGACCGACAAACCCGTCAACCCCTGGAAATCAAAATAAGATGAACACGAAAACCGCATATATCGCGGCGGCAGCCGCAATCGCATGTGCCGGAATGACAGCCGCCGCAGTCGCCGGCGGCAAATCCGGACAGGCCGGCGGCAAAGGCCGCGACTACGCATCCCTCGTCAACCCGTTCATAGGCACCGGCGGCCACGGCCACACTTTTCCCGGAGCCGTGGTGCCTCACGGCATGATCCAGCCCTCGCCCGACACCCGCATCGACGGATGGGACGCATGTTCGGGCTACTACATCGCCGACACGCTCATCAACGGCTTTTCCCACACCCACGTGAGCGGGACCGGATGCGCCGACTACGGCGACGTGCTGATGATGCCCACCGTAGGCAACCAAGCCGTCGAAGGACAGGTGGACACGCTCCAGAACCTGCCCTACGCCTCATCCTTCTCCCACAAGACCGAAGTCGCAGAGCCGGGATACTACGCCGTTACGCTCGACCGTTACGGAGTCCGCGCCGAGATGACCGCCACCGACCGCGTGGCGTTGCACCGGTTCACGTTCCCGCAGACGGTCAAGGGAGACGCAGGCATGATCATCGACATGGACTATTCCATCCAGCATCAGGACAACCTCGTGATGGAAATAGAGGCCGTAAGCGACACCGAGATACGCGGCTACAAGATGACGAAATACTGGGCGTTCGACCAAGGCATATATTTCTACGCCAAGTTCTCCGAACCGTTCACCGTGGAATACGTCAACGACACCCTCACCTCTTCCAAAGGGAAGCCTTACGCGATATGCAAGGCCAAGCTGAGATTCCCCGGCATAAAGCCCGGCGGACAGCTCCTTGCCAAAGTCGGCATATCGGCGGTGGACCATGACGGCGCACGCGCCAACGTGGCCTCGGAGATGCCCGGATTCGATTTCGACGGCACCCGCACCGCGGCAAGGGAGAAGTGGAACCGGTGGCTTTCCAGAATCGACGTCCCGGCTACCGCCGACGCCGACGACCTCACCAAGTTCTACACCGCGCTCTACCATACGGCAATCGCCCCCAACCTCTTCACGGATGCCGACGGACGTTACCTCGGCATGGACCGCAGGCCGAAACAAGGTTCGGCTGAAAAGCCCGTCTACACGATTTTCTCGACATGGGACACGTTCCGCGCCCTGCACCCGATGCTCACCATCATAGCCCCTGAGCTCAACGACGCTTTCCTGAACTCCCTGCTCCTCAAGGCCCGCGAAGGCGGCATCCTGCCTATGTGGGAACTCGCCTCCAACTATACAGGAACGATGATCGGCTACCACACCGCCGCGATGCTGGCCGATGCGGTGGCCAAAGGCCAGAACACATTCTCGCCCGAAGAGGCCCTGAAGGCATCGGTGCGCGCCGCTGAATACGACCCTGAGGGCATCGTGGCCCCGGAGGCCGTTGTGGCCTGCCTGATGCCTCAGGCGAAATACTACAAGAACCTGCAAGGCTGGATTCCCTCCGACAAAGACCACGAATCCGTGGCCAAGGCACTCGAATACGCCTACGACGACTGGGCCATCTCACAGCTCGCCGAAGCCGTCGGCGACAAGGCCACAGCCGAGAAATACGCCCGCCTCGGCAAAGCCTACAGGCATTATTTCGACCCTGAGACGCGGTTCATGCGCGGCAAGATGAGCGACGGCTCATGGCGCGTGCCGTTCAGCCCCAACTCATCCAACCACCGCAACGACGATTACTGCGAAGGGACGGCATGGCAATGGACATGGTTCGTCCCCCACGACGTAGAGGGACTCAAAGAGCTCATGGGCGGCGAAGAGGCATTCGCCGGGAAGCTCGACTCGCTCTTCTCCGCATCGTCGGAACTCACCGGCGAGCTCGTCTCCGCCGACATAACCGGACTCATCGGCCAGTACGCCCACGGCAACGAGCCTTCCCACCATGTGGCGCATCTCTACAACTACGCCAACCAGCCCTGGAAGACCCAGCGGCTGATAGGCCAGATATTCCAGGAGCAATACCGCAACGACCCCGACGGGCTTTCTGGCAACGAGGACTGCGGACAGATGTCGGCCTGGCTGATAATGAACGCCATGGGAATATACCAGGTAGCACCCGGTAAGCCCCTCTACAGCATCGGACGCCCGCTGTTCGAGGAGATGACAGTAAACCTCCCAGGAGGCAAAAGCCTGCGGATAGTTGCCGACAACTTCTCCAAGGAAAACACCTACGTGGAATCGCTCACGCTCAACGGAAACCCGATCGACACGCCATTCATCACCCACGACCAGTTCACCGGCGGCGGCGAACTACGCTTCAGGATGAGTCCGGTGCCGACAGCATGGGGCACCCGAAAAGACTCCGGGAAATCACCGGCCGACCTTGTGAACCCGCTCGTGGGCACGCAGTCGTCGTTCGAGCTTTCCACCGGAAACACGTATCCGGCCATCGCCTTGCCATGGGGCATGAACTTCTGGACCCCGCAGACTGGCGAGAACGGTTCCGGATGGCAATACGTCTACACCGACAACAAAATACGGGGCATCAAGCAGACCCACCAGCCTTCCCCTTGGATCAACGACTACGGCGCATTCTCCCTGATGCCCGAGACCGGCAGGCTCGTGCTCGACAACAAGGAGCGCGGCTCGTGGTTCAGCCACAAGGCAGAGGACGCACGCCCTTATTACTACAAGGTCTATCTCGCCGACTACGACGTTACCGCCGAAGTGGCCCCTACCGAAAGGGCCGCGATGATGCAGTTCACCTATCCCGCCACTGACGACGCCTTCATGGTAATCGACGCCTTCGACGGCAAAGGCTCGGTCAAGGCAGAGCCTGAGAAGAGACGCATAGTCGGAAAGGCAACCAACAACCACGGGGGCGTGGCCGACAATTTCGCCAACTACTTCGTCATCGAGTTCGACAGGCCGTTCACCCTCGTCCAGAGCCAGGACTCGATAGCCGGAATCCGCTTCGAGCCGACAAGGCGCGGCGACAAGGTAACCGCCCGCGTGGCCTCCTCGTTCATCTCGCCCGAACAGGCCGAACAGAACCTTAAGGAACTCGGCTCCATGACTTTCGCCGAAGTGAAGGAGGAAGGGAAACGCCGATGGGACGACGTGCTCGGACGCATAGAGGTGGAAGGCGGCGACCTCGACCAGGACCGCACATTCTACAGCAACCTCTACCGTTCGCTCCTCTTCCCGCGCAAGTTCCACGAAATCGACAAAGACGGCAACACAGTGCATTATTCCCCCTACAACGGCCAGACGCTTCCGGGCCACCTATACACCGACACAGGTATTTGGGACACGTTCCGCGCCCTGTTCCCCCTGCTAAACCTCGTCTATCCGTCTGTCAACGCCGAGATACAGGAAGGCATGCTCAACGCATACCGCGAAAGCGGGTTCTTCCCCGAATGGGCCTCGCCGGGACACCGCGACTGCATGGTGGGCAACAACTCCGCTTCCATCCTCGCCGACGCATACCTCAACGGCCCGAAAGTGGCCGACACTGAGACGCTTTGGAAAGGGCTGGTCAACGGCACGGAGAACGTACACCCGGAGGTGAAAAGCACCGGACGCATAGGCCATCAATACTACAACAGGCTCGGATACGTGCCATACGACGTGGGCATCAACGAGAATGCCGCGCGCACCCTCGAATACGCCTACGACGACTGGGCCATCTACCAGCTCGCCAAAGCCCTCGGACGCCCAAAGGCCGAGCAGGAGAAATACGCCGCCCGCGCCCTCAACTACATGAAGCTGTTCGACAAAGAGACGAACCTGATGCGCGGACGCAACGAGGACGGCTCTTTCCAGTCGCCCTTCTCCCCGCTCAAATGGGGCGACGCCTTCACCGAAGGCAACGCCTGGCACTACACATGGAGCGTCTTCCACGACCCTCAGGGACTCATCGACCTGATGGGCGGCAAAAAGGGGTTCACGGCCATGATGGACTCCGTCTTCTCCGTGCCGCCGCATTTCGACGACAGCTATTACGGCTTCCCGATCCACGAGATACGCGAGATGCAGGTGATGGACATGGGCAACTACGCCCACGGCAACCAGCCAGTGCAGCACATGATCTACCTTTACGACTGGGCCGGAGAGCCTTGGAAGGCGCAGTACTGGACTCGTGAGGTGATGGACAAGCTCTACACCCCACGTCCGGACGGCTACTGCGGCGACGAAGACAACGGGCAGACCTCAGCCTGGTACGTCTTCTCTTCGCTCGGATTCTACCCAGTGGCCCCCGGCACCGGAGAATACGCCCTCGGTTCGCCGCTCTTCAAGAAAGCCAGGATACATCTCGAAAACGGCAAGACTGTGGAAATCGACGCACCGGGAAACAGCCGCGAGAACCGTTACATATCGACGCTTACGGTAGACGGCAAGGAGTATGACAAGAACTTCCTCACGATCGGCCAGCTGCTCTCGGGCTCGAAAATCGGCGCGAAGATGTCGGCCGTGCCCAACAAGGCGCGCGGCACGTCGGACTCCGCCGCCCCGTATTCCTTCTCCGACGAGCTGCGCCAGACAAAGGCCGGACTCAGGATTCTTGAAAAAGCCAAAAAGAGATGAACGCAGGAGCGACAAAGAAGACCTCACCGATAGCCTGGGTGCCGACGGCCTATTTCGCCATGGGCCTGCCGTTCGTGGTGGTCAACATGGTGGCCGTACTGATGTTTGAAGGAATGGGCGTTGACAACGCATCCATTGCCTTCTGGACCTCGCTCATCCTCCTGCCGTGGACGCTCAAGCCTCTGTGGAGCCCGTTCCTGGAGCTTTTCAAGACCAAGAAATTCTACGTCGTAACCACGCAGATCCTGACCGGGACGGCCTTCGGCCTGACCGCGCTGTCCCTGACGATGCCGAATTTCTTCGCCCCCGCGATACTGTTCCTGGCGGTAGCGGCCTTGTCTGGCGCGACCCACGACATAGCCTGCGACGGCGTCTACATGTCGGAACTCACCCCGGCCCAACAGGCGAAATACATCGGATGGCAGGGGGCTTTCTACAACATCGCCAAAATCGCGGCCACGGGCGGCCTCGTCTATCTGGCAGGATGGCTGATAGACCGCAACTTGGCCTCTGGCGACGGAAGCTTCGCGGCCAACCGCTCGGCATGGACCGCCATAATGGCCATGCTCGCCGCCACAATGACCGTCCTCGGAATATACCACATCTTCATCCTCCCTTCGTCGGAGAAAAAGGGGAATGCCGCCCCGGCGCAAAAGCGCAGGGCCTCCGACGTGTTGCGCGAGCTGTGGAGCGTGCTGCGCGAATTCTTCACCAAGAGGCACATCTGGGTCTACATACTCTTCATAATCCTCTACCGCTTCGGCGAAGGATTCGTGGTGAAGATAGTGCCGCTTTTCCTCAAGGCCGGCCGTGAGGCTGGCGGCCTCGGACTCGACACGCAGCAGATCGGGCTTTACTACGGCTCCTTCGGCGCGGCGGCGTTCGTGCTCGGCTCACTGCTGGCGGGCTACTACATCTCTGCACGCGGACTCAAAAAGACCCTTTTCCCGCTCGTCTGCATCTTCAACATCCCGTTTGCCGTCTATGTCTTCCTGGCGTGGCTCCAGCCTACGGCAGGATGGATGATAGCCGGAGGGATAGTGCTGGAATATTTCGGCTACGGCTTCGGGTTCGTCGGCCTCACCCTCTTCATGATGCAGCAGGTGGCTCCGGGAAAGCACCAGATGGCCCACTACGCCTTCGCTTCCGGCATCATGAACCTCGGGGTGATGATTCCCGGCATGCTGAGCGGATGGCTGAGCGAAAAGCTCGGATACACCGACTTCTTCATATTCGTCATGGCCGCCACCGTACCGGCCTTCATAATGGCCTGGAAAGTGCCCTTCGTCCACGACGACAAGAAGAAGATTCCCGAAGCTGAGGCTGCAGCCCTGACCGACACGGAGGGCAACCCCTGAGCAAAACTGAAATTCAACACAATCTTTTTAAAGACACCTACACATGAAACCTTTCCCTTGGGAACCCCGCCCGGAATCATGCCACGACGTGGTCTGGCGATATTCAAAAAATCCAGTGATCGGACGTTACGACACGGCCGTCTCAAACTCCATATTCAATTCCGCAGTGGTCCCCTTCGGCGACGGATACGCCGGAGTGTTCCGTTGCGACAACAAGGCCGTCCAGATGAACATATACGCCGGCTTCTCCTCCGACGGCATAAACTGGAAAATCTCGGACACGCCCATCGAGTTCGAGCCGGGCAACACTCCGATGATACGCTCCGACTACAAGTACGATCCCCGCGTCACCTGGATTGAAGACCGCTGGTGGATCACATGGTGCAACGGGTGCGACGGCCCCACGATCGGCATCGGCTACACGTTCGACTTCAAGCGTTTCTACCAATGCGAGAACGCCTTCCTCCCCTTCAACCGCAACGGCGTGCTCTTCCCGCAGAAGATAGGCGGACGCTACGCCATGATGTCGCGCCCATCCGACAACGGCCACACCCCCTTCGGCGACATATTCATCTCCTACTCTCCCGACATGAAATACTGGGGCGAACACCGCTGCCTCATGAAGGTGGCCCCCTTCGAGGACAGCGCATGGCAATGCACCAAGGTCGGCGCAGGCTCCGTGCCGTTCCTCACCGACGAGGGCTGGCTGATGTTCTACCACGGCGTGATCAACACATGCCGCGGCTACCGCTACTCCATGGGAGCCGCCCTGCTCGACAAGGAGAACCCCGAACGCGTGCTTTACCGCTCAAAGCCTTACCTGCTCGCCCCGGCCGCGCCTTACGAGCTCATGGGCGACGTTCCAGACGTGGTGTTCCCCTGCGCATCCATACAGGACGGCGACCGCGTGGCCATATACTACGGCGCAGCCGACACCTGCGTCGGCCTCGCATTCGGCCACATCTCCGAGATCATAAACCATCTGAAAGAAAACCATCTCTGACCATAACGACAATGCGCAACCTCCTGCGATCCTTGGCCGCTGCCGTAATACCGGCCTCGTCAATCCTGCAACTTGCCGCCGCCACGCTGCCCGGCGGCAAAGAGCCTGCGGACTACGTGAACCCTTTCATAGGCACCACCAATTTCGGGACCACCAACCCCGGTGCCGTCACGCCCAACGGCCTGATGTCTGTCGCCCCTTTCAACGTGATGGGGTCGGAACTGAACCGGTATGACAAGGATTCGCGATGGTGGTCAACGCCATACGACAACACCAATTCCTTCCTCACGGGCTTCTCCCACGTCAACCTTTCCGGCGTGGGATGCCCGGAGATGGGAAGCCTTCTCCTGATGCCCACATCGGGAAAGCTCAACGTGGACTACCACGGCTACGGAACCGCATACAGCGACGAAAAGGCCTCTCCGGGGCATTATGCCGTCCGGCTCGACAAATACGGCATCCAGGCCGAGGCCACGGCGACAAAACGCGTCGGGGTGAGCCGATTCACATTCCCCGCAGGCGAGGCAAACGTGCTCCTGAACCTCGGCGAGGGGCTGACCAACGAGTCCGGCGCGACCGTGAGGCGCGTGTCGGAGACAGAGTTTGAAGGCTACAAGCTGCTCGGGACGTTCTGCTACAATCCGCAGGCCGTCTTCCCCATATATTTCGTCATGCGCGTCAACAAGACCCCGGAGAAATCAGGCTTCTGGAAGATGCAGAGGCCGATGAAGGGGGTGGAGGCCGAATGGGACCACGACAACGGCAGATACAAACTGTACACCAACTACGGACGCCCCATCTCCGGCGACGACATAGGCGTATGGATGAGCTGGGACGACGCGCCTGAAGGCTTCCAGGTGGAGGTGGAGATAGGCGTGTCGTTCACCTCAGTCGAGAACGCGCGCCTCAACCTCGAGGCCGAAACCGACGGGAAGGATTTCGCCTCGATATGCGCCGACGCACGCCGCGAGTGGAACGACGACCTCAGCCGCATCATTGTCGAAGGCGGCTCGGAGAAACAGAAAGAGGTGTTCTACACGGCTCTTTACCACACGCTCATACATCCCAACGTCCTCAACGACGTGAACGGCGACTATCCGCTGATGGAAAGCGACGCCATCGGCAACATCAGCAAAACGGCCGCCGGCAACGACCGCTACACGGTATTCTCCCTATGGGACACGTACCGCAACCTGCACCAGCTGCTGACCCTCGTCTACCCCGACCGGCAGGAGGCGATGGTAAACTCGATGCTCGACATCTACCGCGAACACGGATGGCTTCCGAAGTGGGAGCTTTTCGGACGCGAGACACTGACCATGGAGGGCGACCCTTCGATTCCCGTAATCGTGGACACATGGAGCAAGGGTCTCCGCAACTTCGACATAAACCTTGCCTACGAGGCCATGAAGAAGGGTGCCGACACACCGGGGGCACAGAACCTGATGCGTCCCGACAACGACGACTACATGCGTCTCGGCTACGTGCCTTTGCGCGAGGAATTCGACAATTCGGTCTCGCACGCACTGGAATACTACATCGCCGACCATGCCCTCTCGATGCTCGCCGACTCGCTCGGGCATAAGCAGGACGCACACCGCTATGCGGAACGTGCCAAGGGCTACAAACATTATTACTCAAAGGAATACGGCACGCTCCGTCCCATTCTTCCCGACGGGAGATTCCTGACACCATTCGACCCCAAACAGGGCGAGAACTTCGAGCCGTCGCCCGGCTTCCACGAAGGCAACGCCTGGAACTACACATTCTACGTGCCACACGACATCAAAGGGCTGACCAAGCTGATGGGCGGCAAGAAGAAGTTCCTCGCCAACCTCCAGAGCGTCTTCGACAGTGGAAACTACGACCCGGCCAACGAACCCGACATAGCATATCCCTACATATTCACACAGTTCCCCGGCGAAGAATGGAGAACCCAGGAACTCGTAGCCCGGCTTCTCGACAAGCACTTCACCGACAAGCCCGACGGAATCCCCGGCAACGACGACACCGGCACCATGTCGGCATGGGCCGTATTCTCCATGATGGGGCTCTACCCCGACATACCCGGCAACCCGACATACACGCTCACCGCGCCTGTCTTCGACAAGGTTACGGTCAAGCTCGACCCGCGCTATTATCCGCAGGACGAGCTGGTGATAGAAACGGAAGCCGCCGGAGCATCGGCGGCTACAGGGGCACAGGCATCATCCGGAAATGAAAAGCCCGGGACACGCCGCATCGGAAGCATCACCCTCGGCGGCAAGCCGGTCGGCCACCGCATCCCGCACTCCGACCTCACCTCACGCGGCCCCCTCCGCTTCCGCCTGAAATAACCCCTCTCGGCAAGAGAAGCACTTTTATGCATTATCTTCTGTAAATCTGTGTGTTATGACTAAACGGGGGGGGTAATTGCCCCCTGTCGTCGCACGTTGCGTCGGCCGTTTTTATCGATTATTAAACTTTAAAATTTGGCGTATTGGCGTAATTGTTATACCTTTGCACCCACAAAAGCGCATCTCTTGCCGAGAGTCGCGCCTCATAAACAAACATTCATTGGCTGCAACAATGAAACAGGCTTGCTGAAAGACAATTGTGCGGCCACTTCAGATGCAATGGTGCTTTCCTCAGACAAGCACAGATGTCATTATTTCACCCTTGGTTCCGGACATTCCCGGACTCAGGGGAATCAGAGAATTGCCTGAAAAAATGCAGTTCCTTTTTCACCCCACTTCATCCCATGTCCGAAAGGCGCACGCTAATCTCCGAACTACAACAGTCCATCCTACGGAAAGAGGCCCAAGGCAAAAGCCAGACAGCGAGAAAAATGTCGTTCTGCCTTAAGAAGGTGCAGACGTATCTCGACGGCGGCGACATTCCGCTGGATGAGATAAGCGCGGAATGGGTAGAGGGTTTCATGGAATGGATGAAGAAGTCGTTGCGCGACAACACTGCCGCCACGTATATGCGCCTCATCCACAACATAATCAGGACAGCATCGAAAGAGGGGGCAGACGTCGACCCCAAAGCCTTCGGCACGGTTGACATGGGAAACGCGCCCTCTGCAAGGAACTGCCCGTCGGCCGAGGACATACTGAGTCTCCGCAATGCCGATTTCCACGGATATCCAGCCCTGCAGCACGCCACAGACCTGTATATGCTGGCGTTCTATCTTGGCGGCCTTGAATACGCCGACATTGCCAACATTCGTTTTGCCGACATCGACGGCGACAGCATAACCGCAGGCGGCCGGACGATTCCGCTTACCCCCCTCGCCCAGACGCTGCTGTCGGCACTGGCGCAGCCTGAAGGGGATTTCGTACTCCACAACGGACAAGCGGCCCTTTCAGAAGATGAAACGGCCGAGAGGCAGAAACGGTTCGACGACATACTTTCGGCTGCGGCATCGAAAGCCGGAATACTGAAAAGGATACGCTTCGGGGAATGCGGGATGGCATGGAAGGCCATCGCATCGGGACTGGCCATAACCGACGGCGCGATAGACCGCATACAGTCGGGACTGGACGGATGCACCGATGCGGAATGCGCCGAGGCCCTGACGAAAGTGGCAGCGAAAGTGAATCCTGACAGGCCTCAATGGTATGCCGTCCGATGCACCGGGTCCACTCCGGAATCCCTGTTGGCTGAAATCACGTCCCGCTTCCCGGCAGACACCGTGAAGACATTCTATCCGGAAATCGAATCATACAAGGCCACCGAGAAAGGAGCCAAGAAGGTGAGGATGCAGCTCCTCAGGAACATCGTGTTTTTCCTTGCCCCGTCGGGAGCCGCCAAGAAGATGAAGACCGACCTGCGCGACATCGCGTATGTCTACGACTACAAGTGCGGCAACAGCCGGATTCTCGCCACAATCCCCTCGAAGGACATGAAGACATTCATGTATTTCAACGAGATAGCCCCCGACAAGATAGCGTATTTCTTTCCTGAAGAAGATGCAAGCCCGGAGCTTGAACATAAATCGGAGGTCATGATCATCGACGGGAAATGGAAAGGCGGCACCGGAAAGGTGGTCGGCCCGTGCAAGGACGACGTGTTGAAGACTGTCGTCGCCGTCGAACTTCCCAACCTCGGTATCACCGTCTCGGCTCCCGTGCCCAATATATTCCTCAAGAGGCTCAGCCGTCAGAAACCGGCCCGCACTTCCAGCCGGACAAAATGACATCCCTGGCTCAACTTTTCCTAAACGATTCAAAAATCCATAAACCATGACCAACTGGCTGTTCATCGACCTGTCCGTGTTTCTCTGCGTGGTAGCCATCACAGGCATCATAATACCGCAGATTCTGCTGATCGCGTTCCGCAAACAACTGTTCGACACGCCCGACCCGCGCAAGATACACAAGGCGGAGATACCGCGTCTCGGCGGCATAGCGTTTTTCCCGGCAATACTTTTCGCTCTCTTCCTCGTCTTCGGCGGCGGCATGCTGTCGGAGGAAAGCTCCATTATGTCGTATATATACAACAACATACGCTCCGTAAGCTTCATGATGTGCGGAACAATAGTGATGTGGCTCGTCGGTATGGCCGACGACCTGGTCGGCGTCCGCTACCGCGCCAAGTTCATAATGCAGGCCCTCGCTGCCGCGCTTCTTATACTGGGCGGCATAGAGCTCACCGACCTTCACGGCTTCCTCGGAATCGGAGAGCTGCCCACGGCGGTGTCGGTGATTCTCACGGCTCTCATATCCGTGTTCATAATCAACGCGCTCAACCTCATAGACGGCATCGACGGACTGGCATCGGGGCTCAGCGGCGTGGCCTGCGCATTCTACACATACATGTTCTTCCACGCCGGCCTGTACCTGTTCTCTGCCATTGCGGTGGCCACGCTCGGAGTGCTTGTGCCGTTTTTCGTCTACAACGTCTTCGGCAACGCCGAGAAACAGCGCAAAATCTTCATGGGCGACACCGGCGCGCTCACTATCGGGCTTCTGCTCAGCGCGATGAGCCTGCGCATATGCCAGCTCGACACGTTGCCCGAGGGCTGCAACCCGGCGGTGGTGGCGTTCGCCCCGCTGCTCATCCCGTGCTTCGACGTGGTGCGGGTATACCTGCACCGCATACGCATCGGACACAACCCATTCCTCCCCGACAAAAACCACATACACCATAAGTTCCTTGCGCTCGGGATGAGCCAAAGGTCGGCAATGATGGTGATAATCGCCGCTTCCACCGCGCTGGTACTGGCGAACTACTGGCTCTCGGCATACATCAACATCACGCTGCTCCTGGCGTGCGACATAGCGGTGTGGCTTGCAGCCAATATGGCAATCAACCGCGCGAAGCGTGCCCGCGAACGCAAGCTCGCAATCAAGATTTCAGAATAACAATTTCTTACCCCTATGATATCTTTCAAGAACATCACAAAAATCTATTTCCTGATACTGATAATCGGACTCGCTTCTTGCAGCAGCTCCAAGAAAGAGATTCTGTATATGCAGAATGCCCGCTACGGACAGCCTGAAATCATAGAGAACCTCAACGAAATACGCGTGCAGCCGCAGGACAAGGTGTCTATCGTGGTCTCCTGCAAAGAACCTGAGCTCGCATCGCTCTTCAACCTCGTATCGGCACAGCGCACAATCGGCTCGAAAGGAGGCTCCGGCAGCAGCGGCGCCAGCGGCATATCGGCATACACCGTGGACAACTACGGCGACATAAACTTCCCCGTACTGGGACGCATAAAGATAGCAGGGCTGACCCGCCAGGAAATCAGCGACAAGATAGCCGACATGCTCATCAAGGGCGACTGGGTGAGCGACCCTGTGGTGACGGTGGAATTCGCCAACCTGCACTTCACCGCACTCGGCGAAGTCGGCTCTCCCGGCACCCACTCCATCGACAATGACCGCATCACGCTCCTCGAGGCCATATCTATGGCCGGCGACCTCACAATCTACGGCAACAGAAACATCACCGTGATCCGCGAGGAGGACGGCAAACGCACCAAATACCTCGTAGACCTCAAAGACGACAACCTGTTCAATTCCCCCGTCTTCTACATCAAACAGAACGACGTAATATACGTCGAACCCAATGGCGTAAAGGCCGGCCAGGCTTCTGTCAACGAGAATCCGCTCAAATCAGTCAGCATGTGGATGTCCATCGCCACTTTCCTGATGTCCGTCGGACTGATTATCTTCAAATAAAAACGCATAACCCTCGACCTTACACCAAGCAATGGAAATCATATCTGACTCCCCTCAGCAGAAGACAAGCGTCCGCCCTGCGGCCCGGACACAGGAATCCAACGGCATGAACCTGAAGAGCATCGTAGCCGTGGTGCTCTCGAAATGGTACTGGTTCCTGCTCTCGCTGGCAATCACCATATCGGCTGCGGCATTCTACCTGATGTCAACCCCGCCTGTCTATACCCGCACGGCCGCCCTGCTCATCAAGGACGACGGCAAGAACGGGACGGCAAGCACGTCGGTCGACATGTCAGACCTCGGGTTCATCAACAGCTCCACCAACCTCGACAATGAAATCCACACGCTGAAATCGCCCACGCTGATGCGCATCGTAGTGGAACGCCTGCGCCTCAACGACATATACACAGTCAGGGAGGGCTTCCGCGACGTCAACCTCTACCACCTCACGCCGGTTACGTTCATCAGCCTGGACTCGGTGGAGACTCCGGCAATAGCCTTCAACTTCAAGACCAACGAAAAAGGCAAAGTCGAAATCGAAAACATCAGAATAAGCGGCGAAGGCAACTATACCGACCTGAATGCCAGCATAGGCGACACAGTGAAAATAGGCAGGCACCGCTTCGCGCTCGCGAAGCCCAAATGGGACGCATCGGAATACACAGGCAAGTCGCTCAACTACGCGCATCTACCGGTGAAGGGGACATCCAAGGCACTTGCGGCTCAAGTGATCGCCGCCCTCGGCTCAGACAAGTCCTCTATCATCAACCTTACCATCTCCCGCCCATCGATCGAAGAGGCCGACGACATCCTCCGCACCCTCATACAGGTCTACAACGAACGATGGATACAGGACAAGAACCAGATAGCCGTATCCACTTCGCGCTTCATCGACGAACGCCTCGGAGTGATCGAGCGTGAGCTCGGCAACGTGGACTCGGACATATCCTCCTACAAATCGGCACACCTCCTGCCCGACGTCGAGGCCGCGTCGAGCATGTACATGTCGCAGTCGTCAGAAGCCCAGCGCGCAATCTCCGACCTCAACAACCAGATTTCAGTGGCCGAGATGCTCCGCCGCGAACTTATGGGCGATTCCTACGACCAGCCTCTGCCCACCAACACAAGCATCGTCAACGCCGACATACAGTCGGCCATCGGGCAGTACAACTCAATCGTGATCGAGCGCAACCGCCTGCTCGAGACCACAAGCGACAAGAACCCCGTGGTGCGCGACCGCACACAGGCCCTCGGCACGCTCCGCAACAACATCATCTCCTCCATCAACTCATACATCGCCACGCTCCGCGCGCAGATGGGCAACGCACAGCGCATGGCCTCCGTGGCCACAAGCCGCATCGCGGCCAACCCCAACCAGGCGAAATACCTCCTCAGCGTGGAACGCCAGCAGAAGGTGAAGGAGTCGCTCTACCTCTTCCTTCTCCAGAAGCGCGAGGAGAACGAGCTCACTCAGGCTTTCACGGCCTACAACACGAGCATGCTCGAGGAGCCTGACGGAAGCACCGCGCCGACCTCACCCCAGAAAGGCATGATATTCCTCATCGCCGCCATAATCGGCATCATGGTTCCACTCGTGGTCATCGTCATCCGCGAAATGCTCGACACAAAGATACGTGGCAAGAAAGACCTCGCCTCGCTCACAATCCCGTTCCTCGGCGAGATTCCCGTGGCCTTCAAGAAAGCACGCGGGTTCGACCGCTTCGACAAGAAGAAACGGGAAATACAGAAGAAGAAAATCGTGGTCGAGGACCAGAACCGCGACGGCATCAACGAAGCCTTCCGCGTGCTACGCACCAACCTCGAGTTCTTCGAGACGTCCGGCGGCCCTTCCGGCCAGGATTCCGCCAAGGTGATTGCAGTGACGTCGGCCAACCCAGGGTCAGGAAAGACGTTCATCTCGGTCAACCTCGCAAAGGTGCTTGCCATCAAGGGCAAACGCGTCCTGCTCATAGACTGCGACCTACGCAAAGGCTCGCTCTCGCGTATCCTGGGCAACCCCAACCCCGGCCTTACCGACTATCTGATAGGCCGCGCCGACCTGAAAGACATCCTCAGGAAGTCGGCCGACTCGACGTCCGGGCTCGACGCAATCGGACTCGGAGCCGTGCCGCCCAACCCCGCAGAACTCCTCGCCAGCGAAAAGCTCGACAGGCTCATCGCCGGCTTCAAGGAGGAATACGACTTCATTGTGCTCGACTGCCCGCCGGTGGAAATAGTGGCCGACGCGAAAGTGATCAACCGCGTGGCCGACATGACCATCTTCGTGGTGCGCGCCGGCGTGCTTGAGAAAGACGAGCTCGAAGGCATACAGGAATACTACGACCGCGGCCGCTACAAGAACATGGCCATCCTCCTGAACGGCACCGACATCTACTCCGGCTACGGCTACCACCGCTACGGCCGCCACTACGGCTACCGCTACTCCGCCGCCGCCGACGGCAGCTACTACGCCGACTGACCCCAAGAGAAATCCGTTATAGGGCATATAAGCCGATACTGTCCATATAATTGTCCAAAGCAAGGATGGGTGAGATAAAGCAACAGACGTTGAGCGGTGTGAAATGGACTGCGATTGAACGGTTCTCAATCCAAGGAGTCCAGTTCCTGCTCGGAATCGTGGTCGCCCGACTTCTGACTCCGGCAGACTATGGACTTGTCGGGCTTCTCGGCATTTTCTTAGGCATATCCCAGACACTCATCGACAGCGGAATCTCAAATGCCCTGGTCAGGAAGCTCGACAGGGACGAGGCCGACTTTTCCACAGCATTCTATTTCAACATCGCAGTAGCCACCGGATGCGCCGCCGCGATATTCTTCGGTTCACCGTGGATAGCGCATTTCTTCAAACAACCGGAACTCTCCCCTATCGCTAAGCTCTACAGCGTCAATCTGATTATCGGGGCATTCGGGATGGTGCAAGGCGCAAAACTGACAATCGAAGTCGATTTCAAGACACAGGCAAGGATAAATTTCATATCCGCCGTAGTGTCCGGCATAATATGTTTGGTGCTGGCCTATCTCGGTTGGGGTGTCTGGTCGTTGGTGTGGCAGTCCATAATCTCCAATGTGATGAGGGTAATTCTTCTTTGGACTTCCACAAAATGGAAACCATTGCTGTTGTTTTCTAAAAAATCGTTCAATAACCTGTTCGGCTACGGAAGCAAACTTATGGCGTCAGGGCTTTTGCATACGGTCTATTCCGAACTGACAACAATAGCCATCGGCAAGTTCTATACTCCTGCGGCATTGGGCAACTACTATCGAGGACAAGGAATGTCCTCATTACCCGTAAATATGATAACAGGGATGTTTGGACGTGTCACTTTCCCTATCTTCTCCCGCATACAGAACGATGACGAACGTCTGATACGCGTCTACCGCAATTATATCTCATCTGTGATGATGCTTGTCGTCTTTTTTGTAATGCTTATAGTCGCACTCGCCAAGCCACTGATACTGTTTCTCCTTACAGACAAATGGTCAGGTGCTATAATATTCGTACAGGTATACGCATTCGCAATCGTATTCGACCCCATATGCCAACTGAACCTGAATCTGCTGCAGGTGAAAGGACGCTCAGACCTTTTCCTTCGCCTGGAAATAATCAAGAAAATCATAGCCACAGCAATTCTTTTCGCAGCGATTCCATTCGGTGTGCTCGCCATATGCATATCCAAAGTCATATACGGACAGATTGCCGTCATAATAAACACATACTATACAGGGAAACTCTTCGGCCTTGGATACTGGAAACAGTGCAAAGACTTCCTGCCTTATTTCGCATATTCAGCTATAGCATGTGCACCGGCTGCAATCCTCGCCTATCTGTGTCCATGGCATATCGTAAGTCTCATCGTCGGTGCCATTTCGGCCACAATCATATATCTCGCAATCCTTCGGATATGCAAGGATACAGTCTTTATGGAGCATATCCATCCATACACAAATAAATTGTCAAAGAAATTTAGCATAGTGTTTCTTGGCAATTTATAATCATATATTTACACTTACATCAGCACACGAACTTCCAACTTAATAACAATATAAAAAATATGCAAGCAATAATATTAGCGGCAGGAATGGGCAGAAGATTAGGTGATTTAACCACCGGCAACACCAAATGTATGTTAAAAGTCAATGGAACCAGACTTATTGACAGAATGCTCAATCAGCTTTTAAAACTAAATCTCAGTCGCATTATTATTGTGGTAGGTTACAAAGGAGACAATCTTAAAAACCACATAAAGAGCAACCATAATACAAACATAATCACTTTCATAGAGAATGAGCTATTCGATAAAACCAATAACATATACTCTTTATGGCTTGCAAAAAATATCTTAATCGAAGATGACACATTATTGCTTGAATCAGATCTTATATTTGAAGATGAAATACTTGAATGCGCTTTAAAAAGCAAATACAAAAGTTGCGCTCTTATTTCGAAATACGAAACATGGATGGATGGGACGATGGTGAAAATCGATGAGGACAACAATATTGTCAACTTTATTCCCAAGAAGTCTTTTCGTTACAATGAAATTGAAACGTATTTCAAGACCGTCAACGTTTACAAGTTCAGCAAAGACTTCTTGAAAAATCATTATCTTCCATTTCTTGAGGCTTATATAAAAGTTCTAGGAGAGAATGAGTATTACGAACAAGTGCTTCGCGTCATTACACTGATAGACAACTGCGAGATGAAAGCAGTCCAAATTGCTGGCAAACATTGGTATGAGATTGATGACATCCAAGATTTGCGCATTGCAGAAACATTATTCGCAGAACCTAAAGAACGCCTAAAAAAGATACAAAACAGTTATGGAGGATATTGGCGATACACATCCTTGCTTGATTTCTGCTACCTTGTAAACCCATATTTCCCCACTCAACGAATGATTGAAGAAATGAAAGCTAATTTTGAGCCCCTCCTTAGAGAATATCCTTCTGGAATGGCTATTAATTCACTTCTTTCTGCAAAATATTTTGGAATCAAGCAAGATTATATCTGCATAGGCAACGGAGCTGCAGAACTAATCAAATCACTTATGTCAATGATAAAAGGAAAAATAGGCATATCATTCCCAACCTTTGAAGAGTATCCCAATAGATTAGATGCCGAAAAGATAGAGAAATACCACCCCAACAACCACAACTTCTCATATACAGCAAATGATTTGATAAAGTACTATAATCACAAACAAATCGATGCGCTTCTCATTATAAACCCTGACAATCCATCCGGAAATTACATAAACAGAGTTGAGCTATTATGCCTTGCAGAATGGACAAAACTACGTGGAATCAGATTAATAATTGACGAATCATTTATTGATTTTTCGGATGAAGGAACTGCACACTCCCTTTTACATAATGATATACTTATGCAATATCCTAATATTTGCATAATTAAAAGCATATCAAAATCATATGGCGTACCTGGTCTGAGATTAGGCATTATTGCAACATCTGACAACACTTTAATCTCACAATTAAAGAAAGATGTTTCTATTTGGAATATAAATTCATTTGCAGAGTTTTATCTTCAGATTTACAATAAGTATGAAAAAGATTATCAAAAATCATGCGTAGAATTCCGCAAAGAAAGAGATAAATTCGCCAACGAATTAAAACAAATACCCTATTTAAGGGTAATTCCATCTCAAGCAAATTATTTTTTATGCGAGGTATTAAATGGAATTAATGCATCTGATCTAACTCTTCTACTTCTCTCCAACTATAACATTTTAATAAAAGACTGCTCTTCTAAAAAAGGTTTTCCAACAGAACGACAATATGTTAGAATAGCTATCAGAGATAGAAAAGACAATAAGCGATTAATTGAGGCGCTTTCAAATATAACTTTTGACAATACAGACATTTCCAGTAATAACGTCAATACAGATTAAGTGCACACTCTTTTTATTACGATTAATAAAAAACTTATATGACCGACCTTGTACGATGATTCTGTTTTACGTTGCCATAATGATTCTTGTTGTTTGGGGAATGCGCTTCTCCAAAGAAAAACCATTTGACAACAAAGACGGCTGTCTTTCACGAAACAGTACCGATGCCGTCAAAGGCTTCTTTATATTGGTAGTATTCGCACGTCATATATTCCCTTATATCGCCGGCATTAAAGAGGATTTGGGGTATTTAGATCAAATGTATTGCTCAATCGACCAATTAGTACGGCAACTATTGGTGGTGATGTTCCTTTTCTATTCAGGCTATGGAGTCACAGAAAGCATAGCCTCCAAAGGGAAGACATATATAAACGCAATTCCCAAAAAACGGATACTCACCACTCTCCTGAACTTCTCGGTAGCGGTATGTGTTTTCATCGGACTCGCAAGCGCATTGGGTAAAGACCTGACAGTAGAACAATGCCTACTGTCATTAATCGGATGGGAATCTGTAGGCAACAGCAATTGGTACATATTCTGCATCCTGATTTGCTATGCAGCAACGTATATCGCGTTCAAGGCTTCTACAAACAGCCGTGGGGCTTTGATTCTGCTCTCCCTGCTATCTTGCACATATCTTCTTGTGATTCAGCATTTTCGGGGGGGGATATTGGGTCGATACCGTTTTTGCGTATACTGCAGGTGTCGCATTTTCGCTCTATAAAAATAAAATCACAACATTACTTGAACATAAATATCGGCTATGCCTAAGCGCATTCTTTTCCTTATTCGTGATTTTCTACCTTATACCATACAGACATTTATATATAGCAGACAATATATGCGCCATATTTTTTGCCCTGACAATCTTATGCATTACAATGCGTGTCCGCATACAAAACAGACATTTGTGTTGGCTGGGAAAGAACCTGTTTCCGCTTTACATCTATCAGCGAATCCCAATGATAGCGCTGCTTGCCATAGGAGACGGCATACTCGCACGAGAATATGAATGGCTATACGTAACAGCCAGCTTAACAGTAACAATCTGCATAGCGTATCTTTACCAATATATTGCAATCTCCGATAAATCTTCAATAATACCGTATTATCTTAAAACAATTAAATAACTATGAAAATCTTTCAATACATATCATCTAAATATCTCGCAGCAAAGCTTTTGTTATACCGCAATGCGATGATAACAATAAAAGCCGCAAAAATACGCAAAAAAGACAATATAACAGTTGTTTTCGTATTAGAAAGCCTAAGCACTTGGAAAACAGAGTCATTATTTCAGTTAATGGTTACTCATAAAAGGTTTAACCCAATCATTTTGATTACATATAACAACGCAGAAGATGACAGAAATATATTGGCGCAATATTGCCAAGAAAAGGGATACTCCCATTTTGTTGAGACAGGACAGAAAAACGAAAAACTTTGGAATAGATTTCATCCAGATATAATATTATATCAAAAACCTTATGATGGGCAGTTCACATCAAATCTTCAATCACTGTTTTGCTATATCACTTACGGATTCCATGCCAGCATAGAAGACTGGTCTACAAAAACACCCCTTTTCTATAACTGTTGGCAAATCTATTATGAAAACGCCACATTGAGAAAACAATATGCAAAGTTATTGAATGCAAAGATTCCCAATACTTTCGCAACCGGACTACCGATGATGGACGAGTTGCTGATATCCAAAAACGATGTACCAAATCAGTGGAAAAGCCATTCACACGAAAAGAAACGAATAATATACGCTCCTCATCATTCCATCAATCCGGAAAATTGGTGGCAGTCTGCAACATTCTTGGAAATAGGCGAAGAAATACTTCTCATTGCCGAGAAATATTCCAATCAAATCCAATGGGCATTCAAACCACATCCACTTCTCCGGTACAAGCTCAACAAAATCTGGGGTAAAGACCGTACAGATAAGTATTACCAACGATGGACAGAAATGGAATGGAGTCAGTATGAGGAAGGTAAATACCTCGGACTTTTCAAGCATTCCGACGCAATGATACACGACTGCGGTTCGTTCATATTGGAATACCTCTATACAGGCAACCCGGTGATGTACCTCGTCAAAGATGAGAACATTGATTCCAAATGGAATGAAACATACCAAAAAGCCTATCATCTGCACTATAAGGCAAAAACCAAGGAAGAAATAGAGAGATTCATACAAAACGTAATCAGTGGCAAAGATAATCTCAAAGCCAAAAGAGAGGCTTTTATGGACGAAAACCTCATCCCCCCTTTCGGACAGACAGCCTCCCAAAACATCATCGACTGTATCCTCTCCGCCGACAAAGCCAGTCTTATGCAGAAATAAACCAATACCCTCATGGATATCAGAATAGACTCTTCCAAGCTATCTCCTCAACAAGAATATGTATGTTGGATAGACATAATGGGAACAAAGAACACTATGTCTGAATCATTTGAGAAAGCCGTCAATTTCATCTTAAGATTACATGAATGCGTAATAAATGCAGTCAAAAGTCAACCCAACGTAAATAGCTATCCACTAATGGATGGGGTCTTCATAACATGCCCAAACAAAGAAACAATCTGCAAAATCATAGATGAGGTTTTTACAGAAATAGCAGACCATTTCATATCTGTAAACAAAAACATATATAGATTCATAATCAAAGGTTCGCTTTCATATGGGTTCATTGCACATGGAAACTCAATAAGCAATACAGTATGCAGCGGCATCATAGCCGATAATGACGAATACAAGAAATCAATAATGTTCGGTATGCCTATGATACAGGCATTCACAGCCGAACACACTGCACCCCCATTTGGCATATACATCCATGAATCAGCACGCCAGCCGAAACGGATCCAGGGAAGATATTATCATTGGAAAATAAAACAAGACAAAACATTCACAAAAGATTTGCTAAAACAGAAAATAATCTCATATTTCAATTGGTGTACACACTATTCTCATTATCTTGAAATGGATACAACAAAGATTTCTATGTATAAAAAACTATCAGAAGAGTTTTTGACAGACCGAAAGGCCAATGACAACGATAACTTTTGGGACGCCAAATAATCCTTACACATATGAAATCGCCTACAATATCTGTAATCGTACCTGTATACAACGCCGAGAAGACGCTGCGACGTTGCGTTGACTCAATTCTCGCGCAGACATTCGAGGATTTTGAGCTTATCCTTATCAACGACGGCTCAAAGGATCAGTCCGGCGATATCTGCGATGAATACGCCGCCAAAGATTCCCGAGTAAAAACCATACATAAGACAAACGGAGGAGTCTCCTCAGCCCGCAATGCCGGCCTCCGCATAGCTCAAGGCGAATACATCGCATTTATCGATTCCGACGACTACATAGATAACGATTATCTATTAGGATTCAAGCATTACGATGCAGACCTGATAATCTCAGGGGCAAAATTAATATCCATTAACAATAATTGGGGGGGTACAGAGATTCAAACTCCACAAGAATACGAGGAATATCATTCCGATAGCTTTGGCGAACTGATATCCAGACACGGCCATAATATGTATTTTCGGACTCCTTGGAGCAAAACCTACAGAAATGCCATAATCAGACAACACAGCCTATATTTTGACGAAAAAGCCACATTAGGAGAAGACACATTGTTTACCCTTAATTTTCTTTCACTCGCACATAATGTGTATTTCTTCAAAGGTCAAGGTTACAATTACACTGTTCCAGCAAGTCTCGGAAAGCATATACTGGATTCCTCAAAATTCAAATATTGCACAAACAACATACTTGAAGCACTTCACAAATTATCATCAAATGCACAGGACACCGACAGATTGGAAGAATTACTTAAAACAGTATATTACATAGCCTTCTACAACTTCCTGAAATCAAGCGGTTTTTTCTTGAAAACAAAAAACATTTTCTTTTTTATCACCAAACGCCTATGGCTTCTTTCTCCCGCAAAAAATAAAAAGGAAGAAGCAAAAAGAACTATAGAAGTAATCAAATTGCTTTTTATGCCAAAACCACAAATGTAACATGAGACCTCATCCTCCAAAAATATCAGTCATAGCACCCGTTTACAACGCCGAGAAGACGCTGAGACGCTGTATTGACTCAATCCTCAGGCAGACATTCGAAGATTTTGAGCTTATCCTTATCAACGACGGCTCAAAAGACCAGTCCGGAGACATCTGCGATGAATACGCTGCCAAAGACTTTCGCGTAAAAGCCATCCACAAGCCTAACGGAGGAGTCTCATCGGCTCGCAATGCCGGATTGGACATTGCCATAGGCGAATATATCGCGTTCGCAGATTCCGACGATTATGTATCTTCTGAGTGGCTATTTGATTTCATTAAAAACATCGGGGATACCGACATTTGTATTCAAGGATTAATCGAACATAACGAAAATCCTAACGGACATATTAGAATCACGGAATCAAATAACAGCAATGACATAACACTTTTATTGGAAGAGCTTATGACCAAGAATATATTAGGCTATTGTTTTATTAAACTCTTCAAGAACTCAACAATTCAAAAGCATAACATACGATTTGACCACGAAATAAAGTTTCGCGAAGACGATTTATTTGTATTAAAGTATCTAGAATATACAAAAAGTTGGGTTTCTATCCCTAAAGCAAACTATATCTACTTCATACCTTCGAAAAACAAAGACTATGGCACTTCCGCGACTGAATGTTCAGCAAAACTATGCGAATCCATTATCACTATTTGCAATGGCCATCCGTCTCAAAAAATCTGTGAAATGCAATTATGGAGCATAAAAGGCTATAGTATTGACAAAATCCTAAACAAAAAACCATTGACTAAACGTGAGATTAAAATATACAACCTTTTCAAGAATAACAGCAACCAATTAACATCGTTTAAAGACAACATTGTCGCTAGCCTCATAAATCTTAGCCATTATTGCTTTCCGGTCTCATACCTTGGAATGTCAACCATACATTTCCTGACAAAAAAGAATAGTTAGACACGACTACGGGGATTTTTTACTTAGCAATTCCATCCAGCTTATTGGCCATCTGCATCTCTAAAGCAATCCATACGCATATTTCTGTAGCTATAAACAAACATTAAAGTTAATTTGTCATTTTAAACAATATTTAATCGATAAATATGATTACAATACAAGATCAAACAACTTGTTAAAGTCGTTTCACCTTCTATTGTACACATCAAACAAAACGCATTTTATAAAGTCATAATGAACATTCTCTTTGTATATCCGACATTATTCCATCCTCAGCGTGGCGGAATTGAACGGGTTACAGACTCTCTGGCGCGAGAAATGAAGGCCAGGGGGCACAATATATTTTATCTCCACAACAAGCCTGATGAATGCCTGATGGATTTTGATTATCCTACAATGCCCGAGTTTTTCCCACATAAAGATTACAAAAACAAAGACAACAGAGATTTTTATATTGAATATCTTAAACATAGAAACATAAACATAATAATCAATCAATGCGGTGCTTTCAATGATTCTTCATTATATTGCCATCGGAAAGGGACCAAGGCCAAAGTCCTATCTGTAGTTCATACAAATCCCTTGCTTAACTACAATAATCTATTTCCCGAAATTGCTTCATTAAAAAACATCAGCATAAAGGAACATTTCAAACGCGCGGCCCGGATTCTGATATACGCAAAAATTAAAAAAGATTACCTAACCCGATTAAAATCCCATTATGAATGGTTGTCAAACAATAATCACACTGACAAAATAGTACTGCTCTCCAAGTCATTCTATGACGAAATAAAGTTCATCTACCCCCCCATTTCACAAAGTATTTTAGAAGCAATCGGAAACCCCAACAGCTACAAGATAGAACAAGACTTAAAGAAAGAGAAAGTAATCCTATTCGTAGGCCGATTCGACAAAGGACAAAAAAGACCCGACAGAATGATAAGAATATGGAAAACTCTGTCGAAGAAATATCCAGACTGGAAGCTGATTATGATTGGAGACGGGCCACAAAGGAATGCACTTGAACATAAATCAAGAAATATCAGCAACATTGAGTTTTTAGGCTTTCAGAATCCGGAACCATATTATAGAAGAGCGTCTTTACTATGCATGACAAGCAATTTCGAAGGATTCGGAATTGTATTGACAGAAGCAATGTCCAAAGGCTGCGTCCCAATTGCATTCAATAGCTTTAGTTCAATATCTGACATAATAAAAAACGAAAGCCAGCTGGTAACTCCGTTCTCCATTTCTGAATACATAAGCAAACTCTCCTGTATTATTGATTCCAACGAATTATTTCAGAAATTGCAAGATGACGGCTACAAATCTTCTTACAATTTCACCATTGAGACCATTGTAGACTATTGGGAGGCATTAATCAATAAAATAACAGTATGAGCAACATCAAACGCACAATATACAATATATTCTATCCTTTCTCAAGAAACAGCAACAACTCAAAACTCGAGGAATCGTTTACAATGCCTGATAGGCCAGTATACGGTTTTTACCATATATTCGCTTTCAACAACTGGAAAGAAATTGTGGACGAACAATTCAGCTGTATAAAGCAATCTGGTTTATACGATCTCGTTGACACGCTTTACATTTCATTAATCAGTAAAAGCATAGAGCCTGACATTGAATACATTAAAACAAAATGGGGGGGTAATTTAGATGTCATTTATACTGGAAACGAACCTACCGCTTATGAATTCCCTGCATTAGAACATCTGTACACGAAATCAGCACACGATGATTTCTATTGTTTCTACTTCCATACAAAAGGGAGCAGCAATTCAGCAAAAACATTTGACTGGTATAAAGATAGGATTAAAACACTTGAACAATTGATTGCCATCAGTTCTGAATGGCGAAAATTCATGAATTATCATAATTTCACAAAATACAAATTAGCCATCGCGGCATTAGAAAACAAATACATTTCATATGGAGCAGATTACCAAACCCATCCCAGCAAACAACACTATTACGCGGGCAACTTTTGGTGGAGTTCATCAGAACACATAAGAACCAGACCTGTTTTTTCGTCTGATGACAAGAAATGGAGATTTAATGCTGAAACATGGCTGCTAAAAGATGTGCACACGGGCTTTTATGACGCATTCCGTATGAATATAGACCTAGGTGCCGTCAAAATGGTTCCTGAAGTTTACACTTCTACCGGAATAATCAAATCAATTGGAACGTTAAAACTTTGGCTCAGACATATGCGTTTCTCATTAAAGAAAGTGTCCTCTCGTATTAAATAAGTACGTTATTATGAAAATATTGTTTCTGACAACTTTGACAGTGACTATAGAGCATGAACATTATTTCACAAAGAATGTTATGCTTAATTTAGCAAAAAGGTACAACAATGACCCAAAAAATTCAATAGAATTTGCAACAATTCTTTATGACAGATCGCTGCAATCCAGCCGTACAACAACAGAGTCCATATACGGGACTACTTATAGCAAGTTATATATAAATCCCGATAAAACACACCCAAACATAATAAAAACAATTTCCGGTTTCTTAAAATCAAAAAACCCATCCATAATACACTCTAATATGATAGAAGGATGGGACGTGGAAGCGGCAAAATCCGCAGGCATCCCAATCATATTGACTATACACATAGGAGGCGCAATATGTCCACGAGGAGGAGGAAACGGGCTTCTTAGACACAACGACACTATTTGTGACGGCAATATAGGAAGCCACTGTAAAAAATGCATTACCAAAGACCTGCCATTTCCAAAAGTCGGGAATTCATTATTAAGATTATTTAATAAAACAATAATATCACAGTATTTTTCCAACAAGAAACCTCCAATCTGGTATCTTACACCTTTATTCCGTTCTGAAAGAATCATATCAAACAGAAAGCGAATACTTGATGAGTTCAAATATGCACACATAATAGCAGCCAATAAAAAACTAAAAGACATACTCATCAATTACGTTCCCGAAAACAACATCCATCTGATTCCCCATGGGGTCAAAGAGCGAGCCAGACTGCCACTCCCACCGTTAGACGGTCCAATAAAATTCTTCATTCTATCAAGAATACAATACAGCAAAGGCATCGTAGATGCAATAGAAGCATTCAATGGTATCGACCCCGGCAAATATGAATTGCACATAATCGGAGATGCAGAGACATTGCGAACGAGCAAAGCTTATTTCAAGAAAACCGTCAATGCTTCCAAGGGAAAAAACATAATATTCCATGGCAGATTGCCAAATCAAGAAATAGACCAAATAATAGGCCAATGCCATATAATGATTCATCCTACAATTTGCCTTGAAATATACGGAATAAACATTTCTGAAAGTCTTAGCATCGGCCGTGGCGTGCTTGCCTCTAAATGCGGCGGTCCTGAAATGCAGATTAAGGACGGCTTCAACGGCCTGTTATTCGAGCCTCATTCCATAGAAGCCATACGCAAGACAATCATAAAAATACTGAATAACAAAGAACTAATTAAAACGTTTTCAGACAACGCTTCAATTCCTATGCCAATTGATTCATACACAGACAAGTTATCTTATTTATATGGCGCATTATCAAAGCAATAACGACTTAGTCTCAATAATAATTCCTGCTTATAATCTACAAGGCTACATTTCAAAATGCCTCAGGTCTTTGTCTTGTCAAACATACCGCCATCTCGAAATATTAGTAATCGATGATGGCAGCACTGACGGCACTTTTGAGGAAGCATCAGAGTTTTCTTCAAAAGATGACAGAATACGAATCATCAAACAGTCTAATCAAGGCGCGGCTTCAGCAAGAAACAACGGCATACGAAATTGCCATGGCAATTATCTGATGTTCGTAGATGGGGACGATTGGTTGGAAGACTCCACCATCGAATTGAATTTAAGTCTATTAAAAGAAAAAAATGCAGATTGGGTTGAATTTCCCATTAAACGGGTCAATGATGCCGGAATATTAATTGAGAATAAGGAAATAGGCCAACATTTCATCCCGGAAAAAACAACGGTTATTGAACGGGACTCATTTATAAAACTTTTTTTCAACAAAACTCTTTCAGGACTTGTATGCGGAGCCATATACAAAACTGAAAGTGTTGCAAATATACATTTCCCTTATGGCACATATTACGAGGACAGTTTCTATTTTTTAGATGTCTTAGCAACGACCAATATAGGAATTGTATCAAATTCAGGAAGCTATTACTATTTGAATCGATCAAGTTCCTCCCAGCACAAAATTGTAGAAGGAGAACGCTTAAAATCAAAAGCAACATACAACATAAAGCTCATAGAAACCATAAACAACTTCTTTCCCTCAAATATTCCTGATTTATTTGAAACTTATGATTCCATATATTTCTTTTACAGGCTCCAATATGCAAAAAGAATAAAAGATTCAAAAGAGTGTTTCCTTAAGATAAGGGAGCATACAGGCATACGTAATATATCCTTTAAGAACCGGATGAAAATAATCATTTATGAATTGATTGGCTATAAAAATATAATATCTGTGTTCAAACATATCTCTACAAACATAGATACTCTCGAAAGAGTGTTTTCTTTTAAAAACAAACGATGAACGGCGGGGAAATAGCCGATGTATCCGTCGGTGTACAATATTGACAACAACTACATCATACGATTTCACCAATAGACATTCCATAAACGTTTATTGCATTGACAGTCTCGTGTCTTCTGGAGGCTCGGAAAAGGTAAACCAGACCGATTCGTACACCATTTCACGCGCACCTCGTGCCGACCGCTCTCAATACTGAAGTGCAAACTCTCCGACGCGGCACATCGATTCTCCTGATAACGGGCGATACTCATTAATCTAATATGAACTCGAGAAAAGAGGCAAGAACGGACTCTTACGGGAAGCAGGAAGCGACCATGATTGCAGGAATCGCAATCATACTGATGTTTATCCATCATTTCTTCGGATTTGAAGAATATCGGTTTTACGGAAACGGATTCTATGAACCTGTAAAAATAGGAGGAATCAGCATCGAACGCATGTTAGCGGCGTTCGGGAAACTATGCGTTGCCATATTCGCTTTCAACAGTGGGGTCGCCATTTGGAAGAAACGCAACAACTACATCTCACCCAAAGCACTGTTAGTCCGGGCATCAAAGTTCCTGCTGAATTATTGGATTGTCATGTTTCTGTTCATGGCATACGCAATCATAGCCAAAGAACCCGCACCGGACATGAGATCTTTATACTGCAACCTGCTTGGCCTGAATACCGGACCTGAATACGAATACGTGAATGTGGCTTTCGCTTGGTACGTGTTTTTTTACATTGTCCTGTTGGCCATTTCACCACTGCTTATCACAATATTCAATCAAACCAACAGGAAAGTTGACATATTGATGTTTATGGCATTCTCATTCATACCGGAATTGATAAGCAATCCGTTATGGAATACCATCGCAAGTACACTGCCGGCAGCAATAGCCGGAATCCTGACCGCCAAATGGAATCTCTTCAGCTTGGCGGGAAACATTCTAAGGAATTGCCATTCATTACTTCTCTGCATTTCCTTAGCCATAGTTGCAATAACAAGACAAACCCTTATTTTATTCAATTTAACATGGGGGGGAAACGACGCCGTCTTTGCCTTGCTCACAATACTTTTACTTGCAGGGCTAACCTCAAGACAAAAAGTTTCTTGGATAAAAAAGTTTCTTGTATTTTTAGGATCCTACAGCATGAACCTTTGGTTTCTTCACAGCATATTCTTCACCGGAAGCCGACCTCTACAAAGCATTCTCTACTGGCCTCAACTGTCTGTTGCGATATTGGCCTGGGGACTTATGTTTCTACTGCCTGCCGCTATACTATGCAGCAATGTTCAACATCATCTGTGGACAATATTGAAGGTAGCGGCAAAACAGCATAATGCACATCGCCAATAATCATTCCATGAAAATCGTTTATTGCATTGACAGTCTTGTGTCTTCCGGAGGCACGGAAAGGGTAGCAACCACGAAACTGAACTGGTTGGCTTCGCAGCCTGACGTAAAGACATGGGTCGTAACCCTTGCAGAGGCGGATAAGCCATTCTTCACTCTTGACAAGAAAGTGGAACGCATAATGCTTACAGCCACACCTGGCAACAAAAAGGCGTATAAGACTGAATTGGAAAGTCTTTTCAACCGCATACGTCCGGATGTGGCGGTTTCCGTAGCAGGAATGTCAACAGAAACACTGCCTCGTCTCAACTACGGCAGTAAGAAAATCTTGGAATTCCATTACACCAAGAATTTCCTTGTCAATTTCGTCAACGGTATGCATCACATACGTTTCAGGCAGCTGCATCTGCTTAAAATGCGATGGCTGCAATGGAAGTTGGCTCGGAATGCAAGAAAATTCGACATTTTCGTCGGATTGACAAAACGAGATGTCGGCTTGTGGGGAAATCCGGAAAACATGACCTTCGTCTACAATCCTCTATCTTTCCGAAGCGACAAGAAATCCGACTGCACCGCAAAACGCATAATAGCCGTAGGAAGCTGGACTCCGGCAAAGGGCATGGACCAACTTCTCGAGGCTTTCGGGCCATTGTCCCATCGCTATCCGGACTGGAAAGTGGATTTGTACGGAAGCGGTCAAGACAAGAATCTGCTTTTGTCGATAATTGAGAAATACGGCATGTCTTCGCAGGTTTCGCTCAACCAGCCGACACCGGAGATAGGAAAGGAACTCGTGGACAGCTCCATATATGCCTTTCCTTCAAGAAGCGACGGTTTCGGCCTTGTGATAACAGAAGCGATGGAGTGCGGGCTGCCTACCGTGGCTATGGACTGCGAATGCGGTCCACGAGAAATTGTTACATCCGAAACAGGAATCGTTGTTCCTGACAAGGACATCGATGCATTCCGCAAGGCTTTGGAGAGACTGATGCTCGACGAATCGATCCGCAAACGGATGGGGGAAGCGGCATCACGCGAAGTCGTACGCTTCTACCCTGAAAACATAATGCCCCTTTGGCTTGAACTTTTCAAAAAATAACATTTCGCTCAGATGATAACGGCATTATCCATTATAATATTCGTAGTTCTTTCTTTATGGCAGCTTAAAATCTGTTTCACAAACCAAGCCATAATAAAACTTCCATACGGCAACCGCCAGCTCGTAAGTTTGCCAAGCTACGAAATGCTTGCAATCGTATTGTTTGCAACTGCATATATCGGACTTACTCCAGTTTTGTCCATTCGCCTTGCTTTTCTGGAAGTACTTTGTGTGATAGGGCTGATGAGATGCCATAACCGGGCCATCATCAGCATACCAATGATTCTGTTCATCATTTTCTTATTATGGGTTACAGTCGGCATATTCTACACGCCCAACAAATTATTTGGTTTTCGGATGCTGTTGAAATACATCTATCCGCTCTTGATTGCCTTGTTCATGGCAAAAGCAGTCCATAACGGAGAGATTTTCATAACAAGTGGAATATACAGCCGCCGAATAGCTACAATAGGAATCATATTACTCCTAATTCCCGGATTGAAACTGCTTGTTGGTCAATTCTTTTGGTTTCATGCAGCATTTACGACAAGCATCATTTCCATGGCCGTATTTTCATTTGCGTTAGTCGAATTCAGCGACACAAAATGGAAGAATCTTTTATGGGGAATAGGATTCTGCCTGCCCTGCTTAATTTTCGTCTATCGCACAGACATATTCGGCACAGCAGTAGCATTGGCAACATTCTTCCTCGTCAAATACAGAATCAAAGCATTGCCCTTAGTAGTGATAATCGGTTTCTTGGGATTGGTGTCCATGTTTTACATTCCTGCAGTTAAAAACAAAATGTTCATCAATCCGAATGTTGTAACAATTACCGATTTTCTGACAAACAATGTGGATGAAAACAACATTCAGACCAATATGCGTAAGTTTATGTGGGAAGAAGCGACAAAACAGTTCTACGACGGACATGAAATCACGGGATCTGGCACCGGACGCGTACAAACATTCTTTTATACAGAAGCAACTGATTCTCGAAAGGGAGGACAGCTACACAATGATTTTCTTGTCATAAAATGCGATAACGGACAAATAGGATTCTGGCTGTTGATCGTATCTTATATTGCTATACTGGTACACTGCATCACCCTTTACCACAAATGCAAAAATCCATACACAAGAATGGCTGCCTTGGTAGCAGGGTCTTCCTTGTTGGGCGTTTTTGTGACCATGTATAGCGACAATACACTATCTTATTCTATGGTAACATTATCATTCCCTTGGGGATTTTATGGCATGGCTTTGGGACTGAAAGAAAATTTAGGTTGATATGCATTTTACTCTCATTAAGAATTTCATCAACAAAACCCTCAAATTCGGGTGCTATATTCCTTTTTCCAATCTCATATTGAATTATGGGAACAAGGTATTACCACCAATCGTATTGGACAAGTTATTCTCAAAAAGAAACCGTAAGATACAATTGAAGACAGCTCCAATATTAAAAAAAGCATTATCCGGACATTACGCATCGGACAACCAACAATACGACAACAAAACATCCGATACAATCTGGGTATGCTGGCTTCAAGGAGAGAAGCATATGCCCGAAATCGTTCGCTTGTGCCTGTCAAGCATACGCAAGAACTCAAACGGACATAAGGTAATTCTTCTGACTGAAGAAAATTACAATTCTTTTGTAGACATTTCCTATACAATAACCGATTTATACTGCTCTGGAAAAATCAAACCTGCACATTTTGCAGACTTGTTACGCATAAACCTTTTAGCCCAGCGGGGTGGACTTTGGTTAGACGCAACAATATTGCTAACATCGCCAATACCAGATATCTGGTTTCAATCTGAGTTCTTTTCCATTAAAACAAAAGAACTCGGACGCTTCGTTTCAAAATGCAGATGGGCTGTATTCGCGTTGGCATGTAAACCGGAATCCAGATTATTAACCATAATAGCCAAGGCATTCGATGAATATCTGGAACACGAGTATGTATTTGTGGACTATTTCCTTTTTGACCATTTTATAGACCTTCTTTATCAAAAAGACAAGAACGTCCAACAAACCATTGATGACATACCTTTAAACAACCCACATGTTCACGAGTTAAACAAATTGTTATGTTCTGATTTCGACAACCAAACATACAAAATGTTAACAAAAGACACTGGAGTCTTCAAACTAAACACGCGTTCTTATTCACCAACAGAATTGGACTCCAACCCTAACTCTTTTTACGCATATTTAAAAAAAGCATACCTATCATGATATCGGTCGTAATAACACTATACAACAAAGAAAAGCATATACGGAACACCTTGAAAGGCGTTTTAGGACAATCATTCCAAGACTTTGAGATTGTAGTAGTCGATGACGGCTCAACCGACAACAGCGTTTCCGAGGTCCAAAGATTCAAAGACCCTCGGATAAGGATAATATCTCAGACCAATGCCGGAGTCTCAGCGGCACGCAACCGTGGAATTTTAGAATCCAAAGGCGAGTTCATCGCACTTTTGGACGGAGACGATGAATGGAAACCGGATTATCTTGCCACACAGTATGCATTAGCAGAAAAATACCCCGAATGCGATGTTTTTGCCACCGACTACGAATTCCGTTCAAACGACGGCAAAATATCCCCGACAATAATAAAAAGGCTCCATTTCGATTCCGAAGACGGCGTATTGACTAATTACTTTGAGATTGCCTCCCATTCACATCCACCATTATGGACATCTGCCATAATGGTGAGTAAAAATGCATTGGAATTAATAGGAGGGTTCCCGTATGGCATAAAATCCGGAGAAGATCTACTGACATGGGCTCGACTCGCCTGCAGACATAAAATAGCGTATTCACGCAAACCAATGGCAGTTTTCAATATAGAAGGCTACGACCTTAAAGAAAAGCCCAAACGCTACCCTGCGTTTGAAGACAAAGTAGGGTATGAGCTTAAACGATTGCGTGAAAACCACAACCAACCCTTTTTACGTTTTTATATCTCACATTGGCATAAAATGCGTTCATCGGTATATATGCGGCTTGGAATACGCAAGCATTCTATAAAAGAAGCGATAAAAGGTCTTAAATACAATCCAATGAACTACAAGCTCTATGCTTATATATTGTTGAACTTGTTGCCCAAGAAACTTCAACCTTTTTAGATCATATGCTTGCACCCATTGTAGTATTCGCTTTCAATAGGCCAAAAGAATTGGCTTCAATGTTTGACTCACTGAAAAGCAATCCACTATACGAACAATCCCCAAAATTTGTATATATAGACGGACCCAGAAACAACAATGACATACGTCTAATCGATGAGGTAATAAAGATTGCCATCAAAGAAACTGACAACGTCATTATTTCTCCAATCAACAAAGGATTAGGGAAAAGCATTATAGACGGTGTATCTGAAATACTGAACCGTTATGTTAAAGCCATAATAATTGAAGACGACCTCAAATTAATGCCAGGATTCCTTGGATATATGAACGAATGTCTTGATTTATTTGAATCAGACAAACGAATAATTTCCGTTTGCGGCTACAGTTTAAAAATAAAACCTCCCAAAGATTATTCGTCCGACATTTATTTTGGAGACCGAGCATCATCTTGGGGTTGGGGAACTTGGATTGACCGTTGGAACAAAGTTGACTGGAATGTCAAAGATTGGGAAGAATTCTCCAAAGACAAAAAAGCCATACGAGAATTCAACAAAGCCGGCAGCGATCTTTTTGCTATGTTGTCTGACTACAAGAACGGGAAGAACCATTCATGGGCTATAAGATTCTGTTATTCTCAATTCAGGAAAAGGCAATGGTCTGTTCATCCCATAAAATCTTTTGTAGACAACAAAGGATTTGGGGAATCAGCCACAAATTGCCGTCAGAAATACAACAGATTCAAGATAGAACTGTGCAATGGCCCATTAACTATTTCTGCAAAAGACCGCAATACAACTGTAAACAACGATATACTTTCCCAACTTCATAGATATCATTCCATTCCCTTAAGAATATACAGTCGAATAAGACGAATATTAAACATATAACCCATTCGACCATGAACATCGCAATAGTAGGAACAGGATATGTCGGACTTGTATCCGGAGCCTGTTTTTCAGAAACAGGTATAAACGTTACCTGTGTCGACATCGACAAAGACAAAATCGAAAGACTCAGAAAAGGTGAAATACCTATTTACGAACCTGGACTTGAGGAACTCGTAAAACGAAACGTAGAGGCCGGAAGACTTCATTTCAGCACAAGTCTTTCGTCCGTCATTGATGACGTGGAAGTGGTTTTCTCCGCTGTAGGAACTCCTCCAGATGAGGATGGATCTGCAGATCTGCAATATGTGCTCAGCGTAGCGCGGGAATTCGGAAGAAACATCAAGAAATACACTCTTCTCGTCACTAAATCTACAGTTCCAGTCGGCACCGCAAAAAAGGTAAAAGCGGCTATAACGGACGAACTGGCCCACCGTGGCGTTGACATAGATTTCGAAGTGGCAAGCAACCCGGAATTCCTAAAAGAGGGGGCGGCCATCAAAGACTTCATGTCGCCCGACAGAGTCATTGTCGGAGTCGAGTCGGAACGCGCCAAGAAAGTAATGACAAAACTTTACAGACCATTCCTCACCAACAATTTCCGCGTCTATTTCATGGACATCCCTTCTGCGGAAATGACTAAATATGCTGCCAATGCAATGCTGGCGACACGAATATCCTTTATGAACGACATTGCAAACCTTTGCGACAAGGTGGGAGCGGATGTCAATATGGTCAGAAAAGGAATCGGGACTGATGCGCGCATCGGCAACAAATTCCTGTATTCGGGCTGCGGATACGGCGGTTCCTGTTTTCCAAAGGATGTAAAGGCCCTCGCGCATACAGGGCGGGAAAACGGATGCACAATGAGGGTGATTGAAGCCGTGGAAACCACTAATGAGCATCAGAAAAGCATAGTTTTCGAAAAGCTCAGACAAGCCCTTGGCGGCAATCTCAGAGGAAAAAGAATCGCATTATGGGGGTTGGCATTCAAACCGGAAACAGACGATATGCGTGAGGCTCCTGCTCTCGTGATAATAGACAAGCTTATTGAGGCAGGTGCAGTCATCAATGTCTTCGACCCTATAGCTATGGATGAATGCCGTCGGAGAATAGGAGACAAAGTAGTTTACTGCAAGGATATGTACGAGGCCGTCATAGATGCAGATGCCGTTGCTTTGGTCACCGAATGGAAACAATTCCGTATGCCATCATGGGCAATCATTAGGAGAGTGATGAAATCCAATATAATAGTAGACGGCAGGAACATATATGACCGTCACGAAATAGAAGACGAAGGCTTCACATACTTAGCAATAGGACGTTAGTCATAAAAATCATTCGCAACTCCACTCATTATTATGATTAACAACAAATTAACAAACCCATTATCGGGGGGGAGAGCAAAGAGCCTCGGCAGAGCAATCTCGAAGCCCTAAGGATTGCAGCTATGCTGCTTGTGCTTCTTATTCATTTTGCCCATGCTCATTGTTCGCCTTCTGCCGATTCCCTTCAGCATTCACCAGGACAGACAATTGCAAATCTTTGTTTGCGAAGCATATCATTCGTATGCGTAAATTGCTTTATTTTGATTTCCGGCTACTTTAGTATCCGATGGAAACCTCGTTCCTTCTTCGGATTCTTGAAGAATCCAAATAGAAACGCACGATTTTGCCAACAAACCGCTGAATAAAAGCAATCCTCTCTCCTCGAAGGGGGCTGCCCGAGCGGCGGGGGCGGTCGAGTCCGCCCCCAAGAGCGAACTGCGACAGAAGGATATTCAAAAGGGAACGACAGCAATACAAAAAAAGGGAGACCGAAATCTCCCTAAGATTAAGTAATTTTGTATTGCTAATTATGAAACACTTAACCTCGGAACAAAGGTACGAAATTTACCTTGGACGGAAAAGAGGATGGAGCAAAAGCCGCATAGCCAGAGAAATCGGTGTCCATCCCACGACAGTAGGCCGCGAGCTGCAACGTAACTGCAACTCAAACGGCGAGTATGTATGGCTCAATGCCCAGACTAAGTCGGAGGCGCGTAAACATGGGCTTCAGGGGAATCATCGCAAACCGCCTGAACTTTGGTGGCGTATAGAGCAAATGATCTTAGAGGAGGACTGGTCGCCTGCTCAGATTGCCGGTGTCCTACGCAAAGAGGGCATCCATATCGTGAAGCAGACCATATACAACCACGTTCATGCCGACACATCCGGCAAACTGATTGCACACATGCCTCATGAGCTGAAATACACACGGAGAACCAAAAATTTACGTCCTACAAAGGCAACCAACATAGCCAACAGGACAAGCATACATGAACGTCCGAAAGAGGCTGACGGAACCCGTTTCGGAGATTGGGAGATGGACACCATTGTCGATTCTTTCGGACATGCGATACTCACTCTGACCGAACGATCCACCAACTTCATTCTGATGCAGAAGCTCCCTCATGGACGTAAAGCCATCCCGACGGCACGGACTGTGGCTAAACTACTTTTCCCATATCGTAATACATTGAGGACGATTACCACTGATAACGGCTGCGAGTTTGCTGCGCATCTTGAGATAACACGTTTGCTCAGCTTGAAAAATCGGGAAAAGGTTATCGTATATTTCGCTGACTCTTATTGCTCATGGCAGAAAGGAGCCATTGAAAACGCCAATAAACTCATACGAAAGTATATCTCTAAAAAGTCCAATTTTGATGACTTTTCAGACAAACGAATTATGGAGATACAAAAGAAACTCAACCGTCGTCCACGGGAGAAAATTGACTTCGACACTCCAAAGAAGCGTTTTTTCGATAAGGTTGCATAAATTTGCATTTGCTGTTGGACTCTGCACTCGCGTCATTAGTATATTACAGTATAAAAATATCAACTATATAATTTGAATATCCAAACTTTTTTATTAACTTCGCGGTTGATATTTTTCAAATATAATCAACCATGGGTATAGCAACAACTTCAAAACTCAACCAACTCCTTTCCGAGAGTCTTCCCGGTGGATTGCTGTTTGCGGGGTGGCTGAGGAATGAGGGCTATTCTTCACAGCTATTGAAGAAATATCGGGATTCCGGATGGCTTGAGGGATTGGCTCGCGGAGTGATGTATCGCCGCAACGACAATCTTTCTGCCCTGACTGCTATTTACTGTTATAATCATCAAACCGGCAGCAATGCCCGTGTCGCCGCACATTCAGCACTTGAACTTTTGGGGTTCAGTCATTACGTTCCGATGGGTAAGCCCCGACTCACGGTTGCATTTGAATCAGGCAGCGTCGGAGACTGGGTCAAAAGCGATAAGTTTGATATGACGATTGTGCCGTTTCATACGGAAATCTTCAAAAAGCCATTAACACAGGCCCACCGGAATAATAACTATACTCTTAAAATTTCCTCCCCCGAACAGGCTTTTCTGGAGTGTCTGCTACTTGTGCCAGATCAATATAACTACATGGACCTATATTATATAATGGAGCAACTGACATCACTGAATCCTGAAAATGTCCAGATTGCTCTTGAAGGCACTTCGAGCCAGAGAGTTAAGCGGATGTTCCTGTATATGGCGGAGAAAGCGGGACACTATTGGTTTGATATGCTTGACGTGGATAAAATAGATTTGACCTCATCCAAAATGAAACTCGTTGATAATGGCGTATATATATCAAAATACCGTATCACTGTCCCCAAAGAATTAAATGATTATGAATGACATATACCGTAGACAAGTGGCCCTGCTGATAAGAGTAATGCCTCTTGTATTCAAGATAAAGGATTTCGCTGTCCACGGAGGCACCGCAATAAACCTGTTTCATAGGAATCTTCCGAGATATTCGGTTGACATTGATATAACATATGTGCCTTTGGAAGACCGCGAGACGAGTCTTAAAAACATAAACAAGCATCTTGCATCTCTGAAAACGGCAATCGAAAAAGCAGTCCCGGGTATTCGTGTCACCCATAAACCTGATGTATGGAAATTGCAGTGTGTCAAAGACGGAACTACAATCAAGATTGAAGTCAACGGAACAAAGAGAGGAATCTTAGGCGATATAGAGAAGCTACAACTATGCGAGAAAGCCAAGGATGAGTTCGGTCTGACCTGTTTTGCCAATATCGTGTCATGGAGCCAGCTGTTCGGTGGCAAGATTGCGGCGGCTCTCAGTCGTCAGCATCCGCGAGATCTATTCGACTGTCGAGGCATAACCTCTGACGATTTCAATGCGGTGTCTAGTCCGGAAAAGTGTTGACCGTCAGATTCAACATTTTTTAGTAAAATGTGTGAAGAAAACAAAAAATTCTGGGACGAATCTCAGATTTCGGCAATCAATGCCTGGCACAGCAGCGGAAAAAGTTTCAGTCAGATTGACGAGGAATACAATTTTGCGGTCGGGACATTGTTTACAATAGTAAAT
>CAJSYI010000013.1 GCA_910573745.1 Muribaculaceae bacterium | reverse complement strand
CAAGCGGGCAGCTCGTCTTCTGGCGGTAAACACGACGGTAAAAAATCAGGCGACCCGACCGGGTCACCTGATAATCTATGTCTCTTTTCAGAACAGCCGTTAGGGCTTTCGTTATCCCGAACTCGCGTTCTTAGATAAGCCTTGTATGCGTTTCCACGGGTCTTTATGAGCCGTAACAGCCATTCGAAGAAGTAGATTGCGTAGAAGGGTATGAACAGCAGTTCGCGCATTTGGGCGGTGTGTATGGCCTCGTGGTTGATGGTTTCGGGAGTCAGTCGCATATCTCGTTTGGCGAAAACGACTCCGAAAAGGTTGATTGCGCCGTAGTTGCGACCGAACGGTATTATATTGTTGCGTATAACCTTCAAGGTTGTTTAGGAATAATGTAAATTCGAGGCTTGTGGCATTGTGCGCCATAAGCCCCGGATTTATTCGTGTTACGTCAGTGTTCTGGTGCGAACATCGGGTCCCAGGCGGGGAGGAGGGCCGGTTTCTGCTTGAGTACCTTCATGATGTCGGCAGGTACGTATTTCTTGTCCACGACGAGGCGGAACATGTATTCGTCAAACCATCGGTCGGTCATGATGAGGTGTCCGTCGTTGGCTCCGGGTCCCCAGCTGTTTTCAACCATCCATTTGAGTGGCTTGCCGTTTTCGTCGAGGTCTACGGCGACGAGGGTCATGGCGTGGGACGACGCGCTGGCATATGTGCGTATGCGGTCGGCCTTGTCCATGCCGAAGTCGGTTCCCATAAGGGCGGAGTAGTCGAAATTGTCAATGTCGAGCACTCCGCGTTCACGGTCGAGGAACTTGCCCACGTCGCATGAGAAATACATCATCGTGCTGTCTTTGATTGACTCTATAGCCATTTTCTTTATGTCTTCCACAGGTAGGTTGACGTAAGTCCAGTTGCGCCCGTCGTAGGCGTGGCGGTCGAAGTCTATTTCATAGAGCCTGTAATATTCGCGCGAGGGGTCGTTCATAAGCATCACATAGTCGTTTTTCAGGTCGTTTCCTGCGAACTCCTTATAGAACGACTGCGGAGTGTAGGTCTTGGTGCTCACGGCCTTTCCGTCCTTGTCGCGGCGGGTGAACACGAACTCCGTGGGCGGCTCTCCGAGCGTCAGTGCGAGCATGCGGTACACGTCGCCGAGCATCTCTTCCTTGCGTGCCTGGATTTCTTTGCCGCTTTTCCCTTCGCCATGCATCCTGCGCAGCTCGAGGCCGTATTCACGGAGCTTGAGAGAGATGAGGCTGTTGAGCTTGGACGTGTTGTTGGCGGTGAAGGTCTCCTGCATCGCCTCTGCCGGGACTACGCCGTATTTCATCAGATTGTCGGATAGCCCGGTGTATTGTCCCCCGTCGCTGAGCGGATTGCGGAAAAGCCAGTCCACGGTCTTGTCGTCCATAGGCCTTTCGGCGCGGTCGATGATTCCCTGAAGGAAAAGGTTGGCCTTTTCGAGCTGGTCGAAGAAGAAGTTGTAGTTTTGCGAAAGCTTCAGTTCCGGCAAGCCGTTCTTTGCCATCATCTGCGAGCGAAGCACGTTGAGTCCGGTGAAGAGCCAGCATCGGCCCGAACGCTGCTGGTCGGTTATCCCCTTGCTCGGCACGCGGTGGGAGAAATGCGTGTCGAATCCGTTTTTTGCATCAGGGTTTGTGGCGAGCTTGTCGATTGCGTTTGCGCTTATGGCGTTGCGCAGCGCGCGTGTGGAGGCCGACCGGTCGTATCCGGCTTTGAGCCGGGCCATCATCTCGGAAGAGATGCCGCCGTCGGCGGAGAAGGCGATGAGCGGCATCGAAGCCATAGCGGCAACGGCTATGGAAGTCAGGAGTCTGTTGGTCATTTCTTATGGGTTGTTTTTTGTTTTCTCGGATTGTCGTTGTTGTTTCCGCCGCAAAGATAAGCAAAAAATCGGTATGCAAGAAACCTTTTGCCCGCCTCTGTGTTGTAGCATCTATGGACGCAGTGTTGACATGTCGGGGCTTCAACGCCACGACAACCGCATCCAGGCTATGCTTGCCGTCAACTTATGGCTTCTGTGAGTTGAGGGCAAGCAGTGTGTCGAGAATACGGCGGTCGTTGCTCAGCCTTGGCACTTTTCGTTGTCCTCCGAGCTTTTGGGAGCCTGACCGTGAAAGCCAGTCGTCGAAGAGGCCGGGACGTGCATCCACTATTGTCAGCGGGTCAAGGAATATGGAGTGGCTCCGCTTGGCCTGATAGTCGGAGTTGAGCTCCTGAAGGGTCTCGTCGAGTCGGGCGGCAAACATTCCGGAGTCGGCAGGGCGGTTCTCCCATTCCACTATCCATTCGTGGCGACCACGGTGGCCGTCGCAGGTGAACACCGGGCCTGCGGTATAGTTCTTTATCGACGCTCCTGTCTCCCGGCATGCTTTGGCCAACGCTTCGTCCGCGTTGCATTCCATCAGCTCCTCGCCGAAAGCGTTGATGAAGCATTTGGTGCGTCCGGCGATTGTTATTTTCAAAGGGGCGGTGCTTTCTATCTTCACCGTGTCGCCGAGGCGGTAACGCCAGAGTCCGTTGGGGGCGGTGATGACGAGTTCGTAGACTTTCCCTTTTTCCACGTCCGCTATGCCCGCAGGCGGTGAGTCCGGACGCGAGACATCGATGAATTCGTAATATATGCCGCAGTCGATTATCAGGAGCATCGCAGGGTCGGCAAGGTCGTTCTGGGTGGCGAAGAATCCTTCCGAAGCGTTGTAGGTTTCCATGAAGTGCATGTCGCAGCCTTCGGTCAGGCGCCGGTATTCCTCGCGGTATGGCCCGAAAGCTATTCCTCCATGGAAGAACACCTCGAGGTTTGGCCATACCTCGCTGAGGCTTCCGGCTCCTTTGAGGCTGAGAATGTGCTTGATGACGGTCAGGAACCAGCTCGGCACGCCCGATATGTTGGTTACGTTGTTGTTCAAGGCCGCCTGTGCAAGAGCCGGGAGCTTCATTTCCCAGTCGGGCATTAGTGCTATCCGCTTTTCAGGCACGCGCACTAAGTCGGCAAGCGGCGTGATTCGCTTTATCAGCGTCGCGCTCAGGTCGCCGACATGCACCCCTTTGGGCAGGTCGGGAATCTCGTTGGCGAAACTGCCGCCGAGAATCATCCCTTTTCCGGCGAATATCCTTGTCGCAGGATTGGCCGCTATGTAGTGGCTCACGGAGTCTTCCGCGCCACGGTAATGGTTGAGGCGCAGGCTGTCGTCCGTTATTGGTATGTATTTCGATTTGCCGCCTGATGTTCCGGAGGATTGAGCATACCACCGGCACCTGCCCGGCCAAAGGATGTCGCGGCCTCCTTTGATCATCCGCCACACGTCGCCGCGCATCGTTTCGTAGTCGATGCACGGTACACGTTGCGCAAAAGCCTTTGCCGGGTCGTTCTCGCGCAGTATGTCGGTGAATCCGTAGCGGTTGCCGACTTCTGTCGAAGCTGCACGTGCCAGCAGCCTGCGGAGCATTTCGCTTTGCAGACGGTCGCCGTCAGATGCCCACGAGAGTGTGCGGCGTGCGCGGCGGACGAAATGAGGCTTTACGAGCGGCGTGAAGTTCATGTCGTGTGGAATCTTATATTACAATGCAAATTTAATGCAAAGAGTTCACATCGCCAAACACGCGGACTGTGCCGATGTATGCGTCAGTCGGCAAAACCCTCATTCGGCGTACATGGCTTCGATTTCGCTGGCGTATCGTTTGGCCACCACGGGGCGACGCACTTTCATGGTGTTCGTTACCTCTCCGTTCATTATTGAGAAGTGGTAGGGCAGGAGCGTGATGCGCTTTATGCGCTCGTAAGTGGCCATATCGCCTTGGACGCTGTCGATCTGCTCCATCATGAACTTGATTGTGCGCTCATCTTTCAGGAGCGTTTCGGTGTCCTCGTTGCCCAAGCCATGGCGCGCTGCCCATTCGCGCAGTTGCGAAAGGTTGGGCACCACCAAGGCTGTTACGAATTTGCGCCTGTCGCCTATGACGGCCGCCTCGTCGATATATTTGTTTTCAGCGAGCCGGCTTTCAAGTGCCTGTGGCGCGATGTATTTGCCGTTGGATGTCTTGAACAGGTCTTTTACCCTTTCTGTGAGCACGATTGAGCCGTCAGCGGTCAGGTATCCGGCGTCGCCTGTGCGGAAATAGCCGTCGGAAGTGAAAGCTTCCTCGTTGGCTTTGGGATTGTTGTAGTATCCGGGAGTGACGGTAGGGGCTTTGACGAGAATCTCGCCCTCCTCTGAAATCTTCACGTCTATTCCCGGCAGAGGCTTGCCCACGGTGCCTATTGTGTAGTCTGTTTCAGGGAAACAGCTCACTGTGGCCGTGGTTTCGCTCAGTCCGTACCCGATTTTGACATTGATTCCCACCGAACGCATGAACTCGCATATCCTGTCGCTGAGGGGCGCGCCTGCGGTCGGGAACATGTTCGGTTGCGGAATCCCTATGGCGAGCTTGAGCCTCGAGAATATCTTCCTGTCCCAGAAGCCGTATTCCTTTTCAAGCAGGGCCGGAGGCGTCTTTCCGAGCCTGACATAATCGATGTTGCGGCGACGGCCCACGGACAGCGCGCGCTTCACGGCAAGCCGCTCCAGCCGCCCCATGGAGGCAATCTTCTCCTTGACTCCTGCGTATACCTTTTCCCAAAAACGCGGAACGCAGCACATCACATTCGGGTGTACGGTGTGTATGGTGTCCTGGATTACCCTCGGGTCGTAGTTCACGGCTATCCTTATTCCTTTTGTGAGGCAGAAGAATGACCATGCCTTCTCGAATATGTGCGACATCGGCAGAAAAGCCATCGATACATCCTCGTCCGATATCATGGTCAGCTCTTCCAGATGCATTTCCATGGCAGCGTCATAATTAGAATGGCTTATCACCACTCCTTTGGGTTCCCCGGTGGTTCCGGATGTGTATATGAGCGTGGCTGGGTCGTCCGGGAGTCCGGCTTCACGGCGGCGCGACACAAGGCTCTTTATGTCTTCCGGCGCTTCCATGCCGAGCCTCACGAAGTCATCCCACAAAATGCTTACCTTGTCGTCTGGCTCGAAGTCAAAGCCTGAATTCTTGAACACCACTATCTTGGCGACTTTGTCGGGATTTCTTTTCCAGTAATTGTATGCAAGCGGGTATTGATGCTTGTCGCCTACGAAGATTATGCGTGCCCCGCCGTTGGACACGATGAAATCGAACTGTTCCTGAGAGCTTCCAGAGTACACGGGTATTGCTGCCAGACGGTTGTTGAAGCCGCCGAATTCGGCAACCAGAATCTGGGGCGTGTTGGGACTGCATATGGCAATGGTGTCCTTTTCCTCAGTGCCGAGGATTGCAAGCGCATACGCCGCGACATTTACCTGCGCACGGAAATCCGACCATCCTGTGGACAGCCATTCGCCGTCTTTGCGCCAACAGAACCGGTAAGCTTCCCGGTCGCCGTATTTTTGTGCCTGATGGTCTATTGTATCAACTAATTTGTTCATTTATAGTTGTTTGGAGGCGGAGTCGTTTATGCTCCTGCCTAAAAAGTAATCAAAGGTAGTCATTTTTCTTGACACTATTCCTAACAATTCGATATTAAGGGAGTTTTTGCTGTTGTTCCCGACCACCACTGCCGCAGATTCTCCCGACAACGGAATATCCCCTATGGCGTCAAAACCGCTCGTTGTCCATTGACAAAAACGCTGCACTGACAGTGCTCGGCAGACGCAACAATGTCTCCGGCGGATACATCGCTTTCGGCAACGACCGCAATGATTGTCTTGTCCTCTAATAACAACAACATTTCATATATGTGTCATAATCCAACACTCGTATCCGTATCTGTAATGGCTCCTAATAAAATACCTTTTTTGGATTTGGCGTATGGGAAAGATGATGTATCCATTCAAAATGAAAGACTGATATTTTCCAAAAACATCTCAGGAAACAGGGTTATTATAGGTTCGTCTGTTACAGATGAAAAAGAAGAAGGAGAAGTTGTCTTTCAAAAAGGAAAATATGTGATTTCCGGGGAAGAGATATACATAGAGTGTGGAACTGCAATCGAACGAGGGGTGGAAGTAGAATTTAAAAGCAGATGAACGATGAAAAAACATATATTGTCAGGAGTATTTACATTGCTTTTGTGTGCAATTGCAGCAGTTTTCACCTCATGCGAGTCGGAAAATGAACCTCATATGGATTCTAACGTCAAGCTTATTTCGTTTTCGTGGGATGAACCTGACCGGATTGACCATGATTTTCCTATGGACAGTCGGTTCCTGACGGTGGATTATTCGGTAGAATCCCGCACATTGTCGTTGGTTGTTAATTATCTGAATGTGTACACATTCGATGGATACAAAACATTAGTATTGACAGAGGGCAATGTGTTGTCAATCGGTTTTGCCGAAACGGATGTCTTCGGAGGTGGCGTATTCCCTGACAGTCTGCATAAGATAACCGTAAAATGGGAGTTAAATGTAGAAAAATCGGGTAACTGCTTAATCAGAATCTATGATTTAGGTTGCAGTAAAGATGAGCCTGCCAAAGAGTTGTTCCAAAACGTCGAGCCTGTCGTAGACGTGGAACTTGCTCTTGGATCAGATTTTAAAAAAACAATCGAATTCGGGAATAACAAAAAATGAAATCTTCAAGGATTTGTCTGATATTGGCTTATGCCATATTGGCAATCGACGCAACCGGATGCGACAACTGTCAGGATGCCGTTCCGCCTCCGGATTGATTTCCGGTTGTTTTTTTGAAAGACGTGGCCTCAAGGTTATGATGAGGATTGATTTCTGAAAAATGATTAAAAAAACGCCTCCGATTTTCGCAAATAAAAAATTTATTGTAATTTTGCACCGAAACCGGGTAAAGCGTCAATCGGAGGTTGCCGTGGACGGTTTATAAAAGCATGCGGCAGTAGCTCAGTCGGTAGAGCATCAGCTTCCCAAGCTGAGGGTCGCGGGTTCGAGCCCCGTTTGCCGCTCCACAACTCCCCAAGACACTGAATTTACTTTTGCACTGGTTATGATTTGGACAAAATGTAAAGTCAATGTCTTTTTTTGTTTACTACGGTTTGGCAGAAAGAACACAGATATACCGCCCAGCGTGTATGGCATCGGGAAAGACCGCTCCCTTTGTCGCGTATGTTCGTTTCCGTGCTTATGCCGCAGGACAAATGCCACATTCTATCGAACGCCAAAACTCCACTATTCAATGAAATCGGACAGATACGTCATTATCAGCACATATGACACTCCTTGCGGAGAGATCATCCTCGGCTCTACAGACGACAAGCTTTGCTTGTGCGACTGGGTCAAATCCCGCCATCGCCGCACGGTTGACAACCGCATCCAGAAAACCCTTCTTTCGAGGTATATGGAGGGGGAGACGCCTGTGATGGAGGAGGCCAAGAAGCAGCTTGCCGAGTATTTCGACGGCAAAAGACGGTCTTTCGACCTTGAGGTGCACCTTACAGGAACAGATTTCCAACGCAAGGTGTGGGACTTCATCAGCAAAATCCCGTATGGCACGACGAAGTCGTACGCGCAGCTCACATGTGAGGTGGCTTCTGAATCCGATATACGTGCGGTGAGCAACGCCGTAGGTTCCAACGCGCTGTCGCTCATAATACCGTGCCACCGCGTGATAGGCAGCCGTGGACAGCTGACGGGATATGCCGGAGGCCTTCTTGCCAAGCAGTACCTTCTCGATCTTGAGAAGGCGAATCTGGCAGCTGGAAATGCCGGCGGCGGAGGGGCGGCAGAGTGATATGCCCTTGATATGGCAATGTGCATAACGGAGCCGCCGACGACTGCGGCGGCTCCGGTTTTTCATATCTTCTCCTTCCTTATCCGCATCCACTTCCCTCTTCAACAAAAAACAGACAATACCTTCCGCTTATGAGCATAGCCGCCATCTTTTCTTTCCCGCTCCAGCAGCCTGTGGCGATTTTTCTGCTTGTGCTCGTCATAATACTTCTGTCGCCGCTGGTCTTCAAGGCCCTCAAGATTCCCCACATAGTCGGGATGATAATTGCCGGAATGGCGGTCGGCCCTCACGGGATAAACCTTCTCGCGCGCGATGCGAGCTTCGAGATATTCGGACAGGTGGGCATACTCTATCTGATGTTTCTCGCATCTGTGGAGATAGACATGTTCAATCTTAAGCTGAATGCGCGCAAAGGGCTTGTGTTCGGGCTTCTTACCTTTGCCATACCTATGGCTGCCGGGATTGTTGGTTCTGTGCTGGCTTTCGGGGTAGGATGGCTTTCTGCGGCTTTGATAGCCTCTATGTACGCGTCCCATACGCTGATATCCTACCCGATCATCAACCGGTTCGGGTTGCAGAATTCCAAATCTGTGGTGATTGCGGTCAGTGCGACCATAATCGCGGTCCTTCTCGCGCTCGTGGTGCTTGCCGAGGTGGTCGCGATAAAGACAGAGGGCAGTTTCCGCTGGACAGACATTGTCAAGCTTATGGTGCTTATGGTGTTGTATGCAGTGTCGGTCGGATTCGCTTTTCCGTGGCTCACGCGGTGGTTTTTCCGTAAGGTTGCAGACAACGTTACGCAGTTCATCTATGTCCTTGCCATGGTGTTCGTGGCTTCGTTGCTTGCCCAGCTGATCGGCCTTGAGCCTATACTCGGTGCCTTCTATGCTGGATTGGTGCTCAATAGGTTCATCCCGTCCCGGTCTTCACTGATGAACCGCATAGAGTTTGTAGGCAATGCCATTTTCATCCCTTATTTTCTGATAGGGGTGGGGATGCTGATAGACATCCACGTCATAACGGGCGGATTTAATGTGGTCAAGACCGCCGTCATAATGACCGCCACGGCATTGGTATGCAAGTGGATGGCGGCGTTCATCGCCCAAAGGATGTTCGGCCTGTCGTCAGACGGGAGGCGCATAATGTTCGGCCTCACTTCGGGAAAAGCCGCCGCCACCATAGCCGCCGTTATGGTAGGCTACAGCAACGGGCTGATCGACGAGGACATAATGAACGGGGCGGTTCTTATGATACTTGCATGCTGCGCCGTGGCCTCGATCACTACCGAAAGGGCCGCAAGGAACCGCCGCATGCACATACAGGAGAGCGAGATGAAGCCGGGACGTCAAGGAAGCGTCCGTGCGGCACGGCAGCTCGTGGCCGTGGCCAACCCCATAACAGCGGAAGGAATCATGAAGCTTGCAATCCTTATGCGCCATCCCTCCAACAGAATGCCTATGACCGCATTGTTCGTGCGCAACAATGACGACCCGGCCAACCGTGCCGTGGGTGAGAGCGCGCTCCGGGAGGCGATCAAGGCGGCTGCTTCGGTAGACCTGAAGGTCAACGATGTGGAGCGGTACGACGTCAACATAGTCTCAGGAATCATAAACGTGGCCAAGGAGCGGGATGCAAACGACATAGTGATCGGTCTTCACCGCAGGTCGAACATCGTGGACACTTTCTACGGTTCGCTCATAGAAGGGCTTCTCGGCTCGACAAACAAGATGGTGGTGATGGCGAGATGCTTCATCCCGGTCAACACCGTAAGGTCGCTGATGGTCATCGTGCCTCCGAAGGCCGAATACGAAACCGGCTTCCGCGAATGGGTGGGAAGGATAGGCAATCTCGCGTCGCAGCTCGGATGCCGTGTCAATTTCCTGGCCGACAACGCCACGATTCCTTATATACAGGGTGTCATATCCACCGAGAAATACAATATCCGGCATCATTACGAGATTTTCCGTTCGTGGGACGACTTCCTCATCTTCTCGAATCTTGTCCTTGAAGACGACCTGATGATAGTGGTCGGCGCACGTCGCACCTCGATTTCTTATTCTTCAGAGCTTGCCCAGCTGCCGTCGTTCCTCGGCAAATACTTCAAACGCCAGAACCTGGTGGTGATTTATCCCGAACAGTTCGGCGATGCTGTTGATATGCCCACGCCGATCGACCCGCTTTCGCAGGCTTCATCAACTGCACCTTCATCTCTGTTGCTGCGCCGTCTCCGCATCTCGTTCCATCGCAGGTTCCGTATGACGCAGCATCAGAAATCACGGACATCCGTTCCGGGGCCTTCTTGACGGCCATGCTTGCGGTTTCGGTAAAAATTTCGTAAATTTGCACTCGCGTTACGCGAATGTGGCGGACAGCCCCTTTTTCTTATTCGTTTTCGACCGAAACAATATATATGACCGAAAAGAGTCGATTCCATCTCAAAACCCTTCTCGCTGCATCGCTTCCGATGGCGGCCGGCTTCGATGCCATGGCCCAGCCCGCCGCGTCTCAGCTTGAAGCGGCGGCTTTCACTGAAATCAACGCTGATGCAGGCAGGGAGGAGACCGCCGATGCGGAGAGCCATACCAACGGGCTTATCGCCGACCTCGCCTGGGTGCTCCTTCTCGGAGCCGTGGTAACGCTCCTTTTCAAGAAGCTCAAGCAGCCGGTGGTGCTCGGCTACATCCTCGCAGGTTTCCTCGCCAGTCCGAAGTTCGTCTATCTGCCTTCGATTTCCAATCTCGAGAACATAGATTTCTGGGCAGACCTCGGAATCGTGGTGCTTATGTTCACGCTCGGGCTGGAGTTCTCGTTCAAGAAGCTATTGCGGTCGGGAAGTTCTGCCATAGTTACGGCTCTGATAATCATTACGGGAATGGTGCTGGCAGGCTTCGGTGTAGGGAAGCTGCTTGACATGAACTTCATCAACTGCATCTTCCTTGGAGGCATGATATCCATGTCTTCGACCACAATCATATTGAAGGCTCTCACCGATTTGGGACTCAAACAGAAGAAGTTTGCGTCGCTCGTGCTTGCAGTCCTGATAATCGAAGACCTTTTTGCCGTGCTTATGCTCGTGTTGTTGTCCTCGTTGGCGATGGGCAACGTCGAGGGGTCGGAACTGCTTTACAGTGTAGGGAAGCTCGCCTTTTTCCTGATAATATGGTTCGTGGTCGGGGTCTATCTTCTCCCTTCGGGTCTGAACCGTCTCCGAAGCTACCTGAACGAAGAGACGCTGCTTATAGTTTCGATGGGGCTTTGCTTCTCGATGGCCGTCTTTTCGGTGATTTGCGGCTTCTCCCTTGAACTTGGGGCTTTCGTCATGGGGTCGATTCTGGCCGGGACGATGGCGGCAGAGAGGATGGAGAAAGTGGTGCAGCCTGTGAAGAACCTCTTCGGGGCTGTCTTTTTCATTTCAGTGGGAATGATGGTGGATCCCGGAGTGCTTACTACGTATTGGAGCGAGATACTTCTTCTTGCGGCAGTGGTCATAGCCGGTATGATAGTTTTCGGCACGCTCGGCATGCTCGTTACGGGACAGACCCTGAGGGTGGCCATAGAGAGCGGCTTCACACTGACGCAGATAGGAGAATTCTCTTTCATCATAGCCTCGCTCGGCATGGGTCTCGGTGTGCTTCAGGCGTCCCTGTATCCGATTATCGTGGCGGTGTCGGTGATTACCATCTTCACTACGCCGTATTTCATAAAGTTTGCCGATCCGGCCTATGGCTTTGTGGCCCGGCATCTTCCCAAAGGTCTGGATTTCCTGATTTCACGCTACTCGAAACAGGAGATTGATGCCAACGAGGCCCGCAGCGCATGGAAGGCCGCAGTGGGCCGCAACGCCTGGCGCATGCTTCTGTATTCGGTGATACTGGTTGCTATAATGCTCATAAGCCGGATGCTGCTTTATCCGCTGCTTATTGCATACATCCCGGCATGGGGGCATCTTATCGCCACTTGTGCCACGCTTCTGGTGATGCTCCCGTTTCTCGGCGCGTTGTGTTTCAGTTCTCCGTCGGCTGACGGCGGACAGCGGCAATACGATGTCCCTTCGGTGGCCATAAGGATAATACGCTACATACTCACGCTCCTTTTCATAGTGTATTTCCTTTCTGTGGCATACGGTTCCACGACAGGATGGATAGCCGGGGTATGCTGTTTTGTCTTCATAATGATTTTCGCTTCCCGCAAGCTCAAGGCACGGTATACGGCAATGGAACGCCGTTTCCTCGACAATCTCAACATCCGCGAGAATACCCGGCTGGGGCTCAACAACAATCTCGTGGACGATATGCATCAGGCATACATAGAAGTAGGCCCCTACAGTCCTTTTGTGGGCGACAAGCTTATAGATTCGGGTCTTAGGGAGAATTACGGGGTGAGCATATCGAGCATCCAGCGCGGACAGAGGATAATGGCTTTGCCTTCCAAAAACGAGCGCATATTCCCCGGAGACATGCTCGGCATCATAGGAACCGATGACCAGATAAAACGGCTGAGCGATGACCTTGAGCGCGACGAGAAGGCTTATTTCCAGGCAGCTCCGAAGGAGCAGCCTGAAGTGGTGCTCAGAAGCCTGTGTCTCACTCCTGACTCGCCTATAATCGACAAGCCGCTCGGTCAGACCCGCATACGCCGAGACTATTATGCCATGATTGTCAAGATACTCCGTGGAGAAGATGAATATATCCAGCCTGAACCTTCTACCGTGCTGCGTGCCGGGGATCTCGTGTGGTTCGTGGGGGATGCATCCAGGCTTGAGAAAATGAAATGAAAGATTCAGTTCGGCTTCGCCTCGCCTCGACGGGGAGTGTAGCCGGACTCAAAAAGACATAAAAGCTAAATAACTGATATATGCAGGAAAAAATCATAATTCTCGACTTCGGTTCGCAGTATACGCAGCTTATTGCAAGGCGTATACGTGAGCTGAACACGTATTGCGAGATTTATCCCTACAACAAATTCCCTGCCGACGACTCAGGAATCATCGGCGTGGTGCTTTCCGGAAGCCCTTATTCGGTCAATGACCCGAAGGCTCTCCAGATAGACCTGTCCGGAATCCGCCGCCGCTGGCCGCTGCTCGGAATATGCTATGGCGCACAGTATCTCGCCAAGACATCCGGTGGAACCGTGGAATCGGCTGATTCTCGTGAATACGGAAAGGCGGAGCTTGTGTGGCACGATGCGGCCGACCCGCTGATGCAGGGGGTCCGCGACAATTCCGTGGTATGGATGAGCCATGGCGACTCTATCACGGCTACCCCGCAGGATTTCGTCAACGTCGGCTCAACCGCCGACGTGCGCAATGCGGCATTCCGCATCGCCGGGGAAGAGACTTGGGGCGTGCAGTTCCATCCTGAGGTGTACCACAGCGAAGACGGCCTTAAGGTTTTAGGCAACTTTGTGGTCGGGATATGCGGTTCGAAGCAGGACTGGACGCCGGCGTCCTTCATAGAGTCCACCGTGGCCCAGCTGCGAGAGAAGCTCGGCGACGACAAAGTGGTGCTTGCCCTTTCTGGAGGCGTGGACTCGACTGTGGCCGCAGTTCTCCTCAACCGTGCCATAGGCGACCGTCTCACCTGCATATTCGTGGACAACGGGCTTCTTCGCTATCACGAATTCGAAGACGTGCTTGCCGACTACGAAGGTATGGGGCTCAACGTGGTAGGAGTCGATGCCAAAGAGCATTTCTATTCCAACCTTGCCGGAGTTGTCGATCCCGAACAGAAACGCAAAGTGATAGGCAAGGGCTTCATCGACATATTCGACCGTGAAGCGCACAAGCTCAAAGACATCAAGTGGCTTGCCCAAGGCACCATCTATCCCGATGTGATTGAGTCCCTTTCCATCACCGGTATGGTCATCAAGAGCCACCACAACGTGGGCGGACTGCCTGAAAAGATGAACCTCAGGCTTGTTGAGCCTCTGCGACTCCTTTTCAAAGACGAAGTGCGCCGCGTAGGCCGCGAACTCGGCATCTCGCCCAAGCTTATAGGCCGCCATCCTTTCCCGGGCCCGGGCCTCGGGGTGCGCATACTCGGGGAAGTGACGCCTGAGAAAGTGCGCATACTTCAGGAAACCGACCACATCTACATCCAGGGCCTGCGCGACTGGGACCTTTACGACAAGGTATGGCAGGCAGGTACGATTCTGACCCCGATACGGAGCGTGGGCGTGATGGGCGACGAGCGCACATATGAAAACGTGGTCGCTTTGCGTGCGGTCAACTCCACCGACGGCATGACAGCCACGTGGACGCCGCTTCCGCATGAATTCCTGGCCGAAGTCTCCAACGCCATCATCCGCAAGGTGCGTGGAGTGAACCGCGTGGTCTACGACATCTCCTCAAAACCGCCGTCCACAATCGAGTGGGAATGAGCTTGTGGGCAGCCAGACCGCTGACTCGCTTGCGCCGCTGACCTGCGACTTGAAACTTACAAGAAGCACCTCGCAAAAATTTTGCCGGGTGCTTTTCTTTTTGTAACTTTGCTCTATGGACAGACTGACAGCCAAACCAGCCATCGTTGTTCGACATATGAGCTGGAACGTGATGAATCAGTAATCAGTCTTTCAAATCTATACAAATGTTTAACATAAAACAAGATGCCGTATATTATGAAAAAGAGGGTTGATATGAGCGGGGCGGCGTTCGCAATAACGCTGGCTATAGCGGTTATGCTGGTCTGTATGGTCTTTGTGGGATATCCTCGTCTGGAAACGTTGGGCGTAGCGCTTTTCGTCTCCGTAGTCGTCTTGTTGATGCTTATGGCGCTTTTCTACGCCCCGATGAGTCTCTCTCTCGACGACAAAGAGCTTTGCGTCTGCCGCAGCTTTTGGGTAAAACGAATTCCCCTGTCGGAAATCAGGGAAGTGCGGGCGGTCAGTAAGGACTTGCCATTGTCAAGAGTTTGCGGTAGCGGCGGATTTATGGGATACTGGGGATGGTTCCGTTCGCCCTGCATAGGGAAATGCTTCGCTTATTATGGCGACAAGTCCCAGCGGTTCCTGCTGATGCTCAAAGACGGCCGGAATTATATTCTCGGATGCCGAGATGCGAATGAATTGGCAGTCGCCGTGAAAGAAAGAGTCGACGAATGACAAACCAATGCGGCCATGGCAGCGTTTCAAATTAAACACAGAATCAAAAACACATATGATCATGGCACGCACAAATTCAGTCGGCCTTTGGGGCTTCGTCTTTGCCCTCCTCGCCTTCCTGTTGGGGTGGCTTCCCTATTTGGGAGGTCTGTTATGGGCGATCGGTACAGCGCTTTCCTGCGTAGGGTTGTCTTACAGGCCGCGCGGATTCGCATGGGCAGGACTCTGGCTGTCCATCATTTGGATTGCGCTATGGATAATGGCCATCTGCACTATAGGCGAGTTCACGGCATTCACGCTTTATCCGTATTATGTCTGGTAGCCAGCGTATTGTCAAATTCGATGATATTTCTTTTTGTTGTTACGGGAAAAATCACTAACTTTGCACCGTCGCAATAAGGAAATGACTGCGGCGACATAAAGTCCGGGGCGTAGCGCAGTCCGGTTAGCGCACCTGCTTTGGGAGCAGGGGGTCGCGAGTTCGAATCTCGCCACCCCGACTTGGGGCGAAACACCTATAAGAGGCATAAAAGCCTGTTTATGGGTGTTTTTCCATATTACAGACACGCTTTGATGCGGCTGCGCATCCGCTTATGTGCGTTTCCAAGATACTTTTCAGCCTATGTTGTATTTGCCATAATGACCCTCATTGCCCTGTCGATGAAAGCGAAGCAGGGCAGATTTGAATCTATGGAGAACGACCGGCACTCCTGGCCTACGGCAAAACTGATTTCTGCCGCCGATTCGCTGATGAAGACAGGGCAAGAAGACGAGGCCATAGTGCTGTATATGATGGCGGCTTCACGCCCGGCAAAGGACGGTTCGGCCCGTGGAATGAAACTCCACGTGGAAGCAAACTTCCATGCCGGAGACATCCACTACGCCAAGGGCAACTATTCCAACGCACTGAGGTTCTCCGTGGCAGGCCTGAAGCTCAGCGAAGCCGCCGAAGAGCAGCCTGTCTGGCCGTACTTTACAAAAACATGTGCAAAGTCTACAATATGTTTATGGACTATGAGAAAGGGCAGTCTTACAGACTCCTGCAGAACCTCGTCGGAGTCAGCATAAACCTCAACGACGTGGCCGCAGCGCGCAAATATTTCGAACAGTCGCGGGCCACAAGGCCAGTGGCTAGCTCGACGTCAAGGCCGGCAACACCCGCAAGGGCTTCAAGGTAATCGTGAAATGTCCCAGAGTGTGCCTTTATGGGTCTTTCGAGTGTCTTCGTGCCTTTGCCCCGGTCATTCAGCCCGCTGCACTCCCTCGCCTGCATGCGCGAATCCGTCCCGAAATCCTCCATAAAAATCCTGAAGAAAAATTCCAAACACGCTCTAAGGAGGCAGCCTGCGGATGGCTGCCTCCGATTTTTCCGCAAATTCCTTGGCGTTGTCAACCGGCTTTCTGCTCGGCGTTCTCGATCATCTGCTTGTTGGCCGTGATGATTATTTCCACGCGGCGGTTCTGTGCGCGTCCTTCGGCTGTAGCGTTAGACACGATGGGGTCGTTCCATCCCATTCCTTTCGCTTTCAGACGCGAAGCCGGTATGCCTTGTGCCTCAAGGAAATCCACTACGCTTTGCGCACGCTCCTGAGAAAGCTTTTGGTTGAGGGCCTCGCCGCCGGTATTGTCGGTGTATCCAAGCACGGTAACGTCCGTTTCAGGATACTGCTTGAGGTTGTAGGCCACCTTGACGAGAGCCGCCTGCGCCGCGACCGAAAGCTTGTAGGAGCTTGTCGGGAACAGCACCGAATTGCCCATCATCAGCTTGATTGCATCCAGGTTGTTGCTGTCCTTGACCGTCTGGACAATGTAGGTGGTGTCCTTTTGGGAGGCGAGTTCTTTGACCGAAGCGAGTTCCTGTTCAAGGGCTTTCTTCTGCTTGTCCATGCTGTTGCCTACCAAGGCTCCCGTCCCTGCGCCGAGTGCGCTGCCCACCAGCGCGCCTATCCAAGTGCCTTTGCCGCCGCCGATAAGCGCGCCGACACCTGCGCCCACGGCTGCTCCCGCCGCACCTCCGGCCGTCGCTCCCTGTCCGGTCTGTGTCATTCCGTTCCAAGTGTTCTTTATCGAGCTGCAGCCGCCACCGGCGAGTAGGCCGACGCAAAGCAGGGATGCCAACGTCCCTCGCATCAAGTGTTTTCTTTCCATAATCAGTATGTTTTGGGTTGTTTTTATAATAAGAACCTTATAAACCGACTAAAGTTTAGAGGCTGTTAAAAAATGCTTGTTAACGCAGAGCCGGAAGATTTGTGATGGATTTATCCCTTCAGCGAAGGAGCATAGCGGGCTATGGGACTGAGCCGAAGGGATAAAGACGCGCAAAGATTCCGGAATGACGGCAGGCATTACCACAAAGCCTCTTTAAAAGAATTTAATGTTTCAGTCAGAATGGTGCCTTTCCGTTAATCCGCATTTAATCGTCGGTCACATATCCCGATATGCTCCCTCCTCATAAAGTGCGCCTTAACAAAAAATCCACCACTCTGCGTTTAACAATGATTTTTAAACAGCCTCTTAATCAAAAAAACACCGCAAAGCGCATCAAAGTATTGCACAATCCAAAAACAATGGTTAACTTTGCAGTCGCAAATCGCAACGGACCCGGAAAGATGGCAGAGTGGTCGAATGCGGCGGTCTTGAAAACCGTTGAGGGTCACACCTCCGGGGGTTCGAATCCCTCTCTTTCCGCAATAAACGATTGAAATCCTTATAATCAAACGGTTATAAGGATTTTTAAGTTTAAGTCCGGACGGAATCAGGACGGCGAGAACAAACGAGACGGAAAGGTGGGACTCAATGACGAAGTCCTTAAACTGATGCTCGACATAGATCTCTTCCGCCATCCGAGCCAGTGTTATATCTTCGGCGACAAGATGCGGACTTGCATGACAAAGCCAAGCAGCGAGATATTCCGCCGATGGTGGAAAAAAGTCCGCAAGGCTCTGAATTGGGGCGACGAATATCGGTTCTACAGCCTTAAGGATTCCGGCATCCGGGATCTTGCAAACGCCGCCGGGATTGTCATAGCCCGTGATCAGGCCCGGCATACAGGCGTGGCCACGACCAACAAATATCCACAGGGCCGCGATATGCCGGTGCATGAGTGTTGGCTCTCTTCGAATTTGACACTTTATTAAGTAGAGATAAGAAGGTCATAAATAACCCAGCAGATTACGGAAGAAATGAGAAGAACGACGAAGATGCGTAAGGGCTTCGACTTCAGAATTTGCAACTTGTCGCAACCCCAATACATAAGGAATGCAACTACTGCAATTATTGCGTATACAAGCCAATTTTTCATTTATGGTGGTTTATATTTGAAGTTTTTCTTATTAGACGAAAAGTTAAGTGAATAGTTACACGTGAGCGAGAAAAATTTACTTAAACAAGCCACCAATGTCTCTTTTAACTCATTGGCGAGTATTCATAAATTCCCATTTATGATGATTTAGAGGACTTCGTTGAGTTTATCGTATGGGAGGCGTTGTATTCTGCGCGGGCTTAGAAGTTGCCTCAGATGTGAGCGAGTACGGCGAGATGGGCGTTTTGCCTGTACACGCAGGTCAGATTTCTTTCTTTTTTATTTGGCTGTATGTCTTTGGTTTGGTAAGGATGAGGGAGTAGGAAGTCGTGGGGGATGTCGGAACAATCCGGTCGCGTCGTTTATGCCTATGGCCTTAATCGAGCCAGGATTGTTATACATTCAGGAAGGCTGAATAAAATCAATCCAACAAATAAATTCCAAATTATATGAAAAGAGTAGTCATAATGGGTGCGTCGTCGGGAATCGGGCTTGCCGTGGCAAAGGCTTTCGCTTCGCGCGGTGTCCGTGTGGGGCTTGCGGCACGCCGTACGGAAACGCTCAAAGACCTGAAAAACACGTATCCTGATTTTGTGGAGTATGCTTCGATAGACGTAACGAAGCCTGAAGCCGTGGGTCAGCTTCGAGAATTGGTGGAACGCCTTGGCGGAATGGACATATATTTCCATGTGGCTGGAATAGGCTATGAGAACCTCACGCTCGACCCGGAGCGTGAGGTGCGTATCATACAGACCAATGCCGGAGGATTCGCACGTATGACGTGTGCCGCTTACAGATATTTCCGTGAAAAGGGAATCAAGGGGCAGATAGCCGCCGTGACTTCTGTGGCCGGCACCAACGGCATAGGACGTCTGTCAGCATATTCAGCCAGCAAGAAATGCGCCCAGACTTATCTTGTCGCGCTTGAACAGCTCGCCAATGCCGAAAATGCAGGAATCGCGTTTACAGACATAAGGCCCGGATGGATTCGCACGCCCTTGCTGCTCCCCGGAACTGAATATCCGATGGAGATGACGCTCGAACACGCGCTGCCGCAGATAATCCGCGCAATAGTCAAGCGCAGGCGGGTGGCCTATATCGACTTGCGGTGGGGATTGCTGGCCGCAGCATGGAAGATGATTCCAGACTGCCTGTGGGTCAAGGCAAAAATCAAGGTTTCCGAGCCGGATCTTCCGCTTCCAGACCGGGCTGCCATATATGATTCTTAAGCCGCGGATGGCTGGAAATAAGGCTGTGATTTCAATCCCTGTTGCAAGACAGGGATTTTTTTGCTAAATTCGCGACATAAAACGCGTTTTTAACCGTATAACGTTATACCCGAAAACTAACAAAACACATTATGATGAATATCAAAAACCGCGCTATGTTAGCGGCTGTCGGCCTTTCGTCGCTGTGTGCCTTTGCCGCTCCGGCTTCGGCTCCCAGATGGCTGCGCGACGTGGCCATCTCGCCCGACGGATCCACTGTGGCCTTCACCTACAAAGGAGACATCTTCACGGTGCCTGTAAAAGGCGGAAGGGCAATGCAGCTCACTTCCAATGCAGCCTACGAGTCGGCGCCCGTCTGGAGTCCCGACGGAAAGAAAATCGCTTTCCGCAGCAACCGTGAAGGCTCTGACGACATCTTCATAACCGACGCTGCAGGAGGCACTCCGGTGAGAATCACTACCAATTCAACGCATGAGACCCCGATTGCTTTTGTCGATGCAGACCATCTCCTTTTCACGGCGTCCATAGCGCCGTCGAGGCATACGAGCCGCGGGCCTTGGCTGACGCAGACATATATGGTCGATGTCTCGCAGCCCGGAATGCGTCCCGAACTTTACCTTTCCGTCCCTATGTCTGCCGCAAGCGTAGATTCCAAAGGCCGGATGCTCTACCAAGACCGCAAGGGATATGAGAACCTTTACCGCAAGCATGAGCGTTCGTCGGGAACGTCGGACATCTGGATGTACGACGGAGGCAGATTCTCCAAGCTCACCGACTTCAACGGCCACGACCTCAATCCGGTATGGGCTGCCGACGGCAATTCGTTCTATTTCATCAGCGAGCAGGACGGCACGCTCAACGTCTACAAGTCTTCAGCAGACGGAAAGAGCAAGACGCAGCTCACGGACTTCGACCGCCATCCGGTGCGTTCGCTTTCCGCCGCTGCCGACGGGACTTTGGCATTCAGCTGGGACGGAGACATCTACACGATGCGTGAAGGCTCACAGCCTCAGAAGCTTGATGTGTCCATAATAGCTGATGAATATGACAACGACCTCGTGAAGAAATACGTAAGTTCCGGGGCGACTTCGATGGCTGTCTCCCCTTCGGGCGACGAAGTGGCTATAGTGCTCCGAGGCGACATCTACGTTACCGATACAAAGTACAAGACCACCAAGCGCATCACGAACACTCCGGCGCAGGAGCGTTGTGTGGCATTCTCGCCTGACGGCCGCACTCTTGTCTATGACAGCGACCGCGACGGATACTGGCAGCTCTTCACGGCCACGATAAAAGACCCCGAAGAGAAGCGTTTCGCATATGCCACGGACATCGTCGAGGAGACGCTCTACAAATGCGCCACAGCAGCCCAGCAGCCGGATTTCTCTCCCGACGGCAAGAAGGTCGCTTTCCTTGAAAACCGCACGGAACTGCGTGTGATTGACGTGAAGAGCAAGAAAGTCAACACGGCTCTCGACGGCAAGTACAACTATTCATATGTTGACGGCGATGTGTCGTTTGAATGGAGTCCGGACAGCAATTGGCTTCTGGCCACATATATAGGCGAGGGAGGATGGAACAATACCGACATCGCCCTCGTAAAGGCTGACGGTTCGGAAGTCATCGACCTTACCGAAAGCGGATTTTCCGACGGGGATGCGAAATGGGCACTCGACGGCAATGCAATCACCTATGCCACTTCAAAATACGGTATGAAGAGCCAAGGCTCGTGGGGCAATCAGGACGACATCGTTTTCATGGCTCTCAATCAGGACGCATGGGACAATTTCATGATGACTGAGGAAGAAGCCGCTCTTGCCGAAAAGGAAAAGAAGGCCGAGGATGAGAAGAAGGCCGGTTCCGAGAAAGGGAAGAAAGATAAGAAATCCAAGAAAGAGGCTGACAAGAAGGATGAGGTCAAAGCTCTTGAATTCGATCTTGACAACCGCAAATACCGCACCCGCCGCCTGACCGGAAGCTCCGCTTTTGTCGGCGACTATTTCCTTTCCCCGAAAGGAGACAAGTTCTACTATGTGGCCAACGCCACCGAGGGCGGCTCCAACCTCCTTGTCCGCGACACGAAGAAAGGCGACACCAAAGTCCTTCTCAAAGGGGTGAGCGGCGGTATGGCTGCCGACAAGAAGGGTGAGAACCTGTTCGTCATCTCCAGCAAAGGTGTCCAGAAGATCAATCTTGCCAAAGGCGACATCGAGAATGTTGAGTTTGAGGCCGAATACGACCGCAAGCCGTCGCTTGAGCGTGAATATATCTTTGACCATATGCTCCGTCAGGTAAATGACAAGTTCTATGACGCTGACCTCCATGGGGTGGACTGGGAATATTATGGCAATCATTACCGTGAGTTCCTTCCTTATATCGACAACAACCGCGACTTCGCTATTTTGCTTAGCGAGATTCTCGGTGAGCTGAACGCTTCCCACACCGGTGCATCGGCTCCTGCAGGATGGGCACAGCTTTCGACTGCCGACCTCGGTGCGTTTTTCGATGAAACCTATAAGGGCGACGGTCTTAAGATAGCCGAAATCCTCCCCCGCAGCCCGCTTGCTTCCAAAAAGGCCGGGATGTCCGTAGGCGACATCATACTTTCCATCGACGGCAAAAAGATAGAGGCCGGAAAGGAGTATTACTCGCTGCTCGAAGGGAAAGCCGGACGCAAGGTGCGCCTTGAGGTGAAGAAGGCCGACGGAAAGACCGCGTTCGCCACAGTCAAGCCTCTCAGTTACGGTCAGGTGCATAATATGCTCTATCAGCGATGGGTTGACCGCAACCAGGCTATGGTGGATTCTCTCTCGGAGGGACGCATCGCATACGTTCATGTGGAAGGCATGAACAGTCCGTCATACCGTACTGTGTATGACGAGCTTCTGGGCAAATACCGCAACCGTGAGGCCGTGATTGTTGATACGCGTTTCAATGGCGGCGGCTGGCTTCACAATGACCTGGCCATTCTCTTGAGCGGAAAGGAATATGTGCGATTCACTCCACGCGGACGATACATCGGTTCTGAGCCGTTCTCGCAGTGGACGAAACCGTCTGTGATGCTTGTCAATGAAGGCAACTATTCCGATGCACACGGTAGCCCGTACACTTATCAGACTCTCGGTATCGGGGACGTGGTGGGTGCGCCGGTGCCTGGCACGATGACCGCAGTATGGTGGGAGAACCAGATTGATCCCGAAATCAGGTTCGGAATTCCGCAGGTTACAAGTTCCGATATGAACGGGAAACCATTGGAGAACAATCAGCTGAATCCCGATGTGCTGATTTACAATGATCCGGCTGACGAGCTTCGCGGACGCGATGCACAGATTGAAGGAGCGGTGAAGCACCTCCTCCGTAAGCTTGACAACAAATAAGAAGCTTGCATATAATTGAATTGCAGGGCGCGACTTCCGGTCGCGCCCTGTGTTTTGGAGAACCACACGAACCACGGGGGCCGAATTACAGGCTAACCAAAGGATGGTTTATGTGGTCGCCGTGGATTTTAAAACTGTGGGTTTTAAAACATTGTCATTTGGAGGATTTTCTGCGTTCGATGAATCGGCGGTATTCCTTCGGGTCTTTGATTTCGTTCTTTTCCCCTTCTTTTCGTATGAAGAGGCGCTTGTCTTTGAAGAGCACAGTGCCTTCGAAAGGACTTACTATCACGCGGCATATCCATATGTTGTCTATCTGTTCGTATTCAATGCGTATGAAGTCGGGGAAGAGGGAAAGACCGTCTACGGTAACTCCTATCAGGCGTCGCAGATGATACTGTAGCATAAGGTTGTATTTGTCCTGAACCTCACGTATGTCGTAGTTGTCGGCTCCGTGGGAGAGGAACCGGAAGTCTCCGTCGAGTCCCTTCGGATATCCCGCATTGTCCACTCCGATATACAGTATTCCTCCGTCAGAGTTCAGGAACGAGGCTATGGTCTGCACTATGACTTCTCCTTGTTTCCTGTCGTCGGCACGCATGTTGTTGTCGGCCGGATATATCAGCGATGTCTTGAACTCATGATACATGTCTTCGCTCACGCTGAGGCGGTTTTTGTCGATGCGCGGCAAAGGCAGTTTAAGGAGCGAGAAGATTTCTTCTTTGATTTCGGCACGCACTTTGGCTATTCCGAGACCTTCGAGCATGTTGTAGGCGCCGACAAGGGAGCGCAGGCGTGAGATGTGTTCGTCTTTGGCCGCTTCGGCACGGCTTACGGTGCGGTCGAGGAATGCCTGGTTGTCGAGTCCGGCAAGGATTCCCACTATTTTCATCTTGGCGGCCATGTCGTGCGTCATGACCTTTGACTTTCGGCACTCTTCGAGCAGGCCTCGTGTTTCCACCAGGTCGAGACGGCCGTCTTTTGCGAATCTTGACAGCTTTTCCTGTAGACGCATCTTCAGAGCAAGCGTGGCCGAACGTATGCCGTCTCCTACGGCTTCGCTGAGGACTTTGGCTGCGGCAAGGTCGGTGTAGCATCCTACGAGGTCGGAACGGTGTATTTCCGCGCATTGTTCGAGAAGCATTGATATGTCGGCCACGGCCTCGGGGCGTAGATACAGGGTCTCTTCTTCGTCGTCGGATTCGTTGTCTGGTTCCTCCGCCTCAGGTTCAGGAATCTGTTCGTGTCGGCGGTCGTTTGACAGGAACTTGAGCAGTTCGTGCAGGCATTTGCGGGCGAAGTCCAGATTGTTGAGATCAGCTATTTCGGCGAGTTCGCTGTCTTCCGCAGGGTTGGCCTTTTCCAGGAAATTGGCGTTTATGTATAGTTTCTGATCTGAATGGCGATGGTTTACATTGTTTATTCTCACGTATATGAGGTCGTTCATTTCGAGCTGGGCCTCGTTTTTGGAGATGAGGAGCCCGAAGCCCTCGTCCGAGGTGGCCTTGTATTGTGTGCCGCGAAGGTCGGATATCATCGCCAGCACCTCAATGCTGTCTTCGAGGTCTTTGCGTGCGTCGGCTGCGTTCTGCTCCATCACGAACTTCTTCATGGATAGCGCGAAACGTCCGTCCGGGAGTATGTCGTTGACCACCGCATCGAGCACCATCGCCTTTCCGTCGTCGCAGAATATGTCTTGCGCGTTTGTTATTCCTACCGGATAAGGCACTATTTCAGTGATGGGCAGCACACCGGCGGCTTCGTTTTCGTCGCCGAGAATTACGCATTCGAAGCTGAACTTGTTGTCTGGGCATTGTCCGGTAACTATTATCTCGACTTCCGAATTCACCCTCAGTCCGTTGTATGTCTTCAGCTGATGCACTGGCATCCCTTTTTCATGCAGACCGGTGGAAATCTCGTTCCAGAGCAGATGGTGGCGTGTTAGGTTGATGTCTGCCGTTTCGGTGTTCTGGTTCAGTCGCGACGGCAGACGCAGGCAGAACTGTATGTTGCCCGCCACGTTGCGCTTGAAGACGGGTTTCATTTCAGAGTCGAGCCATGCGGGAGAGAGGGTTATCTTCTTGTCGGCTATGCGTATTCTCACGTCCTCTCCCTCGAATACCGCGCTTTCGGAGCAGTGGGGTGCGTCCTGATGGTCGAGAAGATGATAGCATACGCGGTTGATTTCTGCGAGGTCGTCCCATCCGAATTCCAGAGGAGTGTCGTTGATTCCGGCAAACGAACGAAGAGCCATTGACGTGGCCTGTCCGTCGGTTTTTCCTGAGATTATGGCTGAAATCACATATAATAGTCCACGATGGCTGTCCCAGAGGTCGAATTCACCGTCGGCAGTAAGCAGGAGTTCGATTGCTATGGCCTCGGCGAGTTCTCGCATCGATGTGCGGTCGGATGCGTTGAGGAGTGCGCGGCGGTTCTCGATATAGTCTTTTAGCATTCCCCGGAAAGAGTCGCCGAACATGCTCAGGAACTTAGGGTTGAGCCTTCGAGTCTTGATCACTTCAAATATTTCGGAGATGTGGCTGTGTGAATACTGAGGCGCGATGCTCAGTATGCCCATCATTACGCCCATCCGTTCAAACGGTTTGTAGATCCATCCCGATTCGCGCATGGCTTGGAGCGTCTGTTCTATCATCTCTTCGGCATCGCCCTGGACAACGAGCCTGGCGGCTGCGTAATAGTTCTCGAATTGCTGTATGGCTGCGGCCAGACGTTCACGTGCCTTGTAGCCACGTCCGCTCTTTTTGGGGAAGGTCATTATGTATCTGCTGCCTTCTGCCACGGCACGCAAGGCTTCAGCTGTGCGCTTGAGCCATATGCGGCGACGGCCGGGTGCCTCGCTTAGCCATTGGGGTATGTAGCGCAGAATGGAGTTGACGGCAATAAGAAGCCATTCGGATTCTCCGGCGTCGATGGATTCACGGGCTTCGGCCAATGCCACGCTCTGCATGATGCGTGGCGCAACCCTCGTCCACGGCTTGTCTTTCAGATAGTCGAACCGCAACAGGTCATCGGGTGAAAAGAAGTCGTTGGACTTTCTGTTGCGTGAGCCGAGATATTCGAGCTGAAGTATGTCCCCGTCTATTGCAGCCACGCTGCATGCAATCTTGTCGAAACGGCTAAGCCGCGTCTTCGGAAGTGAGATTCGGTTGTGTGTGATTCCATTGAGCTCGTCCCTCAATGTAAGGGACATGGGGTTGTTGCGAAGCACTTTGAATTCATATATATCCCCGACTCTGTAAATTTTATTCAGGACACTTCCCAGTGTCTGCTCGAAACGGTCGTTTTCTTTGTATACGCAGACAATCTGGTCAGGTATGTCGGAAATCTGGAAATCGAAGGGCGTAACCTTATAAGTCTGCCCTGATCCGTTTTCGCCGATAATGAAATAAAGTTTCCCGGTCTCTCGCGATGCGATAAATTCTTTGGAGCCGAAAATGTACTCTTTGCCGATTTCATACTTCATGATAAATTAGTTTATGATGTTAATAAATGTATTTTGAATAACCACACGAACCACGATTATCGTATTTCAGGCTAACCAACAGTGGTCGATGTTGTTTCTGTGTATTTTTGAGAACCACACGAACCACGATTACCATAACTTGAGTAAATCTATAAATGGTCGGTGTGGTTTATGTGGATTTTTTAAAACTACGGAGACAGTGGTTGTCTGCATAGTAGCTATAGATGCCAAGAATAAATGCCGTCTTTGAACAGGTTGGCCGTGTTGAAGTTGACAAGCAGCCCCATCGGAATGCCGGAGAGAGCCATATATGTCTTTAATTGGACATGGTGTATTGGGTTTATGCTTTCTATTGCTTTTAATTCGACTATGAGATTGTCATCAACAATGATGTCAGCGCGGAAACCTTCGTCAATCTTGATTCCTTTGTATATAATCGGAATTTTGACTTCTGTCTTGATATTGAATCCAGACTGCCGCAATTCGTAAACCAAGGCTGTTTGGTAGACTTTTTCAAACAAACCGGGGCCGAGAACCCGATGTATGTCTAAGCAACATCCTTTTACTTTGTATATCAAATCTTTCATAACAAAAAAGAATAATTACAAAGTTAGGAAATATTTCCGATATTTTATGCTGTTTCACAAAAATCCGATTTCAAGAACCACATCGACCATTTTCTGGTTCCCGTGGTTATTAAAAATTCACAAGAACCACATCGATTTACACAAGAAAGGTTTATTTGATTGTTAAAAAATCCACAAGAACCACACCGACCATTGTTGGTTATTCTGCAATACGGTAAATGTGGATTGTGTGGTTCTTCAAAATTCACGGATACCAGACCGACCATTGTTGGTTATTCTGCAATACGGTAAATGTGGATTGTGTGGTTCTTCAAAATTCACGGATACCAGGTTATTGGTTTTTCAGGAGGGGCAGGAACTCTGCGTATCCTTCGTTGGCCATATCATCCTTCGGGATGAAACGCAGTGATGCCGAGTTGATGCAATAGCGCAGGCCTCCGGTCTCCTCAGGCCCGTCGGGGAACACGTGTCCGAGATGTGCGTCTCCTATTGATGAACGCACCTCCGTACGTGTCATTCCGTGGGAATTGTCCGCAGTTTCGGTCAGAAAGGCGGAATCTATCGGTTTGCTGAATGCAGGCCACCCGCAGCCGGAATCGAACTTGTCGGTAGACAGGAAGAGCGGTTGTCCAGTGGTGATGTCCACATAGATCCCAGGGCGGAACTCACGGTCATATTCATTGAAGAAAGGTCGTTCGGTGGCCGAATTCTGCGTTACGTCGTATTGCAGGCCGGAAAGACGGTTTCGTAGCTCTTCGTCGCTGGGCTTGCGGTAGCGCGACCGAAGACTGATTGTGGCAGTGTCGCGGGCTTCTCTGGCGATTTTGAAAAGAGCCGGATTGATGTGGCAATAGCCTCCGGGATTCTTGTCAAGATAGTCCTGATGATAATCTTCGGCAGGATAGAAGTTTTTGAGCTCATCAACCTCGATTGCGATAGGCTCAGTATATCTTAGGCTTAACTCCTTGATAGACTTTTCTATTACAGGCAAGTCAGATTTGTCGGTATAGAAAATCCCTGTACGGTATTGCGACCCTACATCGTTGCCTTGTCTGTCTACGCTTGTCGGATCTATAGTCTTATAGAAAAGGTCGAGAAGGAACGGAAGCGACACGGAATCTGGATTGTAGACCACCCGCACGGTTTCCGCCGCATCGGTGCGTCCAGTGCAGACTTGCCGGTATGTCGGGTCGGGCACGATGCTGTTGGCATATCCGGTCTGGGTCGTGTCCACACCGTGGACCATGGAAAAGAAATGCTGGGTGCCCCAAAAGCATCCTCCTGCAAGAAATATCTCTTTTGTGTTCATATCATCGGTGGTTTGGTTTTTTGCCGGCACGGCACATGCCGACAATGCAAAGAGCATTGTCGCAGCCGCGAGGAACGCGGCAATGAAGCGTGTATTTCGTAACCGTGTGTCAATCATCTGAACTTCCAACGCATACACGCCCCGAAAGGTTCCGGACAGTGGTCAGAATGACAGGCGGCCTTTGAAGCGCATGAGCTTGCGGAGCATTTCGGCGTTGTCTTCGTCGTAGACGTTGGTGTAGCTGCGGAAGAAGTCAAGGTCGGAGCCTTTTAGCTTGAAAACGCCCTTGTCGCCCGGAACGGCGCGTCTCGCGAACTGTTTCATGATGTCGTAGTCGGCAAGGGAGCGGTCGGCTACTTCTACGCATATCTCGGCGGGGCGTTCCGGCAGAGTGCGCGACACTTTGTATTTGTAGCCGCGTTCGGTCTTGAAGAGATATGCGTAGCCGTGTGCCTGTTCGCGGAGGTATTGGCGTCTGGCGATGTCTAATTCTCTGAAGAAAGCGGCAATGGCCTCGTCGGGACAGGCGGGGTCGTAGGCCAGCCCTATGCCTGCGCAGAATGCTTCCATAAGCTTGTGGAAACAGAAGAGTGTCGCGCGGGTGTCGGAAGATGCGAAATGCGCCTCGCCTTCCTCGAATGCCATTCCGAGGGAGTTGGTTATGGACAGAAGGCTGGGGACTCCGTAAAGGTCTACGCCTTCGGAGCGTCCTCTGACGAGCCAGTAGAGGTCGCGCACTTCGATTGTCTGTATGCGTTCCAGCCGTTTCACTCCCTCTTTTGCAAGCATCTTGATGTCGTTGTCTATGGCATATCCGATTATGAACCGTGCTTGGTCGAACATAGGCTGGATTTCAGAGAGCATTTCGCGGAAAGTCGGCTCGTTGGCCACCATCTCAGGCGTGATTTTCAGTTTGTCGGGCGGCGCAGTCCATTTCAGGTTGCGGGCCGGGCGGAAGAGCCGATGGTACAGCTCCCGGTCTGCGATAGAGAAGACCGAGAGTTCTATGATAGAGATGTTGTTGATGAATTCAGTGTCGAGACAGATGTATCCGTAATCAGACATGGTTTGCGTAAAGTTTTAAGTATGCAAAAATACGCAAAAACCATCAGACGGCCAAACCGGGTTGTGCGTTTTTGGCCTTTCGAGGGAAATTCATTAACTTTGCACCGAATTTCGATTTAAGAGGCTGTTTAAAAATGCTTGTTAACGCAGAGCCGGAAGGTTTGTGATGGATAAAGACGCGCAAAGATTCCGGAATGGCGGCAGGCATTCCTGCAAAGTCTCTTTAAACGAATTTAATGTTTCAGTCTGAATGGTGTCTTTTCCGTTAATCCGCACTTTAATCGTCGGTCACATATCCCGATATGCTCCCTCCTAATAAAGTGCGCCTTAACAAAAAATCCACCACTCTGCGTTTAACAATGATTTTTAAACAGCCTCTAAATATCAGAGACATGGTAACGCCCGACCAACTTAAGGAAGTGCAACGACGCACGGAATCACTCAGCCATTACCTTGACATCGAATCGAAGAAAATCGAGGTGGAGGAGGAGGAACTGCGCACGCATGTGGCCGATTTCTGGGACGACCGCACAAAGGCTGAAGCCCAGATGCGCAAAATAAAGGAACTCCATTTCTGGATAGACTCATATACCGCACTTGAAAAACAGGTGGAGGAGCTTGAGCTTGCCTTCGATTTCGTAAAGGAAGGGCTTGTAACTGAGGAGGAGGTCGATGCTCAGTACGCATCGCTCATTCAGTCTGTCGAGAAACTTGAGCTTCGCAATATGCTCCGCCGCGAGGAGGACAAGCTCGGCGTGGTGCTGAAAATAAATTCGGGAGCTGGCGGAACTGAGAGCCAGGACTGGGCGCAGATGCTTATGCGCCTCTATCTGCGTTGGGCAGAGGGACATGGCTACAAGACTTCCATAGCGCAGCTTCTTGAGGGAGATGACGCTGGCATAAAATCCGTTACTGTAAATGTCGAAGGCGATTATGCCTACGGTTATCTGAAAAGCGAAAACGGTGTGCACCGTCTCGTACGCGTCAGCCCTTACAATGCCCAGGGAAAGCGTATGACGTCTTTCGCGTCGGTGTTCGTAACCCCGCTGGTCGATGACACCATTGAGATTCACGTTGACCCTGCAGCTGTAAGCTGGGACACTTTCCGGAGCGGCGGCGCAGGCGGCCAGAACGTCAACAAGGTGGAGTCGGGCGTGCGCCTCCGCTACCAGTTCAAGGATCCTTACACGGGCGAGGAGGAGGAAATCCTCATTGAGAACACCGAGACTCGAGATCAGCCCAAGAACAAGGAGAACGCCATGCGTCAGCTTAAGTCCATCCTCTATGACAAAGAGCTGCAGCACCGTATGGCCGAACAGGCCAAGGTGGAGGCTGGAAAGAAGAAAATCGAGTGGGGAAGCCAGATCCGCAGCTATGTCTTTGACGACCGCCGCGTGAAGGATCATCGCACCAACTACCAGACCTCCGACGTGGGCGGAGTGATGGACGGCGACATCGACGAGTTCATAAAGGCTTATCTGATGGAATTCGCCGGCACATCGGAATAAGGAATCTGGTCTCAGATCCGGGATATCAGAATCCGGCTTGGTCTCTTGTTTCTACGAGTCTAAGCCGGATCTTCATTCATAAAGGCCTATTCAGAGGTATTGGTCTATGCCGCGTTCGGCGCGTATTACGCCTGTTTCGTCGCGTTCACGGCATCGTCGCATGTTCTCTTTCATATCGTCGCGGGAATTCTCTTTGTGCCAAAGGTGGAAGCATACTGCTGCAAAACGTATGTCGCGCATGGCAACTCCTGCCCGGTACAATCGATGGGCTATGTCGTCGTCTTCACGTCCCCATCCTTCAAATGCCTCGTCGTATCCGTTGACTTTCAACAAGTCGGTTTTGAAGAACGCCATATTGCAGCCTAAGCCGTAAGCCTTGCCTTTCTTGAAATGACAAGCGAACCAATGTGCCAGAGGAATGAAACGCAAGGCCTTGTGCCTGTTCATAAGCCCTTTTGAAAACAGTGTCGGACATTTCCGCCGGGGTTGGCGGCATATTGCGTCGCTGATTTCTTTCTCAAGCCTTACACGCACCCCTTTGGCGTAGCTGTTGCGGCGGGCCAGCCGGATATGGTCGGCGATGAAGTCATTGGCCATCACTATGTCGCCGTCGGTCTGCACTATGTATTCTCCTTTGGCACAGGCCATGGCGCGATTCCTGATTTTGGCAAGCCTGAATCCGTCGTCTTCCTGCCATACGTGCAAAATCGGGACGGGAAAGCCTCCGGCGAGACGCTCTATCGTCTGCCGTGTCTCTTCTGTGGAGCCGTCGTCGGCTATGATGACTTCAATCGGCAGCACGCTTTGGCGGCGCACGCTTTCGAGACAGGCTTCAAGTGCATCGGGACGGTTGTAGGTGGAGATGACAAGTGAAACTGTCAAAGTCTTCATTTTCTTTTATGTTTCTTTTGCGTTCACGCGTTTCACCGCCTTTCAGAACATCGATACGACCTTTTTCAATGCAACGATGAACGTATCCACCTCTTCGCGCGTGTTGTAGACCGCGAACGAGGCACGCACCGTGCCGGGAATGCCGAAGCGTTCCATCAGCGGCTGGGCGCAGTGATGGCCGGTGCGCACGGCAATGCCCATCTTGTCGAGCAGGAGGCCGAGGTCGTAAGGATGTATGTCGTTGACCAGGAATGAAATGACGGCTGATTTGCCTGCCGTGGTGCCGAAAATCCTCATTCCCGGAATCTTCATCATCTCTTCGGTGCAGTAGGAGAGCAGTTCCTCTTCGTGGCGATGGATGTTCTCTATGCCGATGCTCTCGATGAAGTCGAGGGCTTTGGTGAATGCAGCGATGTCGATGAAATCAGGCGTTCCGGCCTCGAACTTGAACGGCAGGTCGGCGAAGGTGGTGCGTTCAAAGCTTACATGTTTTATCATTTCGCCTCCGCCTTGGTAAGGCGGCATCTTTTCAAGCAGTTCCTTGCGGCCGTAGAGCACACCTACGCCGGTCGGGCCGTACATCTTGTGGGATGAGAAGACATAGAAATCCGCTCCGAGGTCCTGCATGTCTATCCTGAGATGCGGCGATGCTTGTGCGCCGTCGATGAGCACAGGCACTCCGTGGGCGTGGGCGTAATCCGTCATCTCTTTCACCGGATTGACAGTGCCCAATACGTTGCTGACGTGGCAGAAAGATGCAAAAACGGTTCGTTCGTTGAAATAGCTTCTGTATTGCTCTATGTCGAGCTTTCCGGATCCGTCTATGTCCACCACCCGCAGTTTTATGTTATGCCTTGCTTGGAGAAGCTGCCACGGCACAATGTTGGCATGATGCTCCATGACGGTCAGTACCACCTCGTCGCCGTCGTGGAAGAACGCTCCGCCGTATGAGGCCGCTACAAGGTTGATTGCCTCCGTGGTGCCTCGCGTGAAGACTATCTCTTCTTCCGAAGCGGCGTTGATGTAGTCGCGGACGCGTCGGCGCGTGGCCTCCTGAAGGTCGGTGGCTTCCTGCGAGAGCGTGTGTACGCCACGGTGCACGTTTGCCTTGGTGTGTTCGTAAAGATGTGTGATGCATTCCACGACCGAGGCCGGTGTCTGCGACGTGGCCGTATTGTCGAGATACACGAGCGGACGGCTTCCTATCTTTGAGCCGAGAATCGGGAACTGTCGGCGTATTTCGTTGATTTCCATCATTTGGGGTTGCTTTTGCACGTGTGCTTGCTGAGTTGTCTGTAACGCTCTAAATTCTGCATCCCTCGTTGTGGCAGGCGGAGCATGAGCCTTGCGTTCCGGAGAAGCGCATTTCCACAAGCTGACGCAGGCGGTCTTTGAGAGCCGGGAGCCGCACGCCTTCTATGACGTCGGCCATGAAAGCCTGTTTGAGGAGCATACGTGCCGTGGACTCGGAAAGCCCTCGTGTGCGCATGTAGAACACCTGCAATGCGTCGAGCTGACCTATGGCGGTGCCGTGGGAACACTTCACGTCGTCGGCATATATCTCCAGCTGCGGCTTGGAGAACATACGGGCATCGTCAGTGCCTACGATGTTGCGGTTGGCCTGGTAGGCTTCGGTCTTCTGCGCACCTGGGGCGACGTATATCCTGCCGGAGAAAGCGCCTGTGGACGAGTCGTCCACCACATATTTGAAAAGCTCGTTGCTCCGGCATCTTTCGGCCTCGTGGCTGATGCGCGAATACGTGTCGAGGCGGCGCGAAAGGTCTTCTATGCCCATTCCGTATAGATGCAGCTCGGCATCCGGCTCCGGCATAGAGCAGAAATACTCGTTGCGCGTCGTTCCGTTGAATAGCGTTATTCCGTCGATTAGGACGTTGCTTCCGCTTTCTTGGCGCAGGAAAAGAGTGGAGAGACGTGTGGTGTTCTCGGTGGATTCTTCAAGGTCGTAGAGGTCGAAATGGGAATTGCGGCCAGCGAATATCTCTATTGTCTGGAGGTTGAGGAGCTTGACGTCGGGGTTCTGCGTATGGTCGCATATAAGGAGTTTGCCTTCGGCGGCGTCTTCTATTACTATAAGCATGCGCCTCACGGTCATGAGCGGCACGTCATATTGCAGTATGTCCACCAGTTGCAGGGGCTTCTCGAGCTTCACGCCTTTTCTTATGTGCAGGAAAAGGCCGTCTTGTGCAAGCATCGTGTTGAGCGCGGCCAGCGGGTTGGCAGGGTCGGCCAGCTTATTGTAGTATTTGCCTACGAGTTCCGGCATAGTGGCGGCAGCATGGGCGAGGCTGTCAACGGTTACTCCTTCAGGGAGGTTGCGCCTGGAGATGTCGGTTTCGGCCCATCCGTCGTTGAGGAGCATGAAAAGGGACGTGGACAGGTTGGGGACATCGCAGCGGAACGTGGCCTGCGGATTGACTCCGAGCGGCACGCGGGCTATGTTCAGCGCATAGTCAGGGGCCAGCAGCTCCTGAAGATCCGTGTGTTCGTAGTTTTCGCTCCCTTTTCGCGGCAATGCCATGTTTTGGAGGTCGGTACAGGCCTTCTCTCGCGGCGCGTTCAGCGTTTCGCAGCTCTTTTCGCGGAGCAGTCTGCCGTGGTCGCGGTAGAGGTCTATGTATTGTTGGAGTGCGTTCATTGCGTGGCCTTTCATTTGTTTTCCGCGTCTGCCGACTCCTTGATCCAGTCATACCCGCGCTCTTCAAGCTCAAGCGCGAGTTCCGGGCCTCCGGTCATGACGATGCGTCCTTTGTATAAAATATGCACGAAGTCGGGCTTGATGTAGTCGAGCAGGCGCTGGTAGTGTGTGATTACGATGGTGGCGTTGTTGTCGGTCTTCAGCTTGTTCACGCCTTCGGCCACTATGCGCAGAGCGTCTATGTCGAGTCCGGAGTCTGTCTCGTCGAGAATTGAGAGCTTCGGCTCGAGGACGGCCATCTGGAAAATCTCGTTGCGCTTCTTCTCGCCTCCGGAGAAACCCTCATTGACCGAACGTGAGGCGAGCTTATTGTCGAGTTCCACTATTGCGCGTTTCTCGCGCATGAGCTTGAGGAATGCGGCCGCGCTCATCGGCTGTTCGCCGAAATACTCACGCTTTGCGTTGACTGCCGCACGCATGAAGTTCATCATGGATACGCCTGGGATTTCCACAGGATACTGGAATCCGAGGAAAAGCCCTTCGTGGCTTCTGACCTCCGGCTCCATGGCGAGCAGGTCTTTGCCGCAGAAGTCGGCCTCCCCGCCTGTGACGGTATAGGCCGGGTTTCCGGCGAGCACCATCGAGAGTGTGGACTTTCCGCTTCCGTTGGGCCCCATGATGGCATGCACCTCGCCCGGGTTTATTTCCAGGTTGATGCCTTTCAGTATCTCTTTGCCGCCTATTTCGGCATGCAGGTCTTTTACGCGTAACATCTTATGTATTGAGAGTCTAAATTTTCGTTTTTTCTCCATGCCGCATTTGATGACGGCATGGACGCTTCTGATTCAACAAACGGCACTGGCTCTTTGCTCACTCCCGAAATCAGGCGGGCGTCGCGCAGACGGCATTTGTGCCATAGGTCGCAGACGTCTTCTCCTCCGAGAAGGGCCGGGGCAAAGAGCATGGTTTCAGCCACCACGTTCCCGTCGCCGTTGTCGCCGCATCGTTCCAGACCGCAGTCGGGCTTGGCGCACAGGGTCAGGTTGAGGACGATTGACGTCCACATCAGCCAGTCGGCAAGGCAGAACAGGCTTCCGGCCATGGAGTTGAGCATTCCTGTGCCCAAAGGCTTCAGCAGTCTTTCTATGATTGATGTCAATGCCTTCGCAACTGTGTAGACAACGGCATATGTGCCTGAACGGGCCACAGTCCCTGTCAGAAACGCCGCCCGGCAGTCGTGTGGGGCGATGAGTCCCCAGGAGGCAACCTCCGCTTCGGCCCAAGGAGCCATCACGTGGGCGCAGACCGTGCCGAATGCGAATCCGAGCACAGATGCGGCCTGTCCCGACAGGCCGCGCCTCCATCCCCTCACCACGGCGACCGCTGCGACGGCAATCACGATGATATGGAAAGCGGCTGCGTGCATCGTCTTTGTCGAACCGCAAAATTACAAAAAATCCGTGTGAGGGCAAAATCTATATGTTTCCGGGCGCGGATAAATTATGTGTGGTAAATTTTTCTGAAGATTTTTCGCCGAAAATTTGGCGGTTTCAGAAAATGGCAGTAACTTTGCATCGCTTTTCCGAAGCAGGCCTCCCCGCGAAGCCTTTTAAGGAAGCTCGTTTGGGGAAAGCATAAATGGTGAATGTAGCTCAGTTGGTTAGAGCGACGGATTGTGGTTCCGTAGGTCGTGGGTTCGAGCCCCATCTTTCACCCAGATTTTAAGAGTTCGATTGGGCTTATGGCTTCTGCCGTAAGCCCGTTTTTCATTTTATTCCGATGGACTACAATAGCAGTGATTCCGCCGATTCCAGACGGCTCGAAGGCATAGAGGCTTATGTTTGCGGCGGGAAAGCCGTAAGCAGGGAAGACGCTCTGTTCCTTGCCGGGCTGTCCGACATTGACGCCCTTTGCGATGCGGCGGACCGTATCCGCATGATGTTTGCGGGCAATGCCGTCGATTCTTGCTCGATAGTCAACGCGCGTTCGGGGCTTTGCTCCGAAGACTGCAAATGGTGTTCGCAGGCTTCGCGCCACCATACAGGCTGCGATGTCTACGACTATATAGGTGAGGCTGAGCTTATGGAGGCTGCAAGAAGAAACCAGGAGGCCGGTATCCACCGCTTCTCGCTCGTGACTTCCGGAAAGGCTGTCCCGAAGAAGGACATGCCCAGGTTCTGCGAAATGTTCCGCAGGCTGTCCGATGAGACCGGTTTGTATCTTTGTGCCTCGATGGGGCTTGTCGGGCTTGAAGAGATGAAGATGCTGGCCGATGCCGGTGTAAAGCGTTATCACTGCAATATGGAGACCGCTTCATCGTTTTTCCCGACGCTTTGCTCGTCCCACACGCCTGAGGACAAGCGTGCGACTATACGCGCGGCGCGTGCGGCAGGGCTTGACGTGTGTTCCGGAGGCATAATCGGTATGGGGGAGACGATGGAGCAGCGCATAGAATTCGCTTTCGAGCTTGCGGAGCTTGATGTGGACTCTGTGCCTATAAACATCCTCAACCCGATTCCCGGCACGCCGCTCGCCTCCACTCCGTTGATTTCAGAGGATGAGATAATACGCACCGGGGCTGTTTTCCGGTTCATCCTCCCGAAAAAGACGATTCGTTTTGCAGGAGGCCGTCTGCGCCTTTCCCGCGAGTCGATGCTGCGGATGCTTCGCGGCGGCATCAACGGCGCATTGATGGGCGACATGCTTACCACGGTCAGCAACCGCATCGACGATGACCGCCGTCTTTTCGCTGATGCCGGACTCGAATTCTGACGGACTTTTTGCGTTTCCGACTTTTATAGCTAAATTTGCATCGATGGAACAGAAAGCCGACCATAAAAGCGTGTATGCATACGCTGCGGAAGCAGGGCCTCTGATGAGCCTGCCGCTTATCGTGGTGGCGTTGTCGATGCTTTTGGCCAATAAGGTGCCGGGGGCCGGAATGCTTGCGCTTCCGGCGTTGGTTGCCGCGCCGTTTGTGCTGTGGCGGCTGATGCGCCGTGTGGCGTCCGGGAATCAGGAGTATATGTCGTTTTTCCCTCTTTGGCTTTTCGGGATATATTCTATGATATTCGCCACGTTGATATGCGCTTTCTTCTCGGCCATGTATCTTGTGTTTGTCGAGCCGGGGTTCGTGGCCTCATATTTCGACAATGCCATATCCGCCCTCAATGTGGCTTCACAGGCATCGTCGGGCGTGGATTTCTCGCACCAGATTGAAGTCCTGCAGGCAGCCGTTGACAACCGTCTTCTGCCGTCGTCTATGGAGCTTGTGGCGTCTATGAGCTGGCTTTCGGCCTTTACCGGCTCTGTGCTTTCCGCAGTGGTGGCGCGGGCCACGGTATTGATGCGCGGGCGCCGTTCGATCACTCAACAAAGATAACCTTCTCCTGACAAAACTAAAATGGACATTTCAATAGTCATACCGCTTTTCAACGAAGCCGAGTCGCTTCCCGAACTCACGCAGTGGATTCAACGTGTGATGAAAGCGAACGGTTTCTCCTACGAGATATTGTTCATCAACGACGGTTCTACCGACGGTTCATGGAGTGTGATTGAGTCGCTCGCAGAGGCCGACCCCGCCATTCACGGTGTGTCTTTTTCGCGCAATTACGGCAAGTCGCCTGCGCTCAACACGGGATTCCGCCGTGCGCAGGGTGATGTGGTGATTACGATGGACGCCGACCTTCAGGACAGTCCCGACGAGATTCCGGAGCTTTACCGTATGATTACCGTCGAGGGATACGATCTTGTCTCCGGATGGAAGAAGAAACGTTACGATCCGCTGTCGAAGACCATCCCTACAAAGCTTTTCAACGCCACGGCAAGGAAAGTGAGCGGAATCCACAATCTGCATGACTTCAACTGCGGCCTGAAGGCTTACCGCAATGCAGTGGTGAAGCATATCGAGGTTTACGGCGACATGCACCGTTATATACCTTATCTTGCCAAGAATGCCGGATACACCAAGATAGGGGAGAAGGTGGTGCAGCATCAGGCCAGGAAATACGGCACAACCAAATTCGGACTCGACCGTTTCGTGAACGGTTATTTGGATCTCGGCACGCTCTGGTTCCAGACCAGGTTCGGAATCAAGCCTATGCATCTATTCGGGCTTCTCGGTTCGCTTATGTTCATCGTCGGATTCATCGCGATTCTGGTGGTGTTGATTCTGAAGTGCATAAGCATGGGGTCGGAGACGTATCATTTCTATGCCACCAAGTCGGTGTATTTCTATCTCTCTCTGGCTTGTATGGTAATGGGGCTTCAGTTCTTCCTCTCCGGTTTCATAGGGGAGCTTATCAACCGCAACAGCCCTGAGCGCAACAATTATCTGATAGCCGAGGAATTCTGATGTCGTGTCGCGCAAAATATCCTCTTTTGCTGTGGACAGTGGCGGTCGTGTCGGTGTCGGCGGTGTCTTGTGCGTCTGATGAATGCGAGGACAACAAGAACTCTCTTCCTTTGGCTGAGTTTTACTCGTCTTTGCCCGAACCTGAGGCGGTGAGCCTGGATTCCATTTCGGTATACGGAATCGGCGCGCCCGGCGACAGTTTGCTTCTTGACTCGGCAAGCAATGTGGGACAGTGCTACCTCCCGTTCAGGATTGACGAGGGAAGGACGTCATACGTGATTCATTATCTTAAGAAGGGGATTGCCGGAGGCACGCTGCGCGACACCGTTGCCTTTTCTTACGGGATACGTCCTGAATTCGTGTCGTCGGCCTGCGGTGCCGTCTATTACTACGACAACGTCGCAATAGACCATACTTGCAACCTCATTGATTCCGTGGTCTGCCCTGAAGGACGAATCACAAATGCCAACCGTGCCAACATCTTCATATATTTCCGTGCAGGTGAGGAGGACGTGGCTCAATTGATACGTAGATGATGCGACGCTGCATTTTGGTCATAATGTCTCTTCTGCCGTTGCTCCTTATGGCTCAGCGGAAGGTTACGCCTGTGGAGACCGACGACAATAAGGTGGAGAAGCCCCGGCTGCATTATTATGACAAGCACGGCAACCGGCTTGACGAACCTGTGGAATTCATTACGGAACCCGACACTGTGGCGAAACCGTCGTCCGCTCCCAAATACCCGTTGCTGAATTCAATGAGTTTTGGCGTGAACTTCTTCGATGCAGTCATGCTTGCCGCAGGGCAGAAGCATGCGAGCTTTGATGTATGGGCCGACTTGTCGCTCCACAACTGGTTTTTCCCTGTGGTGGAGGCTGGTGTGGGCTTTGCAAAAAGCACTCCGCAGCTCGGCAACTTCACTTATACCGGAAAGCCGTCGTTCTACGCCAAGGTCGGGATGAACTACAATTTCCTTTACAAGTCCAGTCCTGACTATCAGGCGTTTCTTGGGGTAAGAGCGGGCTTTTCCTCGTTTTCATACGACATTACGGACATCACCATAAACTCCGGCTACTGGAACCAGACAAACCGGTTCTCCATTTCCGGACAGAAGGCGTCGGCTTTCTATGGGGAGATTCTGGCGGGCGTTAAGGTCAAGATTGTCAAAGGCTTCTCGCTCGGTTGGACTGGTAGGTTCCATTTCAGGTTCCACACTTCTCCCGGCTCCGCTTCGCAGCCATGGTTCATTCCGGGCTATGGTGCGGACTCTCCCGTATCGTTCACGTTTTCTGCAATCTATACCATACCTTTCTCTCACAAAGAGAAAAAGGCGGATATTGCCGACGATGGCAAGTCTGTGATGGAATGATTCGGCTTCAGCCGTTATGGATTCTTATGGTTTCCGTCAACGACTGTGGCGACAGTTGTCCGTTTGCCCTGAAATAATGGAAGAAGGTAGACGTTTACATATTATATGTGGTCTCAGGCATTGAGGTAGCTGTTGATTATGGCGTACGCATCTCGCTTTCTCCACGCCAGACCATCATTTTTCAAAATACATTCTATGAAACATAGACGTGCCATATATTTTTCGCTTGCATCGGCAGTGATGGTGCCTGTGCTTTGCGGCTGCAAGCCGACGGAGAAGAACTACCGTGCCGCTTATGATGCGGCTCTCAAGAAACGTGAAATGTCGGTCGGCGATCTGCGTGCCGAGGGACACCGGGTGATAAGCATCGACGGGCCGCGTACAGTGAACGTGGGAGACCGCAGTTACGCACTGATTACTGATTTCCTGAAATCAGCCGATGGTGGTAAGCCGCTTGCAAACCCTGAGGCACGCTACCGTGTGGCTGTGGGGCGTTACAGGATGCCGACCAATGCCCGCGCGCAGGTGGACGACTTGCGTTCTTCGGGATTCAAGGACGCAGGGCTTATGCTCGACGGCAAAGACCGTTATTACGTCATCGCTGCCGGTTTCGATTCACTTGACGAAGCCGCGGCGTGTGTCAAGAAGCTGAAGGAGAAATTCCCGGCGACGACGTTTGTCGGTCTTGACGGCGACCCTCTGATAGTCGAGCGTCCCTGAAGGCAGGCTTTCCTTTATTTGTGTCAAATGAAGCCAGCCATCGCATTCTTCGCGGTGGCTGGCTTTGTCATGTGGTTCTGTTGGAGTTTCAGTCTGGTCTGCCGTAGATGAGGCTGGTGTCGAAGTTGCCGTAGGAGCCTTCTGCTGTCAGTGTTATGTATCCTGTGCCGTCGCCGCCCCACCATGTCGCGCTTCGGATGTTGCCGTTAGATCTGGTTTCTACGGGATTTCCGTAACTGTTGCAGAGCTGGAGGTACACCTTATTATATGGGGACGCTCCGAAAGAGGACGATCTGTATTGGAACATGGCTCCGTTCATGCCTGCCGGGCCGTAATATAAAGTGGCCTGAGGCCATGTGCATCCCATCATGCCGACATTGGATATGAAGATGGCGTTGTCCTGATAACCGGCCACGTTGTATCCTGAATTCATAAGCGAACGGATTCCGTAGTCTATCAAGGTGCCGAACGTCAGTCCGAGTACGGTGGAGATTGACGGAGCCACGTATGCCGGACGGTAATATACGGGTCGTGGCGGCGGAGGTGGCAACGGACGCCAATGTCCGAAATGTCCGGGAGGACGCCCGTATGCCGGATGCGGCCGTTTGTGGGGACGGTCAGGACGGAAATGTCCGCCTGTCCCGGGGCGAGGCACGCTTCCTCCGGGTCTGTTGCCCGGCCTGTTTCCCGGGCGGTTGTGGTTGCCGTTGTTGCCGGGTCTGTTTCCCGGCTTGCCGTTTCCCGGGCGGTTGTGATTTTTGTTGCCTTCGGGGCGTTTGTTTTTTCCGGTCGGTTTCTGCGGCCGGGATTGTTCTGTGCTGCTATGATAAGTGCGGTGGTTCTGTGCGCTCATATCCTGAAAAACCGAACCGGATAGAATCAGGGCTGCAGCCATTAGCCACGACGATATTTTTCTGCTTGTCGTTTTCATGAGAAATCGTTTTTTTCATTTTAATGTTTGACATCAATCGTGGAATTGAGTTTAAATTGAAATGCGGAACCGCGTAGACATAAGTTGTTTTGAGTGTATTTGATTGTTAAATAAATGGCTGAATTAACTTAAAATTTCCACGAAGACCTTGGAGCGGACAGATTTAATGTCAAGAGAATCGTGATGCTGGAATGCTTTGGTCGGGCTTAAAATAGCAAAATGTCAGAACGTGTGAGGGGGTGTGCCGGATAATGTCTCTGTACTCGTTGACAAAGCTCGTATTATGAATGTATATTGTGGCAAAATTCCATAATTGCATTTGCGGGTTGTTTGTTTGAGGCGGCTTGAAAGTCGGAGCATCCTCAAAAATTTAATGTTAAATTTACTGATTTGTTGCAGCAATCAATTAAAAATAGTAAATTTGCGTAATTTTAAGTTAGAGTTAATCTGGCTGACACGAATCTAAAACCATCGGAAAACTTCGTATTGTCGGCATTATAGTCTTGTAAATCAATGGAATCGGTGTTGCGTTCCGGCGATTGCGCGTCGAAGCGGCCTTTAAGGCGTCCCCGGCCTGAAGCTCGGATGTTTTCAAGTATCGCTTGCGGTCGAAGAAGAGGCTATGTCGATGTGTGCGGTCTGTTCCGTGTTTAAGGTTCCTCTATGATGAAAAGAGAAAAACTAAATAATTAAACGTCTAAATTATTTTAAGTATGAGAAAACTGTTTTTAATTCTGATGACGGTGATCGCGTGCACCTGGAGCCTTTCGGCCCAGACCCGCACATATCACGGCACCGTTCTCGACGCGGCCAACAATGAGCCTCTCATTGGCGCCACGATCATGCCGATAGGCGGTGGTCAGGGCGCGGCTGCAGACCTTGACGGCAACTTCACGCTTACTGTTCCGCAGAACGTGAAGCAGGCCACTGTCACCTATGTGGGCTACAAGTCAAAGACCGTAACCCTTGCCGACAAGATGACCGTTTACCTTGAGTCCTCCTCCACTTCGCTCGACGACGTGGTGGTCGTTGCCTACGGTACGGCCAACAAGGAGTCCCTCACGGGTTCGGTAGCCGTGGTCGGAGCCAAGGAAATCGAAGACCGCCCTGTCACTTCTGTTACATCCGCTCTTGAGGGTAATGCCCCCGGTGTGCAGGTGAACAACTCCGTGTCCAAGCCCGGTTCTGCTCCCTCTATCCGTATACGCGGATTTAACTCGTTCACTTCTTCCGCACAGTCTCCTCTTTATGTGGTGGACGGTATCGTGTTCGACGGTTCAATCTCCGACATAAACCCTTCTGATATAGAATCTATGTCTGTCCTCAAGGACGCCGCTTCTTGCGCGCTTTATGGTAACCGTGGTGCCAATGGCGTCATCCTTATCAACACCAAGCGTGCCAAGGGCCAGGGCAAGGTGGATGTTACGCTCCAGGTTCGTCAGGGCATGTACAACCGCGGGCTCCCCGAGTATGACCGTCTTGATGCCGACCAATGGATGGAGACCGCTCTCTCCGGATGGGCACGTGGCCGCTACAGCGCCGGTACGACGTTCAAGTCTTATGAGGAAGCGCTGGCTGCTTCTGCGCCGAACTTCATCAACGGCTTCGTGAACAACACCAACATATACAACCTCCCCGGCAATGAGCTTTTCTCTCCGGAAGGCAAGATCCTGGGACAGGTTCTTCCTGGATACACTGACCTCGACTGGTGGGACGCCATATCACGCAGCGGTTATCGTCAGGAGTACAATCTGAATGCTGCTGGCGCGACTGAGAAGTTTGACGTCTTTGCCTCTGTTGGCTACCTCAAGGAGAATGGCTATATGCTTGCCACTGACTTCGAGCGTTTCAATGGCCGTATTGTGGCAAACTATCAGCCCACAAGCTATTTGAAGGTTGGCGTGAACCTTGCTGCCTCTTATCAGAATTCTGAAGAGGGAAATGCTAACTCAGAGGAGCTTGGTGCCACTACCAACCCGTTCTTGGCTCAGTTCTATCCTCCCATCCAGTCATATTATGCACATGAAGAGGACGGCAGCATAAAATACGAGAATGGCAACCCTGTATGGAATATAGACGGCCTTAACAAGGGTTCGAACATAGCCTGGATAATGCGTCTTGACAAGAAAGACTACACTACCAACAACATCAGCGGTTCTGTTTACGGTACGGCCATAATCCCTTACGGTTTTGAATTCACTGTCCGCGGCAACATTTCGCGCATCAAGCAGACAGGCACTGAATATGCGAACAACATCATCGGTGCCCAGCAGGGTAACGGTGGTCTTGACCTGATCAATTATAACCAGGGTTCTCACACGTTTATGCAGACTCTCACATGGAGCCATGAATATGGTGCGCACCATGTTGATGCGATGCTCGACCATGAGAACTACCAGTACGGTTACAAGCAGTACTTTGAACGTAAGTCTGGCCAGCTTCTTGCCGACAACATCTCGCTCAACAACTTCAGAAACCTTGATGCTGACTCTGAAGCTTCTGCTTCCTATCGCACTGAATCATATCTCGGTCGTGTACGTTACAACTATGACCAGAAGTATTTCGGTGAAGTCTCAATCCGCCGTGACGGTACTTCCCGCTTTGCCAAGAACAACCGCTGGGGCACTTTCTGGTCGGTAGGTGCAAGCTGGATTCTCACCAAAGAGAAGTTTATGCAAAACATAGACTGGCTCAACTACCTGAAGCTGCGTGCGGCTTATGGTTCTGTAGGTAATGATGCGGCTGCTTCTGCATATACGTATCTGACGCTTTACAACCAGTACTTTACCTATGATGGTTATGGAACACTGTTCCCCTCTTCAATCGGAGTGCAGAATCTGAAATGGGAGGCCACCAAGACTCTTGACATTGCTCTTGAAGGCTCGCTCTTCAATGACCGCTTCAACTTCACTATCGGCTACTTCGACAAGCGCAACTCAGACCTGCTCTATCCGTTGACCCTCCCGTTCTCGCAGGGTACGCTTGCGAATTCCGGCAGCCTTCCTTCAATCACCCAGAATATGTGTACGATGACGAACCGTGGATGGGAACTCCAGTTCGGCGTGGACATCATTCGCAATGCCGACCTGAGATGGAACTTCTCGCTTGACGCATCTTTTGTGAAGAACAAGATTCTCAGCCTGCCTAACGGCCGCGATGTCGTAGGACAGGGCCTTTTCCAGGGCAAGTCGCTTTATGAGCACTTCAACTATGAATGGGCAGGTGTGGACGAACTGACAGGCAATTCGTTGTACTACATCAATCCTTCATCTCCCGAATGGTACGAATACAACTCGGAAGGCAAGTTCGTGTTCAACCAAGACCTTTATGACAAGACCATAGCTGAAGCAAAGAGCACAGGACACTATTTTGAGGATGAAAACGGTGTGGCTTATACTGACCGCACGACCTATGCGAAGCGTAAACTTATGGGCACTGCTCTTCCGACCGTCTACGGCTCTTTCGGCACCACTCTTTCTTGGAAAGGCATCAACTTTGGCCTCCTCTTCACTTACAGCCTCGGCGGCAAGACATACAACGGCAATTATGCCAACCTGATGAGCCTCAACGCTCAGTCGCCGGGTGCCCTCCACAAAGACATTCTCAATGCTTGGAACGGCGCTCCAGAGGGAACTGTTGAACGAGAGAAAGTAAATGGCATATATCACATCAATTCGGGTGATGTAAACGCCAACGGCGTGCCTGCGGTTGACACTACGCTTGACCAGTACAACAATGCCAGCTCGAGCCGCTGGTTGGTCAGCAACAACTATCTTGCCCTGAAGAATCTGAACGTCAGCTATGATTTCCCCAAAAAATGGGTTAACGCTCTTTCCATGCAGGGTCTGAATCTCGGTTTCTCGGTTGACAACCTCTTCATCATCACTCGTCAGAAGGGTCTTAACCCTCAGTATAGCAGTGCTGGCGGCCAGGGAGCATATTATGTGCCGGCTCGTGTCTTCTCATTCCAGCTGACAGCTAAGTTCTAAGAAGTCTAATTAGGTACGCAAATCAAGATAATTCGATATGAAAATAAATAATTTTTTTAAAGGCCTCGTAGGGGTAGCGGCTTTGGGAGTTCTTTCTGGCTGCTCCAGCGATTACCTGGACTTGAAGCCGGAGTCCAATCCTTCACAGGAGGATGTCTTCGCTACTACTGAAGGCGCGGCACTTGCCATCAACGGCATATGCCTGTCAATGTACACGCAGTATCAAGGTACTGAATGGAACCAGTTCAACGGTGAGCCTTGGTGCAACACCTGGTGTAACGATGCAATGGGACAGGACTACATCTCGGGACTGGCCGGTGCGGCTTTCGGTGCTGATATCGTTAAGCATGAAAGCTGGGACAACGGCAATCTCCTGATTGCTGTCGGCCCTTGGATGTTCTACTACAACATCATAAACCAGGCCAACAAGGTTCTGGCAGACATCGATAAAGCAGAAGGCACCCAGGCAGAGAGGGACTTCATCAAGGCCCAGGCCTTGACGTTCCGTGCACATGGGTATTCCAAGCTGTTGACGTACTTCGCTCCCCGCTGGGAGGACAGCAACAACGGCTCGTCCTACTGCCTGGTGCTCCGCACTGACCCCGAAGTAAAAGATGTTCCGTTGTCTACAATGGCGCAGACATTCGATATGATCTATAAGGATCTTGACGATGCAATAGCTCTGTATCAGGGTGCCAACATAAAGCGTGAGGCAAAATTCCAGCCGGATCTCAGCATCGCGTATGGCGTATATGCACGTACTGCGCTTACAAAGAACGACTGGCCGAAGGCTCAGGAAATGGCCCGCAAGGCACGCGAGGGCTATGTGATCATGGATGCCGCCACTTATCTGGGCGGTTTCTATGAAGACAATGATGACTTTATGTGGATTTCGTCGTCCACGGAGTCTGATGTCTACTATTGGTCATGGGGCAGCCATTTTGCGGCCAACGGACTGTATGTCAAGAACTGGCAGCTTGGTGGCGGCGCAATCGATATGACTCTTTATCGTGAGCTCGACCCGAACGACATTCGTCGCAAGTGCTTCCTGACTCCCGACAAGTTGGCTTTGCTCAATAGCATAAATTCTTCTTGGAACCCCGGAAAACTGAAAGAGGCTGATTTCTGGTCCAAGTCTCTGGTGGATGCCACCAAGGAACTCGACCTTTCGTTCGGTCCTTCCAAGAAATCCGGCGCAGGCCGCGATGGCAAGTGGGGTCTCTACAATTCGGCATACTTCTATTCGAAGTATTACCTTGACGATGTGTTCACAGGCAACCTGAGCGATATACCCTTGCAGAATGGCTACCACGCTTACTATACTTTGAGTGCCAGCGGTCCGATTCTTGTAGCCGGAGGCAAATATGCTTCGCTTACCACGACTCCGTTCGGTGCGCAGTATAAGTTCTTGTCCAAAGCGCAATACGGCGCTTCCACCTATCCGTTCATGCGTGCTTCAGAGATGCTGCTCGCCGAAGCCGAGGCAGCTTACCACAATAATGATGTGGCTACTGCACAGAGCTGTCTGAACGAGCTCAACTCCAAGCGCATTGAAGGATACAGCTGCACGAAGACCGGTGATGCCCTGTTCAAGGAAATCATGGTGACGCGCCGTATCGAACTTTGGGGAGAAGGTCAGAATTTCACCGACTTCAAGCGCTGGAACCTTCCTATCGTGCGTAATGCATGGGTAGCCGGTGACGCCAACAGCGGCAACTGGGTAAGTGAACGTTCCGGAGAAATCCCGGTAAACAAGAAGTCGGCTTGGAAGATGCCGTTCCCGCTTTCAGAAAGCCGCTACAACAATGCAGTGGACTTGTCTCTTCTTGATTGAAGACTCTTAACCTGAATTGACTCGAATATCAAAGCAGATGCCTTTTGGGCATCTGCTTTTTGTTTAGAGTGTGTTTGGAATTTTTCTTCAGGATTTTTTATGGAGGATTTCGGGACGGATTCGCGCATGCAGACGAGGGAGTGCAGCGGGCTGCACGACCGAGGCAAAGGCGTGAAGACGGCCGAAAGACCCATAAAGGCACACTCGAACGGCACACTACGGCATTTTCACGTCCTTTCCGGCCTTTCACTCGTTGCATAGCCCGCTATGCGCCTCGTTCCAAGGCTCGGAAAGCCCTGTAAAACTGCCTGTAAAAATCAGAATAAAAATTCAAACACACTCTTAGTGGCATTTTTTTAGACGATATCTTGGATTTGTTGGATTGGGATTTGTTTTTACCGATTTTTTTTTATTACTTTGCACCTGATTATGAGTAGAGGGTGAATTACGGTTTTTATTGTACCATTGGTCTGTCTGGTGGCTTGCGTGGCTTTGAGGCCGTTTTTTCATTTTTTTGCTTCATGTCTGATTGGCAGTTGTACATTAACATCAAACAATAACAATGAATACCAAAATTTTTCTTACGTCGATAGCCCTTTCTGCGGCTTTTGCAGCCGGTGCGGCTCCTCTGACGCCCGCCCAGGCCCTGCAGAGAGCTAAGGCTGGAGGCAGGTTGAATGTGCCGGCGCGCATCAGTGCTGTTGCCGAGCCGGTATACATATCCGAGACTCCATCAGGTGTGTCGTCGGCTTATGTGTTCAATTCCCCTGGCGGAGGATATGCCATCTTGAGCGCCGATGACGTCGCATTCCCTGTTTTGGGCTATAGCGATACTGGGTCGGTCGATGCCGAAAACATCTCTCCTGAGCTGAAGTGGTGGCTCGGGGAGTATGGCCGTCAAATAGAATGGGCCATAGAAAACAATGCCCGCCAGGCGGTAGGGGCCCCGAGCGTTCCTGAAGAATGGACTGCAATCGCTCCGTTGATGAAGACCAAATGGGACCAGGACGCTCCTTACAACAATGATTGTCCGCAGCTGAACGGAGTGCGCTGCTATACCGGCTGTGTGGCCACGTCAATGGCTCAGGTGATGAATTATCACAAGTATCCGGAGGCAGGGGACGGTATGATTCGATATCGGCCGGATGGCTTCAGCAAAGACCTTCTGCTTAATCTTTCCGCTTTCAAGATTGATTGGGACAATATGCTGGATGTCTATTCTGCAGGGGAATACAATGATGCCCAGGCCAGTGCGGTTTCATACCTTATGAAGGCTTGCGGATATTCTGTGGCCATGAACTATGGTACGAGTGCTTCCGGCGCTGTAGGAAGTGTCATCGCTCCTGCCCTGCGTAATTATTTTGACTATGACGTCAATTGCCGCGATTATCAGCGTGTAATCTATTCTTCGAGCGAATGGACCAAGATGGTCTATGACAACCTTAAAGATGTCGGTCCGGTGGTTATCAACGGTCAGTCCCCTTCGCAAGGCGGACACTCTTTCGTGTGCGACGGCTATGACGGCAAGGGCTATTTTCACATCAACTGGGGCTGGAGCGGCATGAGCGATGGCTATTATGCCCTTGATGCTTTGAATCCTGATGCGCAAGGTATCGGTGGATACGCCGGGGGGTTCAATTATCAGCAAAATGCCATTTTCGGTATTCAGCCTCCGACGGGACTTCCTGAAGCCCCCAATCCTGACCGTTTATTCCAATATGGAACCACGGTTGCTACCGTGTCGGGCAATATATTGACTTTCAGTGCCACCGACTACGACCCCCTTGGGTGGGCCAGTGGTTCAGACCACAGCATTTCAGTGAATATCGGTGCGATAATAGAGCCTGTCGAAGGTACGGCCGGAGAAGTCTCTTACGTTCAAGGAGCTCTTGGAAGCATAACCCAGATCAGCCTGTCCGGGACAAGTTATTATCCTGCGGAGAAAGTCAGTCCGAACGTCGTGTTGCCTTCTTTGGCCGACGGCAAATACAAGGTTACCCTTGCCTCCAAGCAGATTGGCGATGAGGAGGCTCAATGGCTGCCGGTTCTTGTGCCATGGAGCTATAAGAACTATGTTTTGCTGACAGTCAGCGGAGGGGCGTATTCTGTGCAGAATGTGCCCGTCGACCACCTGACGGTTTCAGGCTTGACTGTGACAAGCGACTTTTACGCGGGAAAATATGTCGGTCTGAAAGCTCTTATATCGAATGACAGCGATATCGAACTTTCCGAGGCTGTCACCCCGATGCTTCTGACGCCGTCGGGCGAACAGAAGTTCATCGGTGAGACTAACATGATATCGTTTTCCGCTAAGAAATCGGAAGAGGTTGCCTGGGTCACTAAATTCATGACTGAAAAAGGCACTCCTGCATATGTGGCGGAAGAAACACCTCTTCGCCTGGTGCTTGTCAATCAGCAGACGGGCGAGCGTTATCCGGGCATTGACATTGATGTAACTCTGCTTCCCGCGCCAAGCGGAAAGCTCACCCTCAGTCTTACGGGTTCGGACATAGTCGGTTGTGAACGTGGCCCGTTTGAATCCGGGGGGATGAACTTCAATGCTTACAGGGTGCTTGATACTTCGAAATTTACATATAAGTTCTCATATGAAGTTTCGAAAGGATATTTTGACGGCGAAGTGAAAGTAGGCATATATAAGCAGAATCCATCGAATCCTAAGACAATGGTGGTGGTCGTGGATGAAATATATACCGATCGTCCGTTCTTGTCGGCAAAAGAGGGCAAGGAAGTTGAAATAGATGTCGAGTTCCCGGATGCCGAAGATAATGTGGTGTATTTCCTTTATGCCCAATATACGGTGAATTCAAGTTTCAGTCGTTTGTCCCAGGTCGCTTTTATCAAGGGCGATGGCTCTGGCATAGACGATGTGGAAATGGACGCTGATGGCGTTGAAGAGTATTATACTCTTCAGGGCGTGAAGTTGGCCAATCCGGTTGCGGGCGACATCATATTGGTGCGCAAAGGCAACAAGGTTGAAAAACGCGTTTGGAAATGATGACTGGAATGGTTTTCGGCTTTTGATTCCGGACAATGTCATTTAATAGTAAAAGGAGGAAGCAATCATCAGCTTCCTCCTTTTGTTATGAAAGAAACGTTGACTGAGAGCTTATCGGGAATCTTTGCTCTGCCCCTTATTCTGATTTTTACATTCAGTTACACGGAATTTTAAGGGTATTAAAGAAAAAATCCGAACAATATGCTCAAAAAAAACTCATAAAATTTGATGTGTTGAAATTTATTTGTAACTTTGCATCTGTATTATAGACGGGAAACCGTATAAGGGTGCTTTCTCACCATTGTTTCTCCAAATGTGATGTCTTATCATATCAAAACACTATATTAAACTAAAACAAACTCAAATGAAGAAAAGTTATGCACTTTTCGTTGCCGGTTTGGCGATGAGCCTTTCGGCAACAGCCGTAACCAAGACAGCTGACAAAACCGTGTCAGCGCTTGAGGCGCAGGAGATGTACTCAGCATCACAGCTCAGCATCTCAAACCGTGTTTCCAATCGTCCTCTCAAAGCCGCTCCGATGAAAGCGGCAGGTGTAGAGAATCTGGTTGGTGGCTATGAAGGCTTCTATGACCAGATTTACGAAAACGACCCGATGAAAGGTCGTTTGGCTCCCTACTTTATGAAGGGCGAGAATGCCGGAGAACTCGAGATCACCCGTCTTCCTTATAGCGACATCACTATGAAGGCAAATTTGAGTTCAGACAATACAAAGCTCCTGATTCCGGCTCAGAATGTGTTGTATAGAGAAAGTGATGGCAAATGGCTTAAGTTCCAGGCCGTGGAATGCAGCGTTGCTTCTGACGGCACTATCACTATGGATAAATTCCTTGATAATGCCGAAGGCGTGATCATGGAAGATGGAACAATCGAATTCCCTGAGAATGTTGTCTTCTCGTATATCTTTGACGATACTACTCTTGATGACTTCAGTTTTATGTGGGTCGGTAAGTACGTATCCATCAAAAGATATGACTATCTTGACTTTGTGGAATCTGAATGGATTCCTGTAGGTAAAGGCCAATTCACCGACGGATGGTTCCAGTCACAGTTCTTCAACAGCGTGCAAGGCTTCACAACTGAAGACGTTGATGTTCTCTGCAATGCAAAAGACAACAATCTGTATGCCATTGTAAATCCGTATAAGAGCGATTATTGGACTGAGCTCGAAAGCTACCAAAATGCAGACGGCATGCCTCGTGACGGTTATATCGTATTCAGCGTAGAGAATCCGAACTGCGTAGCAGTGCGTCCGTTCGTACCTTGCGGTTACTATGTCGATATGGCCCAGCCGTCGCAGACTGATCCCAACCCTGAACCCGACCCGCAGATGGGATATCCCTACAATGTAGAAGGTCAGCTCCATTGGTATGACGGACAGTCGTTTGATGAAATCGTAGCTGATTATGCTTCTGCAGGCGCTCCTTTGTCTACGTACAATAAGGCAACACGTACGGTTGAGTTCATAAATCTCTATTTCGGTTACGAAATGTCTCCTTTGGCATCTGTCTACTGGGTTAACTCGGAACAAGATAGAATCGATTGGATGGTCAGCAAATTTATTATGCCTGACCTGAGCGGCATCAATGGCGTGGAGATGGAGAATGCTGATGCTCCTGTTAAGTACTACAACATGCAGGGTATGGAAATCGCCAACCCGGCTGAAGGCCAGCTCGTAATCAAGAAGCAGGGCAACAATGTTGTAAAGGTTGTTATGTAATCATTCTTCATGGCGGAGAAGTCAATCTCCGGATGAAGTAACCGATTCAAACTGAAAATATTTCGGGCGGAAGTCGCAAGGCTTCCGCCCGATTGTCTTATGTGAACATTTGTCCTGAGGTGTCTGTTCTTTATGCGTAAGGTGTAAGGCGGTCGTGTCTTGGACATCTGGTATGTGCTGATGATAAAACTGCCTGTAAGAAACATAATAAGAATCCAAACACACTATAATAATTCGGGTCATGAAAAGCATTATAAAGAGATTTGACAGCAGAAAGAGATTTACGTGTCTGCGGGCGGGAGCCGTGGCGGCGTTGTTTGCCGTGGGGTTGGCTGCGGCGGAGAGCGAGGCATGTTCGCGGGTGGTGTATTCCGGACTTGACTCACTGAGGATTGTGGGACGCTCGCTTGACTGGAAGACGCCGATTCCGACTAATATCTATGTCTATCCACGGGGAATGGAGAAGCAGAGTTCGGACCGTCCGGACGCGATACGCTGGACGTCTAAGTACGGGGCAGTGTATGCTGTAGGCTATGACGGCGGAATAACCGAGGGGATGAACGAGAAGGGACTCTGCATCAACGGGCTTTTCTGCAAGAGGACGGTCTATGAGAACGAGAGCACCAAATCCCGTCCGCCGATGTCGATGGCCATGTTCGTTGGTTGGCTTTTGGATCTCAATTCGACAACCGACGAGGTGGTAGCTGTATTGAAAAGACATGATTTCAATATCGGCGGGGCGACTTTCGACGGCGGCACCGTCTCCGCCCTGCATTGGGGAATCACCGATGCGAGCGGCAAGTCGGCGATTCTGGAGTTCGACCACGGTGAAGTGAGGATATACGATGAGGGCGACCTCAGTGCCATGACTAATGACCCCAACTGGCCTCAGATGCAGGCAATCATATCATATTGGGACAAAATCGGAGGAAAGAACATGTTGCCCGGAACCGTGAGCAGTCCGGACAGGTGTGTGCGCGGACATTATTTCGTGAACCATGTGGAGAAGACGGGCGACCGCAACCTCGGTGTCTCTATACTGAGGAGCGTGATGGGCATTTGTTCGGTTCCCTATACTTATACGGTTGATGGCGAACCCAACATCTCTTCCACCCAGTGGCGGTCTTATGCGAATCTGCGCGATTTGGTGTATTATTTCGACATTGTAACCAATGAAGGCATATTCTATGTCGATTTGAAGAAGTGCAATCTGAGAAAAGGTTCCCCTGTCTTGAAGCTTGATACGTCCAAGAGCGGGGGTTACGTGGGTGATGCCACGGGCCGCCTTAAGAAGGACAAAGGCTTCACGCCGATGTATTAGGCGACAGGCACCGGCTTGGACGCGCTATTTCAGGGATGCGTGTCAGGCAGACAGTAACATGCAGTGCGGACGGAAAAACACACTCTCAGAACAGGTTTTCTATCCGCATTGTTTCTATTATCCTGTAGACAGGATTCCCCTCCGGGGTAAGTGCCGGGGCGGGGAGGCTGAAAAGGTCGCTTACGAGATGCTCCATCTCGGTGGAGGAGAGTTTTACGCCGCGTTTTATGGCAGCGGAACGGGCCATGACAGCCGCCATGCGTCGGCGCATCTCAAGCGTAGGCACCGTTTCCTTTCCGTATGTGGCTGACTCATCCGAGACCGCGTCGAGAATGCGGATTACGGTTTCGGCGGCCGCGCTGCCGCGTATGTCGGAAGGCACTGCGGTGATATGCCAGGAGTTGCCCTCGATATGCTCAATCCCGAATCCGAGCCTCGCCAGCTCCTGCTGCACTTCTTCGAGCGTTGCCTGCTGCGCGTGGTCGAGTGTGAGCGTTTCCGGGAAAAGCACCTGTTGCGAGGCGTTTTCTGCCGAGAAAGAGGATGAGACGTATGCCTCGAACAGAATTTTGGCGTGGGCCCGGTGTTGGTCTATTATGAGAAGGCCGTCCCTTGATGTCGTTATTATGTATTTCAGGGCGAACTGCACACATATGGGTGTGCTCGATTCCATATCTATGGGGAGCGCAGGCTGGGTCTCTTCCGGCGCAGGGGCGGCAACCGCAGTCTTTTCGGCCTGCTTCATGAAAGATGAGTAGAGGCTTTCCCAGTCGCCGGACTGCCTTGTGGGCTTATATGCCTGGGACGGGGCGGAACGTTTGGGCAGACCCGGATTGAACCGTGGCGGCTCGGGGGTTGAATACCGTTCAAACGGGTTGTAGCCTCCCGGAAGGTCGATCTGGGGCGCGGACGGAGTCTCGCCGCTCCTTAGCGGCTCGAGCGGAAGAGCCTCGTCGGTGAAGTCGATCGATGGGACGGCGGCGAATTTTCCGAGCGAGGCGCGGACAGCGGCCACGAGTATTGGCCATATCTGCTGTTCGTTCTCGAACTTGATTTCGTTTTTTGTGGGGTGTATGTTGACGTCTATGGTCTGCGGGTCAACATCGAACTTTATGAAATAGCATGGCTGGGAGTCGGAGGGTATTAGCGACTCGTAGCATGATATGATGGCACGGTGGAAGTAGGGATGCCGCATGTTGCGTCCGTTTACAATCAGATACTGCAGGGCGTTGCGCCTGCGGGCGTTTTCCGGGCGCGACACGAAGCCGCTGATCTTGACGAGCGAAGTGTCCACTTCCACGGGAAGCAACTGCAGGTTGATGTTGTTTTTCCAGATGTCGGCTATTCTCTGCTTGAACGACCCCGGGCGCAGGTCGAGCGTTTTCCCGTCGCGGTCTATTGACAGCCTTATGTTGTTGTTCACGAGCGCGAGCCGCTCGAATTCCCTCATGATGTTGGCCGTCTCCACACTGTCGCTTTTCAGGAACTTGCGTCTGGCCGGCACGTTGAAGAAAAGGTTCTTTACCATTATGTTGGAGCCAGGCTCGCATAGCGACGGTTCCTGCATCTCGACTTTGGATGCGTTTATCACGAGTCGGGTTCCTATCTGGTCGTCGGCGGTGCGGGTCTTCAGTTCAATCTGTGCGATGGCGCAAATGGAAGGCAGAGCCTCCCCTCGGAATCCCATTGTGTGCAACGTGAACAGGTCGTCGGCCTGCGCTATTTTTGAAGTGGCGTGGCGTTCGAAAGCCATACGGGCATCGGTTTCGGTCATGCCTTTGCCGTTGTCAACCACCTGGATAAGCGTGCGTCCGGCGTCGCGGATGAATATGCGTATGTCGGTTGCACCGGCATCTACGGCGTTTTCCACGAGTTCTTTGATTACTGAAGCCGGACGCTGAATCACTTCTCCTGCGGCAATCTGGTTGGCCACAGAGTCGGGAAGGAGTCGGATTATGTCGCTCATATGTTATAGTATGAACATTGGTTCAATGCATAGACAAATCTATTCTTCCGGCACGGGGTTTTCGTAGACTGCCGGTGCTGCGGAAGTGCTGATGGCCGTGTCTGGGGATGGAGCATCAGTGGCCGGAGGGGCGGGAGAGGCAGGCGAGGAGGAAAACCTCCTGCCAAGGGAGTTTTCAGCCGGGGCGGCGAAGTATTGCTCAAGCTCTTCGGATATCTCGCCGAGGTCGTCGGCCCAATGCCATCTGTCGCCGTACCATTCGCGCTTCGGCCGGATGGCATCATACCATTGGAATCCCGGCAGGAAATGCTGGCTGGACTTGACAAGGAAGAGAGGCGTGACGGATCCGGAGACTTCCGGCCACATCTTAAGGTGTTCGAGCTTCCGGTCGTTGATGTCCATTGTCAGGAACGAACTTTCGGCGTTGACGAGTCTCGAATAAGTGGAGTCATTGTCCTGAGGCAGGAAAATTGTCTGCACGTTTCCGTTTACGTCGAGCCTGCGGATGTCTTTGTTCTCGAACCAAGCCTTCATCTCGCGGCCTGAAAGCTGGTTGTAGAAGTCCTCTTCGATTAGTTCGCCCATCATGCCGAAGTCAGGCAGGAGCGCCCAGTCAGGCGAGGAATCGTTGAAATGCACCTGAATCTCGTTGCCGTACACCTGCCTGCCGCCGCTCCAGACCACGGGTTTGCGGTGCATATACAGGATTGAGTCGTGTTCTACGAATGCCATCGAGTCGGCCACTCCTTGCAGGTCCTGGTTGAAGAACCGTGCGCGGCGGAAAGCATGGGCCACGTGGAAGTCTTTCAAGACCATCTCGGAACTGTCTCTCACCACGGGCGATGAAGCTGCGGAGTCCGATGCCTGACGGGCCTTCAGGGAATCTGCGGGAGAAAGCGGCGGGAATGCAAGTCTGGACTCGATGAATGTGAGAATCGTGTCGGCACGCAGGAAAAGCGTGTCAGGACGTGAATATTCCATCAGAAGGGGATATACAGTTGACAAGGCTTCCCTGGTAGAGTCGTTGTACATCGCGAATCCTCCTATCAATGTGGTCTTGTGGGCCGTGTCGGTCAGAACCACAGGCTGCTGTGCTTTGCCCGGGCCGCGGTAGGTATATGCGCGGCTTGTCCGGGAGGCCTTGTCATATATTATGGAGTCTCCTTCGAGGGTCGTTACGTTGCCGGCCGAGTCGCGGTGTATTATCGTGGATCGGGAATTCAGTTCGGCCACGTCGCTTGCCGTGTTGTACCATCCTGTCCTGGTGAGTATGGTGTCGTTTTCTCCGATTATCCTCGTGGGGCTTACGATGTTTGCGGTATGCGTGCCGGTATTGTAGAGAAGAGTGTCGGTGAGCATCCTGAAGCCGTCCCGTGTGTTGACGAGCACCACGTCGTGGTAGAACTCGGCATCTTTCGAGGCCGGAGAATACTGGCCGTAGATTGACGTCAGCACATTTATCCGGTCGTCAATCTTTCCTCCGTAAGCGTACCATCCCAGCTCCATTCCGAGGTCATAGTCGAGCGAATCGGTGGTCAGTGTCACGTCGCGGTTTATCAGCCTTACGGATTTCTCGGAAGGGCCGCAGCGTAGGCGTGCGCGGCGTTCGTCGCCGTTGTAGAACAGCTTGTCGGCATATACGAAAAGCGTGTCGCCCTGCTGCATCTTCACGTGTCCGAACGCGTCGAGGGCGTTTTTTTCTGGATAGTAGTATGCCGAATCGCAATACATCCACATCCCGCCCTGACGGAATCTTACGTTGCCTTTCACGATCTGGTGTTCCTCCGAGTCATAGGCACGGCGGTAGAGCGAATCGGCCTGTTCGAGAAACACCTTGTCCTGGCGGTAACGGTTGGCCGAAGGAATCTCGGGATGGATCGGCCTTGTCGGCTTGGGGCGGGTATATGACTCATTCTGTTCCTGTTTTTTCGCTTTCTTGCTTTGGGCGGAAATCACGGAAGACATCGTGGCTGCGGCGACGGCGACGAACACGGCGACGGCGAGCCACCGCATGGGGCATATCCTGGATGTGGGGCGCATATTGTTCAGCGTCTGGCGGAAGAGCCGGCCCAGCCTTTGTACTGGAAGTCGCAGTCGTTCCAGCCCTCTTCTATCCTGACGTATGTGTTTTTGATCTTGTTTTCCACCCAATCGCGAATGATTTCGTCCTTCCGGCTTGCCTCATACATCTCTTTCAGGCGGTTGAAGTCATCGCTGAGGTTGGCTCTGTGGCCGTCGATGCGTTTGGACAGCTTCACGACCGCCACCACGTCCTTGTTGCGTGCAGGGTCTTTCATGACGAATGCTTCAGATATGTCGCCTTCTTTCATGGTCTCGATGTGCCTTGCCACCTCCGGAGGAAGATCCTGCATTTCAAAACGAGAGCTTCCCGTCTTCTGGTTGACCATGATGCCCTTGTTGTTGCGGGTGTCCTTGTCTTGCGAGATGAACCTTGCTGCCTCCTCGAACGAGAACTTGTCGGCCACTATCTCCTTGCGCAGCGAGTCGAGACGGTTCACTGCTGTTGACAGGTCTTGTGAGTTGACTTTTGGCGTGAGCAATATGTGTCGGAAGTTGGCTTGGTCGCCACGTTTCTCAATCAGCTGGATGATGTGGAATCCGTATTCAGTCTCTACGATGCGGCTCACCTTCTTGGGGTCGGATAGGTTGAACGCCACGGCGGAGAATTCCGGCACGAAGTCGGCCCGGCTTCGGAATCCGAGTTCTCCTCCCTGCATCGAAGAGCCGTCTTCGCTGTACATTATGGCGAGGGTATGGAAGTCTGCTTCTCCACGGTTGACGCGGTCGGAATAGTCGCGCAGGCGAGCTTTCACGTCTTCAATCTCCTGTTGGGGAATCACAGGGTTTATGGTTATGATCTGAGCCTCCACCTGCATAGGCACGTAGGGGATGCTGTCTTCCGGGAGTCTGTCGAAATACTTTCTGACGTCGGCCGGTGTGGACTTGACGTTTTTTGTCAGGGAACTCTGCACCTGTTCGATGATGTATTGTGTCTGCATCACTTCCGTCAGCTGCTCGCGGAGCTGCGGCAGCGGTTTGCGGAAATACTCTTCGAGCTTTTCGCGTGAGCCGAGATTGGCAATGAAGAAGTTTATGCGTTTTTCCACCGCATTGCTTACCTGAGCCGCCGGGGGTTCAATGGTGTCGAGCTTTGCCTGATGGAGATATAGCTTCTCGACAGCGAGCTTTTCAGGGATAATGCAGAACGGGTTTCCCTGCGGAACGTCGCCTTCGCTTCTCATCTGGGCGTAATGCTCTTCGACGTCGGAACGGAAAATGGCTTCATCGCCCACCACCCAAGCCACCTCGTCGATGATGTTGGTTTTCGTCTGGGCCAGAGCCGCGACAGCGGTCAGAGCCATTGCTGCAATGCCTAATGTCTTTATTTTCACTTTGTTCGTTGTTTTTAGATGATTCAATGTTTTTTCGGTTTGTCGGGCTTTATCTGGACGGCATCTCCGGTTTCATCCTGTGGCCTACGGGGTCGAAGCCTTCTGCCTTCAGGCTGCCGTCGTCAATTGCCTTCCGGAAGAGCGACTGCATCAGACGGGATTCGGAATCGCGTTTGTATTTTTCCGACATCATTTCCCGTATCTGTTCGGTGGCGAATGAGTACGGCATCACGTCGCCCGACTTCAGGTATTCCGAGATGTGGAGGAAATATGTTGAGCCGTTGTATTCTGTCTCGAAATTCACGGTAGATTCCACGAACGCGTCGGCATCGTAGAAGCGGTATGGTATCTGCTCGGCCACGATTTCCCAGTCCACCCAGCGGTCGGCAAACCAGTCGTATTGTATGGCCCCTTTGAGTCCGTATTTCTCAAGCTTGTCTATGCTCTCCTTCGATGCGGAAAACACCCATTGGCGCACGTTCTCTATTCTTTCGGCGTTTGACGGGACTTTGATGTATATTCCCTTTATCACCGGATGCTCGAGCCTCATGTCGTCGGCGTGGGCCTCGTAGTAGCTTTTCACCTCGGCATCTGATATTGATTTCCTGGAGTCTTCTTTCATTCGCTTCCGGTATTCCATCATTATCAGTCTGTTGCGGTAATCAGCCACCATGCGGTCTAACCTGTCCATGTCAGGGATGTTCTCGGCGGCCACTTTGGTGAGTAGCATGTCCTGTATCCATGCATCCACGATGGAGTTGAAGAGAGCGGTGCTGTCGGCCTCGGAAAGGCCTTCTGGAATGCGAGCCACCACCTTGGACAGCCTCAGGGCGGAGTCGCCCACAGACAGCAGAACCCGGTCATTGTCGGGCTTCACTGCCGTCGGTTCGCCGCAAGCGCCGAAGACCGCAGCCATGATGACCTGCATCAGGATGACATATGTGGAGCGAAGGCATTTCATCTCAACTTGCAAAGATACAACTTTTTTTTGAGACAGTGCGGAAGTATGCTCCATTATTTTGGAGAGTGCGTTTTTGATTCTCCGTCAAGATTCCTTATGTAGGATTCTGGGGCGGATTCTTTTCGGCCGTATGCCGTAGAATGAAAGCGGGGACATCTCCCGTCAGTGAGATGTCCCCGTCTATGATTCACCGGCCTGCCGTCATTTTACCTTTTTCAGCACTTTCTGGTTGACCTTTACCGGATATTTGCGTTTCAGCTCTTCATGCCAAAGATCCTGAAGCAGGTTCTGGTAGTCGGTCGTAACCTGTCCGCGTACGTCTCCTGCCTCTTCCGGCTGGTCGATTATGCGTGGATTGAACATGAACATGGCCGAATAGTTGGAAATGCGTGGCCTCACCTTGTGTCCGTCGAAGACAAGATAGTCAATCATCGCATTTTCGCCTTTGGCTGCCGACACATGGTCGATCTGCACTTTGCCGCTGAACGCCTTGCGGACTTTATAAACCATCGAATCGGCCGGAGTGTTGTTCATCAGCTTTTTGATTTCATTGGCCACGCTGTCGTTGAGAGCCTGGACAAGATATCCTTTGGCATGGGGCTTGTCCCATTTGTAGTCTGAACGGTGGGCGTTGAAGTATTCTTCCAGACCTTCGGTGTCTTTTGATGCTTTGTCCCATACCTTGCGGACGCTGGCTTCGTAGAGGAGGCTTCCGTCGCGGTATTCGTTCAGGAGGTTGCGGTAGTCTGGCTCATCTTTCTCGAGACGGTTCATTTCAGCATCTTTCAGGCGGTTGTTTATGAACCATGCCTTGTATGCGTCAAATTGCGTAGCGGCCACTTTGGGGTCGTTGATGGGCCTGTTGTGCATCCCTTGCATCAGCTCAGCACGAGTGATGGCCTGCTTGCCGATTGTCAATACCGGATGCTGGGCTGCTTTTCCGGTGTTGAATCTTTCGTAGAACACGGAGTCGATGCCGTTTGCTGCTATGTAGTCTTCCATCTCCTTGAAGGATGATTCCGCAATCTTGGCATTATGCTTTGCCGCCAGGGTCTTGGTCTGATGGTCGAGAATCTGGCGGAAGCGGGGGTCCTGAGGGTTCTGTATCTGTCTCAGGACGGTCTGTTTGATTTCGTCGCGCGATGGTGCCGGTTGGCCGGATATGCGCTTTATGATGTGCCAGCCGAAACGTGAACGGACGGGTTCGGAGATTTCCCCGTCGGCGAGCGCGAAGGCCGCGTTGTCGAATTCAGGCACCATCTCGCCCGCGCCGAAAGCCGGAAGGAGTCCGTCTTGGCGAGCCGAACCTTTGTCGTCGGAATTGTTGCGGGCATTGGCTCCGAAGCTGGCCGGGTCGGCCTTCACCACTGCATATATGCTGTCTATGAACTGCTTGGCTGCCGCCTCGGTTTCCTTCGATGAGCCTTCAGGGACGAGTTTGAGTATATGCGATGCGGTTACTTTTCCGCGTGCGGGGCGACGCTTGCCGCCCATTATGATGTGGATTGTGTTGGGTGTCTCTATGATTTCAGAAACTTGGCCTTCAGGCGTGGTGAACACGGCCTTTTCGAATGCATAGGGGAATTTCATCGTTGTTATGAATCCCATGCTTCCCTCTTTTTGTGCGGAAGACTTGTCGTCGGAATACTTGGCGGCGAGGTCTGTCCATGAAGCCCCGTTGGCTGCCGCAGTCCTGATCGAGTCCATAAGGGCGGCGGTCGAGGCCTGGTCTTTCGGTTTCTTGAACTTCATTATGTGCTTTGCCTCGGCTTCCTGGCTGCTCCATCCGAAAGTTTCATCGACGAAAGTGTAGAGATACGCGGAGTCGGTCATATACGGTGTCGCCAGCTCCTGCCTGTACTGCTCCATCTCTTTCTTGAACGACGGCAGTGTGTCGAGTCGGTCGGTGAGCGCGTCGGCGACCTTCATCTTGTAGAGCTTGAACATCTCTACGTATTCGCTGAGCGGTTGCGGTTCGAGCTGCTGGCGGCTGTTTTTGTGGTAAAGGTATTCAAACTCCGACAGCGGCACGTCGATGCCGTTGACAGTCATTAGGACAGGGTCTTTTGCCGCCCATGCGAGTGCCACGGCGGCAATGGCGCTTCCTGCCAGAAGTTGCTTTTTCATATTCGGGTCAGTGTCTGATTTGTTATTGCAGTGAATCAGGCGGAACGGGTATATATGTATGATTCCGCCAAATTGATAACGTGGTCCGTTTGGAAAAATTATGTCTTTCAGCCATAAAAATCAGATTGCCGTCCATCCTCCGTCGGCGGCGATGGTCTGGCCTGTGATGTATTTTGAGGCGTCGGAGACAAGGAACAGGCACAGGGGCGCGATGTCGTCGGGATTGCCCATGCGTTTCATGGGGCAGCGGTGAGTGTATGCCTTTACGAATTCCTCGCGCTGATGGTCGAATATTCCGCCGGGGCATACGCAGTTGGCGCGTATGCCGTATTTGCCGAGCCAAGAGGCCATATAACGGGTGAAATTGATTATACCGCCCTTTACGGCGCAGTATTCGGCCGGCGAAGAGCCGTTGTAGGCTTCATAGATTGTGAAGTCGTTGCCTACGATTCCGTAGATGGATCCGAAGTTCACGATGGAGCCGGATTTCTGCCGTTCCATGACCTTTGCGGCTTCGCGGTCGATGTAGAAGACCGGGTTGAGCTGCATCCGCACGTTTTCTTCCCAATGCTCGAAAGGCGTGTCCTCGAATTTGTACCGGCCCCAGTCCTTGGTGTGAGGATAAGCGGCGTTGACCAAGCCGTCGATCCGTCCGAACTTTTCAAGCGTGAAGCCTATAAGGGCGTCTATCGACTTTGTGTCGGTGAGGTCGAGGTGGAACGAGGCCGTCCTGTCGTCTATGACTGATGTCTGAAAAGCGATGTCGGCGCATACGGTTTTTGATCCGTGGTCTGCGAACTGGCGGGCTATCTCTTTTCCTATCAGTCCGTCTGCTCCGGTTATGATTACTGTCTTGTCAGCGAGATCCTTCATTTGTGCATATCCTTAGGGTGGAGAGCCCGGCGGCGAAATCGTTGCTGCAACGGGTGGTGCCGGTCTCCACAAGTTTTATGAAATGGTTCATTTGGGCAAAATATGTGTCGGGGATACGTTCGTCGGATGAGAAGAGGACGTTCCCGGCGTTGTCTTTCACGGTATTGCCTGCCACGTCGATGGTCATTACCGAATCGTCGAAGACTATTTCCATTGACCGGCGGTATTCCGGCCTGTAGTAGTTGAGAATCACGGATGCGCAGAATCCGGGATAGACGAGGCAGAAATTGGCGTAGTCGAAGGCTTCTATGCCCAGCGACGAGGAAGAACGGCAGACGCTCCGCGTGTATTCCGGCTGACCGAACATCCATAGCGTGTAGTCCACGTCGTGGATGAGGTCGATGTTCACGCCTCCTCCGAGTTCGGGACGTGCGCTGTAGCCTTGCCTGTAGTCTGTGCCTGGACGCCATGTCCGCAGGTCTGAGCCGCAGTATACGTTTGCTTCGTTGATTCTCCTGTCCGGATGTCTTTCAAGGTATTCTTTCAAGAATCTCAGGCATCCGAGGAAACGGAGGTTGCAGCCCACATATGTCAATATTCCCGCATCGCTTATTTTTTTCGCCAGAGCCTGCCCGCTGCGGACATCCGCCACCACCGGTTTCTCTATGAAAAGCGGGATACGCAGCGGAAGCAGCTTTTCAATCGCGGCGGCATGCTCTGAGGTGGGGTTGGATATTATGGCAAAGTCTAAGTCCTTGTCTCCTGCCTCTTCGATGGAAAAGATGTCTTCCACCCCGTCTTCCTTGTGCCGTGGGTTGGGGCCGGATCTCAATGCGGATATGCGGTGGCTGCCGTTGCGCCTTATTGCCAGGATGTGTTTTCGGGCTATGGAACCGAGACCGACTATGAGTATGTTCACTGTCAGATTCTGATTTTCCCTGATGTGATCAGGTATTCAAGGTAATCGTAGTCGGCAGGCTCGTCTAGGTCGAAGCAGACGTGGTCCATGACATACACGAGCGAACGGTCGGTAACGGCACGCGGATGCTCTGCGTCAAGGGCTTCGCGCCGGTAGACGTATATGGAAGCGTTCATGTCGTATACCTTAGGTGCGGTCTGACGTGAGTCGAACCTCCCTTGGCACACTACGCTGAAGAAGCCGTTTTCTTTGCGCTCTACCATGTTGAAGTAGGGGTTGCGGGCGCACGGGTTCACGCTGAATATCGTCAAAGCCTTGTCATTTCTCCGTAGCTCGTCAAGACATTTCTCGATGTCTTCCTGTGTGCGTATGGGAGATGTAACGTCGAGGTCTATCACGAAGGCGTAGCGTATCCCATTGACTTTTTCATAAAACCTGACCGCGTCTTTTATGGCATCCACCTTGCCGCATGTGTCGTTGGCGAGGAAATCAGGACGGTTGTAGTCGGTGTTGAGGCCGGCTTTCGACGCCGCTTCGCGTATCTCGTCGCTGTCGGTAGACAAAGCTATGTCCGCCCCGTGAGTTTCGGCAAACTTCTGTGCCGCTTCAACGGTATATGTTATAAGCGGTTTGTCTCCAACAGGCTTTATGTTCTTGCCGGGAATCCCTTTTGAACCTCCCCGTGCGCAGATTGTGATGAGTGTCTTGTCCATTGTGGGTGGTTTTCATAAAACATTGGAATGCGGTGAATGCCGCATTCCAACGAGTTTTGTCTGATATGGTTGTCTGAAGCCTGACGCACTCTTAGAGTGTGTTTGAATTTTTATTCTGATTTTTACAGGCAGTTTTACAGGGCTTTCCGGGCCTTGGAACGAGGCGCATAGCGGGCTATGCAACGAGTGAAAGACCGGAAAGGACGTGAAAATGCCGTGAAATGTTCCTGGGTGTGCCTTTATGGGTCTTTCGGCCGTCTTCACGCCTTTGACCCGGTCATGCAGCCCGCTGCACTCCCTCGCCTGCATGCGCGAATCCGTTCCGAAATCATCCATAAAAAATCCTGAAGAAAAATTCCAAACGCACTCTTAGTTCCTGCTGTAGTTGGGGGCTTCGGAAGTGATTGCCACGTCGTGGGGATGGCTTTCGAGCACTCCGGCGGCGGTGATGCGGGTGAAGCGTGCCTGATGGAGCGTGTCGATGTCTTTTGCACCGCAGTAGCCCATTCCGGCGCGCAGGCCGCCGAGAATCTGGTAAACCACCTCGTAAAGGGTGCCTTTGTATGGTACGCGTGCCGCGATTCCTTCAGGCACAAGTTTCTTGACATCGCTGACGTTGCCTTGGAAATAACGGTCTTTTGAGCCTTTTTCCATTGCTTCAAGCGAACCCATGCCACGGTATGACTTGAACTTCCTTCCGTTGAAGATGATGGTGTCGCCCGGCGATTCCTCGACTCCGGCAAGCATCCCGCCGAGCATGACGCTGTGGCCTCCTGCGGCGAGAGCCTTCACGATGTCGCCCGAATACCGTATGCCTCCGTCGGCAATTAGAGGTATGCCCGTTCCGCTCAGGGCTTTTGCCACGTCGTAGACTGCCGAAAGCTGAGGGACTCCGACTCCGGCCACCACGCGGGTGGTGCATATCGAGCCTGGGCCGATGCCGACCTTTACTCCGTCCGCGCCGTGTTCCACAAGGTATTTTGCCGCTTCGCCGGTGGCAATGTTGCCCACCACCACGTCAATGTCAGGGAAAGCGGCTTTGACCGATTCAAGCACGGAGACCACGCCGGCAGAATGCCCGTGGGCAGTGTCGATTACTATCGCGTCTACCCCGGCTTTCACAAGGGCCTCGGCACGCTCCATGCTGTCGGCCGTAACTCCTATTCCGGCGGCCACGCGCAGACGTCCGAGCTTGTCTTTGCAGGCGAACGGTTTGTCTTTGGCTTTGGTGATGTCTTTGTACGTAACGAGTCCGATCAACCTTCCGGAAGCGTCCACCACGGGAAGCTTCTCGATTTTATGGCGTTGCAGGATGTCGGCGGCTTTTTCGAGGTCGGTGCTTTGGTCGGTTGTGATGAGGTTTTCTGAAGTCATGACTTCGTCCACCTTGCGGTCGAGGTTGCGTTCGAAGCGCAGGTCGCGGTTCGTAACGATGCCACGGAGCATCATATCGTTGTCTACGACAGGAATGCCGCCGATATGGTATTCGGCCATCATGTCAAGAGCTTGGCGCACAGTGCTTCCGCAGAGTATCGTTACCGGATCATAGATCATTCCGTTTTCGGCTCTTTTGACGGCATGCACCTGCCTGGCCTGTTCTTCGATCGGCATATTCTTGTGAATCACGCCGATTCCGCCTTCGCGGGCTATGGCTATGGCCAACGCGCTCTCTGTCACGGTGTCCATGGCGGCCGAGACGATGGGCACGTTCAGGGTTATGCGGCGGGAAAACTTAGATGCGAGGCTTACCTCGCGCGGCAACACATTTGAGAAGGCAGGAATAAGGAGCACATCGTCGAATGTGAGTCCTTCCATCTGCACACGGTCTGCAATAAACGACATATTTTTCTTCTGAATTTATTGCATGCAAAATTACAAATTTCATCCGTATCCGCCAAGTTTTTCCGCTCAGAATTGCCGAAAAATCCGGTAGGGCCAAAAAACGGCACTTTTGCGACGCGGGATGAGAAGCTTTGCTTGCCGCGTGATTCAGTCGGGCCGATTTCAATCGCCACAGATTGCCTTATGCTTTTCCATTGGATAGGCGGCGTTTCAGATAATTGCCCGTAGGTGTGTCGATATATCTGGAAATCAGCATGCTCAGGATTGTTATGATGGCAAGGGTGGGGGCAAGCCGCCAAATAGGGGAGGCGGTGAAGCCGATTTCGTGGTACAGACGGTTGCAGAGGTTTATCCCGATCTGATGGAAAAGGTAGAACACGAAACTGGCGTTGCCGAAGGCTATCAGAGGGCGGCTCGCAAGAATGCGGCTTATGAGTCCTCCTTCATTGTCGAATAGGCTGTAGACTGTCACGGCGGCGGCGGATGGCAGCCACCATATGGCCGTGCTTTCCCATTTTATCGGCAGATGGTAGAATGCCACGGACGCCACGGCCAGAAGTGCCAGCGGGACAGCCTCGACCGATGTCTTGGCTGCCCCTCCGAGGTTCTTCATCTTCAAGTGCAGCTTCCCCTGCTGCATCGATGTGTAGCATCTCCAGAGTATCATGCCCATAATGAAGTCGAGCAGTCGGAGAGGCGGAAATATCCTTGTCAGCCACACTTCCGTCTCTTCCGGTACGGATGGGACTGACGGGATGGCTATGAGATAGACGATGTAGGCGGCCCAGATGCATAGGAATGCCGTTATGAAGCGGCGCGGATTGCGTGTAAGATGCCTGACGAGCCAAGGGAATGTGGTGTAAAGGAGCATGAACACTCCGAGGCACCATGACGGCGTGTTGCCCGAATAATAGAATTTGTCAATCGGGAACCATGGCTGGAGCATAAGTGCGTTGACAGAGAGGTCGGGCATAATGCCAGACAATTCTTGGCGGTGGATGGCCATCCAAAGCATGAGGCATCCGAGATGAAGTGGCCAAAGCCTTATGAGCCGCCGCAGCATGAATCTCCCGAACCTGAAGCCGGGACCCGTGGCGGCTTTGCCGTATCCTGCGCACATCACGAATCCGCTTAGGACGATGAAGAATTCCACTCCCATGGTGCCTCCGGCGTAAAATGCACGTTGTCCGTCGGGAGCGATGATGAAATGGCTCAGGAAAACCATTATGGCAAATATTCCTCGGAGGGATTGAAGGGACTGTATCATTTGTCGGTCGGGTCTTTCCGGTTGTCTGTCATAGGTTTATTTCGGTCAGGTCTACAAGATGGTTCACTATGGCATAGATGGTAAGTCCGGTCGCGCTGTGTATTTCGAGCTTGCGGGCTATGTTGCGTCGATGTGTCATTACCGTGTGGACGGACAGGAAAAGGCGTTCGGCGATTTCCTTATTGGTCATGCCTTTCACCACGAGTACTATTATTTCCTTTTCGCGTTGACTCAGCGGTTCCTTGTCGGATGGGTTTTCATCGGGCGAGTAGGCGAGCGAGCGTATTTTGGAGACCATCGACGGTACGTCTTCCACTATGGAGATTGTTTCGTCGTAGAGAGACCGGGCCTGGCGGTCGAGAGGGGTGATTTCGATTGCGACCACCTTGAGGTCGTTGCCTGCGGCTTCGCGGAGGTGCTGTGGCGAGAATGTGCCTCCGAAAGTGGGATTGACCACGGCTATGTCGGCCGGAGTGCTTTTTATGCAGTCGAGCAGGTCGGGGTATGAATGCACTTCCAGTGTCTGCGCCTGTATTCCCGGCAGGCGTCGGAGGCAGAAGCTCAGTCCGGCGGAAATCACCGGCGATGTCTCTGCCACCACTATGTGCAGCTTTTCGTCTCGGTTCATTTCATGCGGGATTTTATGCCGGACTCTTGTTCGAGCCTTACGATTGAAGGCACGAGGAGCTCGTCTTCCACGAGGCAGTGGCTTGTAAGTTCTTCTTCGCAACGGTATATGTCGTAGAGCGCGTCGTTGAGGAGGTTGGCGTCAGCATCGGCAGGCCCGTATTTGATGATTATGCTTTTGAGTTCGTGGAGGGACGAAGCCACTTCTTCGTGGTGGTCGCTGTACGTTGATATGCTGAATCCTTCTTTCGGGCTTCCTCCGAGAAGCGAATCCACGTACAGGAACACGGTCTTTTCCTCGTATTCCATATGTCCCCGCACCTGGGACATGTATTCGTCGAAAAACTTCAGAATGAGGAACGAAACGTCGTCCGTGCGCATCCTGATGCCGTCGAGCAGCTTTCTGCGTATGGCAGGGAGCATATAGTCGAGGAAATATATATGGCTCTGTTTCAGATAATGCATAAGGGCTGCGACGGATATTTGCCCGGCCACGTCGGCATGAGTGTAGCCGTCTGTCACGAAATTGACCACAGAAAGGAACGTGCCGCAGTCGACGTTCTGGTCGCGGCACACTTCGGCTACGGTTTTGTCGCCGAAGCCTACCCGTATTCCGAAGCGAGTCATCACTTGTATCAGCCTGTAGTTGTCGGCTATGAGCGTGGCCATCTTTTCCGCAGGGGAGTAATGGTATTCAGATTCCATAAATCGGATGTTTATGCGTTGTGTGGTTGGCAGACTTGTGGTCAGGCGCAATCTCCGCTACGGTTGCCGCCGTAACGGAGAAAACGCCTAACTTAAATCTAACTCTAAATAACTAAATGACTATGTGATGTATTGGTTTCACATTGCAAAGTTACTGCCTTTCTTAAGTCCGTGCAATCCCTGCGGTCGGGTAAAAAAGCGGTGCGCCCATACCGAATTTTCAGTATCAGGCGTATGGGACGCGGGCTATTTCCGTTTTTGCACCGAAAAACCGAACTTGCCGATGGCCGGCCCGAGCTTGTGGTATGCGCCGTGGCTGTATGCTATCAGTCCGGCCTTTTCGAGGTCGAACTTTCCTGTTTCCTTGTCAATGAAGCGGGAATCTGCCCTCACGCCGAGGACTTCGGCGATGAACATGGAGTGGCTTCCGAGACGTTCAATGCGTTTGACGCGGCATTCGATGGATAGCGGAGATTCTTCGATTGTCGGTGATTTCACCTTTTCGCCGGGGATGGGAGTTAGCCCGGTCTCTTTCCATTTGTCGTAGTCGCGTCCGGAACGCACGCCGGCCCAGTCGGTGGCGCGAGCCATTTCCTCGGTGGTGAGGTTGATGGTGAATTCCATTGTGCGCTCTATGACCGGATATGATGCGCGTTCCGGCCTCACCGATATGTAGCACATTGCCGGGTCGGTGCATATCGTGCCTGTCCAGGCCACGGTTATCATGTTCCATTTCTCTGGCGTGTCGCCGCAGGTAACGAGCACTGCAGGCAGAGGATTGATCATGGTTCCGGGTTTCCAGCTTTCTTTCATTTCAGTATTGTTTTTTCACTTGCAAAGATACGAAAGAATCGCTTATCGTCAAAATTGTGGCTATGCCCGGAAGCTGTTTATTCAGGAACGGAGAATTGTATTCGTCGCCCAGGTTTAGAGGCTGTTTAAAAATGCTTGTTAACGCAGAGCCGGAAGATTTGTGATGTATTTATCCCTGCAGCGAAGGAGCATAGCGGGCTATGGGACTGAGCCGAAGGGATAAAGACGCGCAAAGGTTCCGGAATGACGGCAGGCATTACTGGAAAGCCTCTTTGAAAGAATTTAATGTTTCAGTCTGAATGGTGTCTTTTCCGTTAATCCGCATTTAATCGTCGGTCACATATCCCGATATGCTCCCTCCTCATAAAGTGCGCCTTAACAAAAAATCCACCACTCTGCGTTTAACAATGATTTTTAAACAGCCTCTTATTTCAGGATTATGGCGTCGCCCCGGAGTTCATGTTCGCAGTAATGGCAGCGCAAAGCCACGTTTTCGCGGTCAATGACTTCGAAACGCGACGGAATTGGCTGGTTGCGGCTGACGCATTTCGGGTTGTCGCAGACCACCAGCCCCGTTATTTCGTCTGGCAACGAGACGGGTTCTTTCTTGACCACTTCATAATCGCGTATTGTGTTGATTACAGCCGAGGGGGCTATGATGGCTATGCGGCTGAGCACTTCCGGCGGGAACTCGGTGTCGGCAACTTTTATTATGCCTTTGTGGCCGAGGCGTTTGCTTTCAAGGTTGTTGCCGATCGTAACGCTTACTCCGAGTTTTTCTATTCCCAGAAGGTCTACGGCCTTGAAGAGTGCGGAGGACGGTATGTGGTCTATGACAGTGCCATTGCGCAGGGCGGCCACTGCAAGTTCTTTGTTTTTAGATTCCATGTTTTATGTTTAAGAGGCTGTTCAAAAATATTGGAGAAGAATTCCTGCCCGGACTAAATCCTTATGTCCATTCCCAATGCGGTGCATATCATGGCTTGGCGGGCGTAGAGTCCGTTCTTTGCCTGTTGGAAATAATAGGCTTTCGGACTGTCGTCCACATCCTGGGCGATTTCGTTTACCCTCGGCAGCGGGTGCAGCACGCGCATGGAGTCTTTGGCTGCGTCGAGCATCGATGCCTCAAGGTTGTAGAGGTCCTTCACGCGTTCATATTCCATAAGATCGGTGAATCGTTCGCGCTGCACGCGTGTCATGTAAAGTATGTCAGTGTCGGCAATGACTTCCGGAGAGAAGTCCTTCGATTCGTGGTATTCTATTCCGTTGCGGTCGCAGAACAGTCGGAACTCTTCAGGCATTCTCAGCTCGTCGCAGGCCACGAAATTGAACTTTGCGCGGAAATGGCTCAAGGCCATCAGGAGCGAGTGCACGGTGCGTCCGTATTTGAGGTCGCCCACCATGGTTACGGTTATGTCGTCAAGACGGTCCTGTGTCTTGTAGATGGAGTAGAGGTCGAGCATTGTCTGCGAAGGATGCTGGTGCGCGCCGTCTCCGGCATTGATTATCGGCACTTCCGTGATTTCCGAGGCATATCGGGCGGCTCCTTCGAGATAATGGCGCATCACTATGAGGTCGGCATAGTTGGCCACCATCTTTATGGTGTCTTTCAGTGTCTCTCCTTTGGAAGTGGAGGTGGCAGCCGGGTCGGAGAATCCTATGATTCGTCCGCCGAGGCGGTTGACTGCGGTCTCGAAGCTTAGCCGCGTTCGTGTGGAAGGCTCGAAGAAAAGCGTTGCCACCACCTTGCCGTCGAGGAGTTTGCTGTTGGGGCGCTCTTCGAAATATGCGGCCAGGCGTATTAGTGAAAGAATCTCTTCTTTGGAGAGGTCGGCGATTGAGACGATGCTGCGTGGGGCATTCGTGTTATCTGCGTTTGTAGGCATATTCATCGGTTGTTCTTTGACCGACAAAGTTACGAAAAAATCTTGTATCGCGCAAGTCTTTCCGGACGGTCTTCAGAACAAAAACATCCTGCCGTTTATTATACAGTTATGAGACTTGACGGAAGAAGACAGAGCAGCAACTTTGAGGACAGGCGCGGAAAGCGCACCGGCATGAAAATAGCCGGTGGAGGCATAGGCGCGTTGATAATCGCGGCGTTGATAGCCTGGGTGTCAGGTGGCAATCCGTTGGATGTCATAAGCTCGCAGGGCGGGCAGCTGATGACGGGTGGCGCGCCGCAGAAGGAATATGTGTCTACTCCTGAAGATGAGGAGCTGGCCTTGTTCTCAAGGCAGATTCTGGCCGGGACGGAAGACGTGTGGACTGAGATATTCAGGGAGAACGGCCTCGAATACAAACCGCCGAAGCTTGTCCTTTACGACGGTGCCGTGCAGAGTGCGTGCGGTGGTGCCGATGCGTCTGTAGGCCCGTTTTACTGTTCAGCCGATCAGTCGGTCTATATAGATTTGTCCTTTTTCCGTAATATGAGGCGGGATTTGGGTGCTGACGGTGATTTCGCATATGCCTACGTGATAGCTCATGAAGTAGGGCACCATGTGCAGCATCTGCTCGGCACGCTCGACAATGCCCATTCACGTATGGCGAGGCTCGACAAGGCTGGTGCCAACAAAGAAAGTGTCCGTCTGGAGCTTCAGGCAGACTTCTATGCAGGTGTGTGGGCACACAACGACAACAAGCGTTTCCGGTCCCTTGAGCCTGGCGACATAGAGGAAGCTCTTGATGCTGCCTCCAAGATAGGCGATGATTATCTGCAAAAGAAGGCAAGAGGCTATGCTGTGCCTGAATCGTTCAACCACGGAACGTCGGCCCAGCGCGGACGGTGGCTTCGTAAAGGGCTTTCCACCGGACGTGTCTCTGACGGCGACACGTTTGCCCTCGATTATACCGCCTTATGAATTACAAGAACCCGGAATCGTCTGATTACGGGTTCTTGATTTGCTTGTAGATTTGCTTCAGATTAAAACTTTGGATGCAGTCTTGCCGGCGCGTACGAGATAGACGCCTTCCGGCAACACTATGCTTGCTGTCCCGGCCTTTGTCTTTCCGCTCGCGATTCTTGTTCCGTCGGGCGTGTGGACAGTGAAACCGAGGTCAGCCCCGCTTTCTATAATCAGTCTGCCGTTCCTGACGCTTATTGAGGCATCGGCTATGTTTTCTTCATAAGCTGACATTTCCTCGATTCCGGAATGGGGGAGTTCCGGCAGGTCTTCGCATTCTATGAGGTTGGTGAACCTGTCCCAACCGTTTCCGGACTTATATGATGACAGGGATCCGACAGGAATGTAAACCGGAATGTCGGTCGGTGTGCCTGTGAATGAATAGTCTGTTTCCCGCATATTGCCGGCACCTTTTACTCCGTTTAAGGCTTCTGTTACAGCCCACGGAGCGTTGGGGTTGAGGCTGTAGATGCTTTTCAGTGTTGTAACGTCGGCGAACGCCCCGTCGTGCATGGTGCCGAATGTCTTGGGTAGAATAAGCGTTTCAAGCCTCGTTTCCCTGAATGCGTAGAAAGAGATGTGATCAAGACCTTCGGAAAAGTCCACTTTCTTAAGACTGTGGCATCTGTCGAAGCAAAAGCCCCAGATGCATCGCACAGAACTTGGTATTTCTACTTCTTCGATTTTCGGGCATTCCGCAAAAGAGTATTCTTTCAGTTCCGGAATGTTCCCGGGAAAAGTGATTTTGCCTTCAAGTGCCGGGCACCTGTAGAAGCTCCAGGCTCCTATGTTCTGTAGGCTTTCGGGGAACATTATGCTTTTGATTCTTGTGCATGCGAAAGCGTATTCACCTATTTCTTTCAGGTTTTGAGGAAGTATGACTGTGTTAAGGTATGCCAACGGTATCAGCCTGTCTCCGAATATATGTGATTTTTCTGTCTGCTCATATTCGTGGAAGAAGGCATTGTCGGGGATCCTGTCCCCTTCCGGGCTGGCCTTGGAAAGGTCGAGGTATTCGAGCCATCCTTTGTAGCCCATTTCCCACAATGTGTTGAAGTCCGCTTCGTTCAACGGCCCTTCTACCGCCAGGGAATCTATCTCGTTTGCCTTCTCACCGACAATCTCGGCCAACGAACCCGCCTTTTCCGGTTTTGCGAGGAATATGCCGTCGTCCGCGTATGCAGTGAGGCATAAAAAAGCCGCAGCCATCACCGCCAGGGTCGTTCTCAGTCTGTTGTAACTCTTCATTTCCATATTTCTAAGTTTTTGTGTTGGACAATCGGAATCGGGAAAACAGCATTTCCCGATTCCTTATCATATCTCGTTTTTTACATTTTGTTGAATTTCACGCTGTCAACCACCGTTCCGTCAATGGTCATGACAACCACGTACAGCCCCGACGGCAGGGACGAAGCGTCTATGGACATGCCTTCT
>CAJSYI010000012.1 GCA_910573745.1 Muribaculaceae bacterium | reverse complement strand
CGTCAATCTGACTGAAACTTTTTCCGCTGCTGTGCCAGGCATTGATTGCCGAAATCTGAGATTCGTCCCAGAATTTTTTGTTTTCTTCACACATTTTACTAAAAAATGTTGAATCTGACGGTCAACACTTTTCCGGACTAGACAGCTCGTTATTGAGATTGCCGAGAAAGAAGGCGGCCGCCATCAGTCTTTCTTGGTCGAGAACGAGGATATTGTGAGAGCCAACGTAATTGACGAATTAAGCATACAGTAACTATGAGAAAAGCGATAATGATAATCGCTGCCATGCTCACCCTCTTCGGAGGGCGGGCAATGGCCCAGCGATGCCTCCCCGGAATGTCAGCGGTAGAAATCAAGGCTGACATGACAGACGGCTTTTATACCGGCAACTCCCGCGACTGCGGCTATTCTCTCGGAGTGTTCTATTCAGTTTATAAGGGGAGTGCCAATATTTGGAGCTTCGGCGGCGAGTATCTCCAGACCTATAAGCCCTACGGCGCGAAAGGTCGTATCTCGGTCGCGCAGTTTACAGGCGAGGTCGGCTACAATCTCCATCTGTTGAGCGACTACTCACAGACTTTTCACCTATACGGTGGCGTGTCGGCACTCGGTGGCTACGAAACAGTGAATTGGGGAAAGTCGGTTTTATCCGACGGTTCGACGCTCCATAACGGCGACAACTTCATCTATGGCGGTGCGCTTACATTACAGGCTGATTTCTACCTTTCAGACAAAATCGCCCTGACTGCCAACATCAAGGAGCGTTTCACCTTCGGTAGCGATGTGCAGATATTCCATACACAATATGGTGTCGGTGTCAAATTCATAATCGAGTAATGGCTATGAGATACACTGAAAAAGACATCGGCAATATTCCTCTTACAGAATTTATGGCGGCTCTTGGCGAGAAGCCTGTCAAATCCTTCGAGGATATGAAACTTTACTATGCACCGCAACGCGACGACCCTGAGCCGATGTTGGTTGTCAATACCTCCACCAACAAATGGTATGACTATTCCACAGACCAAAGCGGAGACATCATCGACCTTGCCGCCTTGAAAATGAATCCGACGCTCTATATGGACCCGCGTGACTTCATATTGAAATATATGAATGAGTATGAGCAAGGCAAGGAACTTTCGATAATGGCGCGTTGCCCGCAGCCTCCGACGGTTGTAGGCATTGATATAAAGAAGATGAAGCTCATAGACTTTATGAAAGCTCTCGGTCAGGAACACCCGGTTGCTGCCGATGGCAATCTGAGGATTTACAATGCTCCATACGATGCCAATCTCGGTCCGACAATGGTAATCAACACCGAAACAAATCTCTGGCGAGACACAAAGACCGGTGCATACGGCAGTATCTATGACCTCGCTTATGAACTGACAGGCTCGTGCAATATGTCGGAACTGAACCGATATATAGCCTCAGAAATGGCGGTTTTGGAAAAGTCCAAAGATAAGGAACAGAATACAGAACCGTCCAAGCAGGAACCTGACAAACCCCAACGGAAGATTCGCCTATGAACATCGACGACATTAGGAAAATCTCGCTTGTCGAGTTTCTCAATCAGTTGGGATATCAGCCTACCGGACGCGACAGCAAAGGTCTGTGGTTTTACGCCCCGTATCGCAGTGAGAGAAAACCGTCGTTCCATGTCAATCCTAACCGTCAGGTTTGGTTTGACTTCGGAACGGGCGCGGGTGGCGACATCTTCTCGCTTGCCGGAGAAATGTCCGGTGAAACGGACTTTTTAAGGCAAGCCGATTACATCGCGGAGAAGATGCGCCTCCCGGTCGCTAAACCTTATAAGCCAACGCCGTTTGTCGAAGAACCGACCTTTGAAAATGTCGAAGTGTCGCGTCTGGAGTCTCACGTGTTGCTGCGCTATCTCGCCGACAGAGGCATACCTAAGGAGATAGCCCAACGATACTGTGTACAGGTTGATTATGAACTGCATGGAAAGCGATATTACGCAGTAGGTTTCCGCAATAATGCCAATGGCTATGAGCTGCGCAATCCTTTCTTCAAAGGCTCGTATCCGCCTAAGCACATCACTATAATTGCCAACGGAAATGCCCGGTGCAACGTGTTTGAAGGCTTCATCGACTTCCTTTCAGCGGAATGCCTCGGCTATAATGATGGTTTCGACACTGTTGTGCTCAACTCTGTTTCCAATCTCCAGAAAGCGATACCTGCCCTCGGCGATTACACTGTAATCCAGTGCTATCTTGACAATGACACCGCCGGTCGCGCAGCACTCGCCAGACTCCAAAGGGAGTTCGGTAATAAAGTCACGGACAAGTCAGCACTCTATCCCAACCACAAGGATCTGAACGACTACCTTATGTCGCTCTATCCGAAAAAATCGAATAAAGTAAAACTCTGAATAATATGAATATGATTTTTGATAAAATAGGTGCTATCCGCATCACTCCCGCCCGCTTCTTCGGCTTCTGGGCAACCCTCTTCACTCTCGTCATCGCTCTCACTTCATGCTCCGACGACCTCGACGTGCAGCAGTCCTATCCCTTTACGGTGGAAGTCATGCCATACGGCGACAAAATCACCAAGGGCGAGACTGTCGAGCTGCGCTTCGAGATAAAGCCCGAAGGCAACTACACCAACACCCTCTATACCATCCGCTACTTCCAGTATGACGGCGAAGGCTCGCTCAAACTCGTTGATGGACCTGTGCTGGTCAACAACGACCGTCTTCTGCTCGAAAGCAAGACCTTCCGACTGAATTACACCGCAAAATCAGACCAGCAACATCGCTTTTTAGTGGTGGTCGAGGACAATTTCAATTCGACACCGTGGGAACAGACATTTGAGTTCAACGGTAACGACAGTGGCGACGATGACGGAGGCAAGACCCCCGGAACAATCGTCCCTGTCAATCCCGGAACAATAACACCGATTGCCCGATGAAAAAATTACTGATGTTCTTTATGGCTTTGCTGACCCTCGCGGCGGCAACGCCGGCAGCCAACGCAAAGCGGTCGATTATGGAGCTTCCGCTATTTGAGCGAGCAGTACTGATTATAAAGAAGTTTGAAACACTTCATAAGCCTAAACACTGGCCGACGATATGCTATGGTCATGTCGTTCAGCGGGGAGAACATTTCACACGCCGCCAGTACAGTGAACGGGAGGCTGATGCTCTTCTTCGCCGTGACTATGCCAAGTTTTGCGAGTTGTATAAAGAATATGGGCGTGACAAGTATATTCTTGCGGCTCTCGCTTATAACATTGGCCCCGGAGCCGTCAATAAAAGCAGCGTTCTGAAAAAGTTGAAACGCGGCGACCGCAACATCTTCAAGTCCTATACCTCCCACTGCCATTACAAAGGCAAGTGGCACTCCGGCCTTCACAAAAGGCGGCTTACGGAGCTTGCAATTCTTTACACACCATAAAATATGCCGCGATGCTATTCATTGAAACAAAATAGCATCGCGGCATTTGTATAGTTTATCAATCCCAGTCATTTAATGATTCGATATATTTATCGACATCAAGTATATGAACATACCTTTTACGATTTTCCAAACAAGTGGAACAATTACAGATTTCGGATTGAATATGGATTCCCTCAGTTGCAGGATTATCCTTTTCAATTTCTTCTTCCATTATTTTGCAATTTCTTCCTTGAAAGAATTGGCAGGCTTAAATGCCGGAATGTTATGAGCCGGAATAATCAGGGTGGTGTTCTTGCTGATGTTACGCGCGGTCTTCTCTGCTCTCTGCTTGACGATAAAGCTACCAAAGCCTCTGAGATATACGTTTTCACCATGTGCGAGACTGTCCTTCACAACGGTCATGAACTGTTCGATAACGGTAACAACTGCGGACTTGTCGATGCCGGTTGTCTTTGCGATTTCACTCGCTATTTCTGCCTTAGTCATTTTGTACTGCTTTGAATTTGATACGTTTTTACATTGCAAAATTACTAAAAAACGCTGAATTTCGGAACGAATTACCTGCACAACGCCGCCTTTTGGCGGCCGAAATTTTTGGCAAAATGAAGGTGACGGAGGTCTTATACTCCGCCACCTTCATCGCTGATATGGCACTGTCTATGCTCTTTTTCTCTCTGCTATCATCTTCTTGTTGGCGTTGATGATACCAGCTATCTGCTGGGTGTACTCACATATTTCATTGGCGAAGGCTCGGCATTGGATTATGTGGTAGTCGTCAAGCGAAATTTCGATGGTGGCTATCTGCTTGTTTCCGATGTAGGCGGTAAGTGTCAATGTATCCTCTTTAAGGTAATATTTGGCAGTACCGCAACAGATAGATTGTTTATCTCCGATTTTATAGTAATCATCGATGGTGTCGATTGAGTGGATTTCAATCTCTCCGTCAGTCATTTCCATTCCGAAGTAGCGGGATTTGAGTTCCTCGAACTTGGCTTTGTCCTTGATGGCTTGCTGACGTTCTTTCTCTCTCTGCTCCTTGATGCGCTGGCGATTGACCTTAGCCACATATTCATCGTGGGCTACTTTGAGGTTTTTGGGTGCTATCAGCGAGGGAGAATTGAGGTCTCTGCCCATACGCTCCAACATCTTGATATAGTCAAACCACATCTGCGGGTCTTTAACCTTGTAGCCGTTGCGCTTGGCTATCTTAATGGTGTTCCAATACTTGTCAATGTCTGACTTATAGGCTGGTCTTGCACAAAGGTATCGTAACAATCCTATCTCGTTGGCTTTCATCAGTGTCTCGGCTTTTGGGTTGGTCAGCAACTCTTGGAACATAGTCACGGGGTGGATATGGTGGACAGAGTTCTTGAACCCGTTGCGCTTGATGGTGTCAGTGACCTTGATGTGAGGATATACCCATTGGTCTGAAACGTACATATAAGCCTCCCCGTCATTTCTGATTTCAAGTGGTGCGCCGAATGCAAAGGTATCAACATAGCAACCGAGAGTACGAGGGATAGCGACAACGGTCTTATTGCCTTTGGGGTCAATGAAATACTGACCGATTTCAAGATAGGCAGGTTTCACCTTCATACCCTTGCGCATTTCAACCATCATCAGGAACATTCTGATTACCTGATAGTCTTCGATGGTGGTGATTACGTTGAAATAGGACTTTTCGCGGATAACACGCTCTTTTGTATCCTTGATTTCAATCTGAGTGCCACATTCGGGGCATAGACACATTCCGTTGCGTGTCTCCAGCCACTCGTGACCGCATTTCATACAGGTGCACATTCCGTTCTTCAACCTATAACCATAGTGATTGATGGTAGAGTTGAGTGCCCAATTCATTTGGGGAGTGGTGAGCGGGCGAAGTCGCCCACTCAGTTCCACTATATGCTGTTGTTTCTTATTGCGAGGTTTCATATCCTTGAAGTTTTAGAAGTCGAAAAGATTGGGTTGAACATTGATTTCTGCTCCGGCTTTGGGAGCGGTGGCGGTCGGCTTGGGTTGAGTCTTCGGAGCTGACTGCCGTCTGATTTCTCGGAGTTGCTCCTCCTTGTATTGCTCCATAGCCTGCTCTTTGAGTTCCTCCTTATCCTCATCGGAAAGTTCCGGCTTGGATACCACGATGTTGCAGTTGACTTTTCCGCCTTCCTCAATCTCATTCTCGTCGAAGTAGTGAACCAATATGTTCATCACGGTAGCGTCATCGACACAGCACAGACCGCTCTTCTGAATTTGTCCGCACAGATAGTTTACTGCGCCTTCCATACTCTTGGACGGGTTAGCCATCTTGATGGCGAATGTGGGTTCTGCGATGCAACGCTCTTGGAGCATCAGCTGCATAGCTGCGATTGCAGCGTTGTTGGATTTCATAGTAGCCATATCAGTGTTATATTAAAGGGTGAATAACCAAAAGATTATCATTATTGCGGTTATAATGGATATTACCCAGCCCGCACCTCGGATTACAGGTTTGACCATCGCCCACACCAGAGTTCCGATTATTACTCCGATGATGATAGCCACCACCTTTGCAACCTTTTTTATTTGGTTGAACCTGAGGCTTTGAGCTTCGCTTTGACCTTTTATGTGGCTGTTTGTTTTCATCGTTGCGACTTTTTTTTATTTGTATATCACCATCGGTTTTCGCTTGCTTGACACCTCAAAGGCGTGTGGTGAACAAAGGGGATGTTCGCCCTTTGACGGAAAAATACGAGTGCAAAATGAAGTATTCGCCGGAGCTTACGGAGGCAAATACCATTTTGTGTCTGGAGATTTTTCAGTCAAAAGGAAAAAGAATATCCCCGGCACCACACGTTAACTATTGGCAAGCAAGTTAAAATCGCTGTTGATTAGACAATAACAGGAGCCACGACTCCGGAACGGTGAAAACATACGGCTACATAATCGCTCTGAAATTTTCGTAATATTGAAATGTCTGTAAATAGAATTGTCCAGTCCCGGAAAGACGAGTCTGTGATATGCCCCCGACGAAGGAAGGAGGCACATCACTGTCTCGGCCCGTGGACTGCTGCTAACGGAGAGTGGCGCAACGACTCAAATAACGAATGATGGAGGCGGCGTAAGAACACGGAGTGGCAAATAGACTTGGCATGTACAGCGAAGCAACATGCTCAGGCTATCAGACACTCGGTGTTTAGCCGACTCTTCAATTCTGGCAATGCGGTCAGCGGTAGTGCCGGACTCGCTCCAAACGCCACTGACGGCATTGCCTCACCCCGGCAATGCCTCGCTTGCGACTGCCAAAGTCAAGCCGTCGCGCCTCTCGCAGTTTCCGGGTGATTTTGTAAGGTATAACAAATACAACTGCGAATTATCCCATTTTTGTTTGGTATGATTAACAAAATTCGTTACCTTTGCAGGTATGAAGATTATAGCAAGGCAACAGTATATTGAGCATATTCAGAAATTTATCGGCAAGGGGATGATAATCGCCCTTACCGGGCAGCGTCGTGTTGGCAAGAGTTATATAATCCGTCAACTCGTCACGGAGATTGAAGCCGGTAATCCGGATGCCAACATCATATATATCAATAAGGAAAAAACAAAGTATGCCGACATTAGAAATGCAGAAGATCTCTCGCGATACCTTGACGGCAAACTGAAAGAAGGTGCAGATAACTATCTGCTCATTGACGAGGTGCAGGATATAAATGGCTTTGAAAATGTACTCCGTAGCCTGAATGCCGACGAGGAGTGCCAGATTGTCGTGACCGGAAGTAACGCCAAGATGCTTTCGTCAGAGCTATCCACATACCTCGGCGGTCGATATATTGAGATTCATATCCTGAGTTTGTCATACCGGGAGTTCCTGACCTTTCACAACCTTAATGATTCAGATGACAGTCTTCTGAAATATCTCGGCTTCGGTGGTCTTCCTCACCTGTACCGTCTCGGACTTGAAAATGAGGATATGGTCTGGGAATATATCCAGAACATCTACAATACCATTGTTCTTAAAGATGTGGTGCAGCGGGAAGGACTTCGCAATGTGACACTATTTGAAAATCTGATGTCATACGTCAGCGACAACGCAGGTCAACTTGTTTCGGCCACGTCATTGTCCAAATATCTCAAATCACAGCGGGTGGAACTGACCCCGTTGTCTGCGATAAACTATCTTAAAGCCGCCTCAAACGCTTACATCATCAATAAGGTGTCGAGATACGACATACATGGAAAACGTTTGTTGGAGACCAACGATAAATACTATTTCGAGGACTTGGGTTTGCGCAATATGCTTGCCGGGCAAAACCGCACAGGCGACATAGAGAAGGTAATAGAAAATGCAGTCTATCTTCACCTTAAAAATCTTGGATACAAGATCAGCGTAGGAACACTTCCCAATGGTGAAATTGATTTCGTTGTCGAAAAAGGCGGCACATCAGTCTATATACAGGTGGCTTATCTCATCGCTGACGACAAGACAATGGAGCGGGAGTTCGGAAATCTGCTGAAGATACAAGACAACTATCCCAAGTATGTCATATCCATGAATCCGATGTCACGTCCTCAGAACTACGAGGGTATAAAACATCTGACATTAAGACAGTTCCTGATGTCTGATAGCTTATAGCCAATAGCAGTTCATTTTATGAACTTTTAAGATGACTAATTTGGCACTATGGCAATTAATGATTAACTTTGCAAAAACGAAGATAAGAACGGCGTTGCAAAATGATGAAGTACAGAGGTGCCTCATCTGAGCCAATTCCGAACTTTAACATAGAGAATAAACTGCCCTACAATAAGTTACCTTGAAGTTCAAAGTACAAGTGGGACCACCTCTTAAAAATCAAGCAGTTACGAAACAAATCGTAGCTGCTTTTTCTTTTGCTTTGAACACAAATCTGAACACAACTCCGCGCCAACTCATTTCGAGCCGCTTTGGCATACACCATGTTCATGCCCTTGTGTTCAAATTCTGTGTTCAAACTATAGCTGAGGAAAAAGAAAATTATGGGGAGCCATTTTCTTTTGCCCCGCCTCTATATATAGGTTTAGGTTTAACCGGGCATATATAAAGCCCGAACCAAACCAAAATAGATGAATATATTTGCGAAAGAGAAATGTTAAACTATGCTCTCGTTGCAGATAGCTATCTTGTGAGTATGCCGTGTAGAATTTGACCAACAGGAAGGCCGATTGCTACTTTTTTCTTTCCGGTGCCTACTTTGACGTAGGGAGTAACTATTGGTTCGGGACGGTATTCCCGGGTGTACACCTGTTGGACGGTCTGGACACCGACAAGAACCCCAAATCGCTCGCCTAACGATTGGTTGACGTACCCTCCGAATTTAGACGTATCGTAGTAGCCAACCATTGCTGGTGGCATTGGCAGTCCGCCGCCAATCATAGGCGGTCTGCCGAAATAGTATGTGCCAAATGCTGTGAATGAGGTTGTCGGAGATAAATTATATGTGATGCTTCCATCCACTCCGTATTGAGTGTGTATGCCTCTGAAAAATCCATACTTGTTAACTTTCCCTCCAACATATATGTCAAAGTTCCCAAATCGATGAAATACACGGAGAGCACCACTGTCAATCTGCATCAGTCCCGGATATACCGTAGTACCGCCCGAGGCTATGAATTCCCCATTTGTCCACCGGAAGATTGAAGCTTGTCCCGGAGCAAAGGTAAAATCGGGGATATTCAGTTTTAAAGGAGCTGAAGCACTATTATCGACGAGCGGGGTGTTCTCAGGGGCATATTGAAATGTCGGACCGATGTATGAGGTCAGATTGTCGCTTTTGACTAAACCGCCGATATTGATGGATTTAGCCAATGAGTCGCAGCGCAGACTGATTGTGTCCGGCACTTCCCGCTGTGCGAAACCCGCCAGCGGTGCCGCCAGGCAGATAACAAATGTAAGGATGTAAGCTTTCATAGTCCGGTTCATTTAATGGTGAGCATATAGCCGAACCCACGCTGGTTGATGATAGAAATTGTGGGGTCGTGACGCAGGGTTCGGCGGAGTTTGTGGATGTAACCATGCAGGGAGTTGCGGTTGCTTTGTTCATCGCGCTGCCATACGGCAATCATCAATTCTGAGGCATCGACAGTCTTGCCGATATTGGTTGCCAGATGTTCAAGAATCTTGGCTTCAAAGTGAGACAGCTCTGTCTCTTTGTCGCCAAATGATAGTGTCTGGGTCGTTACGTTAAAAGTATAGGCTCCAATTGCAAACCGGATATCCTCGGTGCGATTGTCACCATACCTTCTTAATAGTGCTTTAATCCGCACTATCAGTTCGCGGAGTTCAAAGGGCTTTTTAAGATAGTCGTTGGCTCCGATTTCAAAACCTTGCTCAACATCATCTATTGTGCTTTTTGCGGTGAGGAAAAGCAATGGTACTGTCGGCGACAATTTCCTTATCTCCTTCGCCATAGTGAACCCATCCATTTTGGGCATCATGACATCAGCCACGACTATATCGGCAGCTTCGGTTTTGAATTTCTCAAGTCCGACTACGCCATCAACAGCAGTGACAACTTCATAGCCTTGCCCGCGCAGAGTGTCGGCGACAATCAGCGTCAGGTCTTCCTCATCTTCTACAAACAGTATCTTATTGCTCATCTTTGCTGTATTTAATAGTGAACACCGAGCCTTCACCTTCTGTACTCTTGGCCTCAATATCCCAGCCCATTTTGTCGAGAATACTCTTTACATAATATAGTCCTATGCCATAGCCACGGACATCCTGACGGTTGCCATGCGGAACGCGGTAGAACTTATTGAACAGGTAGGGAATGGATTTTGACGGAATGCCGATGCCGTTATCTCTTACCGAAAGATCATGGCTGTCGCCGGTTACCGTTATCTCAACGCTATCTCTGGAGTATTTGATAGCATTGTCAATCAGATTGTTCAGTACATTTGCCAAGTGCGCCCTGTCAGCCTCAATGGTGGTATTTTCGGGAATATTAACATTGATGGTTATATCCTTATCTCCTCTCATACGCTGGGCTGCGGCGATTTCTTCTACAAACTCGCGTAACTGTAGATCTTCAGGTCTGAGTTTCATGGTTTTTCGACGTTCCATACTCATTGCAAGGATATTTTCCACAAGTTCGCCAAGTCGTCTCAGTTGCTTGTTTGCAATCGTCAGATACTTTGTCTTTTTGTCGGGGTCGTTGGTTGTGTCATAATTGAGCAGAGCGTCATTGGCTGAATATGCTATGGCAATAGGCGTTTTCAATTCATGGGTCATATTGCTGACAAAATCATCTTTCATCTCCTCAATGGTGCGCAGTCGCGAGACTGTGCGGAACAGATACCAAAACGCCAGAGAGAATGCAACCATCAGAAGAAATACCGTAATAATGATTCCAAACATCTGCGAAAGTATATGGCGGGTTAGTGGTGTCATATATGCCTTGTAATATATTCCCTCGTCAGGATTGATATTGAAGCTGAATGAATCCAATCCTGATTCTCCGTTGAATTTGGGATTGCCGCAAATCACGGAATCGTTACTGTTGACAACTTCCACACATAGGAAATCCGGATATATGAACCTATTGGAAAGTTGATTATATAAGACGCTATCCATAACCTCCATATCGTAAGGGATGTATTTATCCATTATAGCGTGAAATTGCCGGCTCATAGCATCAACCATCTGATTGGAATAGGACGAGTTTTCAGATAACATCGCGCGCTCTTCAATAACAGTTCCGTCGGCTTCAGTCCGGACTGATATGAGTTGACCGTTTTCATCTTTATATGTTGATGCTTCTGCTTTTCTGGGGGCATTATATTCTTCAATGTCTTCCTGCATTTGTACATTTGATGCCAATGCCTGCGCCCTCCCTGCCCGATACATTAGGTCGTCAATATCAGCATCAGCCAAAGCAGTCATTACATCGCGTTCGACATCTGTCCTGATCGAATTGTAAAGGGATATGAGATAATAGACATTGCAGCTGAAAATAACTGTAATGACAACAATAAACGTAGTCGAGATAGTCTTAAAGCGTTTCATAATGCGAAGTTACTAATAATCCGTCACACAATTGTTTAGGAACACTTCAATTTAAGACTAAATAAGGGAGCATTTAAGACTAAATAAGGTTGAGAATTATCTGCCAAAGACCATTTGCCTGTAATTTTGCATCAAACAAAAACTAAACAGCTATGAGGAAAGGCATATTATTCGCTTCATTCATTACGTTCATATCGGCTGTGGCACAGACGGAAGCAACTGATACAATTTCTACCAGACAGCTCGATGAGGTTGTTGTAAAGGGAGAGAAACCACAAGTCAAAGGTAAGGACGGAATTATAGTAGTCGACATCCCCGGAATAGTCAAGGACAAACCGGTTAACAATATTCTTGAGGCTCTCGGTTATATGCCGGGCGTCACGAACAACAACGGTATGATATGGCTCACGGGAGCTTCAAATGTCACGATTATTCTCAATGGCGAGCTTGCCAATATGCCGCTCCAGAATCTTTATCAACTTCTCTACACCACTCCGGTTGACAGGCTGAAAAACGTGGAGATTATGTATTCCGCCCCGGCTAAGTATCATGTTAATGGTGCCGTAATCAACGTGGTTCTGAAAACTCCCACGCCTCTCGACGGATTGCAGGGACAGGTCAGAGCCGGATATAATCAGGCTCACTATGGTTCGTATGGTGGTGTACTTGCAGCCACATACGCTATAAAAGACTGGACTTTTGATTTGAATTACGGGCTGTCGCGCACCAAGTCTTGGAACCGCGAGGAGACATGGTCGAATCATCTTAATGATGGTAAGCGAACTATGATTGAGGACGACATGCGGCGTATTGGTCAGAACTGGAGCAATACAATATTTGCCTCCGCTTCTTGGAAAACACTCAAACTCACTTACAACGGTCAGATAATCTCCGATTCAAAGAGTTGGAGTCTCTCATCAGGCACTTTGGGCAACTATACAAATGCCTACAACATGTTGTCGCCTGTCGGCTATCACAATATCGCCATGCGCTACACCGCGCCATTCGGCATGACAATAGGCGGTGACTACACCCGCTATTCCGAGAACCGTTCCCTGTCATTGTTTAAGGATAGCGATTATCTGCTTGGCTCCGAAAACCGACAGGACATTAACCGTTGGCATGCATATATTGACCAACAGCATCAGCTTGGACAGTGGCAACTGAACTATGGCGCGGAATATCAACACTCAAAAGATCACAGTTCACAACACTACGCAATGTCCGACAATCCTGATTTCGATGATATTCTCAACGAAGATGTGGCGAGTTTTTACGCCGGCACAGAACGGTCTTTCGACTGGGGACTGTCGTTCAATCTTTCGGCAAAGGGTGAGAATTATCACAATAAATATCAGCACAACTGGAATTTCATTCCTCAGTTTGGGGCGACTTACTACAAAACACCAAAAAGCATATTTCAACTGAACTTCAACACCCAACGCATATATCCCTCATATTGGGAACTACATGGCGGCACGAGCCACATTAACAACTACTCGACAATTGTCGGTAATCTCCAGTTGCAACCCTATATTCAATATGATGCCCAGTTCAACTATATCCTCAGGCAAAAATATGTAGCGACCTTCTATTTCCAATATGGCGACAAGACCACGGTGCAGCTTCCCTACCAATCGCCGGATGCCATGAATCTCATCTATCAGACCATCAACATGAACTATAAGCGCGTTGTCGGGCTTAATCTTTATGCGCCTTTTGGTGTAGGATATATCTGGAATGCCACGGCCACAGCCAATGTTTTCAATCAGCGGGAGAAAGCCGACCATTTTCATGATATTGGCTTTGACAACAGCAAGTGGATATTCTATGGTGAATTTAGCAATTCTTTTAAGTTCAGTCAGAACTGCCCGGTATCACTGACCGTTGATTTCAGCTACATCTCGCCATCATTGCAGGGTATAGCCGACTTATCGAGTATATGGAAAGTCGATGCCGGCGTAAAATGGCAGTTCGGAAAGAATCGATGCTGTGAACTTGATTTGAAAGCCAATGACATATTCAACAAATGGGCGCCGACCATGACCATCAGCCATGCAGGTCAGGATTACCGGATGAAAGTTCGTGACATGACCCGCAACCTCAAACTGACATTCATCTGGCGTTTCAACGGTTTCAAGCCCAAAGAAACAAATATTGACACATCGCGTTTTGGTACAGGGAATTAGCATTAAAATAAGATTTATGAGAATTTTATTACTACTAATAACATTGATGGCTTTTTGCTCTTGTAGCTTAGAGAAAAAAGTTATTGTTACAACACGAGGATATGAACCATATCGTCAAGCAGGAATGTCTGATGCCCAAATTAAAGGGCTGCAACGATCAGATGCTGCACGTGCGGATACGCTCTTTCTATACAAGTTCAAATAATATCAGCTTAATCATACAATAGACAAAGACAGGCAACCTCGGCAGAAATGTTGGGGTTGCCTGTCTTACGATTAGAGTAATGCTATTTCTCCGTCGGGTTGAAATAGAGGAAGGTTTCTTCTATGCGTCGGGATTTTTCAAGCTGGCGGATGCGGTTCTTAATTGAATCCTGCTCATGTTGTGTGCCGACAGCAAAGATTTTTTCTCGTCGCAGTAAATCTTCCTGCTGCTTGTCTTCCCACCAGAGCCTTTCGTATCGGTAGAGCCATTCTACATCTTTTAGCTTTGAGTTTTCGTTGAGCTGATAGAAGAATCCATAACCGAAACCTCCGGCGGCGAGAAGTAGAACCGCAAAGATGGTATAGACCCAATGTGGGGTAGCACGCCACCATTGCCCCCAAATTATCGACTGGGCTTTGTAGCGCATGTCGTTCACCACGTCATAGAGCTTTCTTCGCTCATCCGCAAACTCCCTGCGGAATCCTTCATAAAGAGCGTCCTTGACCTTGTCACCCAAATTGTCGGACAGTACATCCGCAACTCCTTTCGACAGGCTACCCGGCAGTTGCTCCATGACTTTTTTGAGTTTGCCGTCGGTTGAGGTTTCTGATAGTTTCTCATCAAGCAGTTTGCCGACGCTTTCATTGGTCGCTATGTTGTCGGGCAATTTCACCGTTATCGGCCCTTGATTGACTGCTTGTGGCGGCGTTGCCTTCGCTTTTGTTTCGAGGGTCTCGATGCGAGTGCCATGGTTGGTAACTGTCTTTTGCAGGTCGTCAATCTGCTCACCTTGTTTCTTGACGTCATCATATAGCTTTGACATATTCAGTGGCTGTGTTTGATGGCTGGTTTCTTCTTTTTCTTTCTCATGTTTCTGGCAAATTCTTCCTCCTGTGGGTCATAACCGGGGCCGAGTGTGAACAGGTTTCCGACCGCTCCGATGGTTGCGCCCAGAACGTCCTCCACAAGAGATGGCTTTTGCGACGGTACATATTCGACCGTTACTTTCGGTTTCTGCTGGATTGAGTCTGATTGCTCAAATCCCTGTCTGCGGTTAAACTCAAAGAGGTTGTTCAAGCGGCGATATGTGAAAGCACGGTCGATTTTAGACCCGTTGACCGTTATATCGCCGTCTGTAAATTTCACCCCTATGTGTTTGCCTGTGTTGTGGTCGTCATGAAATTTTACCTCAATTCCTGCACAGGCGAGGCGGCGCGAGAACTCATCCCACGACTTACAGCCATAAATCGCCTGACTGATCCGCTCCTTGAATACCGGAATTCTGTCCTCGTATTTCTGTTTCAGCGGCGAGTATGTGAGTCCGTATTTGTCCTTGATGGCCTTTACAACACGGTCGCTACGCCTGAAATTATTGCGCTCGTCGACTGCCTTGCCTGACATATTCACACGATTATAGACGATGTGGAAATGCGGATGTCCGGTTTCCAGATGGCGCACGACAAGAAACTGGGTGTTCTTGATTCCCATACCTTCCATATGCTCTTTGGCAAGCTGAGCCATGAATTCATCGGTCATACGAGGCGCGTCAGCGTTGTCAAAACTGATGGAAATATGTCCTGCCGGATTCTCCTTGCCGGGCATAAATCCATGTATCGCTTCAAACGACTGCACCATTTTCGCATAGTCGGTAGTGAAAATATTTTCGCTTCCGATGATGCGCCATGTGTCCGGCGTATATTCTTCGGGGTCGTGGAACTGGCGCGTCACATACCCCACGACATCGTGAAACGTGCCGCTTTTAAGTATTCTTGCAAACATAATCGGTATCTTTATTGGGTCTCAATTTTTTGAGAATGTCAAACATCTTATCGACAACGGCGGCTAATTTATTGGCCGCGCTGCGAAGTTTGAGCTGATGAAAGCAGGTCATTGCCTGATTGAAATCGGAACTTAGATTTAGTATTCCTTTGGCAATCTCCTTTTCAATCTCACTCAGGCGGCTGACAATCGTGAGCCGGAACGCGCCGTGTCTGACATACTCCGCCATCTTTACTCCGGCGGTTTTTGACCGCTCAAGAAGGTCGGAGTATTCGGCATCGTTCAGTTTGATTGTCACCACATGGGTGCGCTTCTCATCGGTCGGTTTAGAGGGACGACCGCCCTTTCTGACAGTTGATTTACTCATAGTAGACATTGTTGTGGTTTATGTGGATTGGGGAGGCAAAGAGCGGCTTATACTGCGCAGTTTTGGGAATCGTTTTCGGAGAAAAAGAAATCCCGAAACATATCCTTGCCTTCCCAATTCACTACGTTCATCGGGAAGCTGCCCCACGGTGTACCGGGTGCAGTGGTATCCCGACATTATCATCTCAGAGTTTGCGCCAGACTTCGATGTCGTCGGCATAGAGTTCGAGGTGCCCCGAAAGAATGGCGTTGATGTAGCTGCCGACGCTGGTGTCACGGTCACCGAGGATACGGGCGATGCGTTCCAGCTTCGCCCACACACTGTCCTCGATGTTGACAGGGTGACGCTTCTCTAACTTTGCCGGTGAAAGATAGGCAGCCTTGAAGTCTGCGAAATCCGACTTGCGCTGTTGCTTGCCGATACGCTGTTGTTTAGGTGGCTCGGTTGTGGCGGCTGTGGCTGTTGCCTCGGTTGCCGTCTGTTCGTTATCAAACAGATTATCTGTGTTGGCAGGAGTGGTGCTGTTGACAGCGTTGTCGCTGTTTACAGCATTGATAGGGGTAGTTGAGTTGATTGAATTATCCGGTTGCATAATAATTTGTGGTTTGATGGTTGATACTTTGGATTCGGTTGCATCGGGCAACTCGGTTGACTTGGATGCGGTAGATTTATTTGTTTTCATTGTAAAGTGTGTTTTTTTATGAAACTTTGATTTGTTAGATACTCATTCAAGTCGTTGAACTCGGAATATAGTATGGAGCGGTCAATTACTGTTGAGCCATATATGGCTGTCAACTCGGTGAGTGCTGTTCGTCCGGCAGTGTCGTTGTCAAGATAGCAGTTGATTGTTATGTAATCTTTGAGATAAGGCATAACCTTGTTGACATTGACAACCGAGTTGAGTATGATTGCGTCGGCTCCGCTGATTATACCGAGTGTGAGTGCGGAGAGATAATCAATAAACCCCTCGAACACGGCACACTCTGTTGACGGACCATCTCTCACCCACGGCAGATATGAGATGTCCTTACATCCCCGGCAACCTTTGAAATAGCGGTTGCGCAGTTCCCGGCCGCCACTGATATTCTCGAATGCCACGGCAAAATAAAATCTGCCGTTGACGCTGTAATGCGCCTCTTTGCATTTCGCCCTGGCGATGTGTGCCGGAATGCCACGCTCTTGGAGGTATGCGACAAGTGCGCGGTGTTCCAGTGGCACGACCTCAAACCGCTCCATACTCGGCGCAGAGTGTCGATGGGGATAAGAGGAAGCGACTGTCTGCACCGATAGCACCGGACAACTGTCAGCGATGCAACGCATGAGATAACGCAGGTCGGTTGACTGATACAACTCGGTTGCCAAGTCGATGATGTTGCCGCCTCTGCCAAGCCCGAAGTCATACCAGCAGTTGAGCGTGGTCTCGACCTTGAACGACGGTGTCTGTTCCTGTCGCAATGGCGACTTATACCATAGCCTCGTTCCTTTTCTCGCCGTCGGTTCATGTCCGAGTTGAGACAAGAAGGTGGCTAAAGGGATTGATTTAATCTCTTTTATCATGAGTTCTAAAATGTTTGGGTGAGCTGGTTCGTGGTTCAGGTTCTATTATATATGCCCTTTGCTAAACCAAACCAGAATTGTGGTTTTCAATAGTAGAAATCCGGATTGTAGATATACCCGCGGTTCTCGTAGCGAATCATGCCTTTGTTGTCAAGAAAGGTCTTTAAACCCTTGACCTTATTGTTGGAATAGGAATGACCGCAGGCGGCATATCCGGCTTTCAATGCAGCCTCAAAGTTACGGCAACCTTTTATCGGGCCGTTGGCGAAAACTAATGCCAACGCCTCGCGGTGCTGTTCTTCCGTCAGCTCCTTGTAGGGATACGGATCTCTGGCTTTCTTGCCCGGTTCGGTGAACACATACCCGCTGGCTATCTCCGGCAGACCGTAGTCGTTCACACGGAAGGCAAACGGGTCAAACTCGGCGGCGCGTATCATGGCGGCGCATACCTCCGACACAGTATCATCGGTTTTGCTGCGGCTTATCTGTAGCACAGTCTCAGCCTTGTTGTTGAGTTCTGTGCCTACATGACCACGGGCATTATCGTCGCTCTTGTTGAGATGCAGAACCGTGTGGATATGTATCTGGAATTTGTCAGTCCATTCCATCAGCTTGCCGATAAGGTCGGTGGACTCCTTGGCGCAGTTGATGTCATACATCAGGTCGCGCACACCATCGATGATTACAAGCCCGACACCCGGAGTGTTGATTATCGCCTGTTCTATGACTTCAAGGCGCAACGAAGGTGTAAGCTGGCGCAGAGCGGCAAACTTCAAGTGCTCCGGATGTGTATCGGTCGGTAGTTTCGCAAGTCGCAGGGCGCGCTCCATGACCTTCTGACAATGATACGGACTTTGCTCGGTGTCGAAGTAGAGGATTGTGCGCTTGTCATCAGGAAACTCGGCGGTATAGCCAAGAACCTTGCCGTTAACGAGCGAAGCACCGACAATGGCAGCGACATTGAAAGTCTTTTTACTCTTTGCCTTTCCGGTTGATGCCGAGAAGTTGCCGAGCGTACCGATAACGCTGCCGTTGGCGTACAGCACCTCCGGCGCAGTCTGAATCTCATCGGTGATTCGCAACTGCTTCTCCTCCCAAAGTCGGAGGATGTCTTGCTTTACATCGCTCATTTTTCACCTCCTTCCTTATAAGCCTGCATAAGGTCGAGTGCTTTCTGGGCGTCTATGACGATTTTTCTGCCTGATTGTGTAATGGCATCTTTGATTACACCACTATTCTTGATGCGGTGTGCGGTAGCCTTACTGCACTGGAGAAGTTCGCAGAGTCCGTTGATTCCATAAACGAGCCAACGCTTTGCAGTGGTGGCAATATTTTCGTCAGAGGTCACGTTTTCGGGTGCGGTCGTGGTCTTGACAAAATGAGAGTCAAGTAATTCTAAAAATTGTTCTCCGGTGTACTGCCAGAGAGGGAGTTTGAGTAACTGGTCTTTTGTCATACGCAGTGTTGTTTAGAGTTGTACGTACCGCCCTCTTGTAGAGCGCATCCGAGTAACTCCCGGACACTGCAAAATTACTGCCGGTCATGAGTGGCGTGTATGTGGTGTATGACTATGGATATAACAAGACTACCCGTCAGAGTATCAAGCTCTAACGGGTAGCATCATAAGGTCTCAAAAGTGGAATTTCAAGTGGTGAAAGTGGTGCGCGAGTGGTATCTTTAAGTTGCACGGACTCTCATGCTCGCTTTTTGTGATTTTTGAGGATTCTGTCAATCTCATCAGCATATTCTCTGCTTGACACGCTGGCATCATCGCCGCGTGGATGACAATACTTCTTTTCGTAGTAGCTCCACTGAATATCAAGATGAGCGAGAATATCCTCATGCCACGCCGCTTTATGCTTGGCCGGAACAATTTCGTATAATTTCGATATGAGATAGCAAGCCTTGATTTTCTGCTTGGGGCGTATCTTTATGGGTTCATGTTTGTCGTGGAGATTGAGTGATGAATGGAACTGAGTCTCGGTGCTGTCGAAAACATCAGAACAAACTTCGTATAACTCCGAAACAAGTATCATAGGGAACAGATCTTCTTCCCATTGGCGGCATGATTTCGTATTTGTCTGATTCTGTTTTACAGGTTGTTCAGGTGCCGGATAACTACCATTGGGAACCTGCATCTTTTGAATAAAAGTTTCCCTACATTTCGGATGTAACCGAATTTCACATGGCGGAAAGTATCGCTCCACCGTGAAGAAAATTCTACGACAGACACTTCGCAACTCATGGTACACATCGAATGATGGCTTCAACAGAAATTCATCATATTCAACACTTTCCTGCAATTTCTTAAGGAACTCCCGTTTCTTTTCAAGCCATCCTTCACGGGTTTCGGACATGTGGAATTGCTCGATTTCCTGTTTGTATTTATCTATCGTCCAGTCGTCAGGCACCGGGATTTTGTGACAAGCCTTTAGCGCGTACTCATAATGAGCTGCACAGATATAGAACATCTCCACTTCTTTAAGGAAGTGGTTGCTTTCGTAGCCGTCTATCATGTCTGCCTTGGATTTATTTTTACGTTCTTTGTCCAATTTATAAAATACATTCTGGAATGTATCTATTCTTGTCGCAATCTCAGCACAGTAATTTCTGGTCTGGTTAGCTTGCACCTTTCCGATTTCTCCGGAGGCGTGAGATTCGATGATAGCATTTTCGATGTCAATAGAGCAAAGTTTACTGGTGGCCTCGGCAATTCGCTTGTACAAAATTGTATCCTGTTTGGCTACCAGCGGAACTTTCGTAAGCTGCCTCAAATCTTCCAATATTGGCACAACATCGCGTAGGGTCGTATGATTTGGCATTGGCGGGGTGGTGTTTAACGGGTTGATGAATATGAATGCCAATAGCTATGCCGATTTACTGAAATTTTCGTCATAGCGACATTCAGCATATCAAACAACCGCCAGTCGCCAAGTGTTCACCGATCTAACAAACTACAAGCCATTCATAACGAAGCCCTATAATATACCCCCCAAAAAAACGTTTCAGAAAGTTTTATACCGCTTACTGGGCGTGACGCATCGTATGCGCCATAAGGCATAGAAAATGAAAATGGCAGAATGAAGGATTAAAATTTATTTATAATCCATCTACCTTCTTTGCGTCCACCTTCACGCGATATAATTCCAGATTTTTGAAGATACTCCATATCCCTACGGACTGTACGGTATGTAATTGCCATGACTTCCGCTATCTCTGGCATGGTCGCATCGGGGGTATTCTCCAATAGATGGATTATCTCCAATTGGCGTGGAGACAATTCTTTCTGCCCCTCTTTCTGCCCCTCTTTCTGCCCTCTTTGTGGGGCAGTATGATTCTCGGCACTAACTATCTTCAGTTCAAGTTTAACCTGCATCAGCTCAGACTGTTCAATGAGCTGCGGCTCCAACCAGTGCTTTTCCTGCCATGCGTTGAGAATGAGAGGGAAACCGGAACCGAGGTTCTCGCCGTATCCAATCATACGGAGCATGTGCTGCATCCGCTGGTTGCGGGCTTTGGACTCTCCTCCGGCATAAATCTGCTCAAGCGGAAGTTTAAGCAGTCCGGGATTTGTGAGCACAAACCTGTCATCATATTTTTCAACTCGAAGAAGTCCGCTGCCTATCATCATGTCGGCATGGATAATCATGTTGGTAAAGGCTTCACGCACAGCTTTCTTCTGCGGTGTATCATCTTCACGGACAATGCCGTTCATCTTGAAGGGACGTGGTAGGTCACGGGTAAGTCGAGGCAACACCAATCGCAGAAAGTTGAATATGTTGTTCTCCCATGTGCCGTCATAGGTCAGACGGTCGCTATATCGCTGGTCTCCAACAAGATTGGACTTGTCTATATAATCCATGCGGAGGTTATCAAACCGCTCTCGCACCGGCAAACCTTTGCCAAACATCAGCAGACCAGCCATCGTAAGCCCTTCCTTTCCAGAGACGCGGTTAACGGTGTAACCTCCAAGTTGTTTTAGGAATTCTTTGTGGTCCAATCCGTTCCATACGTGTTCAAGATTTGCGACACGGAACATATTGCGATATGCTTCAAGTGTCGGAATATCTATGTCATCCATCGTATAATGTTCGAGAAACATACGGTCATTACCGTCATCACAGGCATCTCGCAACATCATCCTTATAACTGGTTCAGGACAATGATAATCTCCCTCATGTCGACGTCGGTAAGTGCCACGCATAATATTGTTGTTGATATATACCGGACGTTCTTCATAAGTGGCACGTGGCACATGAATAACGACAACATCCTTGCCGTCGTATGAAAGGGTATTGATGTCTTCGTCTCTAAGCAAGCTGGTGCTTACCTTTTCGCGGCTGTTAAGTGTGTTCCAAATATCCGTGCGTATTTTTGCGGCATCTTCAACGCCGATGACAGTGAAGCGTTTGGATATGTCCTTTTCCTTCAAATTCTCGTCGACACCAAGAAGAATTATTCCGCCATCAGTATTGGCAAAAGCGGAATAAGTTTCCCACAACGAATGTGGCACATCCTTTCTGGCTTTTTTACATTCAAGGGTAACTCGTTCTCCATTAGCCAGAAGTTGGTCAATGTATTTCTTATCGTCTATTTCTGCGTTGTTAGTTGCCATAATACAAAATTAATCATTTTCAATGGACTTCCCATGTCTGGGGAAAACAAAAAATCACTGAATCGGAGGAATGATAAAGATTTTCTCATTGAAAGCCTGCATCATAGCGGGTGTTACATTGGATATGTAACCGGCGAGTAGTGCCGACACCTCTGATGTGGCGTGTCCTACGGCATAGTCAATGTAGGCAGTCATAACGCCGTGATGTGCCAAAGCTGAAATGAAAGAATTGCGGGCATACTGGGGCGTGACGCACTGGATACCAAGCGACTCACATACCTCTTTGATGTTCTTTGAAATCCGACGGTTAAAATCGTGAACGCGGATTGCTTTCTGCTCATCTGTAACAGCATTGAGAAAGATGTCAGGAAAAACAAGTTCACCGGGGCTATATGGCGAGGCATACACATCAAGCAACTGCCGTAACTGCGGAATAATCGGTACTGATGTTTCATCAAGCTGCTTGCCTATCGGTTTGTTAGCCCTGTCAATCTTGGAGCGGATGAAAACAAATTGCGGAAATTTTTGCGTGGCTGCTGCCTTCTCTGTCCAGACAAGTTTCGCCATATCTATGGTGTTCATGCCATTAAGACAATAAAGGAGTAGCCAGCGCCCAGCGGCACGGGCATACTTCGACTGCTTATCAGGTGCAGCAAGCCAATATTCCCACAACCTCAATACTTCTTCCACTGTCAAGGCGTTCAAGCGGCGACGGTTGCCTGCATGAATAAGACCTTTGAAATTGGGAACCATAGTGGTGTGTCCGTCTTTATATGCCTGATTGAACACGGCACGAGTGGCGCGAAGAATTACCATTCGCGTGTCCAAAGAAAGCGGCAGATCTGTGCCGTTTCGCGTTTTCTGTTCATCAAGCCATTTGGCGAAGCGTGTAATTATGGCGGTATCGACAGCACCGAGAGAAATAGGTTTATCCTTGCGGAACAGTTTGAACCAGTCAAGCGCGGAAGAATACATCGCGCGGGTCTTTACTTTTTCTTTCGATGCACCAAGAGCTGCCCAATAAGAAAACGTATCATCTGCTCTCATCGTTTTTTCTGTCACTTTCCCTTCCGACTTGTCGAGATAACTTTTCAAGTCGGCTACAGAGAAGCGATTGAGCAAGATAAGCTCATCAGCTTTGGCGCATACCCGATCAAACATCTTGCGAAGTTCTTTTCGGGTTTCGATGGCGGAATTAGATTTTGAGAACAGAACCTCGTATTCTTTCATTGATGACACCTTATATCCGGTTGAGAAATACCTTCTCGCCCGCAGATGGGTTACACAGACTGTCAACGGTACAGATTTGCCTGTGTCGAATTTATACCTATTATCAGGAGCGAGAATGATATATACCGTCGCCCCTGCGAATCTCCGGGATTCGTCGCTGAAGAGAGCCTTATTCATATTGATGTGTTCAAAGTTGTGTTCAAGTTTTTATCAGACCTGCCGGACCCAATAAAACAATCAGGGAGCGTGTTCAGCAAATGGGATTTGAACACATTTTGAACACAACTCGCGAGTTTCAAGAGGTCTCACACAAAATTACAAAGATTGTTTTGTACTTGCAAATGTCTGATAATCAACCTGCATATTATTAACAAAGTTTCATACGGTTTCGTTCAAAATCACGCCTTCCACCTACTCATAATCAGGGAGTCCTTGGTTCAAGCCCAAGTGGGACCACCGAAAATAAAGTAGTTAGCAAATATGGGCGGAAAAACGAAAAGTGCAAAACGTTGTGTAATGGTAAACGGTGTTATTTTCAGTGGGTTGCAGGGCGTTTTGAGGGCGATTTTTGGCACTCTGAAAACGTGATTTTAGTTGGATTTGCTTGGATTTTGCTTGGATTTTCGCGGCTGAAAGTGTGATTTTTACTTGGATTAAGGCTTTGTTATCTTGGATTTTAGCTGTATTAGCAGGGTGATGCGGTGGTTATTGTGCGTCTTGTGCGTTGTCTTATTTGCGGCGCGAGGTGTCAGTTAGCGTAAGATTGACCTCTATTTTGCGCGACTCCGGGAGATTGTGTAAAACGGCACTCTTGTATAAAGATTGAATGTGTAATGGCTCAAATGTGATAAAACGCAATATAACAATACTTTATAAAATGTACTTTTCGTTTTGCGCCGAGATTGTGTAATGGATATAGTGTTGGGGTTACATTTGCCATCCAACAAAGTGCGTGGAACAATCTATTTTAGGCGTTTCAAAGCGTCCTGCAATCGGTAAAACAGCGAGGCGGCTTCATTGTCCCATTGGGCTATATCGGCGAGAGGTTCAAGTGCAATTTCCATTTGTATCTTTATGCCGTCAAGTGTGGGTAGTTTATCCAAACCCATTTTTTCAAGTGTAGAAACCTTAGTACCGATTTGCCCGGCAATCACTTCAAGGCTCATTCCGCGCACCCTCATGTAACGAGCCAATCTGTTTTTCATTTGTGCGCTATGCTCAAATGTGTAAAGTGTCTTTCGGCAAACTCCTAATATGGCGGCCAAATCATCTTTTGTGCCGTTGTGCTTCATCACAGCGTTGTAATAGCGTTCCGGGGTCAGTTTCGGTTTGTCCTGCTCCTGCGTGGATTCTTCGGGTGAGGACTCAGCAAGCGAGCGGCGCAATTTTCGGATATAACCGCTTTGTGCGCTTATATGCAACGTGTCGGCAATCTCGCTGTCAGTGAAGCCACACGAAATCAACTCAATAATGCTTTGTTTCTTTGATTTGGATTTATTTGACATTCAGCATAATATGTTATATTTGAGCGTTAAGCGGCGGCAGTCGCCCGAAAGCAACCGCCGCCGTGTTGTGTATCAGTTCAGCGAAAAACCGCCAAGCAGGATTTTAGGGTTTACCTTTGCGAGAGCCACGGCCATTGCGGTATTGTGGCTTTTTTTTTCGGCGAGATGTCGGGGTAAATCAATGCCGTTTTTCTCCAAATAGTATTGGAGACCTCCGATTTGCTCATGCGCCTCCGCGAGGCGTTCCAATAGTTCTTTGGTGTATCGCTTGTAAAAAGCGATAGTCTGCGCGTCAGCTGTTTGCGTCTGCTTGTTCATAACTCAAGTATTTAAGGAAGTTAAATAAAAAAGCGACCCTTAGGTGTCCTACGCTTACTTGAGTAAAAGCGCCGGGGCGTTTCCGCGCTCCGCACCATAGGCCGCTAAATATCTTTGGGGTGTTGTTGAAATGAATCATTACTCAAGTTTTTTAGGATGCGCAAATTTAGCCCTAAAATTCGGTTTGACAAAATATTTCGGGTACAAAATTGGGAAGTGTAGAAATTTTACGCAAAAAGAGTGTAAAGTTTTTACACTCCGTTTTGCCGTTATGGCATTAACGGCCAATTTTGCGCCAAACATTACGACAATGGCAAACGACACAAAAACAACAACTTTCATACTTTCGGACGAGTCACTGAACTCTTACGGCTTTGTGGTTCAGACAGCCGGAATCGACACGGCTCAGTTTGAACGTAACCCGGTTATGCTCTACATGCACGACCGCGAAAGCGGCGTTGTTGGCCGCTGGGAGAATATCCGCAAGGATGGCACCAAGCTAATCGCAGACGCGGTTTTTGATGAAAGCACCGAGTTGGGCGCAAAGATTAAAAAGCAGGTTGACAACGGTTTTTTGCGTTGCGTGTCAATCGGTATCGACAATGTGACGCAGGAGGATTTGAACAACGTTCAGACGGTTGTCAAATGCCGTTTAATCGAGGCTTCGATTGTGGATATACCGAGCAACGCCAACGCCGTGAAACTCTTTCGCCGCTCCGGGTCGTTCACCTATCGGCTCTCCGATCTCAACGACAACGCCTCCGATGCGTTCAGAACCGCCGTAATTGCCGCGTTAGGGCTTGAACCGGGCGCGAGTGATACCGAGATACTCCGGGCGATAGAAAAGGCCGTAAACGGCACGGAAAACGCCGAGGAACTGCTAAACAACGCCGTAGCACGCGGATATATCGACCCGGCGCAACGCGAGAACTTCCGGGCGATGGCGAACGGCAACCGCCGCGCCCTCATGGCGTACATAGACACCCAACGAAATACCGAGGCGAAAGAGATAGAAACAATGCTCAGAACCGCCGCCGGAACGTCAAGGATATTGAGTTACGAAACCGACCTTTACCGCCGTATCGGTGAGGCGATGGGGGCGCGTACGCTCCGCGAACTGCTTGATACGCTGCCCGGCCCGACAAAACCGCTTGACTTTATCAACCGAGGGAACGGGCGCGAGGGCTGGGGATTGCGCGAATACCGCAAGTTTGCCCCTAAAGAGTTGCAGGACAACCCCGATTTATACGCCCGGTTAGTCAAGGAGGAGACGGGGCGCAGTGTCGAGCCTCATTCGCTTGAATGGTATCGGCGCAACAATCCCGAATATCTCAAAGAGCACCCCGAAATATATCGGGAACTACTTGAAAAAGAGCGAGAACAGAGAAAAAGAAACCAATAAAAACCACCAACCCCCAAAACGCTGAATGGCATTAAACAAAGAAGTCTGGATTAACCAGATAATGGAGGGTTTTTACCCCGATGACAGCTTTTTGCAGAAAGCAAAGGATTTTTCCGGCTTTGTGGAAAATGACCGTCTGCACATTGCAAGCGCGGGAATAGACCCCAAAGTGTTGATTAACAACACGACATATCCTATTAAGACGGTCGAGCGCGAGGACGATGACAATGAAATCGTGCTTGACAAGTTCGAGACCGAAAACACGCTTGTGCGCCGCCCCGAGGCTATCGAGTACAGCTATGACAAGCTCGAAAGCGTAATCAGTCAGCACCGCGCCACACTCCGCAAAAGCGTGGCGATGAAAGCGATACACGCTTATGCGCCAACCGCCGACACGACCGACACTCCGGTAATTCATACAAGCGGACTCGCCACCGCCGGGCGCAAGCGTCTGACATTCGCCGACATTCTCGCCCTTAAAGAGCGTTTCGATGACGCAGACATACCGCTGACCGACCGCTACATTGTGTTGCACCCGAAACATGTCACCGACCTGCTTTTGCAGGACACGGAACTGTTCAAGAACCTCACCAACATCAAGGACGGCAAACCGTTTCAGTTCGCCGGATTCGGTTTTTATTCATTCGCGCAGATGCCCGTATATTCTGTCAAGGACGGCGCACTTACAAAAGTGGCGTTCAACGCCGTAAAGCCTGCAAACGCGCAGTTCGCGTCCGTGGCGTTCTATGCCGGGGAGGTGATGAAAGCGGACGGCGAAATCTATATGTATTCCAAAGAGGATGACCCAGGCGAACGCGCCACAATCGTGGGCTTTGACAAGCGTTTTGTCGCGCTGCCTATCCGTGGCAAGGGTATTGGCGCAATCGTAAGCGCATTAACCGAATAAAATACAGACACAATGCACGAGAACACCAAACGCAGAATACAGGCGGTCAAGAAACTGGCCGCAAAGCATTACGAGGAGGGCAATCTCGCCAAGTGCCACAAAAGCGTTTGGCGCAGGTTCATTCTCCCGGTCTACGGCATAGGTTACAGAACCTATCTGAGCTATCTTAAAACCGAATAGGACGCCAACCACATACAATCTCTTACCTACAACAAACGCGGCAACCACAGCGGAGCGCGGCGGCAATCTCAACCGATGCCGCCGCGCTTTTTCAGTCCCGAAACCGGGCAAATTTGGCCGTGGAACAATTTAGCAGCGCAATTATTGCCTGAATAGCAAAACCGAGGAGGGGACTATTTCTAAAACGCTGATTAAACAAGGCTTAACCACATAAAACGGCATTTTTAGTCCGTTTCGCACTCCAACTCAAAAAATGTACTTTTCGTTTTTTGGGGGGTTGTACCGCTTTTGTAAGTGTCTGAAAATCAATACTTGTTTTGCGGTACTAACTTTTTAGAGTTGTACCGCTAATTTTTTAACGGAATTTCGGAAAATTGGTCGCAATGTAAACTATATCAAACGATTAGGCGATTTTTTAGCGGTACTAAAGCGGTACTTTTGATTTTGCTAAATTGCACTTTTCGTTTTGCCGATTATACAAATCGCTGACTACTTTTTTTATGTCTGAACGCCTCAGTTTACACAGGCTGTGTAAACCGTGTCAACCACAGTTTTCATCGTTGCGACTTTTTTTTATTTGTATATCACCATCGGCTTGACCCGGAAAAGATGTGATTGTAATCCGTGTGCCGCGAGCCGAGCGCACTTCGCGTCCGGTATATGTCGGCTCTGATCCGAGAACAGGAACTTATCGGCGCAGCTTCGAGGGCGATTATCATTGCTCAATTGATGAGGTTTCGCTGATGATTCGCGATTCTGCATTGGTGACGGATGACAATAAACTGCTGACCGATCTTGATGTGTCGGTATTCTGTCCGGATACGGTAAAGTCCTATCGCAATATATTTCAACTCATCCGTCAGAACCATCTGTGGAACAAAGAGGATGATGCAATGTTCCTGCGTCGTATCGGTGCCGTGCGCGAGGATAAGGATACCGGAAAGTTTCATCCCACTGTGGCAGGACTTCTTATGTTTGGCTACGAATATGAGATAACCGCTGTATTCCCCAACTATTTCCTCGACTATCAGGAAAACCGCACCAACGGCATCTATGCCCGCTGGACCGACCGCATTACGTCGCAGTCAGGCGACTGGAGCGGCAATGTGTTTGACTTCCTTTTGAGAGTGATTCCCAAATTGCAGGCTGATTTGAAAGTGCCCTTCATGTTCAAAGGCAATCAACTGGATGAGGACACTCCCTTGCACAAGACAGTGCGCGAGGCTACAGTAAATATGCTTGCAAACGCTGATTTCTATGGACGTCGCGGTGTGGTGGTGCATAAAGGAGCCGACGGATTCAGATTTGCCAATCCAGGCAGTATGCGTGTGTCGCTTACTGAAGCCATACATGACAGCGCATCAGACCCACGCAACGGTGTGATGATGAAAATGCTTGCGATGGTAAAATATGGCGAGCGCGCCGGCAGCGGTCTTCAGGGAATATTCAAGACATGGCAGAGCGTATATCATTGTGCGCCAAAACTGGAAGTGACTACCTCAGGCGGCGTTGACCGTACAACTCTTACCCTCGGTTTTGAGGGACACCAGCCCGACATCGAGGCTATGAAACTTCTCTATGACAACCCGGATGAGCTTATTGAGGTAAGTGATACACCGAATAGTAAGGGAGAAAGTAAGGGAGAAAGTAAAGGTGGAACAAATTGTATTACCCAAAATACAGGACAAAGTAAGGGACAAAGTAATGGAGAAGCCTATCCCTTACATAGTAAGGGAGAAAATAACAGAATAAGAGTTATCCGACTTTTATCGGACAATGGAAATCTCACGCTTCCTGAAATTGCGGAGAAACTCCAACTGTCTCTTGGCGGTGTTGAAAAAATTGTAAGACAGTTAAAGAAAGAGAGCATACTGTCACGAGAAGGTTCTACCAAAGCCGGAAAATGGATTGTTAAACTTGAAGATTAGTAGAATCTCGATTTAGTAGATGACAAAATTTAAATTTATGCTGTCAAACATCTGATTTTCAAGTGATTAACTTTGCAAAAGTTCCTGAAATTTAGTAATTTAAAGGAAAAGTTTGGTCGCTTTTTCTCATGAAAACTACTAATTTCAAGGACTCGGTCAAAGTTAACCAAATCCTCCCGATTATGCAAGAGCATTTTGGACAAAGTATGAATCTGGCACGCATAAAACTTATGGCGCTGCTGCTCCATGCACTCTGTGTGGTGCAGACTGTCAGCCTTCACAAACTTGCTGATGCGATGCCTACGGCTGTCGACAAGGACTCCAACCTCAGACGGCTCCAAAGATTCTTTGCCAAGTATGTTTCCTGCTGCATGAAATAAGATTTGCAGCAGAAAACCGTTGCCATGCTTTAGGTTGAGATTACTCCAGAGTCGCAATCACCATAGCCATCTTTTTCACTCGCTTTTTAGTAATTCATTTTCAGAATTTTGGTTGAATGAATTTTTTTCACTAATTTCGCAGTATCGCAAATTTAACCCCAATGGAAAGAATAAATCGAATAAAAGTAGTTTTGGCAGAAAAACAAAAGACTAATAAATGGCTAGCATCTGAGTTGAACATAAACCCATCTACTGTTTCAAAATGGTGTACTAATTCATCGCAACCGGATATAGCTTTATTGGTAAAGATTGCTAAGTTACTTGAAGTTGAGCTGGACGAATTGCTCGATAAAAATTTCGTTGAATCTATCTGATTATTATGGCAAGGAAAGCAAAGGCTAAGGAAACAAACAAGACTATTGAGCAGATTCTGTGGGATTCGGCTAATGAACTGCGTGGCAATCTCGATGCTGCGGAGTACAAGAGCGTGGTGCTCGGATTAGTCTTCCTGAAATATATCAACGACTGTTTCAAAACCAAATATGATGAACTTGTAGCCGAGGGTGAGGGGTTTGAGGAAGATCCCGACGAATATATCGGCGACAGCATATTCTTTGTTCCTGCCGATGCCCGCTGGGAGAAAATCATCAACGCTGCGCTTACTGCTGAAATCGGTGTGGTAGTTGACAATGCAATGGAGGCTCTGGAGCGTGAGAACAGGCAGCTGAAAGGTATCCTGCCGAAAAATTACGCCCGACCCGAACTCGACAAACGTCGTCTCGGAAACGTGGTTGATATATTCGAGAACAATCTGCATTTTACCGGTGCGGAGGCTCGCGACGTTCTCGGCCGCGTCTACGAATACTTCCTCGGCGAGTTTGCCCGCGAGGAGGGCAAGAAGGGCGGCGAGTTCTACACTCCTGAATGCGTGGTCCGCACCATTGTAGAGGTCATTCAGCCTTACAAGGGGAAGATTTTCGACCCGGCATGCGGGTCGGGCGGTATGTTCGTGCAGTCATCGAAATTCATCGAGCGTCATCGTGGCAATATCAACCAAATCTCGGTTTACGGTCAGGAACTCAACTCCAACACATGGCGACTGGCGCAGATGAACCTTGCCATCCGCGGCATCGAGGCCAATTTCGGCAGTTCGTATGCCGACTCATTCCACGACGACAAGCATCCGTTCCTAAAAGCAGATTTTGTGATGGCAAATCCACCCTTCAATATCTCGAAATGGGGCGGAGAGCAGCTCAAGGACGACCCGCGTTGGCAATACGGTATGCCGCCCGAGGGCAATGCCAACTTCGCCTGGATGCAGCATATGCTCTATCATCTCGCCGACACCGGGCGTATCGGTCTGGTGCTTGCCAACGGTTCGTTGTCGTCAGAGCAGGGAGGCGAAGGCGAAATCCGCAAAAACATCATCAATGCCGATCTTGTGGAAGGAATTGTGGCAATGCCGAGCCAATTGTTCTACAACGTACAGATACCCTGCTGCCTGTGGTTCCTGACCAAGAAGAAATTACAGCCCGGCAAGACGCTCTTTATCGACGCCCGCAACATGGGTTATATGAAAGACCGCACCCACCGCGAACTCGACCCCGATACCGACATCCGTAAGATAGCCGACACCTTCGAGGCATTCCGGCGCGGCGAGGACGTGGCAGAGAAAGGCTTTGCCGCAGTCGCCACTACTGCCGACATCTCCAAAGAGGGCTACGTGCTGACACCCGGTCGCTACGTAGGCGTAGCCGACGTTGAGGATGATGGCGAACCATTCGACGAGAAAGTAGCGCGCCTCACTACAGAACTCCGCGATCTCTTCGCCAAGTCTGCCGCCCAAGAAGCCGAAATCCGCAAACATCTCGCCTCCATCGGCATAAAACTATAAAAATATGGAATTTGACTATTTGTTAGACGTCATCAACTCGCATATTAATTTGCGTGAGACCATAGACATCGAATTCAAAAAAGGTACAGGTGGCTTTCCCGGTGCATTTTGGGAGACATATTCTGCTTTTGCAAATACCGAAGGCGGACTAATTGTATTAGGCGTATCCGAGAAAAATGGGACATTCAACATAGTAGGTTTCGATGAAGACACCATTGATAAATACAAAAAGGACTTTTGGAGTAGTTCTCACAACAAAAACACCGTTAATGAATGTTTACTTACTGATTCTGACGTTGCAGATGTTGAAGTTCTTGGACATAGAATCTTAGTCTTTCGCATACCACAAGCACAGCGTACACAACGCCCGATATATTGCGGACGCGATCCTTATAATGGCACGTATAAACGCAACTACGAAGGAGATTATAAATGTTCAAAGGATGAAGTACAACGAATGTTTGCAGATGCTGATGTTAATCGTCCGGCAGACTGCCGTATCCTAAAAAACTTCACGATTGACGATATAGACAAAGCGTCATTAGATCAATTCCGGAGACTTTTTGCTGTAGCAAAGCCCGATCATCCTTGGCTTGCACTTGAAGACATAGAACTGTTAACAATGTTAGGAGGGTATCGTGTTGACCGTGTCTCTCGAGAAGAAGGCTTCACATTAGCCGGATTACTGATGTTTGGTAAAAGTCAAAGTATTGTAGACCCTGAATGTGCGCCACATTTTTTCCCTGACTATCGCCTATATTCTTCCGACAACCCTATCGGTAATGAACGTTGGATAGACCGTGTATATCCTGATGGCACCTGGGAAGCCAATCTTTTTCAGTTTTATCGTAGGGTACTACCAAAGCTCACCTCAGTGCTTCCTATGCCTTTCCAAATTGATGAAGACACACGCATAGATGAAACGTCTACACATATCGCACTGCGTGAGGCTCTAATCAACCTTTGTATACATGCTGATTATACCGTAAATGCCTCTTTAATTATTAGCCAGTACCCACACCACATAATACTCTCAAACCCGGGAGCATTGCTAATTTCACGATGGCAATATTATAGGGGGTGGTGAGAGCGTGTGTCGAAATTTGTCGCTTCAAAAAATGTTCACCATGTTTGGTAAGGCAGAAAAAGCGGGTAGCGGAGTCGGAAAAATATTACAAGGGTGGTCAGACCAGAATTGGAAACGCCCGTATCTGCGCATTTCTAACAAGCCCGACAAAGTTGAATTACATTTATATTTGGAATCCATCTTGCCTAACGAACATAAGCAGAAATTATATAAAATCTTTGGGAAAGATTGCCAACATTGGGAGCCCGATAAACTTATGGTCATGGCTCTGGCTTGTACTAATGCTGAAATTAGCAACGAGAATTTACAATTCATCTTGCCCAGTCATCGTGCAGACATTACGGAATTGTTACGTCGCCTGAAAGGCGAGGGATTATTGGAATCAGACGGATATGGACGCGGAACCCGCTATCATATTCCAGAGCATTTAATTCAGAGGTCGGTCACACCGCAGACACCCGAGGTAGATAAAGCTACTAAAAATCGCATTACCTTAGGTGAAATCGCAAGACCTAATCGCAAGACTTCTGAAAAAAGTGCAAGACATAAGCGCAAAACCCATGAAGAAACCAAGAGGGCAATATTAGACTTTACATCAGGAGCTTATCGCACTGCTGATGAAATTGCAAAGTATATTGGAATGACCAATACGTATGCTATAAGAACCTTTATCACTCCGATGGTAAAGGAGTCTAAATTGCAAAAGCTATATCCTCAGAAATCCAATCATCCATTTCAAAAATACACAAAAGCAAAAGACTAACGCTATGAGTGAGTGGAAAGAATGCAGATTAGGCGATATGTGCAATATACGTCGAGGCTCTTCTCCTCGTCCAATTCAGAATTTTCTTTCTGAAACAGGAATGCCATGGATAAAAATTGCTGATGCAACAGCGACAGATTCACCTTACATAAGTAAGACTAAGCAATGTATCATTCCAGAGGGTATAAAAGGAAGTGTTGAAGTTCATCCTGGTGATTTTATAGTCTCAAATAGTGCTACTCCGGGGTTGCCTCGTTTTGTTGAGATTGATGCTTGTATACATGATGGATGGTTATTGCTATCAGATTTAATTGGAATTGATAAGTGGTTTCTATTTTATAAATTCTATCAAATAAGAAATACACTCGTAAATCAAGCAAATGGGAGTGTATTCCAAAATCTCAAGACTGATATAGTAAAAGATTTTATCATAAAGCTTCCACCACTTGCTGAGCAGAAGAAGATAGCGGGAATATTGTCGGCTTTAGATGAAAAGATAGAGACCAATCGGAAGATAAATGCGCGGTTGGAGGAGTTGGCGCAGGCTCTCTTCAAGTCATGGTTCATCGACTTCGAACCCTTCGGCGGCAAAATGCCCGAAGACTGGAAGATTGTAAAGATGTCAGAGGTAATTGAAGATATAGCCGCTGGCCCATTTGGATCCAAACTACCTAAAGCTTGTTTTACTTCTGAGGGTACACCGATTATAGATGGAGCAAATTTGAAAGAACGTATTGTTGATGAAACCTTCTCAAAATTTGTTTCACCATCAAAATCAAATGAACTTGGACGAGCAGTTGCCCACCGAAACGATTTTGTTGTAACTATAAGCGGAACAATCGGACAAATAGCATATATATATGGAACTTCAAAATTTTCAGATTATCTTGTATCTCAAAGACAATTCAGATTTTCGTTAAAAAAAGACAAGGTTAATAAACATTATATAAGTCTTCTTTTTGCGAATAATATAGGAAAACAAAAAATATTGTCTTTCGGTAATCAAGTCGGAGTACCTGCCTTATCCCAACCTTTGAAAAATTTCAAGAATGTTGAGATCATTTTACCAGGTATGATTATTCAAAATTCATTCGGAGAAATCATAGAGAGTATTGATTCTCTTATTTGTAAAAATAAACAGGAATCGGCTCGGTTGACAGAGATGCGCGACACTTTGCTACCGAAGTTAATGTCGGGCGAATTAATACCGGAATAAGTTATGACAAACACTTATCACTATACCGAGGACTCTTACGAGCAGACGGTGCTGGATCTGTTCAGAGAGATGGACTATGAAGTGCTTCATGGCCCGGATGTCGATGCGGAAACGGGGCGCGACCTAAGCGATGCCACAATCCCCGGTAAACTTCGCGAGGCTATGCTGCGCATAAATGGCACGGAGAAAACGGCTGCTGTAGACGAGGCTATCCGCAAAGTACATGAGCAGTTTTCACAGCCATTCGTGCAGGCAAACGTGCAACTTACCGACTGGTTGCAAAATGGCCTTGACGTAACTTTCAAAACAAGCGAAGGAACTCTACGAAGTGACCATATTAGAATCCTTGACATTGAGAACCCTACGAACAACAGCTTTCAAGTTGTCAATCAATGGACGGTTGTCAACGGTCAGGCGAGAAAACGGGCTGACATCGTGGTCTTCGTCAATGGGTTGCCTATTTCCATCATAGAGTTGAAATCGCCGAGTCGCGAAGTTACCAACTCCGAGGAAGCCTATCTGCAATTGCAAAATTATATGCGACAGGTGCCTCAACTCTTCACAGCTGCGCAGATGCTCGTGATCAGCGACATGGCCGACACTCAGGTTGGTACCATAACCGCACCGCTCGACCGTTACATGGAATGGAAGACTACCGATGGCTCATACGAAAGCACCGCCATAGCCGACTTTCAGACATTCTTTGAGGGAATCTTTGACCCTCGGCGACTCATTGACATAATCGCTGACTTTTCGTTGTCGATGGGTAGCGATACGAAGAAAGCCCGCATCCTTGCCGGTTATCACCAGTATTTCGCTGTAAAAAAGGCGATGAAATGCACTGAGGAGGCTCTCGGACGCAAAGACGGCAAAATCGGTGTGTTTTGGCACACACAAGGTTCAGGGAAAAGTCTTTCAATGGTGTTTTATGCTCATCAGTTGCTCAAAAACCTGCTGAGTGCGACCATACTTGTATTGACCGACCGACTGGACCTTAACGACCAGTTGCATTCTACGTTTGCAGCTTGCAGCGACTATCTCCGCCAAACGCCGGTAAAGGCTACTGACGGAGAGCACCTGTATGAGTTGCTTGAAAAACGCAAAAGCCATGGCATAATCTTTGCTAACATTCAAAAATTCAAAGACCGCAAAGAGGCAATAACCACCCGTAACGATATTATCGTGATGAGCGATGAAGCGCACCGCTCGCAAAACAATCTCAAAACTAAGGTGGATACCGCTACCGGTGAACTGAAAATAGGTTTTGCCGCCATAGTGCGTAAATTGCTTCCCAATGCAGCGTTTATCGGCTTTACAGGGACTCCGATTGAAGCCGACGACAACGACACCCGCGAGGTGTTTGGAAACTACATCGACATCTACGACATGACCCAGGCCGTAGAGGACGGTGCCACCGTGCCGGTCTACTACGAAAGCCGCCTCATCAAGCTCAATCTTGACGAGGACACTCTTCAACTGCTCGACCGAGAATATGACAAACTCGCCGAAGAGGGTGCGGATGAAGAAGATATCAAGCGTTCCAAGCAAGAGAATGCGCAACTCTACGCTCTGCTCCATGCACCTGAGACCATCGATACACTCTGCCGCGACATAATCGAGCATTATGAGAACAATAGACAAGAACATCTCACCGGTAAGGCTATGATTGTGGCACTTGACCGCGCAACAGGCATAGCCATCTACAAGCGCCTTATCGAGTTGCGCCCGGAGTGGAAAGAGATGATTGGCGTGGTGATGACACAGGGTAACCAAGACCCGGCAGAGTGGAACGACATCATAGGCTCTCCGGCACATAAACAAGAGCTTGCGCGTCAATTCAAGGACAATGATTCGGCAATGAAGATTGCAATTGTTGTTGATATGTGGCTCACGGGCTTTGATGTTCCAAGTCTCGCCACGATGTATGTCTACAAGCCGATGAAAGGTCATAACCTGATGCAGGCCATAGCCCGCGTCAACCGCGTGTTCCCTGAAAAGAGCGGTGGACTGGTAGTGGACTATATCGGTATAGCCCAGGCACTGAAAAAGGCGATGCACGACTATACGAACCGAGATAAAAAACGGTTTGGTGATCCCGACATCAAGAAAACAGCCTATCAGGAATTCCTCGCCACATTAGAGCGTTGCCGCGAATGTATGAACGGATTTGACTACTCAGCCTTTGCCACATGCTCGAATCTACAACGCGCTAATCTCATCAAAGGAGGAGTCAACGTGCTGCTTGACCCTAATAATATCGTCAGTACACGGTGCGAGGGCAACGTCACAAAATATGACAGTGCGCAAAAGGTGTTTATTGATGAAAGTAAACGACTGGCTCAAGCCACTACTTTGTGCCGTAGCCTGTTGTCGTCGGCTGAAAAGTTTGAGGAGGCATATTTCGAAGCAGTCCGCACACTCCTTGTTCGCCTGACATCCAACAAGAAAATTACTCGTAGAATTATTGACGAGCGGATTACCAATCTGCTGAAAGTTGCAGTGAAGGCTGACGGTGTTGTAGAGATTCTGAACACCAAGGACACTGAATTTAACCTGTTTGACGAGAAATTTCTCAAAGAGGTGGCCGAAATGAAGGAGAAGAACCTTGCATTGGAACTTCTCAAACGACTGCTCGAACAGCATATCCGCAAACACGCCAAGAAAAATATGACGCAAGCCGACAAATTCAGCGAAATGCTTGATGCCCGCCTTGCCGAGTATCTGCGTGGACTTATAAGCAATGAGGAAGTAATACAGGAACTGCTCAAAATGGCCCGCGAGCTGAAAGCCCACGCCGAACAGGCCTCAGAGCTTGGCTTGTCCGAGGAAGAACAGGCTTTCTACGACGCACTTACCCGTCCGCAGGCCGTGAAAGATTTCTACGAGAACGACACTCTCGTAGCGATGGCAAAGGAACTAACCGAAGCCCTGCGTAACAGCAAGACCATTGACTGGCGACAGAAAGAGTCAGCCCGCGCCAATATGCGCCGTATGGTCAAGCGTCTTTTGAAGAAGTACAAATACCCGCCGGAGGAACAAGAGAAGGCATTGGAAACTGTCATCAAGCAGTGTGAGCTATATGCTGACAGCGACGAACTTGACGCGCCTGTTCAAAGTTTTGTACCATATGAGATTGATAATACTGATTATAATTTAGCAGCAGAACCGTAAAATATCTTTTATGAACACTATTGTACCATCTAAAGAACAAAGCAAGCATTCCGCGGCTGATATCTTTATAGCTTTTGAATATCAGTGGGATTTCTTTGTGTTATCATTACTATCGAAAAGTATTGATAGCACTGTAGAAGTTAGTTTCGAGTTATTTGATGATGTTGCTATTCAACAAGGACAAAGTTCCATCGTACTATGTCAAGTAAAACATTCCGTTCAAAAAAGTAAGAAGGGAAAAACTATAAATCTTAGTAATCGAGATGTTGATTTATGGAAGACAATTTCTATATGGATAAAAATTATTGATGAAATCGACCCGTCAGAACGAGATAATTACTTATCAAACATCGAATTTCACCTTGTAACCAACAAAACAAGTGAGAAGAACCAATTTGTAAAGGCTCTAAATTCTTTTATTGAGAGCAATAATATTTCCGACTTCAAAAGTAAGGTAAATGAGATAGCCCAATCTGGTAAATCTGACTCAGAAATTACAGATGCTATTACCTCTTTTCTCAGCAAATCTTATTTGGAAAAATTTGTCAAACAGATTGTAGTGATAAGTAAACCCGATTGCCTGAGAAATGAGATTCTTGCAATGTTACATACTCGAGCTTTCATAGCTAAATCAAAAGTAAATCAAGTATACAATTCTCTAATGACGGAGTTGCGTGATGCCGTCAAGTCCGACATAGAAAACCGAAAAGCTATTGTTTTTACAGGCGAGACATTTGCCAATCGGTTCCATGCTGTATTCGAGATGGGTAGAGCAAATATCAGTTTTAGACATGATTATGACTTCAATGATTTTGACGGTGATCCCCAAAAGTTACTGTTTATTCAGCAATTGGAAGCTATAAATGAACTCCCCAAACAAGAAGGCAAACGACTTGATGCAATTGTTTCCTATACGAAAGAATGGTTCCAATTCAAAAACAATCTCCACGAATTAACCGATAATAACATCCTTATAGGAGACGATATCCTAAAACTTAGCAATGATGTCCAAGCGGCTTGGAATAACTATCATAATTCCGCGTATCGTATGCTTGATCTATGTTCATCTGAAGATGAATTGTGTAAAGCTGGCTGTTCTGTTATCGACAATATGAGAAGGGAATATTTCAATCTTGGTAATACGCCATTAGAGCAAATGCTCAGTCATGGATGTATTTACTATTATTCCAATACTCCAACTCATCTCATCTCTGATTTACCATATATCGGTTGGCATATTGATTGGGAAAGTAAATTCAAGAAGTCATGAACAGAGTTTATAATAATGAAGCTATACTAATGGGCTGCATAGTCCATCTACTCAAAAAAGAGAAGATGGACATGGCGAAGTTATACCTTTATACAACGCTTCTGGTAGATATACAACTATATTCTTTCATAAAGAAATCGGATAGTTTTGATCAACTATGTACTTTGATTACGAATCAAGGTCTTATATCACGTAAGTTGTACTCATTTGGCCCATATTTTCTCAATGCAACAGTAATTTTAAAACAAAATAAATTCATCGTAATCTCCGATGAGAATCTTTGTATCGGGAGTTCCGCCTTCCCCGATGGAAGCCTTAGATCGAAGAGGCTTGATCGTATAATGAAAATTTCTGAACACCTACTAAAAATCTGTTCAGGAAAATCAACGAAAGAATTGTATCATAATTTGAATATTCAACTATGAATCTGCATATTGCAAGCGTTAGAATGTGGTTTAAGGGTTTTCGCGAAGATCCACAGAAAACTGTAACGTATTACTTTGAGCCAGATAGAATCAATGTAATTACCGGCGACTCTTCCACTGGAAAGTCTTCCCTCCTTAATATTATAGATTATCTTCTCCTCTCAGATAATCCAACGATTGTCGAGAATATCATTAATGAAAATGTTGAATTCTACGGAATGAAAATTTTTATTGATGGGAATAGTTATGTGCTTATCAGAAAGGCTCCTCAAATGGGCGTAGGGTCACAAGATGTCTACTTTGAGAATAGTAATGACTATCCTGAACCATACAAAAAGACACATAAGATTGGAGAATTAAACGCTTTCTTCAACAGAATTTTCGATATCCCTGAACGAATGCAAAAAATAGGCCGCGCGAATGCCTCTATTACTTTCAGACATTTTTTGCCTTTTAATTACCTAACCGAGGATATCATCTCGTCGGCGAATGCCTATTTTGACATTCCTTTCTTTATTTCAAGAAGTTATGATGCATTTCTTGATTTTGCCTTGGAATATGCTAATGGCATTAAATGTTTTGATGAGAAAAGAATTACGGCGGAGATTGAATCAACAAAAAAAGAGTTAAACAAATACCAACAGAAACATCTTAAGATTCAAGATGAGGAACAAAAGTATAAAGAGGAACTAAGAAAAATATTTAATGATGCATTAGAACTTAATCTAATTCCGGTCGACAATTTATTTTTAAAGGAAGATGCCAACGAAATGTTGAAATATGTTCAACGTTCTATATCTGCATATGACAAACTAATAAGAGACGAAGAGGACACCAATAAGCTCGGAAACCTTAGAAAGAAGCGAGATGACCTTAGAAATAAGGTAAGCACCTATCGTTCATTGTTGGAAGAAATTGATAAGCAGAAATCAGCTGGATCAAGAATAGAAGATAGTCTACTGCCTATTTCTTGCATCCGCAAACATATAGATGAAGTAATCAGTTCTCCGGATACATTAGAACTACTTGATGTATTAGAGGACAAGCTTCATCAAATAAAAGAAGTTAAGCAAAATCCACCTGTACTTCCGTCTGATTTTATAAGACGTTATGAAGAGCTCAAGCGCGAACTGAAGGATTGTAATAACGAATTAACTCGCTTATCAGTACTTCGCAAAACCATAGGTGATCCTGTTTGGCTAAATAGGGCCTTAAGAATTAAATACAGACTTAAGGACTTAAAGAGCCTGGCAGTTGATAATTATCAATTTGCTGTTGAACAAGAAAAGGTGTCTAAAATAGAATCATTAGAAACGCGACTAAAGCAGATCCGTCTTTTACCTCATGATATCAAGGACGTTTTAAGCAAATATATAAATCTGTTCTTCCATTCCGAAAATGGGATGGTGAGGTCTTATCCGGACGCATCTATGGTTTATGACGCTACAGAACGAAGAGTATCGCTTTTGAAAGATGGCGATGAATACCCCGTTAGAAATATCGGAAGTAAGTCTAACTATATGTTCTTGCATCTCTGTTTTTTCTTAGGTCTTCATAAATCTATATTGAAGAATAAGTCACAACAAGTTGGATCTTTTTTATTTATCGATCAACCAAGCATACCTTACTATGCAGATAAAGATACACTCGACAATGATGACAAGAAACAACTCACGAAAGCATTTTGTCTTCTAAATGATTTCATGAAAGAAATCATTGTTGATGAAAATGGACATTTTCAGATAATTCTAATTGAGCACGCTGACGAGTCTTATTGGAAAAATTTGGACTTTTTCCATACCGTGGCAAAATTCTCAAAATCTGACGATGGTGGACTAATCCCTAAATATATCTACGAATAATGATGGTCATAAAATTGGGAACTCCCACTATTGCCACTGTTCAAAAAGTCGGCAATAAATTAAACGAAGATGGAATCGCTTTCGCTTCTAAGGCTGATGATATTACTTCAGCTTCTGAGTTCATATCTACTCTCATAAAGAACACCTTTAAATTCGATGTATTTAGTAGGCTGTATGCAATTGATGAGTTAAACACCAATAATGTCTACAGATTTGTACGAAAGATCTTTTCTGACAACGCTAACTTCGTCTCGCAGTCAAATAATCTTGCCAGGCATTTATATGATCAAAGCACTCACCCCAATATTATTAACGGGGAATTTTATGTTGTATATATTGAGGATTGCTGTGTAAGTGGGCAAAACACAGACGCTCTTTTATTGCTGAAAACAGAGATAAAAGATAGCTTTTTGACTGTTACATACGAGAATGGAGAATATTCGATTAAACCTCAATTTGGATTGAGTTCAAAACATATAGATAAAGGATGTTTAATCTTTAACATTGAAAAGGATAACGGATATCTGCTGTCTATAGTTGAAAACTCTACAATCCGTCAAGACGGACGTTATTGGACCCAAAATTTTCTTTATGCAAAGGAAATTATTTCAGATTTTCAACAGACAGAGAACGTCGCAAATTTCTGTGCCTCTTTAATTCAAAAGGTTATTGAAATTAACCCGAGCAGAGCATTAGATTTGGCAAAAGCATCTCGTTCTATAGCACAACGTTTACAAAATTCCGAAACAGAGATTAACACAGAAGATCTTATATCTTCGTTGGAATTAGATGAAAATACTTCTTCAGTAATATCTTTGTTTCGACAGGATTATGAGAAAAAAGTGGGCAAAATTCCCGAGAAATTTGTCAGTAACCAAAATGCAGTTAAACGGAAAGCCATAACAAAATCGAATGTTCTAAGAGTTGGCTCCGGATTTGAGGTTAAAATTTTGGATCCGTCAGCTATAATTGAACAAGGTTATGATGATGAAAAAGGTCGAAACTTTTTAAAATTATATTTCTGAGATCTATGACTATTGACGATATAATGGCATTGATAGCTTCGGATGAGTCGCGGACTCTGGAGCTGAAGAAGACTACCGGCGAATTGAAAGACGGTATGCATACGGCGTGCGCGTTTCTCAATACTGAGGGTGGCTGGCTGATTTTCGGTGTCGCACCGAAGTCACTGAAGATTATCGGTCAGCAAGTGACCGACGATACTAAGCGGGAGATTGCTCAGGCTCTTGCCGGACTGGAGCCTGCTTACGATATTCCACCCATTTATGTTGACGTTCCGGAGTATCCGGGCAATAAAGTAATTGCATTTCACTTTGATGGTTGGAAATTGGGAGATAAACCCTATACTTTCCGTGGCAGACCTTACTACAAGATTGAGAGCACAACGAAGATTATGCCGCGTGATATGTATGACGAGCGCATTCGGATTCATGAGCCTCATTCCTATTCTTGGGAATCTCTTCCGGCAAGAGGTGTCAGTTTTTCGGATTTGAATCGTGACCGAATACTCGGTTGTATCCGTCTTGGAGTGGAGGGCGGACGAATCCCTGAGTCTGCGTTGACCGCTCCGATTGAGGACACATTGGCAAAGTGGAAACTTACGGTCAATGGTGTGCCGACCAACGGAGCCGCCATGCTTTTCTCTAATAACATATACCCTTACGACAACTTTCAGTTAAGGTTGGCTCGTTTCCTCGGTAACGACAAACTTGAATTCATCGACAATCAACGAGCCGAAGGAAACTTCTTCGACCTCCTTGACGCTGGTATGGCCTTCCTATTCAAGCATCTTAATCTCAGCGGCAAAATCACAAACAGAAGCCTTATGAGGGAGGAACGTCTTGAAGTACCCGTAAGCGCATTGAGAGAAGCCTTAATCAATGCCTTGGCACATCGCCAGTGGGAGAAGGCTAATCTGACAATCAGCATCGCAGTCTACGACGACCGCGTGGAGATTGCCAACCCCGGCATACTTCCACCCAAAATTACAGCCGAAACTATCAAAGATTCGCATGAGTCATACCCATATAATCGGAATATGGCACATGCCCTCTACCGCTCAACCTTCCTTGAAAGCTGGGGCAGCGGCATCCGCCGCATCATCGAAGCCTGCCGCGAGCAAGGCGTTGAAGAACCCACATGGCGTTGGGATGGAGGATTCGTTTATGTTACCTTCAAACGATCCACCAAGGCAGCCTTTGACGCATCTAAAGATCACTTAGGGGGTGATGACACCTTAAGTACCCCCCAAGTACCCCCTAAGCACCCCCTAAGCACTCCTCAAGTAGAATTGCTTTCTGAAAAGATGGGAGATTCTTACATGACAATGAAAGAAATTGCCGAACTATGTGGCGTGAAGGATTTAAAATATTTCCGAGAAAGTTATATCGCTCCTGCATTAGAAGCCAGAATAATAGAACGATTATACCCAAATCACCCCAAGCACCCTAAACAGAAATATCGTAAGACCAAAGCATAAAGCTATAATCAATTATTCAACAAAATGTTAACAGATTTCAGAATTTTAAATTCATAACAAGTATAGTTGATATGAAACATAGATGCTATGCATTAGTTATTGGTATTAATAATTACACGAATAATACCACATTAACAAATGCAGTAAATGACGCTTTGGGAGTTGCTCAGACATTTAGAGAGTTACGGTATGAAGTTGAATGTCTTGAAAATCCCACTTTCGATAAATTTACAGAAGCCTATGATAGCCTTCGTGTAATATCAAAAAATTATACTGTCATAGTCATTTTTTTTGCTGGGCATGGTATGATGAGTAATGCATCAGATTACATAGTATTTTCTGATGCTGAAAACATGGATATCCATGGCGGAATGAAAGCAGTTCATAAATCGTATAGGATAGATGATATTTATAAAGAGCTACGTCAGGATACGAATGCCATTATTATAACAATTATTGATGCATGTCGAATTGATAAAGGAGAATTGATTAGAGGAGGGCATGCTTTTGCTCCATTCGGGAAAAACACATCATTACCCTATCAAACATATATTGCGTTTTCCACATCTCCAGGTGCGCCGGCAAAAGACGGAATAAAGACTCATAGCCCTTTTACCCAAGCTCTCTTAGAAGAAATTCCCAAGGAAGGACAATCAATAGAGACATCATTTAAAAACGTTCGAAAAAAGATATACCAAGGAATTGGATCACAACTTCCTTGGGATCATTCGTGTTTAGTAGATGAGTTCTGTTTCAATCATGGACAATTAAATCCTCATTATTGGGGTCCATATTCAAATGAAGTTTATAACTTTAAACAAATAGAGGCAGATCTGGATGGCCGATTAACGGCATTATTAGGTGCTATAACCCAGGACCCTGATAAAAGTATAGTCAACGAAATACATTCAACCTTATCCGAAATTACCGAGGAGTCCCAATTTGTATTAGGTAAATTACTGATTGATAAGTGTGTTGAAAATAACAATCTTTTAAAGATATTTACACCTCAGTTCTTCTCTAAAACTCTGAAAGGTAAAGATAACCATGTTTTGAACGGCTTCCTATATGGATTCTATGTGGATACTCAAGATAATCTTAGACGTTCTAACTATTTTAGTAGTGACATAGTGGATTTGATCGGGATACTTGGAAGTAATAAGGATAATAAATCCTCTTTAACATTCTTAAAACAGGAATTATCCGAAAGGAATGATGAAATCCCATATATTATAGGATTAGAGGATTGTAGAATAGATGTTAAACTAAAACAGACAGATAGCTATTGTTCATGTGAAAATCTGTTTTATTTCGATTGTATAGTAGTGAACAATATTGACATAGAATTAACAGAACATGATCTATACACAAGGAAGTCACTATTAGAAGAGATACAGATACAATATAACATTCCCAAATCAAAACAAAGATTAGTGTCTTCTCCTATTTTAGATGTCAATGATATCCTTATTAAGAATGATTTGGACCTACAATCATTATTAAATGAATATATTATTGGAAATGGCATTAACACTTTAGATGAAATGGGACATCATTACGAGTTTTTTGATCTTTATAATGTCGATATATCAAAAGCCGAGGCAGATGATGATACTCTTTATCTTAAAGGGTCTTATGATATAAATGCAATTATTTATGGAGATAGTGAGGAAGAAATTAAATTTGATGTCAGTTTTGACGGAACCTATGAATTAGCTTTAATCTGCGTTAATAATCAATGGGAAATCGACTCTGTAGCCTCCCTAAAAATAAATACTGATTCTTTTTACCATTAGTTATCGAATTCAACTGACAATGACAATATAGAGGAAGATAAATTCGTTATATTTGCAGTTGACAAGTTAGAGAACTTGCGGGCAATCCGGTTTCGGCGGAGCAGGGCGACGAAAAGCGATGCAATGCGCCTTGGGTGCGAATGTTGGAGATGCCAGAAGTGGGCGAGATAAATATTTGATTTACAGGATATATTTTGAGTAGGGTTTCCCAAGTGGGACCACATCTTAGAGATCAAGCAGTTACGAAACAAATCGTAGCTGCTTTTTCTTTTATCTTGAACACAAATCTGAACACAACTCCGGAGCAACTCATTTCAGCCGCCATTGACAGCCGCCGTGTTCATGCCCTTGTGTTCAAAATATGGCTGAGGAAAAAGAAAATTATGGGGAGCCATTTTCTTTTGCCCAGCCGCTATATATAGGTTTAGGTTTATCCGGGCATATCTAAGTACATGACAAAAATTTGAAGACATCGAATTTCGGCTTGTAGAGCGGTCTGAGGAGTACGTTTGCGATTTCTTCCAAACCATACTTTACCAGCGACTTGGCTCTCTTGCCGTGTTTCAATATCCTGACAGCTTTCACATTCATATCCTTGTGTTCGCCAACGAGATACGCCCATACCAATGCCATGCAGACCATCGCCGTAAGACGCGCGATGCGGTCGATGTCGCGCAGGTGGGTGTCCTCGATATTGAATCCGGAGGACTTCATGGCGCGAAAGCATGTCTCAATCTGCCAACGCTGTCTGTAGGTCGCTACGGCATCTTCAGGGCGGTTGTAGCAAATCAGGATTTGCAGTTCAGGCACGCCATCGGAGTTTTTCAGCATGGCCCCGGCCATGTAGACATATTCACCTTTGAGCAAAAACAGCTTGTCGTAGACACGTTCCTGCCCGATCTTAAGTCCGTGAAACAGATGCCATGCCCTGACATCCTCGGAGGATTTGGGATTGCGCAGCCAGAAGTTCTGCTTGATTCGCAGGCAGTACCGGATGCGCCTGTTGTTGAGACACTCGACCCACTGCTTTCCGACAAACTCGCGGTCGGCGACGAGGGAATCGATACACTCTGCACCGAACAGCCGTATAAATCTGTCAATCAGCCGTGCCTGCTCTTTCCAATTGGAATTGCCGCGTTTGTCAAGCATGGTAAAGAGCAGCGGAAATGCAACCCCCTTGTATGTCACTCCAAGCATAAGGATATTGATGTTTACATCACCGAATTTCCAGTTGGTGCGGTCAAGGCTCAGAACCAGTCCTGTCTTGACTCGCAGAAGCGCAAATATAACTTTGGCGATAAGTTCAAGGTTGAGAGCATATCCGGCAAGAAATCTCTGCAGGCGGCGCAGGTTGGAATCGCGCTCAACACCCGTAGGCATCGCCGACGCTATCTTGTGGAGGCTGACAGTCTGCACAATGCAAAGAGCGTGAAGAACAAACGCAAGCAATTTTATGCGGGCCAAGTTCATTACCGGGCCAAGATGCTCTTGCATAATCGGGACGATTTGATTAACTTTGTCGCAGTCCCCGGGAGTTGTTGTAACTTTCATGGAAAAAGCGGCTGAACTTTTCTTTAAGGTTACTAATTTCCAGGGACTTTTGCAAGAAACGACTAATTAAAAATCAACAATATAACCGACAAAATTCAATTTTTGTCATCTACTAAAGAGAATTATCTCACTCCGGCCCTATCGGATGGTGCCATCGAGCGACTTTATTCAGATCAGCCCAGGCACCCGAAACAGAAATTATCGTCTGACCGAGGTCGCTAAAGAGTGGAAATCCGCTAACAAGAATTCATAAACATAGAAAAATGTCAACAAGGAATATAGATAAGGTAGATTTGCTTTTGTCGAAGCTTGATAAGACGCAAATTGCTGATTTCATCAAAAAAGAATGTTTGGGCAATAAGCAACTTCAAAACAGGTTTCTAGCTCTTGGAGCAGGGTCGCTGTTTAAGCCGGATTCGGCAAAATATGCTTCTCGCGTGGAAGATTTGATGGAGGATTATGCGGGAAGAGATGGCTATATTGACTATCGTGCCACATTCGATTTCAACTGTGCGGTATCCCGCATTCTTGATGAAGCCGAAGATGCGATGAGAAAAGGGCAATGGGAGGTAGCTGTGGCGGTGCTCAAAGGAATTGCCTCCGTTTCTGAGGATATTCTTAACAGTGGTGATGACAGTGCCGGAGAATTGGGCGCTATAGTTAGTGCTTGCTTTGAAAAATGGCATGAACTGTGCGCTGATGAGACACTGCCGGAAGATATTAAAGCTGAAATTTTTGAACTGGCGCTTTCCCGCTTCATTGAAAAGGATCTGAAAGGTTGGGATTGGTGGTGGGATTGGATGGAAATGGCAATCTCACTTGCCGATACCTCGGAAAAACAGAGTAGGATAATCAAGGCTTTGGATGCAATCAAGCCAAATGGTGATAGCTGGAGTGCAAAACACAATGCCGAAACAGCTCAAAAATATAAGCTCGAAATAATGTCAAAGAGTGGCAGTCCGGAGGATCAAATCAAATTTATGTATGACAACGTATCTAACCCGGATTTTCGAAACAGGCTCATTCAAATGGCTTGGGACAAGGCTGACTATGACGAGGTGCTTAGACTTGCCGGAGATGGCGTAAATCATGACGCCGAGTATGCGGGACTTGTCAGCGATTGGCATAAATGGAAATATAAAGCCTATCACGAAATCGGAGACAAGGCCAATGAACTCCTGTTGGCCAGACATTTCTTTTTCAAGGGTGGCAGATGGGGCGAAAAGGAATACTCCATTGAATCGATGTATGCCATTCTTAAGAATCTTGTCCCTAAGAATGAATGGAAGAAATATATAGAGACATTAATCAGCGAGGCTCAGGGAAAGAAGGATATCATACGTCTGTTTTATATATACACGCAGGAGAAGATGTGGCAGGAATATATGGACTATATTCGCAAGAATCCATCAATCTATAATATTGACGATGCGCCCAAAGAAGTTAAAAAACTATTCAGAGATGAAATAGTCAAACTGTATGCCGCTGCAGTCAGAAACTACTTTCAACGTGCATCCAATCGCGATTCTTACCGTGAAGGAGTCACATATTTAAGAAAGCTTATCAAATATGGAGGAACTAAGGAAGCTGAACAAATTGTGGCAGAACAGAAATCGCGCACTCCACGCAGGCCCGCTTTGATTGATGAGTTATCAAAACTTTAGATTTTGATAACTTTAACTATGTGACGGCACTAATATGACACCAGAATCCGTTATATTTGCAGTTGACAAGTGAGAGAACTTGCGGGCAATCCGGTTTCGGCGGAGCAGGGCGACGAAAAGCGATGCAATGCGCCTCAGGAGCGAATGTTGGAGATGCCGGAAATAAGCGAGATAAAACTTTGATTTACAGGATATAATTTGAGTGGGGTTTCCCCAAGTGGGGCCACTTCTTGAAAATCAAGCAGTTACGAAACAAATCGTGGCTGCTTTTTCTTTTGCCCGGCTGCCTCAAATCTTCCAATATATGAGTACCAATCTTTCTTAACAATACCTGTTGGAAAGTTATGAAATTTTAGCACTAAGAAACTCAAACAACTGGCAACAGCCAAGTGTTCACCGCTAAATATTTATAGTTCACACACATTTGTTATTTGCGAGACCTATACAACTATATAATTAAGAGGCTGTTGAAGCGGGATTGAAAAACTGCAACGCCAACGACGAGGTTATATCAGAAGCCATTTGTAAGCAGCACAGACATCAATGACTTGTCCCTGAACCTCCAATTCACGCTCCTCAAAGGCGGTGACCAAAGTCAATTTGTCACATTTTAGTGATGTCCCGGCTTTCACCAAAGCAGAAGTTTCCCGGTTAAGAGTTTTTTCAGAGGATATGTCATAGGAGACCTGCACAAGTTCAACAACCGTTGCTCGATGACAAACTACGAAATCCACTTCATAAGAGTCTGTTTTGTGATAATAGACATCGTAACCGGTTCCATATTTCCTGCATAACTCCAGATAAACCAAAGACTCAAGTCGCCATCCAAAATTGTCTTTTGCAAAGGCATCCTTTCTGGCGTTCATAAGCGATACATCTATGGGGTAGCATTTAGCATTACGAATCCGCTCGCTACTTTTGGTAGAATATTTGCGTAACTGTTTCAGGAGATAAGCCTGATAAAGGTATCCGACATAATTCTCAACTGTTTTGTCATTTTTGAAATTAAATGTCTTCTGCAAAGCTGTATATACAATTTCGCATGGGGCATTATTCATAAGATGATTGGATAGTGACTTAAAGGCATCCTTGTATCTTACCTTAAAACGTTGCACAATGTCTCTTTCCAGAATATTTGAAACAAGTGTGTCTATATATTCTTCGGCAGTTTCTTCTCCACTGATTATTTCCGGGAAACCGCCTGTCTCCATGTACTTGTCAAATGCTCTGCGGAGTAAAGCGTCTGTTTTTGTGGAAAGATTCGTTGTTTCCACTTTCTCCATTTCGCAAAATTCACGGAACGAGAAAGGATACAATTCGATTTCATTATAGCGTCCGGTGAGATATGTGGAAAGTTCGCTACTGAGTAGTTTTGCGTTGCTACCGGTTATAAACACTTTCATTCCATGCCTAAGCAGTCTATTGACAAAAAGATGCCATCCTTCTATATTCTGTGCCTCGTCAAGAAATAAGTGAGTGAAATCACCATAAATCTGGTAAAGGCACTTTAATACATCGTTCAGATCCTCGGCTGACAAACGGACTAAACGCTCGTCATCAAAATTCACATAAGCAAATTTTACCTGAGCTTTGTCCAATACGTTGAAACACAATGTTGATTTTCCACTGCGGCGTACACCTATTACCACTTGAGCCTTTTTACTCTCAAGTTTAACCATATCTTCTTCCTTTCGCTTGCAAAAGCGTTGGGAACGAAGAGTGTCAAGTTCCTCTCGTTGGTCTCGCAATATTTCAAGCAGCACTGAAGCCTCCATTAATGTCTTGTATTTATGGCGCAAAGATAATAAAACTTCGGTAAAATAGCAAAATTCAGCCTTGCGAACTACGATAATTAGGCATATTGGGGATGTGCGTACTACGATAAACCGGCATTCCGGTTGCAAAAGTTGGTCTATATCAACTGGAGATTTTTCAGTCAAAAGGCATTGGAATATCCCCGGCACCACACGTTCCCCAATGGCAAGCAAGTTGAAAATCGTTGTTGATTAGACAATATCAGGAGCCACGACTCCGGCACGGTGAAAACAGACAGTCACATAATCGCAATGAAATTCCAGTAATATTGAAATGCTAATAGAATTGTCCGGTCCCGGAAAGACGAGTCTGTGGTATACCGACAACGCAGGAAGGCGGCACATCACAGTCTCGGCCCGTGGACTGCTGACCAACAGAGAGTGGCGTAACGGCTTCCAACTACGAAAGATGGAGGCGGTGTTTAGCCGACTCTTCAATTCTGCCAATGCGGTCAGCGGTAGTGCAGGACTCGTTCCTTATCGGCTTGCCGCTTTGCTCCGCAAAGAAACGCCGCTGACGGCATTGCCCCAATACCTGCAATGCCTCGCTTGCGACTGCCAAAGTCAAGCCGTCACCTCTCGCAGTTTATGGCGATTTTGTGATGTATGACAAATAGAATTGCGGTTTTAATCCGTTTTGTTTGGTATGATTAACAAAATTCACTATCTTTGCAGTCATGAAGATAATAGCAAGGCAACAGTATATTGAGCATATTCGGAGATTTATCGGCAAGGGGATGATAATCGCCCTTACCGGGCAGCGTCGCGTTGGCAAGAGTTATATAATCCGTCAACTCGTCACGGAGATTGAAGCCGACAATCCGGATGCCAATATCGTCTATATCAATAAGGAAAAAACAAAGTATGCCGATATAAGAAATGCAGATGATCTCTCGCGGTATCTTGACGGCAAACTGAAAGAAGGTGCGGAGAATTATTTGCTCATTGACGAGGTGCAGGACATTGACGGTTTTGAGAATGTCCTCCGTAGCCTTAATGCCGATGAGGAATGCCAGATTGTCGTGACCGGAAGTAACGCCAAAATGCTTTCGTCGGAGCTTTCCACATACCTCGGCGGTCGATATATTGAGATTCATATCCTGAGTCTTTCATACCGGGAGTTCCTGACCTTTCACGGTCTTGATGATTCAGATGACAGTCTTCTGAAATATCTCGGATTCGGTGGTCTCCCTCACTTGTATCGTCTCGGACTTGAAAACGAGGATATGGTATGGGAATATATACAGAACATCTACAATACCATTGTTTTGAAAGATGTAGTGCAGAGGGAAGGATTGCGAAATGTGACTCTGTTTGAAAACCTGATGTCATACGTCAGCGACAATGCGGGGCAACTTGTGTCGGCTACGTCATTATCGAAATATCTCAAATCACAGCGAGTGGAATTGACCCCGTTGTCGGCGATAAATTATCTGAAAGCTGCCTCAAACGCTTACATCATCAATAAGGTGCCGAGATATGACATACATGGAAAGCGTCTGTTGGAGACAAACGACAAATACTACTTTGAGGACTTGGGACTGCGCAATATGCTTGCCGGCCCTAACCGTACCGGCGACATAGAGAAAGTAATAGAAAACGCCGTCTATCTTCATCTCAAAAGTCTCGGATACAAGATCAGCGTCGGAACACTTCCCAATGGTGAGATTGATTTCGTTGCTGAAAAGGGCGGCACATCGGTCTATATACAGGTGGCGTATCTCATCGCTGACGAAAAGACAATGGAACGGGAGTTCGGAAATCTGCTGAAGATACAAGACAACTATCCCAAGTATGTCATATCCATGAATCCGATGTCACGCCCTCAAAACTATGAAGGCATAAAACATCTGACCTTACGGCAGTTCCTGATGTCGGATAACTTAGAGGCTGTTTAAAAATCATTGTTAAACGCAGAGTGGTGGATTTTTTGTTAAGGCGCACTTTAATCGTCGGTCACATATCCCGATATGTGACCGACGATTAAAGTGCGGATTAACGGAAAAGACACCATTCTGACTGAAGCATCAATTTCTTTTAAAGAGGCTTTCCTGTAATGCCTGCCGTCATTCCGGAATCTTTGCGCGTCTTTATCCCTTCGGCTCAGTCCCATAGCCCGCCATGCCCCTTCGCTGCAGGGATAAACACATCACAAATCTTCCGGCTCTGCGTTAACAAGCATTTTTAAACAGCCTCTTATATGCTTGCCGCTATCAGTGTCGCTTTTGCCTGTTGGCCTTTTAGGGATTCATCAAAGCAGAATCCCCAGAAAACGTTTGTGTCTATTTTTGTATGTCTGTCAACAAACCTTAACGTTGCGTCAATCATGTATAGGGCGTGTGGGATGTTTTTCGGGAACTAGACTTGGATCAGCATATTGGAAACATCTTCAATCTCAATCGGCAGCTTGTCCAGCGCAGCCTTCAATGCATTCAGAATGCATTCGGCACCCTCCGCGACGCCTGTTGACACGTAGTTTGCAGTTTCTTCAGATAACGTGCTCTTGACGTCAAGGGCACAAAGGTTTATGAAACCCTCTGACTTGATTATGTCGTCGATCTCGGCAGTGTCTCCGATTATCCGATAGGCCTCATAATGGAATGAGATGTCGTCGTCGGTGCTGTGCATCAACATGTTTTCCATGATCTTTTCCGGTTTCCGCAAATGCCGAATGGTCAGATTATAGAGTTGCGCATTGCAAATTGGATTGCCTTGCGCAGATGCTTATACCTTAACAGCTGGTTGTATACGACATATTCCGTCCCGTCGTCGAGTTTGTTCGCATAGGCCAGGCTGTAGTATAAGTTTTCGCCGTTTCCTGCCAGCGTTTTTATCTTTTCTTTCTCCTCCACGAATTGGAACTTGTAGCCATCGTAGATGGAAGACAGGGCCCGTTGCAGCTCGGGAAGGGTGATTCCGGGTCTTTTCCTTACAAACTCTGCAATGATTTCGCGGATGAAGTTCGCCATGTCGTTTGAAGAAACCCCGTTCAAGGTCAATTCATCCCTTTTTTCTATCACGGCTTGGAAGTCGATGTCCTTGAGCGGTTCATTCTCTTCAGGATAGAACTGGATCAGCATTCCTCCGATGAACAGTTCTCCCTCCTGTTCGATATCGATGTTGACGTTGAAGCGGACATCAAGCATCTTGGATTGGAAAAGTTTCCGGGCTTCTTCCACGTCATGCTTGAGCTCTTCAATGCGGTCAAAGTCTTTCTGGACAGAAACCGTTATCGCAATCATGCATTTTTGACTTAAGATATCGGGGGTGTTTTTCTCCAGATGCATCAGGGCCTTGAACAAAGGGCGGTCTAAGTTTTTGTTCACGCCGGGGATTCTGTAAATGTTCACAGGATGCTTTTTTAAGGCATCGTAGATTGTTTGCTCTCCGGATGAATGGATGATTGACGTGCCGCTGTTGTCGGCGAACTCGTGGGCGATCGACCTCAGGCAGTCGTAGTGCCGTTCAGTCGCGATATCAAGTAATGATTTGAGTGCTTCTGTTTCTTGGTATGAATTCGTGAAGTCTTTGTGTAATTGGAGGTATTCTGAATAATTCATGAGAGTTTTGGTTTTTGCAGTGGTTTTGCATGGCGGGCGGTCATCCGTCCGCCATGCCGTGTCCGTATCATTCGGTCGCTGTGATTGATTTGATGAATTCGGCGTAGCTGCGCAGGGCCGAACGTCCGTTCATCAATGCTCCGCGGCTCATTTCCGTTTCATCGTATCTGTCGATGCGCTCGGTCAGCTCGCGGTCCATGCCTTTGAACATCTTGTCGATTTCTTCGTGGTTGCGGGTCTTCACGTAGCCCGGGAGGAGTTTGTGCAGCCTGTCTAGGCCGGTTTTGCAGAACAGTTCACGGTTTACACGCTTGATGTTGCTTGCGAACGACTCCATCGAATCCTGCGTCTTCCCTTGCCTGACGCCCCACATGACGAAGCGGTAGCCGAGGAAAAGGTGTCCGGCCGTGAGGCGTGAGGCTTCGATCATTTCTGCAAGCGCCTTCTTGTCTGCCTCGGCGTTTTCCATTTGTTCATCGTGGAATATGACGAATTTGCGGAAGGCGCTGATCCAGTTGCCGATCTCTGTGGCGGATTCGCCCCATTCCTCTTTGCCTTCTTTTTTTGCATGTTCCTTTTCTTCAAGGAGAAGGTCTTCGTACTCTTTGCAGAGAGCTTTGGCGGTTCCGAAGTCTGATGCGTTCCAGGCTTTGTTGAGAAGCGTCCAGAAGTCATGGTCGGAGTCGAAGATCCAGCTGTCGGCTTTATGCAGCCAACGCATGTAGTTTACCCGGGAGCTTTCGGCGAGGCCTTGTGCTTTGAGCCATTCTTCGTACTTCTGTCTGAAGAGCGGCATTTCGACGCCTTCCAATTCGCGTTTGATCTCTCTGTCTATTTCGAGAGCCATTGCTATTACGTAGTCTGCGTAGCCTTTGGTCATGGTTCCTTTGTTTTTTTTGTTTGATCCTGGCTCTACGGTGGATTCGGTTGTCGGTTGTTGCCATATTGCACAAAAGCGGAAGAGCCGCTTCCGTTTCTTTGCCGATAAGGTGTGTGGTTTTACCTGCAAACAAAGAAATGTGGCAGACTCTCCCGCCATAGGTAGGCCTATGACACGAAGAGTGTCCACTTTCATCCCGTTTGCTAAAGTTACCACACTTTTATCGGCGAGAATCAGTAAGACACTTTTGTGTTATGAGTTTATTGGACGTTCCTCTGAACTTGCGTTGCAAAGGTAAGGCATTTTTCGCATTCTGCAAAATGCCTCCATTGATAGAATCTGTTCTAAACCGCTGAATGTTCGGACTCTACGCGGGCTGTCGAGGCCGCCGTTTCTTTTTTTGCATCTGTTTTTGTGTGTAACTGGCTGATATGGGCATCTGTCAAAACGGAAATCCCTCACAACCGTTTTCCGGCTGCGGGGGATTCCTGGGAACAAATGATATGGTTCAGCTTGAAGTTAAATAATGTTAATGCCCGGCCGGGCTTTTCAGAACACCGTCTTGCGGGTCTTGCCGCCTTGGCGCACGATGACGATGCGCCCCTTTTCAGGGGCGGCGAGGCGCATGCCCTGAAGGTCGAACCATTCGGCCGGTGAGTCCGCGTCGATGCCCGCTTCCTCGATTCCTGTCAAGGGGCCGTCGGGGGATTCTATGCCGACGTTGCGTATGTAGAGGCCGTACTGGTCGGCCTGGCTCGTGGCGTGGATTCCCACGTGCCATATGCCTCCTCCCGGGGTGGTTTCGGCCTCGTAGGCCGTCCATGGGTCGCTGTTGCTGATTTCAGGCACGTCGATGGCCTTGACGGTCATTGAGCCTGGGGAGGCCTCGCGTCCGAGCCATACCTCGAACGATTCGGTGTATGTCCCTTTCGAGCGGGCTTCGACTGAAATCCGCGCCTTGTCGGCCGTGCCGAAGTCAACGGCGGGGAGGAAGAGCCAGTCGTCGGCCTGGTTCCGGCTGTGGTACGGGTAGAAGAACGAAGGCTCTCCGCCGTCCGTGGAGAATTCCCACGTGGTGTCGTCGCCGTTGGCGTCGGTCCGGCTGCATTCGTCGAATTCCGCCTGTCCCGAAGGCCCGAACAGGAACGGGAGCGTGTAGTGCGCGTCGAGGTCTCTGGCCACCGCCGTCTCTGTTGCGGCCTCGCTCTCGGCGGTCTCGCCACCGGTGGCGAGCACGGCCACGAAAGCCAGCGTGTGTTCGCCTTTGGCGAGCGTGGCCTCTACCGCCACGTCGGAGCCGGGCGCGAGCGCGGCGTATGTCTCATGTTCCTCGCCGTCGATGCTGAACCGCAGGTTCAGGTCGCCTTCGATGGCACTGCCCTGTACGGTCAGCGATGGCATTGTCACGGTGGCCGTGTAGCAGAGGCCGTCGGTCGCGCTTGCCTTTATGGCCGGGGCCAGCGGTATCGGGGTGGAGTATGACTGGAGCGTTATGTCGCGCACCTTCAGCGTCCTGCGGTTCTTGGGCGACGTGGCGTGTATCCCGAGCCAGGCCGTTCCGGAGATGGAGTTGGGGAATTCGGTTCCGTAGAGCATGAACTCGTCGCTGTCTACCGTCTGCTCCAGCACCGTGCGCATTGATGCCGCGTCGGGCGATTCTCCGAGGGCGAGCTCGAAGTTCTCGTCGTACCATCCCGAGGCCCCGGTGGCCAGTGCCTCCACCGACACTTTCAGCCAGGAGTGGCCGGCCGTCAGCTCTACGGGGACGAACACCCAGTCGTCGGCGTCCTTGGTGGAGCTGTAGGCATAGAAGATGCATTGTTCGTCCTCGTCGTATTGCCACTGCTTGGCGTCGTTGTTGGCGTTGAGGACGGTGAGCCGCCCGAACTCGTCGGCCGTCGGCCGCAGCGAGACGGGGAGGGGGAACGGCTGCGTGGCCGCCGCCGTGGCTGCCGCCGCGAGCGCAGTTGCCGCGATCAGCGGGCGTATGGGCAAGTGTTTCATGGCGTCAGCGCATTATGGTCTTGTAGGACCTGTTTCCTTTGCGGACGATCACTGTCTCCCCTTTCGCGGGCGCGTCCACGCGTATTCCCTGCAGCGTGTAGTATGCCTCGGGGGCTTCGGCCTCTTCGCCGGCTATCGTGCCGATGCCGCTTCCGCCGGGCTCTTGGCCCTGCTCCTTGCCTATCACTTTCATCGGGCGCGACGGGCTGATGAAGCGCATGTACATGTTCTCGGTGGGATACTCACGCTTGTCTTCGCGTATGGCGCGCACCTCGTAGCCGTACGTATAGTCGTTTTCCGTGTCGGCGGATGTGTCGATGGTGAATTCGGTCTGGCCGTCCACGCGGTGCAGCGACGCGCCGTAGGCTATCGAGTCGCCGGGGGCCATGTCTGCCGATACCCTGAACGAGTCGATCCAGTAGGCCGAGCGTCCCTTGCCGTAGAACATCACGCGCGTGCGTTCCATGTACTCGTCGGCCTGGCACGTCTCGGCGAACGGGTTGAACTGCTCGTTGTCGAGCGTCTCGTAGTGGTGGTCATGTTCGCGTATCGGCTTGTAGTCTATGTTCTTGTCGTCCCACCAGTCGGTGTTGAACGTCCAGAGGCAGAAGCCGCCCGTCACGGAAGACGCTTCGCGGCCGAGGCTCGCTTCGATTTTGACGGAATTGTCCCTGACGTTGGAAAGGTCGTAGTCGGGCGATATCAGGTATGCCCCGCCGAATATGTCGTCGTTGTCAGAGCCGGGGAAATACTGGAAAGCGTCGATTCCGAGCGCGCCGTTCATATATAGGGGGAATTTGACGTACCATCCCGGGCAGTCGGGCAGGCAGTCCCAGATCGCCCCGCGGTCCTGGTGCTTCTTCATGGTGCCTTCCGACTCTATGTAGCCGAAATCCGTCTCGGCGAGCACGAAGTTCTCCTCGGCGGCTGCCTTGTGCATCTTGTAGACCACCACCTGGAAATACGGGTCGGGGGCGTCTTCGCTGGAGAACTCCCATGTGATTCTCACCTTGCCGTCTGAGACGTGCTCGCCGGTGAGTTTGGGTTCAGGAAGCATGAGCACTGCGGAAGCCGTCATCACAGAGCCGGCCACGAGCGCGGACAAAAGGAATGGTTTTCTGTTCATAATCATAAGATAAGAAGTTAGTAGTTTCTATATATAAGGTGTATTTCCGGAAATGCGTCGGCCTGAAAACGTTTTGAACGGCTCCCGGCCATCGTCAAGGCAAAGTTAAGCAAAGAAATCCGTTATTTCAACTTTTTGAGCGGCATATGCCGCCGTTTGTGGCACAAGGCGGCCATTATTTGTTTTAGGGCAAAAAATTAGAGGCTGTTTAAAAATCATTGTTAAACGCAGAGTGGTGGATTTTTTGTTAAGGCGCACTTTATGAGGAGGGAGCATATCGGGATATGTGACCGACGATTAAATGCGGATTAACGGAAAAGACACCATTCAGACTGAAACATCAAATTCTTTTAAAGAGGCTTTGTGGCAATGCCTGCCGTCATTCCGGAACCTTTGTGCGTCTTTATCCCTTCGGCTCAGTCCCATAGCCCGCTATGCGCCTCGTTCCAAGGCCCGGAAAGCCCTGTAAAACTGCCTGTAAAAATCAGAATAAAAATTCAAACACACTCTAAGGTTTGAAGATGACGTTTTTTTGCTAAGTAAGAAGCCTGCAAGCGGCTGTTTTCAGGATTCAGGACACGTCCTTTCCGCCGGGCGCGGACCGATGCAGGGTCGCAGCATACTGCACGCAGCGACCCTGCATGTGCTTCCTGAACTGTGTTTTTATGTCTTCGTGGACGGACGGGGGCGTCAGCCGTTGATGGATCTTCCCGCGAGCTTCTTGCGGAGGCGCGAGAGCGTGGACTGGGTGATTTTGAGGTACTGGGCTATGTATTTGAGCGGGACTATGCCGGAGATGTACTTGATGGGCTCGCGCCTCAGCTCGCCGTACCTGTCGAGGAGGAAGTTGACGAAACGCTCTTCGGCCGACTTGTTGCTGAAGAAGACGTAACGCTTCTCGAAGGCGTAGATCTGTTCTATCATCAGGTCGTGCATCCACAGGAGCATGTCGTGGTGTGTGGCCAGTATCCGCTTCATGTTGGCGTAGCTCACCAGCCACACCTCGGCGTCTTCCACGGTGATGAGCGAGAACACCGCCGGCTCGTGCGCGTGGTAGGAATGCAGCGAGGTGAAGACGTCGCCCGAAGTCCCGAACAGGATCGTGTCCTCCGTCTCCCCGGCGGTGTGGCTCACGCGCATGAGGCCGCGGCGGATGAAGACGAAGTCGTCGCACACCTCGCCCTGCCTCACTATATCCCTGCCTTTGGGCGTATGCACGAGGCGGGCGGCCTTCTCGAGGTCGTCCACCAATGCGTCCGAGGGAGTGCAGTTCTGCGAAAGTATCTGGCGGAGGGTCTTCGGGGTCTGGCGGTCAGAAAACATAAGTGGAATTTTGGCAGCAGGGCGCGTTTTTCAGGGGCGGAAGCGGTCGCGGTCGCGCGTCAGGCGTTTCTCGAGTCCGGCCTTCAGGGCTTCCGTGAGGTCAACGCCCGTCTGGTTGGCCAGGCAGAGCGTTACCCACAGCACGTCGGCCAGCTCTTCGGAGAGCGGATGGCGCAGGTCGCCGGGCTTGGCCACCTGCTCGCCGTATGTCCTTGATATCACGCGTGCCAGCTCGCCCACCTCCTCGGTGAGCACGGCCATGTTGGTGAGGGGCGAGAAATACCCGTTCCCCACCTCGCGGATCCATCTGTCCACGGCCTTCTGAGCCTCCTCTATCGTCATTCCGTTTCCTTTTTGCCGGTTGCCGCCCGGCGCCCGGCGGTCAGACATTGAAGCGGAAATGCATTATGTCGCCGTCCTGCACCACGTATTCCTTCCCCTCGACGGCCATCTTCCCGGCCTCCTTGACGGCGGTTTCCGAACCGAGCGACACGAAGTCGCCGTATTTGATCACTTCGGCGCGGATGAACCCCTTCTCGAAGTCGGTATGTATGATTCCGGCGGCCTGCGGGGCCTTGGTTCCGCGCAGGAACGTCCATGCGCGCACCTCGTCGGGTCCGGCGGTGAAATAAGTCTGGAGGTCGAGAAGCGAATATGCGGCGCGTATCAGGCGCGACACGCCCGATTCCTCCAGCCCGATCTCCTGCAGGAACTCCTTGCGCTCCTCCCACGTGTCGAGTTCCGCGATGTCGCTCTCGGTCTTGGCGGCCACCACCAGAAGGTCGGAGTCTTCGCCGGAGATGGCCTCGCGCACGCGCTCGACGTACGCGTTGCCCGAGGCGGCGGCGGAGTCGTCCACGTTGCAGACGTAAAGCACCGGCTTGTCCGTGAGCAGGAAAAGCTCACGGGCGAACTTCTGTTCGTCCTTCGTCTCGAAGCGCACGCTGCGGGCCGGCTTCCCCTGCTCGAGTGCCTCCTTGTAGGCCTGCAGCACGGCGGCCTGCAGCTTGGCCGTCTTGTCGCCGCCGGTCTTCGCCGCCTTCAGCGTCTTGGCCAGGCGGGCGTCCACCGTCTCCAGGTCTTTGAGCTGCAGCTCGTAGTTGATCACCTCCATGTCGCGCACCGGGTCCACGGTCGTGTCCACGTGGGTGATGTTGTCGTCGTCGAAGCACCGGAGCACATGCAGGATGGCATCCGTTTCGCGTATGTTGGCGAGGAACTTGTTGCCGAGGCCTTCGCCCTTGGATGCGCCCTTCACGAGGCCCGCGATGTCCACAATCTCCACCGTGGCAGGCACCGTGGAGCGCGGGTTGCACATCTCGACGAGCTTCGTCAGGCGGTCGTCAGGGACCGAGATCACGCCCACGTTGGGCTCGATGGTGCAGAAAGGGAAATTGGCCGACTGGGCCTTGGCGTTGCTCAGACAGTTGAAGAGGGTTGACTTGCCGACGTTGGGCAGGCCTACTATGCCGCATTTTAATGCCATTTGTTGTCGTGTTTTTTTGCTTCGGGGCCGCGTCGGCAGGCCGGGGCTCCGGCCCTGCGCATCCCTTGTGAATCTGGTTTATGGTCTGCAAAGTTAGCCAATCCGCCGCGCTCCTGCAAATTTCGTCCGAAAAATTGGGATTGTGGGCAAAAATGGCTACTTTTGCATCGCATAGCGGCCCCGGAGGCCGCTTCCATTGGATATCCTTATGAAAAAGAGACATAAAATGGCGGCCATGAGAGCCGTGGCCGTGGCCGCAGGGCTTGCCGCAGGGCCCGCCCTCGCGGCCTCGCAGCCCGCGCCGCCGGGAATGGCACAGTACGTTTCCCCCGCGCCTTCCGGCATGCTCGAGCGTGCCCGGCGGATGATGGCCGCCGGCAACTACGGCGGCGCCGTCGATGAGCTGCGGACGCTACTGCTTTCCGGCGCGCCGATGGACGCCGACGTGCGCGAACAGTGCGACTACATGCTCGCCCGGTCGGTGTACGAGCGCGGCGAGGAGGGGTGCGTGGCTCTGCTGGAGGATTTCGCGTCCCGTTACCCGGCTTCGGCGCGCACTCCGGAGGTGAGGCTGATGACGGCCGACCATTATTATTTCGCCCATGAGTTCGGCCCGGCGGCAAGGATCTATTCCGAGGCCGACATAGACGGGCTTGACTCAAAGAGCCGTGCGCTCTACACGTTCCGCAAGGGCGTGAGCCTGACGAAGGCAGGCGAGTTCGGCAAGGCCCGGCAGGCCTTCGGGAGCCTCCTGTCCGACTCCGGATGGAGGCAGCGCGCCCGGTTCTACATGGCTTACATCGAATACCTCGGCGGCGACTACGACAAGGCCTACGACGGCTTCCGGCTCGCCGCCGGCGAGGGGCTGGAGGCAGCCGACACGCCGGCGCGCCGTCAGGTGCGGAGGTCCGGGGACGTGGCTCGCCGAGGCCCGTACGTGCCCACGGGCTTCGAGGCCGGATATTACATGGCGCAGATCGAATACCTCAAGGGGGAGTACCGCGACGTGGTGGACCACGGTCGGTCGCTGATGATGAAGCAGCCCGTGCCCGAGCTCATCCCGGAGATGAACCGCATCGTAGGCGAGAGCTATTTCAAGCTTGGCGAGCCTGACATGGCCAAAGGGTTCATAACCAATTATATGGATGAATGCCAGGCCGAGGGGAAGACCCCGGCTGAGACCGCCGTCTACACCCTCGGCGCGATTCTTTACGCCGAGGGGGACTTCGACGGGTGCCTCAGGGAGATGGAACGCCTGACTTCCGGCTATTCGGAGCTTGCCCAGAGCGCGTACCTCTACATAGGGCAGTGCAACATGAAGCAGGGCGACCCCAGCGCGGCGGCGATGTCGTTCCGCAAGGCATACGACATGACCTTCGACAGAAAGGTGAGCGAGACCGCGCTCTACAATTACGTGGCCGCCAGCGTTTCCGGCGGCAAGGTGCCTTTCGGATCGTCGATTCCTGTCCTCGAAAGCTTCCTGAGCAGCTTCCCGCGCTCACGGTTCGCGCCCAAGGTGGAGGAGTGCCTCGCCACGGCCTACTGGCACGAGAAGGACTACGCCAGCGCGATGGCGAGCATCGAGCGCATAGCCGAGCCTTCGGCCGAGGTGCTGGCCGCGAAGCAGAAGGTGGCCTACGAGCTGGGGGCCGAACGCCTTGCGGGAGGCGACGCCGCCTCTGCCGAGAAATACATGCGGATGGCCGCCGGCATGGGCCGCTACGACAGGGAGATTGCCCTGCAGTCCAGGCTGTGGCTCGCCGAGGCCCTTTACGCCCAGGGGAAATACGCGCAGGCCTCGAAGGGCTATGCCGACTTCCTCGACGGGCAGCCGCGGGGCGACAACCGTACGCTCGCGCTCTACGGCCTCGGCTATTCCCTTTATATGGAGAAGAAGTACGCGGAAGCCGCGCGGCGGTTCCGCCAGGCTTTGGACGCGAGTCCCGCTCTGGCCGCCCCGCTGAAGACCGACGCCACAATACGCCTGGCCGACTGCCTGTATTACTGCGGCGACGCCCGCAGCGCGATCGACTCGTATTCCGCAGCCATCGACGCCGGAGCCGCCGATGCCGACTACGCCCTCCTGCGCCGCGCCATGACCCACGGGAGCGCGGGCGACCAGGAGGCCAAGATTGCCGACCTCAAGCGGCTGCGCCAGAGATGGCCGCAGTCGAAGTGGGCGGCGCAGGCCCTTCTCGAGGAGGGGCTTGCCTGCAGCGACCTCGGCGACGCGCGCGGTGCCGCCGCCGCATTCGAGCTTCTTGCCGAGGAATGGCCCCAGTCGGCCGAGGCTCGCAAAGGCATGCTCAACCTGGCCATAACCCGCCACGCCTCGGCCGACGAGGAAGGCGCGGCCGAGGCATACAGGCAGCTGATACGCCGCTGGCCCACATCGGAGGAGGCCAGGATGGCGGGCGACGACCTCCGCAGGATCTACGCCTCGCGGGGCGCGCTGCCGGAGCTTGCGCGGTGGCTCGCCGGAGTGCCCGGCGCGCCGCAGCTCGACACCGACGAGATGGAACGCCTCGCCTTCGACGCGGCCGAGCGTGCCCTCAACGACGACGCTTCAGACACGCGCCGCCTGGAGGCTTACGTAGAAGACTATCCCGACGGGCGGTATCTCGCCCAGGCCCTCTACGACCTCGCCGAAGTGCGCCATGAGGCCAAGGACTACGAAGGCGCGCTTGCAGCCGCCGGAAGCCTCATCGACCGCCGTCCCGACTCGCGTCAGGCCCCGGCCGCGCTCCTGCTGAAGGCCGGGATTCTTGAGAAGCGGCTCGGACGGAAAGCCGAGGCCCTCGAAGCCTGGCGCGGGCTGCTGCGGCGGGGCGGGGCTGACTATTCGGCAGACGCCTGCGCCGGGATAATGCGCACCACCGGCGACCCCGCCGAAGCCGTCGAATACGCCCGCAGGCTCAGGAACTCCGGCGGAATCACCGCCGAACAGGCCGACGAGGCCACCCTCCACGAGGCGTTGGCGCTCATCGCCGGGGGGAATGCGCGGCAGGGACGCGACATGCTGCGCGCGTTGGCCGCAGTCCCGGCCTCTGAGTCCGGCGCGCGCGCGGCCGTGGAGCTGGGGGAGAGCCTGCTTGGCTCAGGCAGCCTGAAGGATGCGGAGAAGGTGCTTTCGGCCTTCACCGACGAAGGCTCGCCCCACCAGTACTGGCTGGCGCGCGGGTTCATCGCCCTCGCCGACGTATACCACGCACAGGGCAAGACGTATCTCGGCCGCGAATACCTCGAGTCGCTGCGCCAGAACTATCCCGGCGCGGAAAAGGAGATACGCCAAATGATCGATTCACGTCTCAAGAACTGGAAAAAATGAAAAACCGACACATACTGACCTTTGCCGCCGCCCTCGCCGCCGCCCCGGCCTTGGCCCAGGGACTCCACGAGTCCATAGGCGTGGACGGGAAATACGTGCGCGAGGTGATCGTGCAGGACAAGGTCTTCACGCTCCCGAAGCGTCTGGGCTTCACCGTCGAGTCCTCGCCTCTCGCCTGCTGGGAGGAGGGGGTGCCGACGCCGTTCACGCCTAAGGCGTCGCAGATGCCCGTGGTTACGCCGTTCGCCTCGCGTGCGGTCCGCGGCTCGCGCGGATACCTCGGCCTCGGCCTCGGCTCATGGCTCGACGGCAACCTCAGCGCGGGCTACCGCTTCGTGCAGTCCCCGAAGACGACGGCCGGGGCATGCCTGCAGTTCAACACCACCTCCCTCCACAGGCCGCGCATCTCCGTACAGGCCGCCGACGTGCGCCGCCGCCTCGCCGACGGCCGCCTCGGCCTTTACGCCTCACACATCTTCGACGGCAAGGGCACCGTCGATGCCGCCGCCGACTACCGGCTCGCCGGATGGAACTATTACGGATACGCCGCCATGTCCGGCCTTTGGGCCGACGGCCTCCGGTCCGCAGGGGAGGATGCCTTCAAGGCGCCGACGCAGACGCTCCACGAGGCGAATGCGCGAATAGGCTGGCGCGGAGAACGCGACTTCCGCGGCTTCAGCTACGACGCGGCCCTCGGCGTGAGGCATTTCGGCTACCGCGCCCTGTATCTGCAGGATGCCGGCGCGTCCGGGCTGTCGCGGTTCAAGGGCGACCGTGAGACCGCCTTGTATCTGGATGCCGGGCTGAGGAAGCGGTGGCGCGGCGGCTCGGAGCTCGGCCTCGGCCTGCGCGGCGACATGCTGCTATACGCCGACCGTCCCGACACGGACTCCGGAAGCCGCGGGCATGACGACTACGGCATGCTCACGCTCACTCCTTATTACCGCTTCTCGCGCGGCCTGCTCAACATGCGCCTCGGAGTGGACGTGGACCTCGCCTTCGCCGCCGGGCGTTCCGGCGACCGGTATTCTGTCTTCCACATGGCCCCCGACGTGCGTCTCGACTGGCGCAAGGGGGGAGTGGGCCTTTTCCTCAACGTCCTCGGAGGCTCGGAGCTCCAGACGCTCGCCTCGCAGCATGCGCTTGACTATTACGCCATGCCGCTGCTTGCCGACACGCGCCCCGTCTATTCCCCGCTCGACGCCTCGGCCGGGGCGAACTTCGGGCCGTTCGCCGGATTCTCGGCAGGCGTGGCCTTCCGCTACAGGATAAGCCGCCGCATGCCGACCGGAGGATGGTACATGGCGATGCTCAACTACGGCAGTCTCGCCATGCCCGGGATGTCGCTTCCCGACGGCTGCGATCCCGCCGACGTCCGCTACGGTTCGTCGCCGGAAGGCATCGACATGCACGGGCTCAGCCTGGCGATGCACGCTGGCTACAGGCTCGGAAGCATTCTTGAGCTGGAAGCCGAAGGCACATACCAGCCGCAGGACGGCGAGAAGGGATATTTCAACGGCTACGACCGTCCGCGCTGGACGGCTTCCGTCGCCGCTACCGTGAAGCCCGTGGAAAAGCTCTCCCTTTCGCTCGAATACGAATACAGGGGCGTGCGCCGCATATACACGCAGGCCGGACGTGTCGGTTCCGCCGCCGTCCCGGGCGGGATTCCGGTGATCAAGGATTCCGGCGACGGCCCGATGCCCTCCCTCCGCCTGCCCGACCTCACGCTGCTCGGCTTCCGCGCCGGATGGCAGTTCACGCCCAAGGTCGGCGTGTTCGTCCAGGGGGCCAACCTGCTCGACCGCAGGGACGACGTGCTGCCCTTCGCCCCGATGCAGGGCATAAGCGTGGTCGGCGGCGTGAATCTCCTGTTCTGACGCCGAACAATTGATCCGTATCGTAGGTTAGAACAGAAGGGGACGCACGCGTCCCCTTCCAAAAGAACGAATCACTTATAAAAAACCAGTACTCCCGACTCTCCACTCAGTACTCACTACTCAGTACTTCAAAATATGGATGAATCTCTGACATTGCACTATAGCAACGAAGACGACCGTGCCTACGGACTCGCCGGGATGGCCATATCCCTCGCGGCCCTCGACGCCATAGACCGCATCAGCTCCGTATCGCTCGATGCCGAAGGCCCGATGGTAACCTTCTCGCATTCCTATTACTATTGCGGCTCACCCTCCGTGTCGCCAAAATCGACCTGGGACCATCTGATCAACAACTATTACCTCACATCGGCCATGGTGCTTTCAAACGTCATGGCTCGCGCCATGGTCAGGATGGGGCGCCGGGACGTGCCGGCCGGAATCCTCGACAGCGTGAAGGAACATATACGCGAAGAGGGACGCGACACGTGTTCGCTCGACCCTGACGAGATCGACGCGATATACGACAAGACGTTCCGCACCGCGAGCCGCATATTCACCAACCCCCGACTCCACCCCGCGATACAGGAATTCGCACGCGTCATATCGCGGCGGCGCACCCTCTCCGGGATGGAGATAGCCGACGAGCTGCACCTGCTGCAGCTGATATGACCCCGGGCGGGGTCATCGGGAGTCAGCCGCCCTGTGCGCCGTGGCGAACACGCGGGCGGAGTTGGCGGCTATGGTTTCCGTGAGGTCTTCGCCCAAGGCTTCGGAAAGCCGGGCTATTATCTGCCTGATGTCCAATGCCGACTCGTCGGTCTCAGCGAGTATCCGTTCCCGTGGCACTGCCCTGAGCGCGTCGGGGTTGAACTTCTCGCCGAAAGAGAACCAGAAGCCGTCGGAGGCCTGCAGCATCATCTTCGCCACCGTGGGTTTCGCCCGGAATCCGTGCAGGATCCAAGGCTGCACGGGGGCATAGTCGCGGCGCAGGCCGGCCACAGAGTCGTGGGCCTTTACGTCGTGGACTACGAGCGGCTTGCCCGCTGCCTCGGAAATCTCTATCTGGCGTCTGAAGGCCAGCATCTGCCTGTACATGGGGCCGCCGCGCAGCTGGTCCACGCCGGCCTCGCCGATGGCCGCCACTTCCGGCATTCCGGCAAGCCGCGCGAGGAGGCCGAAGTTTTCCTCCGTGGCCTCTTCCGGCCTCCACGGATGTATGCCGAGCGAATACAGCTGTCCGCCGGCCGGCACGAATCCGGCCGGCGAGGCGCACACCACGGCCTCAGGCCGCGGCGGCGCAAGATGGGTATGGCAATCGAGGATCATAGTCTCATTTCTAATGCAAAATCCGAGCCAAAAGTTCGTATATGCGTTTTCGTCACCAAATTACAGAAGTATGCGAAGCGTTGTCCTGATGTAGGGTCGCTGCATGCAGCGACCTGCGGACAGACTTTGCGGATTGACACGGCCTTCGGCTGATGACCCCCGTTTTTTCGCAGTAAGAGTCCATAAGCTGATTTTTGGAGAAAAAAGACGCAGGAGGATGTGTAGATGCAGAAAATGACTACCTTTGCATTGCGGTTGGCGGGTGTTCCGGAAGGGAGGTGTTCGCTTATTGCCGATTTCAATCTTCAAAATATGGATTATCAGGAAATTATTGATTCAGTTTTGGCCGACGTGTCGCCATTGAGGGGAGCCGGCAGGGTGGCGGACTACATACCCGCACTGGCGTCGGCCGACCCTTCAAAGTTCGGCATCGCCGTGGCCACCCCCGACGGCGTCATGGCAGGCGCAGGTGACTGGGAAACGAAATTCTCCATACAAAGCATTTCCAAAGTCTTCGCGCTGACCATGGTGGTGCGCCGCCTTGGCGAGGACGTGTGGAAGTTCGTGGGCCGCGAACCCTCCGGCAACCCTTTCAATTCGCTCGTTCAGCTCGAATATGAGAAGGGGAGGCCGCGCAATCCGTTCATAAACGCCGGGGCGTTGGCGGTAACCGACCGCCTCATAGGCTTTTATGACAGGCCGAAAGAGGCACTGCTGGAGTTTGTCCGCAGCCTCTCCGGATCGGAAGACATATACTTCGACAAGGAGGTGGCGCGTTCGGAGATAGAGCATTCAAGCCGCAACAGCGCGCTGGCATACCTCATGAAGAGCTTCGGCAACATCCGTGGGTGCGTCGAAACGCTCGTTGACGTGTATTGCCACCAGTGCAGCATCTCCATGACCTGCGGCGAGCTGGCCCGTGCCTTCCTTTTCCTCGCCGCCCGAGGCTTCAACCCGGTGGACGGCCGGAGGATTCTGACCCTCAGCCAGTCGAAGAGGCTTAACGCCCTGATGCTCACCTGCGGTTTCTACGACGAAAGCGGCGACTTCGCCTTCCGGGTAGGTATGCCGGGCAAGAGCGGTGTCGGGGGAGGGATAGTGGCCGTGATTCCCGGCCATCTGAGCGTGGCGGTGTGGAGCCCCGGGCTTGACGAATGCGGCAATTCGCTTGTCGGCATAGAGGCGCTGGAGCGTTTCACGACCCGCCTCGGCAATTCCATATTCTGACCGTTTTGCTGATTTGCGGCCAATATTCAACGATATAAAAGCGAGAAAAAGGGATTTCAAGCGATAAAATTTGCGGCAGTTCACTTTTAAGTGAAATTATTGTTGTATCTTTGCGTTATAATATCAAAACACAAGATGCCACCGATGAGCGAAGTCGAGCTTATACTACTTAATGACAGCGACAAATGCACTGTTTATAGCATTCAATTCCTTGGCGACGAATTGGATGAGTTCAATAAATTTGTCGCTAAATTCAGAGAGGATTCTCAGTTGAATGCCGATTATCGCGCCATTATCCGGTATGTAGAGCAAATAATAGAGCGCGGAGCACTTGAACGCTATTTTCGCAACGAGGGAAAGATGCGCGATTCGGTGGTGGCGCTTCCTGCCTTACGCTCCAAACTGCGTCTGTATGCCCTGCGGCTGTCGGATAAGATAATAATCCTCGGTAACGGAGGTGTGAAAACAACCCGGACATATGAGGAGGACAATGTGCTTCAAGGATACGTCGTAACCCTGCAAAAGTTTGAGGAACTGCTCAAATCAGGTGTTAAAGACGGCTCGGTAGTGATAACCGAGAATATAATCGACACTGATAAAACTTTTGAGCTATGAAAGAGAACTTAGATCTGCTCCCGCGCTTGTTTAAGGAGATACCTGTGGAAGAAAGGGAGAGCGCAAGACTCTCCTTTGCAATATCCGACCGCATATATGACCTTATGCGGGAACGCGGATTGTCAAAGAAACAGTTTGCCGATGCTTTGGGACGCCGTCCGAGCGAAATCACCAAATGGCTCAGCGGACAGCACAACTTCACTATCTCTACCCTTGCCATGCTTTCCACGTTTTTCGGCAAATCAATAATCACAGTGTAGTCATGGCAAATGAGGCTCTGTCGGCAGCCGAAGCTTCTTCCTCCCTAAAAAAGTATGCCATTAGTGCCTGATGCATTAAAACAGAGCTGATAATCAAAGGATTTGCACGGAAAAGAAAAAATTGCTAATTTTGCAACCGTGTTGACTATAACTGACTTTCCCGAATGAACGCCATGAAATCCCTTGCCGTTGCCGCCGCCTTATTTGCGGCGGTTTCCGGCGCCGATGCGGAGAGGGTGGAGAAGATTCGTTATGCCGATTTCTCCAGCTGGTACACCCGCGAAATCACCGAGTCGAAGGTGATCGGAGGCAAGCGTAAGACAATATACGAGGTAGCCCCGTCCGGACATGCGGCGGGCAACAAGCCCTACCGCAACCTCGGCGGCTCACCGTGGGCCACGAGCAACGTCTACGCCAAGGTGTCGGGCATCGTGAAAGGCTCCAATTCCGTCGCTCCCGTGAAGCGCGGAGGAAACCTCGTGGCGCGCCTGCAGAGCAAGATGGAGGAGGTGAAGGTGCTCGGAATCATAAACCTCGACGCCGCAGTGGCGGGAACCATATTCCTCGGCCGGATGAAGGAGCCTGTAACGTCGACAAAAGGCCCGTTCACCAACATGGAGATGGGGATTCCTTTCACGAAGCGTCCCAAGGCCATCCAGTACGACTTCGCTGTCATGATGCCCAACCTCAACACGCGCACCCGCGCCACCGGGCTTTCCGCCAAGAAGACGCTCCCGGGGCGCGACAACGCCGAGGTCTACGTCCTGCTCCAGCGTCGTTGGGAAGACTCCAAGGGGAACATATACGCCCACCGCGTCGGCACGGGGCGCGAACGCTACGCCCGGAGCGTGCCATGGACCGTGGGGCACCGCCTCCCGATCCATTACGGCGACATAACGAAGAAGCCTTTCTTCAAGCCTTATATGGGGCTGCTCGACGGCAAGAAGGCATATTACGCGTACAATTCCAAGGGGAAGCTCGTGCCTGTGCACGAAGTCGGCTGGGATCCTGCCGGAACCGCACCGACCCACGTGCTGCTGATGGCCTCCACCTCCTGCGGAGAGCCTTTCGTCATCACGGAAGGCATCACCCTCGACATCGACAACATCGCTTTCGTCTATTGACAATCTTAGAGTGTGTTTGGAATTTTTCTTCAGGATTTTTTATGGAGGATTTCGGGACGGATTCGCGCATGCAGACGAGGGAGTGCAGCGGGCTGCATGACCGAGGCAAAGGCGTGAAGACGGCCGAAAGACCCATAAAGGCACACTCGAACGGCACACTACGGCATTTTCACGTCCTTTCCGGCCTTTCACTCGTTGCACAGGCCGCTATGCGCCTCGTTCCAAGGCCCGGAAAGCCCTGTAAAACTGCCTGTAAAAATCAGAATAAAAATTCAAACACACTCTTAGAGAAAATGAAAATAGCAATCATAGGCTATGGCCGCATGGGACATATGATAGAGCGCATTGCTCAGGAGCGCGGACACAGCGTCTGCGCGCGCATCGACGTGGAAAACATCGCCGACACCGCCTCGCCCGGATTCCGCGAGGCCGATGTGGCCATCGAGTTCTCGCGGCCCGATGCCGCCGCGGGCAACATACTCCGCGCCTTCGCGGCCGGCGTGCCGGTTGTCTCCGGCACCACCGGATGGGACGGTTCGCTTCCCGAGGTCAGGGAGATGTGCCTGCGTGGGGACGGGACGCTCTTCCACAGCACCAACTTCTCCGTCGGCGTCTACCTTTTCCGTGCCGTGAACCGCTGTCTCGCCCGGCTGATGGACCGCTTCCCCCAGTATTCCCCTTCGATGCTGGAGGTGCACCATGTGCATAAACTCGACCATCCTTCCGGCACGGCGATCACCATAGCCGACGACATCGTGGCCGCATCCGCCCGCCTCGATTCCTGGCAGGAGCCTGCGGAGGTGCCGCATTCCGGTGCGGCCGGGGCCGGCGGGCGTACGCTTCCCGTGGCCCATGAGCGCAGGGGCGAGGTGCCGGGCATCCACACAGTGGTCTGGGACAGTCCGGTCGATTCGATCACGCTGTCCCACTCCGCGAAGTCGCGCGAAGGGTTCGCCCTCGGCGCGGTCATGGCCGCCGAGTGGCTTCAGGGCCGCAAGGGGTTCTTCACCATGGACGACATGATGTCTGAAATCATAGAATGTCCTTAATCATCTCTAATGTCCTCAATCATCTCTATAGAATCATGAAATCTTTCAAAGACAGGCTGTCTGAAGTAAAAACCACCCGTTGGATACGTTTCGCGGCGGTCTCGCTCCTCTTTTTCCTCTTCGTGATATGGATCGGCAACCCGTGGCTCCTCCTCGTGTGGCCCCTGCTCGCCGACATATACATAACCGGCTACATACCCTTCACATGGTGGAAGAAGTCGAAGTCCAGGCCCACGCGGGTGGTCATGGGATGGGTGGACGCCATCGTCTACGCGCTGGTGCTCGTCTACATAATCTTCGCCTTCATAGGCCAGAACTACAAGATTCCGTCGTCCTCGCTCGAGAAGTCCCTGCTCGTGGGCGACTATCTGTGGGTGAACAAGACCATCTACGGCCCTCGGGTGCCGCAGACCCCGCTCCATTTCCCTCTCGCGCAGCACACGCTCCCGATAGTGGACACCAAAAGCTATCTTGAGAAGCCGCAGCTCGAATACCACCGCCTGCCCGGCCTCCGGAAGATAAGGCGCGGCGACATAGTGGTCTTCAACTATCCGCAGGGCGACACCGTGGCCCTCAAGATGCAGAACCCCGACTATTACCAGATCTGCAATGAGCTGCGCCGCAACGGCGTCTCTGACCCGGCGGCGTATGTGCGTGCCAACAAGGCCGAGTTCGGCGACGTTGTCTGGCGGCCTGTGGACAGGCGCGAGAACTATGTGAAGCGCACCGTCGGCCTCCCCGGCGAGCGTCTCAGGATAGTCGCCGACGAGATATTCATCGACGGCAGGAAGATAGCGCAGCCGTCGGAGGTGCAGTTCAACTACATTATACCCGTCAACGGCCCGGTTGACCCGCAGAAATGGCTCGACCTCGGAGTGCGTGCCGACGACTGCGGCAACGGCCCGGTGCAGCACCCTTACGGGGGCTACCGTTTCTACGACGTGCCGCTCACGGCGGAGATGAAGAAGAAGGTGGAGGCCTGGCCTGAGGTGATCGCGCCGCTCATCCGCGAGTCGCAGAGCGGGCTTTACGACCTCGGCGGCATGTGGCCCCTCGGCGCCCCTTACGGATGGACGCGTCCCGACATGGGCGAGTTCTGGATTCCGAAGCGCGGCGCGACGCTCCGCCTGACGCTCAACAACCTTCCTTTATATGAACGCGCGATACGCGTCTACGAGGGCAACGACCTTCAGGTGCGCGACGGGAAGATTTTCATCAACGGCAAGCCTGCCGACCATTACACGTTCAAGATGGACTATTACTGGATGATGGGCGACAACCGCGACCGTTCCGCCGACTCCCGCTACTGGGGATTCGTGCCGGAAGACCACATCGTAGGCTCTCCGGCGTTGATACTGGTGTCTTTCGACGAGGAACGCGGATGGTTCGACGGTAAGATACGGTTCGGCCGCATTCTCCGCGACGCGAACCCCGACTCGAAGAAATGGTGATTCATTCCCCGCAGTACGTTCCGTATTGCGCCTCCCTCGCGTATTACCGGGGCGGGGCCGCAGACATAAGGCATTGCAACCGCGCCCTCATCGGGCGCGGCGTTTTGCTTACGGTTCCCGTCGAAGGCGGCTCGCGCTCACTGAAGAGGCTGGAGCATGCCTGCGGCGGGCGCGCCGAGGCGCAGGCCGACCTCCGCTCTCCGCGCATCTCCCTCCACGGGGACTGGCCTCGTGTGCATCTCGGCGCGCTGGAGGCCGTCTATGGCCGCGCGCCTTTCTTCGCCCATTACTTCCCTGCGGTTTCCGGCATCATCGCCGACCCGCCTGAATCGCTCTTCGGCCTCAACGCGGCCATCGACGCGGAGATTCGCCGCGCCCTCCGCCTCGACGTTCTCGCCCCGGAGCTGCGGGCGCCCTCGGAGGCGGTGGTGGCCGAGGCGAAAAGGCTCCGGGCGCAGTCCGACCCCGCGCTCTCGATGCTCGACGCGCTATTCCGCTTGGGCCCCGAAGCAATATTCCTCCTTGTGGAAGCGTTTTAAGAATGTGGTTGGAATTTCATTCTGAATTTTACAGGGCTTTCCGAGCCTTGGAACGAGGCGCGAATCCGTCCTGAAATCCTGCATAAACAGCCTTGAAGAAAGCAACGCTCTCCATAATTGTATCGGCAACCGTCATGCTGGCGTCGGCAGCGTCCGCACAGTCGGCGTTTGCCCGGTCCGGACCGACGCCGAAGATAACCATAAAGCCCGTCGTCGGATATTACCGTTTCGTGGACGAATATGGCGACACGGTGCGCATGACGCTCCTGCGCGACGTCTACATATATCCTCCCCTGAAGTTCAAGGACAAGAAGCAGGAGGAATTCTATTGGCGCACCGTCCGCGACGTCAGGCGCACGCTGCCCTACGCCAAGCTTGCCTTTCAGGCCCTTTGCGAGACGTACGAATACATCCAGACCATTCCAGACAAGAAAAAACGCGAACGCCACCTCAAGAACCTCGAAAAAGACATCTTCGACCAGTACAAGCCCGTGGTGAAGGGATTCACCAAAGGGCAGGGCAAGGTTCTTCTGAAGCTGATCAACCGCGAGACCGACCAGTCGTCGTTCAATATAGTCAAGGCGTTCCTCGGATCCTTCCGGGCCGGCTTCTGGCAGACGTTCGGCCGCTTCTTCGGCATGAACATGAAGGCTGGCTACAATCCCGACAAGAACAAGGAAGACGCCATGATTGAGCGGATCGCCACTCTTATAGAGCAAGGTGCCCTCTGAATCCTGGGTTTTCGCCGAGGCGTGTCTCGATGTCCGCCTTTCCATGTGCGCGTCTCGCCCGAATCCCCGTACTTGCAGTTGACTTCGGTCTTCGGCTGCCCCCGGCCGCATCCTCAAGTTATATCAAGTGTGTATATGCAGTCATATATATATATGTACG